>NZ_AP028070.1:2516345-3145431 GCF_030297175.1 Marinobacter sp. LA51 | reverse complement strand
ACGCCAAAGAGGAGTCTGACGACAAATCAGAGCAGGCATCCGAGGCCGCTTCTGAGGCTAAATCCGATGACAGCTCTGCCGATAAGGCAGAGCCAAGCAAGCCGACCGCGAAAAAAGGCGGTGGCTCGCGCAAGGAAACCGTTAAGGTTCCGGCTCTGGATGGCTTCGACAATGTCCCGGTGATCGAGATCAACGTCGCCGAAGGCGATTCCATCGAGGCGGACGACGCCTTGGTAACGGTCGAGTCGGACAAGGCCACCATGGAGATTCCGGCGCCCTACTCGGGCAAGGTTGGCAAGATCCTTGTGTCTGAGGGCGACAAGCTGTCCGAGGGTGATGACCTGCTTGAGATGACCGTCGAGGAAGAAGGTGGCGAGTCAGACGATCAGGCCGAGGCGGAGCCCGCCAAGGAAGCCAAGAAGGATGATGGCAAGGCGCAGCAACCCAAGCAGGAAAAAGCTGCCCCTGAGCCTCAGGGCTCAACCTATGAGCCGCCCGCGCCAGGCACCAAGGTCCATGCTGGCCCGGCCGTCCGGAAGCTGGCCCGTGAATTGGGCGCCGATCTGACCCGCGTTAAAGGGTCGGGCCCCAAGAACCGGATCGTGAAAGACGATGTCCAGGCTTACGTGAAGAGCCAGCTGCAACAGGCTCAGCAGGGCGCCTCCGTGGGTACCGGTTCCGGCATTCCCGGGGTCAAGCTGCCGGACTTTAGTCAGTTTGGTGAGATCGAAAAAGAATCGATGTCACGCATGATGTCGGCTACGGCCACCAACATGCAGCGCAGCTGGCTGAACGTGCCTCACGTGACCCAGTTCGAAGACGCGGACATCACCGACATGGAGGCCTTCCGCAAGGCCCAGAAGGCCGCAGGCGAGAAAAAAGGTGTGAAGATGACACCGTTGCCCTTCATGTTGAAAGCCTGTGCCACGGCGCTGGCGGAACTGCCTCAGTTCAATGTCTCGCTGGACATGGACAAGAAGGAAGTTGTCCGCAAGAAGTACATCCACATCGGCATTGCCGTGGATACGCCGCACGGGCTGATGGTTCCGGTAATTCGAAATGTGGATCAGAAGGGCTTGTGGGAGCTGGCGGCGGAAAGTGCTGAGTTGGCCCAGAAGGCCCGGGACAAGCAGTTGAAGCCGGCCGAGATGCAGGGCGCCTGTTTCACCATCACAAGTCTGGGTGGAATTGGCGGCACCGCCTTCACGCCGATCGTGAACACGCCGGAAGTGGCTATCCTTGGCATTTCCAAGGCGGCGATGAAGCCGGTTTGGGATGGCAAGGAGTTCCAGCCCCGGTTGATGCTGCCGCTGTCGCTGTCTTACGATCACCGTGCGGTGAACGGAGCAGACGCAGCGCGGTTCACCACATTGCTGAGCCAGCTACTGGGAGACATTCGGTCCCTGCTGCTGTAATCAGACGCAGGTGCCGAAGTTTCTTCGGTCGAAAAAAAGCCGGAAGGGCATCATGCCTTTCCGGCTTTTTTCGTTTGGGGCTCTTTTCCTTTGAGGTTCTTTCCTCTGGGAGTCTATTGGTTGGCGAAGAGCGTCCAGTCAAAGCGTTTGTGCAAGTTGGTGCTGGATTTACTGGGATGGAACGAAAAAGCCCCGGCAGGGCCGGGGCTTTTCCGAGTTAACTTCTAAGGAAGATTAGAAGTTGTACTGCGAGGCGAACAGGATGCGGCTTGCGTCGCCGTCTGTGCCATCGACGTTTTCACGGCTCAGGAACTGGTATTCAACGCCCATCATGACGTTCTTAACCGGGCTCCACTTGTAGTTGGCCATGACTGCCGAGTTGGTTTCGCTCTCATCGGCAACTACTGCTGCACCCAGATCGTCTTCGGCGTCATCCCAGTCAACTTCGACCATGCCGTAGCCGATGTTGATGCTGCGACCGCCGCCCAGGTTGATGCCGGTACCGATAGTGGCGCCGTAACCAGAGATGGTTTCAACATCGCCGGATGCTGGGTCAACGTAGGCACTGGCTGCGCCGAAGTTGTCACCTGAGCGGTACAGGTAGCTGTTGGCACCGTCGGAGTAAGAAACGTTACCCTGAATGGTGATCATGTCGGTAACTGACATCTTGGCCGACAGGAAGGTGCCGAAGCCGAATGATGATTCGTCTTCGTCGCCTGTGTCATAGCCCACCTGGTGCGCCAGAACGGCTGCTGAATATGCCAGGCCGCCAGCAGAATCTTCCAGGCGAGCCGTCAGTGCCGGCAAGGAATCCTTCTCAGGGATTGTCACCAAAGGATCGTCGTTAACAAATGAGCTGCTCGGCTGCTCCAGAGAGAAGGACAGAGGCCCGGTGGTGTAACGAAGCTGGGTAGAGCGAGACTGCAGGCCTGCGTTGCCCGGCAGAGAGTCGAAGTCCAGAGTTGAGGTGTTGCCCACAAAGCTGGTGAAGTTAGACCAAGTCTGACCGGCCAGGATGCCCATGTAGGAACCGTAAGCGTGACGCAGGCGGAGGCTGCCACCGCCGCTACCGCGGAAGTCGCCTTCCACGTTAACCATTACGCCTTCAGGGCTGGTTGCCTTGACGCCGATACGGCTCTGGAAGGCGTCCGCACCGAAGTGACCTTCGGCTGCATCATCGTTGCCAGCGAGGCCGGCGTAGGAACCTGAGCGGGTGCTCAGCGCCTGGTCGCTATCGATATCGTAACTGGCGTTCAGGCGAGCGTAGCCGTATACGGCCATGTCGTAATCGCCAGCGGTAAAGCTAACCGCGCCAGCCTGGCCTGCTACCCCTAGCACTGCCGCTGCTGCTGTCGCACGAATAGCCATTCTTAATTTGTTGCTTTGCATTGTTGTTGTCTCCACACATTTATTGTTGTCGGACCCACGTCCAAGGTAGTTACCAATTTGTGACATTTCAACTTAATTCACATTTTATTTAGACGAATGTCTATGGCCGCTTTTCGTTGCTATGACAGGGGTCTGCGCTTTTCTGAATGTCGTACAATGACCCCATGAGCATCGATAACAGTCACCTTCAGGACACTACCTTTGCCTTTCTGGACATTGAAACCACGGGGGGTAATTCTGCACGGGACAGGATTACAGAGATCGGCATACGGTTCTGGCGCGCCGGTGAGGTGGTGGGAGAGTGGCAAACCTTACTCAATCCAGAGACCCGGATTTCTGCCTTCATCGAGAACTTTACGGGTATTTCCAATGACATGGTGGCGGATGCACCGCTATTCGCAGACATGGCGGATGAGCTGGAAGAGCAGCTGAAGGGCGCCGTATTTGTGGCTCACAACGCCCGGTTTGACTATGGCTTTATCAAGTCAGAATTCCGCCGGCTTGGGCGTCTGTTTTCCGCCAAAGTTCTGTGCACGGTGAAGCTGTCGCGCCGGCTGTATCCGGAGTTTCGCCGCCACAATATGGACGCCCTGATTGAGCGGCACGGCCTGGCTCGGGTTCAGCGTCACCGGGCCATGGGCGATGTCGAGGCAATGCTGTCGTTTTTCCTGCACGCACGCTCTGATCGCGGCGATGAGATGATGGAGGATGCTATAGCCACTCTGTTGCAGCGCCCCAGTATCCCCTCTCATTTGCCGCCGGACACGCTTCAGGATTTGCCGTCGAGCCCCGGTGTTTACCGATTTTACGGCGAGAACGATGCACTGCTTTATGTGGGCAAGAGCACCAACATCGCCCAGCGGGTGGCCTCGCATTTCTCCGGTGACCATAACACCAGCCGGGGTGTGCGAATGTCGGAAAGTCTGCGCCGGGTGGACTGGACCCAGACTGCGGGCGAGCTTGGCGCGCTATTGCTGGAACTGAAACAGATCAAATCCTTGAAGCCACTGTTTAACCGTCGCTCCCGGGCCGCCAAGAACCTGGTGAGTATCGAGTTGAGCGAGACGGATGCGGGCTACCTGCAGGCAGGGCTGGTGCGGGAGATAGAACCGCATCGGCTGGGTAGCTACTTCGGTCTGTTCCGGAGCAAGCGTGATGCTGAGCGTGCCCTCAGTGGTATCGCTGCAAAGAATGAGCTGTGCAATCGGTTGCTGGGCCTGGAGCCGGAACACGAAGGCGCCTGTTTCCAACGCACCCTTGGGCGGTGCCAGGGCGCCTGCGAGGGATTGGAGGATGTCACCCGTTACAACCTGCGTACCCAGATCGCGTTTCACGCCTTGCGTCTGCAGACCTGGCCCTGGGAAGGCCCGGTGGGCGTCGTGGAGCATGACCGATTTTCTGATCGTACCGACATCCTGGTGGTGTACAACTGGATGCACGTGGCCACCGTGCATGATGAAGTTGACCTGCACGAACTGTCCCTGAGTGGTCAGGCGGTCACTTTCGATCTGGACTCCTACAAGCTGTTGATCAAGGCGCTGCACGGGCGGGACGGACAAAATCGCAAAATCCTGGAGTTGCCGGCGATTGGTTCACCGGATGTGCTAATGCCCTGAGTGGCGTATCATGGGGTTAGGTCCGCACACGTACTTACTTGCCTGGTGCGGTGACTTTACTATTGTTATGCGTTCATCCGCGTTTCCCGAGAGAGATTTATGCACAAAGAACCCGTCACTCGCGAACTTTTTGATCAAGTCATGGTACCCAACTACGCACCCGGTTCGATCATCCCGGTCCGAGGTGAAGGTTCCCGAATCTGGGATCAGGAGGGGCGGGAGTTTGTTGATCTACAGGGCGGCATCGCAGTGAGTTGCCTCGGGCATTCTCACCCTGGCCTTTTGAGCGCGCTGCATGACCAGGCGGAAAAAATCTGGCACCTGTCCAACGTGATGACCAACGAGCCGGCACTTCGGTTGGCCAAGAGCCTGTGCGATCTCACCTTCGCGGAGCGGGTGTTCTTCGCCAACTCAGGCGGCGAGGCCAACGAGGCTGCGTTCAAACTGGTGCGTCGTTATGCCTGGGAACACCATGGCCCAGAGAAGAACGAGATCATTTCCTTTAAGGGTGCCTTCCATGGCCGCACCCTTTTCACCGTTAGCGTGGGCGGTCAGCCCAAGTACCTGGAAGGCTTCGAGCCCGCGCCGGGTGGTATCCACCACGCCGAGTTCAACGATCTGGAATCGGTGAAGAAGCTGATTTCGAAAGAAAAGACCTGCGCCATCGTGGTCGAGCCGATTCAGGGCGAGGGCGGCGTAATGCCGGGTGATCCTGAGTTCCTGAAAGGACTGCGCGAGCTGTGCGACGAGCACGATGCCCTGCTGGTCTTTGATGAAGTTCAGTCCGGTGCTGGCCGAACCGGCTACATGTACGCTTACCAGATGTACGACGTTACTCCGGATATCCTGACCAGTGCCAAAGGCCTGGGCGGCGGTTTCCCGGTTGCCGCCATGTTGACCACGGCTCACGTGGCCAAGAGTCTGGGTGTGGGCACCCACGGCAGCACTTACGGCGGAAACGCGCTGGCCTGTGCGGTGGCACAGAAGGTTGTCGATACGATCAGTCAGCCGGATATTCTGAAGGGCGTGAAGGCGCGCTCCGACCGGTTGCGCAAGGGCATGATGGACATCGGCGAACGCTACGGTGTGTTCAGCGAAGTGCGCGGTGCCGGGCTGCTGCTCGGTTGCGTCCTGACCGAGAAGTGGCAGGGCAAGGCCAAGGATTTCCTGAACGCCGGTCTGGATGAAGGCGTGATGGTGCTGGTTGCCGGTGCTAACGTCGTGCGGCTTGCACCGTCGCTGATTATTCCGGAATCCGACATCGATGATGCGCTCGAGCGGTTTGAAAAAGCGGTGAAGAAGCTGACGGCGTAAGGAGTCGATATGTGGCTTGTACGTCCGGCCCAACCGGATGATTTGGAACAGATCCTTGAGATAGCGGGCACCCAGAGTGCCCGTCTTTCCTCAACCCTGCCCAAACAGTCCGAAGCCCTTGCGAGCAAGATTGAACATTCCCTGGCCTCCTTCGCCGGCAACGTGCCGGAGAAGGAGGCGCCACGGTTTCTGTTTGTTCTGGAAGATACCAACACCGGCCAGGTGGCCGGAACAGCCGGCATTGATGCCCGTGCCGGTAACGGTCAGCCGTTCTATAACTATCGCCGCGATGCGCTGGTTCATGCCTCCCATGAACTGGGTGTGTCGCGCCGGGTAGAGGTGTTGTACCCGTCCCATTCCCTCACCGACCAGACCCTGCTGTGCTCGTTTTCCATTCGGCCTGAACTGCGCAACACCGAGGCGTTTGAGCTGCTATCACGGGCCAGGATGCTGTTTATTGCCGAGCACCGGGAGTGGTTCTCGTCGCGGCTGGTGGTTGAGATTCAGGGTGTGCAGGACGAAAACGGCAGCGTGCCGTTCTGGGACAGCCTGGCCCGACACTTCTTCAACATGGATTTTGAAACCGCCGACCAGTATTCCTCATTGCTCAGCAAAACCTTCATCGCCGAGCTGATGCCGCCAAACCCGGTTTACGTCACTCTGCTGACTGAACAGGCCCAGGCAGCATTGGGGCAGTGCCACCCAATGACCAAACTAAATCTGGAGTTGTTGCTCCGCGAGGGTTTCCACGCCGGCTGCTACCTGGATATTTTCGATGCCGGCCCGGTACTGGAAGCGCGCACCGATGCGGTCCACACCCTGGTGACCAGCCATCGCAAGAGTCTCCATGGAAGTCAGGATGAGTCTGGCGACCAGTGCCTGATCGCTGCCGGGGAAGGCCTGGCGTTCCGATGCACGATGGCTCGGGCGGAAGAGACGCTGGATGATGAGCTCAAGGTGTCGGTTAAGGCCTGGAAAGTGCTGGAAAAAAGCGCGGGCGACGCGGTAAGGATGGCACCGTTATGAACACAATGATGCCTGTTGTATTAACCCCGAGGGAGGGCGTGACATGCTGGTGATTCGCCCGCTTCAGGAAAACGATCTTGACGATCTCTATGCCATGGCGCAAAACGCCGGCAAAGGACTGACCACCCTGCCAGCAGACCGCGAACTGTTGCAGAAGAAAATTGCTCACACCCTTGAGACCTTTAACCAGCGCTGCGCCCCGGAAGCCGGGCTGTACCTGTTTGCGCTGGAAGACACCGAGCTGAAGAAAACCGTGGGTATCAGTGGTATTCAGGCCCGGGTCGGGCTGGACGAGGTGTTTTATAACTATCGCCTGAGCATTACCGTGAACGCCTCCAAGGAGCTTGGGGTGCACGTACGCACGCCCACGCTCCACCTGTCCAACGACATGACCGACACCAGCGAGATCTGCTCGCTGCTGTTGTCGGATGACTACAAGGGCGGTGGCAGTGGCTTGCTACTGTCACGTTGCCGGTTCATGTACCTGGACGAGTTCCGCAAGCATTTCTCGGAGAAGGTCTTTGCCGAGATGCGGGGCGTGTCAGACCGTGAGGGCCGTAGCCCACTGTGGGATGCCCTGGGCAGCAAGTTCTTCGACATGGAGTTCACCGAGGCGGACATGCTGTCCGGACTCGGTAACAAGGCCTTTATTGCCGAGCTGATGCCCAAGTACCCCATCTACCTGCCGATGCTGCCGGATCCGGCCCGTGCCGTCATCGGCCGGGTTCACGAAAACACCGCGCCAGCGCTCAAGATGCTCCAGGCTGAGGGTTTCAACTTCAATGGTCTGGTGGATATTTTTGACGGTGGCCCGGTCGTGGAAGCCTTCGTGCACAACATCCGAACGGTTCGGGAGTCGATCAATCGCTATGCGATGGTCACGCAAACCCCAATTGATCTGGATGTTCCGGCCGGTGAGCGGGTCATGATTTCCAATCGGTCGTTCCGGGATTTCCGGGTAACCACCATTCCGGCCAGTTGCATCGGGCCGGATACGGTCAAGATGCCGCCCGAGGTGGCCGAGGCTCTGAACCTGGAGTCGGGTGATCCGGTTCGTCTGGCCCCGTTAAAGGATAACGGCCCCCAGTTCCTGCATATGCACCGGAGTCATGACAAGGCGGACGAACGCGTTCGCGAGTCGCGAAGCCGTTTCTGAAAAATTGAGAATCCGAACCCATTGAACAGTGGCGCTTTGCCGCCATCAAACCTATATAAGTCCAGTACCGGGAGGTGCTCTGATATGGCAAACCTGACAGGTGAACTCTTTATTGATGGCCTGTGGCTCCAGGGTCACGGCGAATACTTTGAGTCAATCCAGCCGGTTACTGGAGACACCGTCTGGGACGGCAATGCCGCCAACCTGGAAGACGTCGATGCCGCGGTCCGTGAGGCCCGCAGCGCGTTTGTGAAATGGCGTCGTAAGAGCTTCGCGGAACGTCTGGCGGTGGTTGAAGCCTTCCGCGATCAGCTCGAGGAAAACAAGGAAGCGCTGGCGCACCAGATCGGTCTGGAAACCGGTAAGCCGCTGTGGGAATCCCGCACTGAAGTTGCGGCCATGGTCGGAAAAGTCGCTATTTCCGTGCAGGCCTACAACGATCGCACCGGGCATTCTGAGTCCGAAGTGGCTGGCGGTCATGCCGTGCTCCGGCATCGCCCCCACGGTGTTGTCGCGGTGTTTGGCCCCTATAACTTCCCGGGTCACCTGCCCAACGGTCATATTGTTCCGGCACTGCTGGCGGGTAATACCGTGGTGTTCAAACCCAGCGAGTTGACGCCGGGAGTTGCCGAGATGACCGTCAAGTTCTGGGAGAAGGCGGGCATTCCCGAAGGCGTGATGAACCTGGTTCAGGGCGCGTCGGCGACCGGAAAATCCCTGGCGGGACACCCGATGATCGATGGCCTGTTCTTTACCGGCAGCTCCACTGTAGGCCATTTGCTGCATGAGCAGTTTGGCGGCCAGCCGGAGAAAATCCTGGCGCTGGAAATGGGCGGCAACAACCCGCTCATCGTGCAGGACGTCGCCGATGTCGACGGTGCCGTGCACCACGCCCTGCAATCGGCATTTCTGTCTGCGGGGCAGCGTTGCACCTGCGCCCGTCGCCTGCTGGTCCCCAAGGGCAAGAAGGGTGATGAATTCCTGGATCGCCTGGCGGAGTTGTCGGGCCGTATTCAGGTTGGCGAGTTCGATGCCGATCCACAACCGTTCATGGGCTCGGTGATTTCCGCCGAAGCCGCAGACAAACTGCTGGACGCCCAAGCCAGTATGCTCGAGAAAGGCGCTACATCCCTGCTGGAAATGAAGCAGGTCAAGCCGGATACCGGCCTGTTGTCGCCGGGCATCGTCGATGTCACCGGCTTGGATGTCAGCGACGAGGAGTTCTTTGGGCCTCTGTTGACCGTGTACCGGTACAAGAGCTTTGACGACGCTCTGGAACTGGCCAACGACACCCGCTACGGCTTGTCCGCCGGTATCCTCACCGACGATCGCAAACTCTATGACCGGCTGGTTGAAGAAGTGCGGGCCGGCATCGTGAACTGGAACCGTCCGTTGACCGGTGCCAGCAGTGCCGCGCCGTTCGGAGGGGTGGGTGCCAGTGGTAACCACCGCGCCAGTGCCTATTACGCGGCGGATTACTGCGCCTGGCCGATGGCCTCGTTGGAATCGCGCCACAGTGAGGTGCCGGCAACCCTGGCTCCTGGTCTGAATTTCGACAAGTAACCCTTAATTGCGACCAACAAAAACGGAACGAACAGCGATGGTGAAGCACGCGGTAGAAGCGAATTTCGACGGTCTGGTTGGGCCCACTCACAACTACGCCGGGCTGTCCTGGGGGAACGTGGCCTCGAAGTCGAATGTGCGCGCGGAATCCAATCCCCAGGAAGCCGCGCTGCAGGGTCTGGCGAAGATGAAGCGGCTGGCGGACCGTGGCTATGTTCAGGGTATCCTGCCGCCGCACGAGCGGCCCCATATCCCAACGCTGCGTGCGCTGGGCTTTGAGGGCTCGGACAGCCAGATTCTGGAGCACGCTGTGAAAACCAGTCCGTCGATTCTGGCGGCGGTGTCGTCTGCGTCCACCATGTGGACTGCCAATGCCGCGACGGTATCGCCCAGTGCGGATACCGCCGATCATCGGGTGCATTTCACTCCGGCTAACCTGAGTGCCAAGTTCCATCGCTCCATTGAGCATCGGGTGACCGGGCGGGCACTGAAGGCGATCTTCGCCGATGAGGGTTATTTTGCCCATCATCCAGCCCTGCCATCGGTCAGCCAGTTCGGTGACGAAGGCGCTGCCAACCATACCCGCCTGTGTGGCGGCTATGGCGAAGCGGGGGTCGAGCTGTTCGTGTACGGGCAGGTGGCATTCAATGATCAGGCCCCGGCGCCGAAAAAATACCCGGCCCGGCAAACCCTGGAGGCCTCCCAGGCCATTGCCCGGCTGCACGGGCTTGATGACCAGCACACGGTGTTTGCCCAGCAGAACCCGAACGCCATCGACGCGGGCGTGTTCCACAACGATGTGATTGCGGTCGGCAATGGCAACACCCTGTTCTATCACGACATGGCATTTCTGGAAGAAGAACGGGTGCTGGCGGATATTCGGTCGCGCCTGAACGGCGCCGAACTTGAAGCGGTGCGGGTCAGCAGTGAGGAAGTGCCGATTGAGGACGCTGTGGCCTCATACCTGTTCAACAGCCAGTTGCTGAATACCCCGGATGGCATGATGCTGGCGGTGCCCGGAGAGTGTCGGGAAGTGGCTTCAGTCAGTCGCTACCTGGATGCTCTGGTGCAGTCCGGTGGACCCATCACCTCGGTCGAGGTGTTTGACGTCAAACAGTCGATGCGCAACGGCGGTGGCCCCGCCTGTTTGCGCTTGCGGGTCGTGCTGAGCGACGAGGAACTTAAGGCTATGCACCGGGGTGTGCTGTTGACCGACGATCTGTATGAGCGCCTGACCGCCTGGGTCAAGGCGCATTACCGGGACCGGTTGTCACAGGCGGACCTGGCCGATCCGATGCTGCTGCAGGAAGTGCGCAAGGCCCTGGACGAGCTGACTGGTATTCTAGGGCTCGGATCGATTTACGACTTCCAGCTCTAGGGCGCGATCGACGACGTCAGCATTTCCATGGTGTGCCGGATCAGTGCATCGGCGGAAACGTTCTCGTCCGGTTTGCCGGAACCGGTGCTGAGTTCTGACTGACACAGCAACAGGACGCCATGGAGGGCGCCACGAAGGTAAAGTGCGGTCTGGACCGGGTCTGCAATCCGGTCTCGGCTCATGGTGCCGTCCTCCAGCCCGAGGCGGATGGCGCCAATCATCAGCTCCATCAGATCGGACTTCGAACACAGCATCTCTTCCGTCTGACTCTCATCGGCCTCGGCCATGGCGGTAGACGCCGTGGTTAATGCTGAGAAGTAATCCGGCTCATCCAGGTAAAACCCATAGTACGCCTCGCCCATGGCCGCAATCTGCGCCAGCCCGGTGTCGGCCCGATCCCGGGCCTCCTGGAAACGGGTTGCCAGGCTTTGCCCGGCCCGCAGCATGATGCCCCGCTGAATGGCGGCCTTATCCTTGAAATAGACGTACAGCAGCGCCCGGCTCAGACTGGCGGTGCGCGCGATGTCATCCATGGACGTGCGCTCGTAGCCTTTTTCCGAAAAGACCAGTTCGGCCGCGTCCAGGATGGCGTCGTAGCGAGCCTGGCGCTCTCGTTCTCGGCGTGTTTTCAGCGGTTCACTCATCTGACCTTCCATATGGCTACAACGACGTTGGCATGATACCTCAATGTGAATAAGGCCTGATTATTGACAAAATGTCAAAGAGTGACATTATGTCGTAATCATAGTCTCGGGATTCCGATGGAACGGACGCCCGTTACCGACCAGAGCATGGATGAAAGGACAAATCATGAAGCCACTTCTCCCATCATTCGCCGCTGTCATCGCCATTGCCGCCGCGGTGTCGTTGTCCGGTTGTAAAGCCAGTGATGTCTCTGCCGAAACTTCAGAGCCCACCGTCTCGGTGCGCGTTGCCGACGTGACCGGCGGTCAGACTGAGGGCATGGCGCTGCGTTTCTCCGGCATCGTGCGAGCGACCCAGCGGGCAACCTTGACGTTTCAGGTCAGCGGTACGTTGAAAGAACGTGCCGTAGAGCTGGGCCAAACCGTCAGCGCCGGTGACGTGCTGGCTCGGGTCTATAACCCGGCCCTGGCGCCGGCGCGGGATTCGGCGCGGGCCAAGCTGGATGAGTTGAAAACGCAGTTTGAGCAGGCCAAGCGGGAATGGGACCGGTCCAGCCGATTGCACGAGCGGGGCGTGGTATCGGAGCAAAGTCTGGAACAGCTTGCTGCTCGGCGGGATTCGCTGCGAGCCAGCGTGGCCACGGCTCAGGCGGCTTTGGCCGAGGCCACTCAGCTTTTGGATGAAAGCACTCTAAGAGCACCGTTCTCGGGCCGGGTTGAAGCTTTACTAGTGGAACAGGACGAATTTGTTGCCGCCGGCCAACCGGTAATGCGGCTGTCCTCTCCCGACGGTCGTGAGGTTGAAGTCCGGGTACCGGCTTACCTGCTGGAACACGTGACCCTGCAACAGGAACTGCCGATCTGGTCAGTGCAGGACCGCTCTCGTCCGCCCCAGACCGGCTCGGTGGTAGAGATTGCCCAGGCCGGTGCGGTCCGTGGTGAACTGCATCCGATTCTGGCGAGCCTGCCCGTCGATTCACTGAAGCCCGGTGCGCCGGTGGAAGTGGGCATCACACCAGTGCGGATGTCAGCGACTACCGTGCCTCTGTTGTCGGTGGTGCGCACAGGTGAGGGCACGGGCGTGTTCCGGGTGCGGGATGGCCAGGCCAGGCGCGTTCCGGTCACCGTCGAGCGTATCGTGGGCGAGCGTGTGGTGGTTCGTGCCGAGGAGCTGTCTCCCGGTGACCAGGTGGTCTACGCGGGCATGACCCGGCTCACCGATGGTGACGCCGTGGAGGTGCGGTAATGACTCGCCGACTGCTGAATTGCCGCCGGCTGCTCGGCATGGTGGTCACCATGCTGTGTTTGCTGGGGATCGCGGCCTACAGCACCATGCCGCGCCAGGAAGATCCGTCGTTTCCCTATCGGGCCGGCATGGTCTCGGTGAACTATCCCGGTGCCAGTGCTGATGCGGTAGAGCGCCTGGTGCTCCAGCCCCTGGTTGATGAGCTGCGCCAGGTGGAAGAGGTGGACTTCAGCGAAGGCACGGCACGGACCGGGGTGGCCCTGGTCAAGCTGCGTCTGAACGACGCCATTTACGATACCGATCCGGCCTGGGATCGGGTCCGGCTCGCCATGGAGCGGGCCAGGAATGACTTCCCGGACGACGTTGGTCAGATGGAACTGGACGACCGGCTGATCGACATCCCGGCCATAGTGTTGGCGGTGGCTGGTGGCCCCTCGGTTACTGAATTGACCGATGTTGCCGAGCGCCTGAAAAGCAATCTTTCCGATATTCAGGGCGTATCGCGTATTGATCTTGAAGGCGACGCCGATGAGCAGATTACCCTGGCGCTGGATGACGCTGCCCTGTTTCGCCTGGGTATCTCGCCAGCCCGGGTATTGGACACCCTGGCCCGGCGCAATCAAACCATTCCCGGCGGTTTTGTGGTGTCAGACGGCCGTCGGCTGTCCATCCTGCCGAACAGCGAATTTGCCGATATTGAGGCCATTCGCGCCACGCCCATAGAACTCCCGGACGGCTCTCAGGTGCCCCTGGCGGCTGCCGCCGATGTCTGGCGTGGGCCGGTGGAACCTCGCCAGCCAGAGACCTGGTACGACGGCGAACGGGTAGTACTGGTCTCCCTCATCATGGAGGAGGGCGCCACCGACGCCATCCGGTTTGGTGAACGGGTGCGGGAACGGGTGGAAGCCATTCGTGGGGAGTTCGAGCCTTACGAGATTCGCGAGATGTTCTTCCAGCCCGACAAGGTCGAGCAGCGCCTGGATAACCTGGCCTGGAGTCTGGTGCTGTCGGTGCTGATTATTGTCGCGGTGGTGTTCACCGGTATGGGCATCCGCATGGGCCTGCTGGTGGCGTCGATTCTTCCGATGGTGGCATTGATCAGTATTGGTCTGTACGACCTCGGCGGCGGGGTGCTGCACCAGATTGCGGTGATCGGCATGGTCATCTCCCTGGGTATTCTCATTGATAACGCCATTGTTATCGTCGAAAACATCCAGGGTCATCTGGACCAGGGCATGCGGCGACTGGATTCCCTGCGCACCGCCGTTGGCGAGCTGGCCGGGCCACTCGGCGCCTCCACCGGAACCACCCTGGCGGCCTTCGCGCCCCTGCTGTTATCCAAGGGCGGTGCCGCCGACTTTACTCGGGGCGTACCGGTGATGATCATGCTGACTCTGTCAGTCAGCTACCTGCTCGCCATTTCCGCGGTGCCCTTGCTGGCTGCCCGCTTCCTCAAGCCTCGCCGCAACGTTGGCAGTGATCGCCTGGTGGGTCTGGCCCAATTCCTGGGTAGCCTGGTGTCCCGCTATCCTGGCCGCCTGATTGCCGCCGGTGTTTTGCTGGTGTCCGTCAGTGTGGCGATGACACCGTTCATGGCCCAGCAGTTCTTCCCGAATGCCGATCGACCGCGGGTGATTGTGGAGCTGTATATGCCAGAAGGCACCGATCAGGAACGCACCGCAGAGGCCGCATCGGACCTGGAGCGGATGATCCGCACCCAGCCCAAAGCGGTGGAAGTGCACCGGTTTGTTGGCTTCACCGGCCCCAGTTTCTATTACAACCTGCAGCGTGCGCCGCAAGCGCCTAACAGAGCACGGTTGGTTATCCGGACGCCAACCCTGGCCGACACTACCGAGATCATCCGCTGGGTTCGTGCCCATGTGAACGATGAAATGCCGGAACTGGACGTCAGCGTCGGCATTCTCGGGCAGGGGCCACCCCGGGCGGCGCCGGTTGCTGTTCGTGTCTATCACGCCAGCGATATCATCCGGAGCGAGGCGGTGGAGCAGATCTTCGGGATCTTGCGCCAGGCAGAAGGCACAGTGGATGTCCGCCACGATCTGGATATTGGCGTACCGAGCATTGCGATCAACGTTGATGATGCCACGGCGGCCCGTTACGGCCTGACCCGGGCAGACGTCGCCCAGAGTCTCTATGGCCAGAGTTTCGGTGTGGTCGCCGAGCGCTACCGGCAGGAAGAAGATCCGATTCCTCTGGTTCTGAGATCGAGGGAGGGCACCGCGTTGTCGCTGTCACGATTGTTGTCGGTGAACATCTACAACGATCGCGGTGATGCGGTACCGCTGTCCGCGGTGGCCAGTGTTGAAACTACCTGGGAGCCGGCGGTGCGTTATCTGCGTGATGGTGTCCGGATGAACACGGTCACTGCCAACCTGCAGGCTGGTTACGGCTTCAATGCAGCCCTGGAAAGTATGTACGCGGCACTGGAAGAAAACCCGCTGCCGGAGGGCACCCGCATTGCGCTGGGAGGCGATGCCGAAGGCTCCGGCGACGCAAACAGCGCGTTGCTCACAGCGGCCCCCATCGGCGTGCTGTTGCTGCTGTTTTTCCTGCTGTTGCAGTTCAATTCCTTCCGCCGGGTCGGCATCATACTGTTAACGGTGCCGCTGGCCACGGTGGGCATCTTTCCGGGACTGGTGTTATCGAATTCGCCGTTTGGCTTCCAGTCGCTGCTGGGCGTGATCGCGCTGGTAGGTATTGTGGTGAATAACGCCATCGTGCTGCTGGATGTCATGGACCGGCAACTGGCGGCCGGTGAGGGCATTCGGGATGCGGTGCGAAAAGCGGTTGAACAGCGTACCCGGCCGATCCTGTTGACCACGGCCACAACCGTAGCCGGGTTGCTACCGCTGGCTTTTTCCAGCTCAACCCTTTGGCCACCCATGGCCTGGGCCATTATCTCCGGGCTGCTGGCCTCCACGGTTTTAACCCTGCTGGTAATCCCGGCGGTGTGCACGCAACTGATCAAGGCCCCGGTGCCTGAGCCTGAGAACGCGCCGGCCTGAGCCAGCGCTGAATTGGGATTTTGACCCGGCCCCGGTAGTGATTACCGGGGTCGGATCAGCAGGCCCGCTCGCTGGCCCACAGGCACGTCTCTGTTGGGAAATACAATCGACTCGGCCTGATCGCCAACCCGGTAGGTGGTGGATTCGTCCTCCCATATGACGGTGCCCGGTGCGTACTCGGTAAAATTCGCCACGTCATCCGGCACATGAAAAACGAACCCCGGGCCGGTATTCAGAATCTCGTGCACCACCTCAAACACCGTTAGCCGTTCAAACGTCGCACTCGCCGGTTGCGGCGCAGGTTCGCCCCGGAACCGACGCCTTAGCGCATCACGGATGCCGGTAAACCGGCTCAGATCGTTCTGCCCGAACGGACGCACCTTGCCCAGCTCCACGGTAAAACTCTCGGCACCCAGCTGAGACGACGAGAACGACGAAAACGTGGTGCCCGATTTGTGCTGCAGCAACAGCGTCTCGACTTCAGCCTCTAACAGAAACTCACACTGCTGCGCCGGCACCTCGCGACCTTCCACAAACGGATAGAGCGCAAACTTTTCCCGCTGGGACGGCCGAATCGCCGTGTGCAGATCGTAGTGTGAGAGCTGGCCGGAATGGCTGGCCTTAAAGTCCCGACATAGAGATTCAATCTGTCGTGCTCTCGCGGCTTCTGGCAGGCCCTGATACTCGGGCTTTTGATGGGCTCCGTGGAACAGTCGGTTCATGTTGGCATCCAGAAACCGGTCACCTTTAACCATGGCAGGCGGGTTGCCCAGGATTAGCAACAATGGACAGGCCAGCTGCCAGTCACCGTTCAGCAGCTCGCTGACCAGGCCATTCAACACCTCAATAGGTGCAGTCTCGTTGCCGTGCACGCCGGCGGAGACTATCAGGGTTTCATTGTTAGGATTTGATTGGCCGGGGGCAGGTGTCAGCTCCAGAATGCCCAGAGCCCTACGGACAATGACCGTGCCATCCCGCAGTTCGGTGCGGACTTCGGCCACATCGGCCGTGGCGTTATTGAGGGTGTGACTGAGCCAGTCAAACGAATCAGAAAACAGATCCGAGTAAACAGTCATTAGAATCCCCGAAACAAATCTGGGGGCGGGCAGGGTGTTGCCTCCCGGGAGTGTGTGAAGCCATGGACGGCTTCACTCAAGCGCCCCATGGATGGGCTCGAGCGGCTCCCGGGAGGCAACACCCTGCCTGCCCGGGCACCAAAGCAAAAGGACAAAACGTCAGTTGCTAATCGGACGCTGATGTCGCAACAGATGGTTCTCAAGTTTGCGGAACGCGAACACCAGAATAAAGGTCAGCATCATGTAGATCAGCGCTACAAAGATGAACGCATCGAACGGCGCGTAGAACCGGGAATAGATATTCCGGGCCGCACCGGTCAGATCGACAATGGTCACCACGCTGGCAATCGCGCTCGAGTGCAGCATGAAGATGACCTCGTTCGAGTAGGCCTGAACCGCGCGCCGGGCGGCACTCGGCAAGATGATCCGACGCATGCGCATGAACCAGTTCATGCCATAGGCCTTGGCCGCTTCAATCTCCCCATGGGGTGTAGACATAATCGCACCGCGGATGATTTCCGTGGTGTAGGCCGCCGTGTTCAAAGTGAACGCAAGCAGCGCAGGATAGAACGGCTCCCGGAAAATCTCCCACCAGAAGGTTTCCTGAATACCTGGAATCTGCGCGATGCCGTAATAGATGATGTACAGCTGAATCAGCAGCGGCGTGCCACGGAACAGATAGGTGTACAGCCATACTGGCAAGGAAACCAATGGGTTGCGGCTGGTGCGCATGATCGCCAGCGGCACAGCGCAAACAAGGCCGATTACCAGCGACAGGAACACCAGCTGAACCGTGCTAACCAGACCATTCCAGTATTCCACCATGGTCATGGCGGTAAAGATCTCGTTCTGGTTCAGCCATTGGGCGATAAAGTCAGGCATGTCTTATCCCCCCTGAACCACGCCGACATTGGCGCGCTTGTTGAGCCATTTGATGAACAGCTCGGAACCGGCTGTCAGCGCCAGATACACGAATGCCACCGGAATGAAAAAGTGGAACGGCATGCGTTCGGCCTTGGCCGCTTCCTCGGCCACCCGAACCATATCGGTCAGGCCGATGATGGACACCAGCGCCGTGGTTTTTAGCAGCACCTGCCAGTTATTACCGAGGCCTGGCAGGGCATGGCGAAGCATCTGCGGAAAGATGATGCGCCGGAAGGTGTGCCAGCGGGTGAACCCGTAGGCGCGCGCGGCCTCAATCTGCCCGGTTTCAACCGCCAGAAAGGCACCGCGAAAGGTTTCGGTCATGTAGGCACCGAAAATCAGTCCGATGGTGACAACACCAGAAATAAACGGATCGAACTGAAAGAAAAAGTCGACTTCGTAGGCTTCCCAGAGCAGGTCCGAGATATTGTTAACGGCCACCTGTCCGCCGTAGTAAAACAGCAGCATCATGACCAGATCTGGCACACCGCGAATCAGCGTGGTATAGGCCGTAGCGGCGCCTTTGGCGACACGGTTGCTGGACAGCTTGGAGGAGGCACCAATCAGTCCGAGTGTGACTGCCAGGGCCAGCGAGAGGAAGGCCAATTCAATGGTAACGATTGCCCCGTCCAGTAGTGCCGGGCCATAGCCTTTCAGATCGAGCATGGAAACGTCCGGTAGTCAGGGGTGGCCGGTGAGGCCACCCCTGCGGTTTACATCTTGATGTCGTAGTTGAAGTACTTCTGCATGATGGTGTCGTAGGTGCCATCATTCTTCAGTTTCTTCAGGGTAGCGTTCACTTTACCAGCCAGGTCCTTGTCACGCTGACGCATGGCAACACCTACGCCTTCACCCAGCTTGACCGGCTCGCCAACTTCTTTGAAGCCGTCTTTGCTCAGTACGGTCTGCTCGCCTACCGGGTAATCAACAAAAACCACGTCCAGGCGCTGGCCTTCGAGGTCCAGAACCATGTCGTCGGCAGTGGTGTAACGCTTGATGGTTACGATTCCGCCCATGTTCTCGGTAACGAAGGTGTCCATGGTGGTGCCACGCTGAACGCCGACTACCTTGCCCTTCATGGCGTCCATGTCGGTGACGTCGGTGTTAAAGGCTTCAGGCGCGAACCAGCCACCCGGGGTGTTGTAGTACGGCTCGGAGAACAGTACGCGCTCGGCGCGCTCCGGAGTGATGGACATGGAAGACATGATGGCGTCGAATTTGCGAGCCAGCAGGCCAGGAATCATGCCGTCCCAGGATTGAATAACGAATTCGCAGTCCGCTTTCATCTCGGCACACATGGCTTCGGCCAGCTCAACTTCGAAGCCGGTCAGCTCGCCATTTTCGTCTTTGTACTCAAACGGCTCGTAAGGCACGTCAAAGGCAATGCGGATTTCCTTCCAGTCTTTGGCCTGGACGGCTCCGGCCGCCATGGCCAGTGCGCAACTTGCTGCAACAATCAGTTTTTTCATGTGTTACTTCTCCAGTGATTTGCCTTTTCGGCTTATTTTTAATGGAAGCACTGCATCCAGTACGAACTCAAGATAGCACCGAGTGTCAGAAGTTGGGAGCAAGGAACTGCTTCATGCGTTCCGAGTCCGGGTTATCAAACACTTTTTCGGGTGTACCTTGTTCTTCAATCACGCCCTGATGCAAGAACAGGACCTGACTGGAAACATCCCTTGCGAACGCCATTTCGTGGGTGACCACGATCATGGTCCTGCCTTCCTCGGCCAGACTCTGCATAACCTTCAGAACTTCACCCACCAGTTCCGGATCCAGGGCTGAGGTGGGTTCATCGAACAGCATCACCTCAGGCTCCATGGCCAGGGCGCGGGCAATGGCAGCACGCTGCTGCTGACCACCAGACATCTGCGCCGGGTAGTAATCCTTGCGCTCGTAGATACCGACTTTCTGGAGGTAGGACTCGGCGCGCTCGATGGCCTCTTTCTTTGGTACTTTCAACACGTTGACCGGGGCTTCGATAATGTTTTCCAGCACGGTCATGTGAGACCAAAGATTGAAGCCCTGGAACACCATGGAAAGTTTCGAGCGGATCTGTTCAACCTGCTTGTTATCAGCCGGAATACGCTCGCCCTTGCGGTTATTGGTGAACCGGATTGGGTCGCCGTGCACAATAATGTCGCCGGAGGTAGGCGTTTCCAGAAGGTTGATACAACGCAGAAAGGTGCTCTTGCCAGAGCCGGAACTGCCGATCAGGGAAACCACATCGCCTTTGCGGGTTTCCAGTGAAATGCCCTTGAGCACTTCATGCTTGTCGAAAGTCTTGTGAATATCCCTGCAGATCAAAGGCGATTTGTCCGCCATTGGAAGCTCCCGAGGCTGTCAGTCAAAGGCGCATGTTTTACGGACTGTGGCTGCGGAAATCAATACCTCTTAAAGAGGCTTTGCCGCTTTGTTAGCCGAGATCCAACATGCTGCTGTGTATGAATGAGTTTGCAGCGCCCGTGCGGTGTCCCCCGCATTAAGGGCTCTGATGAGATTGTTGTGTCGAATTATCCGGGGGGATCGGCATCCGGATGACCTGGCTGCCGTCCTTTTCCATCTCCCGTAACGCCTCACTGACAAAGCGGACATGGGCCGTGGCAGCCTTCTGTGCCACCCCGGGTTTACTGGAGATAACGGCCTCAAAGAGTTGCCGGTGCTGGCGAACGATCTTCTTCCGCATTTCCTGTCTTGGGTTCAGGTTAGCCACCGAGGCCTGGACTGTCATCAGCATCATGTTTTTCAGGCTGCTAAGCACGTGCACCAGAACCGGATTGTGCGAGGCTTCCACGATTGCCAGGTGAAAACTGTGATCTGACCGCGCGTTGCTGAGCGGGTCGGTTTCTTCCAGCGCCTTGAAGGCTTTGGTGATCCGGTGCCGGTCTGCGCCGGTGGCACGTTGGGCCGCCAGGAACGCGGCCTGGCCTTCCAACTGCTCGCGCACTTCCAGCAAGTCGTAGAGCGTGCGGGGGTGGCCTTCAAACAGGTGCATGAGCGGGCTGTGGTCATCGACGGTATCTGTTTGCGGAACCATGCTGGCCACGAACGACCCTTTACCATGGCGGGTTTCGATGACACCCCGGCCTTGCAGTTCGTGCAGAGCCTCCCTAATAACGGCCCGGGATACACCCAGACGGGAAGCCAACTGGCGTTCCGACGGAATTTTCTGCTCCGGTGCCAGCCCACCATCAAGAATGAGCCGCTCGAGTCGGTACGAAATTTCCTGGGAAATTGCCATTCAGGTGCCTGTCTTTGCTTGCTGGTCTGACCAGTTGTTGTTGTCAGAGTTGGAGTCTGGAATCTTGGCGAGTACTCCGCCAAGCCCTGTAAATATGGATGATTGCAGCCAATTCGTCCATTTATGTCGCGGGAAAAACTGGTCGGACCAGTTGGTTAACCGCTGGACTAAACCCGAATTGGCTACGAATATCGATTTAATGTCGGACGGTGAAATTTCCCAACCGGCGTTGAGTCAGACGCTGATAACAACAATGCCAATGGAGATCTGTCGATGAACACCAATGATAGTGCTCGATACTACAGCGAGCCTGCCGAGGCACCGCCTCGCAGGAGCTTTCTCAAGTCGGTTGCTGTTGGTGCCGCTTTTGCCGGCGCCATGTTGATGGGAGCGGGCCAAGCTCAGGCCGCGACCACCTGGAAAATCCAGTCAGTCTGGGACGCCGGTACGGTCGGCTACGACCTGTTCGAAGAATGGTGTCAGAGCATGGAGGAAAAATCCGGTGGCGAGCTGATATTCAAGCCGTTCCCGGCCAAGGCGGTTGCCGCCGACAACAATGCGCTGTTTGATGCCGTTCGCAATGGCGTTTTGCAGGGCATGAACCCATTTACCCTGTATTGGTCCGGCAAGATTCCGGCCTCGGTCTTCCTGTCTTCCTACCCCGCTGGGCCGGATCAGCCCCATCAGTGGGACACCATGTTTTACTCCATGGGGATGCTGGAAAAAACCCGAGAAATCTACAAGAAGTTCGGCCTGTTTTACGTTGGCCCTATCCAGCACGACGCCAACATTATTCACTCCAAGAAACCGGTCAATAGCCTGGCTGATCTTAAGGGCATGAAGATTCGTGTGCCCGGCGGCATGGTGGCCGAAGTGTTCCAGCAGTTTGGCGTATCCACTGTCAGTCTGCCGGGTTCTGACATTTTCCCGGCGCTCGAAAAGGGCACCATCGATGCAGCCGATTATGTTGGCCCGGCCGTGAACTGGGAACTGGGCTTTTCTCAGGTCACCGACTACATCATCTTCGGGCCGCCGGGGGTCATGTCGATATACCAGCCTGTGGACTTGATGGATCTGACCGTCAGCCTGCGTGCCTGGAATTCCCTGGATCCGAAGCTGCAAAAACTGGTGGAAGAAGAAGTGCGCAACTATTCCCAGCGACACTACCTGACCATCCAGAAACGAAACATCGCCGCTATGGAGAAGTTCAAGGAATCCGGCGATACCGTGACCCGCCTCAGTCAGGAAGACCTGCAGGAGTTCCGCCGCGCTGCGATTCCGATCTGGTACAAGTGGGCTAACAAAGATGAGGATGCCCGCGCCATCTTTGACATGCAGCTCGAATATATGATGAACGAGACCGTTGGCTACATTAATGAGTCAGACCTTGAGGGCGTTGAAGGTAGATAACGCGCCCGTTTAACAACAATAAAAGCGAGGGGAAGGGCAGGGACTGCTCCGGACGGAGGAGGCCCACCTTCCCCATTTTTTGACTGAGGTAGCAACACTATGTCGGGACTCGAAGGTTTCGGATTCGTATTGCCGCACTGGTTCTACTGGGGCTGGCTGGCGGTGATGCCGCTGATCATGATGGCCCTGGACAAATGGAGCAGTGCCCGAGGTGGCGAGACCACTGCACCGGAGAAAACACCGGCAGAACTCCAGGCGGAGTCTGAAGACCCCCTGATCTATCTGAATTTTGAGGGCAACTGGTTTACCAATACCATCGACTGGATCAGTGAGAAGTCTGGCGTATTTGTCTCGTTCTGGACCGTCAACGCGGTGGTTTTCTATTTCTTCGAAGTGGTCATGCGTTATCTGTTCAACATGCCGACGATCTGGGTGCACGAAGCCAGCTTTTTGCTGCTGGGCATGCAGTACCTGCTTGCGGGCTCTTTTGCTCTGCTGCACGGCGCACACGTGCGGGTGGATGTGATGTATAACCTCCTGCCAATTCGAGGCCGGGTGGGCATGGATATCTTTACTTCTATGTTCTTCTTTATGTTTGCGCTGATCCTGATGGTCACGTCCTGGACCTTTTTCCAGAACTCCTACTCGATGAACGAAACCACGGTGGAAACCTGGGGGATTCAGTACTGGCCGGTTAAGGCCATGATGCTACTGGGATCGGTTCTGCTGTTCCTTGCAGGAGTCTCGAAACTGATCAAGGACATCGTCCTGTTTGTTCGTCTTGGCCGGGAGCGCACAGCATGAGCACTAATACAGCAACGGCGCCGGTCACCAGTGTTATGGGCAAACTGGGCACCTGGCTGATGATTCTGGGCACCGTGGCGTTGGCATTCGTCATCTGTGTCGAGATGATCAATATCCTGTTTTACGATCCGTTCAGCGACGAGAAATTCCTGTTCAAGCTGTCCGGCAGCCTGTCCGATGTTCAAATCGGGCCGCTGACCTACCTGATGTTCGGCTCTCTTGCGGTGGCGCTGATGATGGGCCTGCCGTTGGCATTCGTGACCGGCGGTCTCGGGGTTATGTTCATCTATCTGGTGGGCGACTCGCTGATGCTCAACATCGTGCCTAGCCGGATTTTTCCGATGATGACCAACTCGGATCTGGCCGCGATTCCGTTGTTTATCTTCATGGCTTCCATGCTTGAGCGGGCTGGGTTGATCGAGGAGATGTTCAGTGTCGTCTACAAATGGATGGGCGGCCTGAGCGGCGGTCTGGCCACCGCCACCATTCTGGCCTCAACTATCCTGGCGGCCATGGTGGGCGTAATCGGCGCTGCGGTGGTGACAATGGGTATCATCGCCCTGCCAGCCATGCTCAAACGCGGCTACGACCACAAGATTGCACTCGGCTCAATCATGGCCGGTGGCACTCTGGGTATCCTGATCCCGCCGTCGATCCTTGCCATCCTCTATGCGGTTGTGGCGCAGCAATCGGTGGGCGAGTTGTATCTGGGCTCGGTGATTCCAGGGCTCATGTTGTCCGGTCTTTATATTGCCTATGTCTTGATTCGCAGCTGGATCAACCCGAAACTGGGCCCGCCAGTCCCGGTGGAGGAACGCATCTCCCTGCGGGAAAAACTGATTCTGCTGCGTGGCCTGATTGCGCCGCTGATTCTGGTCGGCCTGGTGCTGGGTTTGTTGTTCGGCGGCATTGCGACGCCGGTGGAGGCAGCAGGTATCGGCTCCTTCGGTGCCATCGTAGTGGCGATCATGCACGGCAAGTTTTCCATCAGCGGGCTTCGGGAAGCTTCGGTAACCACCGCCAAGGCCTCGGCCATGGTGTTGTGGATTATGTTCGGTGCATCCGTGTTTGTTGGGTTTTACATCCTCCAGGGCGGTCAGCAATTCGTCACCGACGCTATCCTGGGTACCGGGCTATCGGCTTACGGCATCCTGTTCCTGTTGATGTTCCTGCTGGTCATTCTGGGTATGTTCTTGGACTGGGTTGGCATCCTGCTGTTGGCAGTGCCCATCTTTATTCCCATCGTTGAGGCCTTGGAATTTACCGGGCTGTTCGGGTTTCCGCCGGTATCGGGTGAGGATGTGGTGCTTTGGTTCGGGGTGCTTTACCTGGTGAACATGCAGATGTCGTTTCTCAGTCCGCCCTTCGGGTATGCGCTGTTCTATATCCGCGGTGTTTGCCCGCCGGAGATTTCCATGGGCACGATCTTTCGTTCGTCCCTGGTATTCCTGGCGATTCAGGCTTTTGGCCTATTTATGTGCATCCTGATTCCGGGCATTGTGACCTGGTTGCCAGGACTGGCTTACGGTTAATTCACTCGAGGAGTAATGCTTTATGTTGACGATTAACAGACTGGATATTGCGGATGCCCGCATCCTGATTGAGGGGGCTGCAGAAAAGGCCCGGGAAATTGGCGTGCCGATGTGCATCGCCATTGTGGACGAATCAGGAAATCTGATCGCTTTTGAACGCATGGACGGTGGCAAGATCACCAGTGTCACCATCGCCCAGGACAAGGCCTTCACCGCGGCGGCCGCCAAGAAGGCGACCCACGACTACAACAAGGCCAACGTGCCCGGCAGTCTCGCCTTTGGTATCCACACCGAAGTGGGTGGACGCCTGAGCTCAGTCGGTGGTGGTCTGCCGGTGATTGTAAACGGGGAAGTGGTTGGCGGTATTGGCCTGAGTTCCGGCACGCCCCAGCAGGACATGGATTGTGCTCAGGCTGGTCTCGACCACTTTGAAACCAAACGCGGTTAACCGCTGTCACAGCAGAACTGGCAGGCTTCAGGGCTTGTCAGTGATCTCCGCCTTCGGGTGGAGCCCCAGGTGACACGAATTCAGAGAATGCTATGACTACCAAGCCAACAGTCAGCAAAGCCGAGCTGGCGGAACAGTTCCGGTCGTTTATCGACCCGAACTACGTCATCACCGACAGCGAAACCATGAAACCCTACGAGTGCGACGGTTTGTCGATGTACTGCGAGATGCCCTTGCTCGTGGTGCTGCCCGAAACCGTAGAGCAGGTGCAGCGGGTGATGCGTATCTGCAATGAACACAAGGTGCCCGTAGTGGCCCGTGGTGCAGGTACCGGGCTCAGTGCCGGAGCCATGCCCCATAAAGAGGGCGTGGTGCTGTCTCTGGCCAAGTTCAATCGCATCCTCGAGATCGATCCGCTGGCGCGTACGGCCCGGCTTCAGCCCGGCGTTCGTAACCTCGCAATCAGTGAAGAAGCGGCTCAGTACGGTCTGTATTACGGCCCCGACCCTTCGTCCCAAATTGCCTGCACCATTGGCGGCAACGTGGCCGAGAACTCCGGCGGCGTGCATTGCCTGAAATACGGTTTGACCGTGCACAACCTGCACAGCGTCGAGATGGTGACGGCCGAGGGCGATGTGGTCACCGTTGGCAGCGATGCCCTGGATGTTTGCGGCATGGATCTGCTGGCGTTGATGACGGGCTCCGAAGGGCTGCTTGGCGTAGTCACCGAAGTGAAGGTAAAACTGCTGCCCAAGCCGGAAGTGGCGAGGGTGGTTATGGCTGGCTTCGACAGTGTGCAGAACGGCGGTGATGCCGTGGGTGGCGTGATTTCCCACGGCATTATTCCGGGCGGGCTGGAAATGATGGACAGCCACGCCATTGTTGCGGCGGACGATTTCGCCAAGGCCGGTTACCCGCGTGAAGCCAAGGCGCTGTTGCTGTGCGAAGTAGACGGTACGGTTGAGGAAGTGGACGAGCACATCGCCCAGGCCGAGGAAGTATTCCGCAAGTTCGGTGCGACCTCGGTACGTACCTCCGAGAGCGAGGAAGAGCGAGCGCTGCTGTGGAAGGGCCGGAAGTCGGCGTTCCCGGCAGTGGGGCGGATCTCGCCCGATTACTACTGCATGGACGGCACCATTCCCCGGCGTGAGTTGGCTAATGTGCTGCTGCAGATGGAAGAGATGTCGGAAGAGTTTGGCCTGCGCGTGGCCAACGTGTTTCACGCCGGCGACGGTAACCTGCACCCGCTGATCCTGTTTGATTCCAATGTACCGGGTGAGTTCGAGCGCACAGAAGCCTTTGGCAGCAGCATTCTCCGACTCTGTGTTGAAGTCGGTGGCTGCATCACTGGCGAGCACGGAGTGGGAGTGGAGAAAATCCGGCAGATGGCTGTGCAGTTTAATGACGACGAATTGCAGCAGTTCCACGATGTAAAAGCCGCCTTCGATCCGGCCGGGATTCTGAACCCGGGCAAGGGCGTTCCGGCCCTGAAATTCTGCCAGGAATACCGGTCCCTTGAGCACAAACAACACAAGCACGAACCTACGGAAGCCGCACATGGCTGATATTTCCAAACAACTGACAGAACAGGTTATCGCCGCCCGCGATGGCGGGCACAAACTCAACATTGTTGGTGGCGGCACCAAGGCCTTTATGGGCCGGGCTGCTGACCCGGACGCCGGCACCCTGAGCGTGGGCGAGCACAGCGGTATCGTTGAATATCACCCGGTTGAGCTGGTACTGACCGTGCGCGCCGGCACACCGCTGAGCGAAATCGAGGCAGCACTGGCCGAACATGGCCAGGCGCTGCACTTCGAGCCGCCGCGGTTGGGCCCGAACGCCACAATGGGTGGCACGCTGGCGACCAATCTGTCCGGCCCGGCCCGGCCTTGGACCGGCTCGGTGCGTGATCAGGTGCTGGGTGTTCGTCTGCTTAACGGTAAGGGTGAACACCTGCGTTTTGGTGGCCAGGTGATGAAAAACGTCGCGGGCTACGATGTCTCGCGGCTGCAGGCTGGCGCCATGGGAACCCTGGGCGTGATGACTGAGATCAGCCTCAAAGTGATGCCGAAGCCGGCCGCGTCCATGACCCTGGTGCAGGATATGGCCATGGACGAAGTTATCCACTATATGAACAGCCGCTCGGCCGAACCCAAGCCGATCACCGGCGCTTGTTGGGTGGACGGTAAGGTGTACCTGCGCCTGTCTGGTGCCAAGTCAGCCGTGGAAGCCACGGCCCAGAAATGGTCCGGTGAGGTACTGGAGCAGGGCGATGAGTTCTGGCAGCAGGTTCAGGATCTGAAGCACGAATTCTTTGCCGGGAACGATGCTCCGCTTTGGCGCTTTTCAGTCGGCTCAACTGCGGCCACACCGCAGCTTGATGGCCACTGGTTCATCGACTGGGCGGGTGCCCAGCGCTGGTACCGTGGTGCCGGCGAACTCAGTGACATGGAGCCGCTGGCCCGTGCCGCTGGCGGACAGGTCAGCCTGTTCCGGGGCGGCGACCGCCACGGCGAAGTCATGCACCACCAACCTGAGGCTTTGAGGGCGATTCAGCGTCGGGTAAAGAATTCGTTCGATCCGGATAACATTTTTAATCCCGGACGTTTATACAGCTGGCTGTAAGAGCAGGAATACGATGCAAACAAATCTGGTTCAACAATTTGCCAATACAGCGGAAGGGCAGGAGGCCGAATCCATCCTTCGGGCCTGTGTCCACTGCGGCTTCTGCACCGCAACCTGCCCGACGTATCAGGAACTGAACGATGAGCGCGATGGTCCCCGGGGCCGCATCTATCTGATGAAGATGTTCCTGGAAGGCCAGGAGGCCACGGAAAAGACCCGTGAGCACCTGGATCGCTGCCTGACTTGTCGCAGCTGTGAAACCACCTGTCCTTCTGGCGTTCAGTACGGCCGCCTGGTGGACATCAGCCGCGGCCTGATGGAAAAAGAGCTGCCACGGGCTCCCAAGGACAAGTGGTTGCGTTGGGGGCTGGCCCGGGTGATCCCGAATCGCCAGCTTTTTGGCCTGCTGTTGCGGATGGGCCAGATATTCCGTCCGGTATTGCCGGCGCCGCTGCGCACCAAGGTACCGCCGAGAAAGCAGGCCAGCCCCTGGCCCGCGGCCAGTCACAACCGCATTGTTCTGGCTCTGGCCGGCTGTGTGCAGCCGTCCGCCACCCCGAACACCAACGCGGCTGCGGCCCGGGTAATGGATAAGTTGGGTATCACCATGGTCGAGGCGCCCGAGGCAGGTTGCTGTGGTGCGGTGAACTACCATCTGTCCGAGCACGAAAAAGGATTGGAGCGGATGCGCCAGAACATCGATGCCTGGTGGCCCGCCATCGAATCGGGAGCCGAGGCCATCATCATGACGGCCTCTGGCTGTGGCGCCATGGTTCAGGATTACGGCCACCTGCTGAAAGACGACCCGGTCTACGCCGCCAAGGCGCAGAAGGTTAGTGACCTGTGCACGGATATCGGCGCCTTCCTGCTGAATCAGGATCTGGAGAAGCTGAAGCTGAGCCAGAGTTCGGACAAGGTCGCGTTCCATTGTCCATGTACTCTGCAGCATGCCATGCAGCAGAGCGGCGTGGTCGAGCAGGTGCTGACCAAGGCCGGTGTGAATCTGGCCGTCACCAAGGACAAGCACCTGTGCTGTGGCTCTGCCGGTACTTACTCGGTAACGCAGCCGGAGATGAGTCAGAAGCTGCTGGGCAACAAGCTCAAGGCACTGACGGTAGATAACCCCGACCGCATCGTCACTGCCAACATTGGCTGTCAGATGCACCTGGAAACCAAGGCCCAGGTGCCAGTCCAGCACTGGATTGAATTGCTGGATCAGTAAGCTGATGCGGTACTGAATTCGGTAAATCGGGGTCAGGTTCCGTTCATTCCCTGAAGGGGTCGTTATACTGCTCCCGCAGTTAGCGAACCCACAGGGAGTGGATCTTTATGCCATGGATATTGGCGATTTTCGTTGTCATTGGAGGCGTCAGCTCACCGCTTTACGCCGGTGTCTACACCTGGATTGATCCGAATGGTGTGGCCCACTTTTCGGATTACCCGCCGGGCGAATTGCCCCACCGAGAGGTAATCCTCTCTGAACCATCGACGGTTCCCATGTCTGAGAATCTTGATCAGGGCAGACGCGTGTCTGGAATTCGCGATGACGTTCGCGGTTTGCTGTCTACCCCAGATCGGGGCGTCAGTAGAGGGGGCGGAGCAAAGGGCAAGGCCCTCGCTCGGCGAAACAAAGCCTGTGAAGCCTACCGGAAAAAACTGGACAGGATCCAATCCAAGCTGCGGGCCGGCTACGGCAATGACAAGGGTAATACCCTCCGGCGTCAGCGGCGTGAAACCAGCCAGAAGCTCAGCCGTGAATGCCTGTTGCAGTAGCCTGAGGTGCTATATTGCCCGAAAGCCAACAGCAATCAGGAGCCCACAATGACCGCCTTGCCCCAACTGACCGACGCGCTGCTGACCCTCGAAGAGCGGGTCGCTGTTCTAACCCTGAACCGTAACGACCTCCGTAACGCCCTGACTGGCTCTGCCCTGATCGACGACATTGTGGCCACGGCCGAATGGGTTAATCAGTGTGACGAAGTGTCGGTACTGGTGATCACCGGCGCCGGCTCGGCTTTCAGTGCCGGAGGGAACATCCGCGACATGGCCGAACGTGGCGGCGATTTTGCCGGCGACGTGGCTGAGTGTGCGGATCGTTACCGCAAGGGCATCCAGCGCATTCCGCTGGCGCTGCAGGCAGTCGAAGTCCCGGTGATCGCCGCAGTGAATGGCGCTGCAATCGGTGCCGGCTTTGACCTTGCCAACATGGCCGACATCCGCATTGCCTCCGACCGGGCCAAGTTCGGCGAGACCTTTCTGAATCTCGGCATCATTCCCGGCGACGGTGGTGCCTGGCTGATGCAGCGCCTGATCGGTTACCAGCGTGCGTTTGAGCTGACCATGACCGGCCGGGTGGTTGATGCCAATGAAGCCAAAGAACTCGGTATCGTCATGACCGTGGTGCCGGACGACCAGTTGATGCCGGAAGCGATGAAACTGGCGACCCGGATGGCGAGTCAGCCACCGAAGGCGACCCGTTTAACCAAGCGCTTGATGAAGATGGCCCAGCGCATGGAATTGAAGGACTTCCTGGATCTGTGCGCGGTTTTTCAGGGCATGAGCCACAACGAGCCGGAGCATCTGGACGCGGTCAATCGCATGCTGGCTTCCATGGGGCGGGGCTAACCTTCCTCTAACTGCCCACGAACCCAATAAGGACGCAGCCATGACAATTCTGATTACGGGGGCCAACCGCGGCATCGGTCAGGGTCTTGCCAATGAGTGGTGCAAAGCCGGTAAAGAGGTCATCGGAACCGCCCGGAATGAACCTGGCTTGGAGCAGCTGGATGTGGCTGAGCCAAACAGCGTGTCTGCGCTCGCAGAACGCCTGAAAGGTAAGCCCATTTCAGCCTTGGTGTGCAATGCCGGCATTCTGCTGGATCGCCATGAACAACTGGATGGCGGCTATCCCCCAGCGCTTTGGGCCAAGCATTTTCAAGTCAATGTTACCGGTGTCTTCCTGACTGTACAGGCACTGCTGCCCAATCTCAGACTGGCACTGGAGAATGGCGAGGCTACAAAGATTGCTATCGTTTCCAGCCTGCTGGGTTCCCAGGCTGCGGCCGGTGGCGGGCGCTACATATACCGATCCTCCAAAGCCGCCGCGATCAACCTGGGCCGCAATCTCGCTGTGGATCTCCGGCCTGAGGGCATTGCAGTGGGCATCTACCACCCGGGCTGGGTTGCTACCGATATGGGTGGGAGTGAGGCCGAGGTGTCCGTTGAAGATTCTGTTGCTGGCTTGCGTGCGCAGATCGACGATCTGGATCTGATCGAAACCGGATGCTTCAAAGCCTGGGATGGGAAAGTCTTGCCGTTTTGAGACGGTAAATTGCATGGTGGCATCAATCGGTCGGGGCTAACGGCGCCGTCCCTGGCGCGTTAGTCCTCAGGTATTGCTCAGGATTCCGGGAAGCTGGTCCACCCGTCCAGCCAGCTGCTGGCGGACACTGGGCTCACCGCGCCGACAAAGTTGGCGGATTCATCGAAGAATTCGCTCTGGGGCGGCCGAGTCGCATTCATTTGCCGCAGCTGAATTCTGGGCATGAATTTAGGATTTTCCAGATTCCGGGCATTCGGAAACAGCGCGGTCTCCACTCGGAAGCCATTGTTGTTGGCCGATGCCTGCATCCAGCCATGCTCGTCAAAGCCAAAGTCGTCATCCCTATCTCCTGAGAGTTCTTCCTGGCCGACCTGACCCAGATGACCCAGGTTCGCCATCAGGTTGTTTTGGAATGTCAGCAGGTTACGGTTGGTGAGTGACAGAGCCTCGTCCCGCGTGTCCATGGCTTCGATGCCATAGCTGTCGATCAGCATGTTGTGGAAATGACCACCGGAGCCCTCCCGAACAACGATGCCCCGGTGTTTTTTCTGAGAGTTGCCGGTGCCGACCAGGGTTACGTTGTAAAAGGTGGGTTCCGACCGAGGCATCGCTTCATGATCGCCTCCGTTGTTGTCGCCTTCGAAGGCGTTGTCACCGACGTCAGGGTGTTGCTGGATGACGGCAAACTGAACATTACCAGTCCAGCCCCAGTCCCAGTCGATACTGTCGTCGGCGGCACCGGACACCACGATATTCTTCAGATCGACATTACCTCCGAACATTTCAATGCCATCGTCCAGCGAGCGGTGCACCTGAACATTCCGGACAATAGTGTTCTTGCCGCAGCCACCCAGGGTCAGGCCATTCAGTTCGTTGTCCTTATAAACCTCAAAGCCGGCAAATTCGATGCGGGTGTATTCCAGTACGCCACAGGAATGGCTGGCGTCGGTGCCGCCAAACGCGCCACGGTTCTCGCCGGCGGGCAGACCTTCAATCTCGGCGCCAGGTTCGTTAACCGGTGCCTTGCCGAGTAATACCACACCGCCCCAGTCACCCCGGGTGCGTTTGCCTTCGGCCTTGGCGCTCGTGAAGACCACCGGATTGTTGGCCTTGCCCCTTGAGAACAGCTTTGCGGAAGGGGTGACTACCAGAGCAGAGCCGTTTTCGCCTTCGACGGTTACGCCGGGCTCGATCGTCAGGCTCGCATTTTCGACGTAAATGGTCTCTTCGAGAATGTAACGGGAGCCAGTCTTCCAGGTGGTGTCGATGGTGATGTCGGCATCGATGCGCACAGCCCGGTTTTCAAACGCGGTAAAGCCCACGGCGATAGAGCTGATAGCCAGCATCGGAATCCAGATAAGACTATTGCGGAGAAGCCAGCCGGGCTTCTTGCGCTCTTTTGCAGGCGATTGCTCGATACGGCTGGTCTGCTCGCGAACCATCAAGGGCTGCCCGTTGTCGTTGGCCTGGATTTCCCGGGCCAGAGCCTGAAGTTCCGGCGTGCCCGAGTGCTCAACGCGTCGCAAGACGTCGGCTCGATAACCGGGCTCTTGCAGCAGGGTATTCAGGTGAACGAATTCGACGCCAGGGCAGGCACCTTTGTCGATGCGGCGCTTCAGGCGCCAGAGTTTTTCGACGAGGAGGGAGGAATCTCCAGACATGGGGTACAGCTCTCCTTTTGATTGAGAACAACAGGCTATACCTACTACATGACCATTCAGTGAACGTAGTTGAGCCGGCGCTGGAGGGTCATGAAAACGCAATGTTGTGCTGCTTCAATGCGTTCCCGTAGAGACTGACTCTCTCGCGCAGATCCCAGGAACTGCGCTGCTCAGGACGAGCTTTCTATCGCTTCATTGCCAACAGCTTGTTTTCGGGGGCAACTTTGTCAGTACTGATGAAATCGATTCAGGGCATGCGTGCCCGGGTGCTATGGTCCGGCAATTGTCTGGAGCTTCTCGAACTTGGTGTGCAGGAGGCCTGTGGTTATTTCCGGCCGGTGCGCTATGAAGTTCATATTCCCGGGGAGACTGCTTTGTATAAGTCAGAGAGTCAGCATTCGGCTCAGCACTACATCAGAATGCTGTTAGGCCAGAAGAGAACCTGATTATCAAAACGGAGCGACGGATTCGCCCTGTGTATCCGGGAGCCATGCAAGCATGAGGATCATCGCGTTCTATAGCCCTAAAGGTGGCGTTGGAAAAACCGCTGCGGCCGTAAACATCGCCTATCTCGCAAGCCAGAGCCAATGTAAAACACTGCTTTGGGATCTCGACCCTCAGGGGGCCGCCAGTTTCTATCTGGCCGGTGCCGAGATGGTCAAAGGCAAGAAGCTGTCCAAGCTGCTGGAAGGCAAATCGCCGATCGCCAAATTTATCCACGAAGACGTATATCCTGGTTTGGATTTCATTCCGGCCCACAGCAGTTTTCGCAACTTCGATATCAAGCTGGAACATGAGGCTGGCAACGATATGCTGCGGCAGATGCTGGCGCCGCTCTCGGAAGACACCAGCCTCGTGGTTCTGGATTGTCCGCCAACTCTGTCGCGGCTGACTGAGCAGGTTTTGGAGCTGGCTGATGCCGTCTATGTCCCCCTGGTGCCTACCTGGCTGTCTCTGAATAGCTGGATTCAGTTGCGAGACTTCGCCAAGGACAAAAAGCTGGGAGTTAAGAAGTTGAAGCCATTCTTTTCCATGGCGGATCGGCGCAAACGTTTGCACCGAGAGGTGATCGCAAACCCCGAGGACTACCTTGATCAGCCACTGGATATCATCATCCCTTATGCCAGCGTCGTTGAGCGCATGGGGGAAGAGGGGCTGCCTCTGGAAGTGCTGGCTCCCAGATCGATGGCAGCCGCCAGTTTCAGACAGATGTGGGCAAGAATTCAGTGGCAGCTTTGGAAGCGTTGACGGAGATCAATGCCGGTTGAAATCGCCCGGTTTATTGGCCATTTTCGGTGGCTAATCTGGCAAGTTGTAATACACTTCCCGGGTGGTCATATTTTGCTCAAGTCGATAGTTCGTCGGCGCATCATGGATTTTGTGTCTGCTTAAATTCGCAAGTGCGCGCTAGCAAAGCAGGGCGTGCACCATGAAATTGGAGTGCTTCTCAATGAATCCCGATCTGCTCGCACTGGCTCTCTCAGACAGCACCAAATTCACGCTTCAGCAAGACAGTAGTGAATACGATAAGGAACACGAAACGCGCAAAGCATCGTTCGAAATGGTGTCCGAGGCAGGGGAGGTTATCGGTTACGTGAAAACCTGGCAGGACGACGACAGCTTCGCAGGATTTGTGCAGTTTGATTCGGACGGCCGTGTCCAGGACTGGAAAGTATTTGATAAAAGGCTGCCTCACTAATATTGGTGCGCAGCCAATAACAAAAAAGCCCGCACTAGGCGGGCTTTTTTGTGGAATTCGTGGTGCCCGGAGGCGGAATCGAACCACCGACACGGGGATTTTCAATCCCCTGCTCTACCAACTGAGCTATCCGGGCAAGTTGCGCTACTGCTGTGCAACGGGGCGCTATTAAACCGGTTTCACTGTATTGAGTCAAGGCCGGGCCGGAAAAATTTCCGAATCTTTTCAGTGTTGATCAGGCTTTGATCAATTGGAGTTATTGCTCGGGTGGAACATAGCCTTCGGCCTGGTCGAACGGCTCGTTGTCGAAAAAGTGCTCCATCTGTGCCTGCAGGTATTTGCGGGTGTTCGGATCCATCAGGCTCAGGTGCTTTTCGTTGATCAACATGGTCTGCTCAGCCTGCCACTCTTCCCAGGCCTGCTTGGACACGCTCTCGTAGAGTTCCTGGCCTTTTTTGCCGGGCATGGGCGGGAAGGCCAGGCCGTCGAGTTCTTTCTGGTACTTACGGCAGAATACGGTTCGGCTCATGGTGGCTCCTGTTGGCAAAGTGAATCTGCCGGCATGATAACAGATCAGGCTGGGCCGTAGGGCTGGCCAGCGTCAGAGTAGGGCAGTCTGTTCCGGTTGGGTCAGCAGGCTGCGAATCGGCGCTGGCAAGCCGAGGGCCAGGGCTTCATCCCGGTGGAACCAGCTCAGGCGGTCGTCGTCGGCTACGCGCTGGGTGTTGTGAGGGACGTTGTGGGCAGCGTTGTGGACTGAGAGCCGGGCAGGCTGGATATGCAGGTGGTAATGGCTGAAGGTGTGGCGAAAGCCGCTGATCAGTTCCGGGTCGCCGCAGTTCAGTCCCAGTTGCTGCTCACAGGTCTCCTGCAGTTCATCCGGCCCCAGCGCCGGGTCCAGTTCCGGTAGGCTCCACAATCCGCCCCAGATACCGCTGGGCGGCCGTCGTTCCAGCAGGATGCGACCGTCACTGTCTTCAAGTATCACCATCCAGGTGGTTTTCTCAGGCTTGGCTTTCTTGGGCTTGGAGCCCGGGTAAAGCGTTTCTTCGCCTTCGGCATGGGCAGTGCAGCCTGCTTGCAGCGGGCAGGCGTCGCACTTCGGCCGGCTGCGGGTACACACCATGGCGCCCAGATCCATAATCGCCTGGGTATAGTCCCGGGCGCGTGCTTCGGGAGTATGCTCCTCGGCGTGCTGCCAGAGCTGCTTCAGAACGGCAGTCTGACCGGGCCAGCCGGGCACCGCATGGTAGCGGGCCAGTACCCGCTTGACGTTGCCATCAAGAATAGCCGCCCGTTTGCCAAAGGCCTGGGCGACGATAGCCGCTGCCGTTGACCGGCCGATGCCGGTCAGGGTTTCCAGTAGTTCGGGATCATCCGGGAATTCGCCACCGAACTCCTCAACTACAGTCTTTGCAGCCTTCTGCAGGTTGCGGGCCCGGGCGTAATAGCCCAGGCCAGACCAATGGCTGAGTACGTCGTCCACCGGGGCCTCGGCCAGCGCCTGCACGTTTGGGAATCGAGCCATGAAGGCGTTGAAGTAGGGGATCACTGTGGCGACCTGGGTCTGCTGCAGCATGATCTCAGAGACCCAGACCCGGTAGGCATTCTGATTCTCGTGCCACGGCAGGTCATGCCTGCCGTGCTTATCGAACCAGTCGAGCAGTCGTTCGGCGAAACGGTCAGGCATTAGTTAAACAGACCCTTCAGTTTGTCGCCGAGCTTTTCCTGCAGTTTCTCTTCGACTTTCTCTTTCGCCTTGGCTTTGGCCTTGTCTACTTCTTCCTTGGCCTTGGCTTTCGCCGCGTTGGCTGCGATGGTCTTCAGGGTGTCGCGGAAGCGGGAGCCATCGAACGAGCACAGGCCAGCCGGGTCCTCGGCGAAGTTGCCGCGGCATTCCACCGGAATAACCACATTCTCCACATACTCAGTTACCCGGCAGGCTTCGTCGCGGTGAATCTCACCGACGATGCGCAGGCCCGCTTCGTAATCCATCGTGCTCTGTTTCAGATCGATGGTGCCGTCGCCTTCCAGTTTCATGCCGGCCAGCGCCGCTACCAGGTCGGTGTTTTTCAGGGTGTTGCCGTTGATCTGGAGGGTGCCGCGCATGTCATTGAACGGGGTGGCAGCGCCCCAGTCGCTGGTAGTCAGACTCTCCTGATTCACCAGGGCGATGCCCTGGCACGCCATGCGGGTCAGGTTCATCTTGCGGAACTGGCCCTCGGCCAGGTTGAAGTTGATCTGGCCATCAGCGTTCTCGCGCAGTACCGAGATCCGGTTGCCCGAGGTGGTCACGTCCACATTCAGGTTGGCGCCACCGGACAGCATGTCCACTTCCGCCAAGTCAGTCAGCAGGGGCAGGGTTTGCACGTTGCTGACCTTGGAGCCGATTTTCCACTTCGGGTTGTCGCTGCGGGCATCCAGGGTTACCTGGGCGCCGAAGCCACCCTCGTAGAGCTTGCCGCTGAATTCGTCGACCTTGATCAGGCCTTTTTCAGCAGTGGTGCTGGCGGTGATTTCCTTGATGGTCAGATTGCTTACGATCAATTCGGCCAGGCCGAAATCAATGTCCAGCAGCAGGGTGCGCAGGGTGTCCAGTGGCAGCAGGTCGCTCTCTGGTGTGTCCTGGGTGGCGGCCGTCTGTTGGCCGGCGTCCCCTGAGCCAGTCTCTTGCGCGGCCTTTTCTTCACTCTCTGCTTCACCTTCAGCCTTCGGTGGCAGGTACCGGTCGGCATTCAGTTTGTCGCCTTGGAGCCGGAACACCACGCCGGTGTTGGCGAGGTTGTAGCTGCCTGAACCCTTGAAGGTAGTGTCATCCAGTTTCAGGGTCAGGTCAGAGAGCTCAACCTTGCCAGCAGGCCCACCAATATTGGTTGAGAAAGCCAGAGCCTTGAGTGCCTCAGGATCGCTGGTTTCCACGGCCGGTTGGCCCAGGTTGCTGAGCAGTTCCTTCAGGGAAAACTCATTGATGTTGAGTTTGCCGTTCAGGGCGGGCCTGTCGCCAAAGCCTTTGACCTCCAGATCGGTGGTCATGGACAGGTTGGCAAGGCTGGCGGTGAAACCACTGAGCGTCGCGGTCTCGTTTTCGAGGTTAGCGACGGCGGAGCCGCCCAGTTCCGCGGTTACCGATTGCCCACCGAAGGGCTCCCCGTTCATGTCGAAAACCGCCGACAGGCCAGATACGGCAAATTCGTTGAGCGCTTCGTTCGCAGCCAGGCGGGCGCTGATGCTGCCGTCCACCTCAAACTGGGGTTTGGCGGTTTCGACCCTGAAGCTGATGTCGAGTGGGAATTCCGAGCCCAGGGTGATTTCGCTGGCGGTTACGGTGAAGTTGTCCAGGGTGACGGACTGTCCGGTGCTCTTGTCGGTGTAGTGCACCTGGGCATCGCTGATCTCAACGTTATTCACGTTAAAGTTCAGCGGTTCGCTACTTCCTTCCTCGGCTGTCGTGTCAGCGGGCTTTTCCTCTTCCGCTTCGGCAGTCTTGGGTTGCTCGCCCTCGGCTGGCTCCGGCATGATCCGGGTCCAGTTGCCCTGGCCTTGTTCGTTCACTTCAAGGTTGGCATCCAGGCCGCTCAGCACAAAGGTGTCCACCTGCGGCGCCATGGCAATCAGCGACCAGAAATCGATCTGCGCCACCAGTTGTTCCAACGCTACAAAACGATCGCCTTCCAGATTGGCCTGTACGTTATTCAGTTCCAGGCCGAGGGGAATGAACGACCAGCCAATGTCGCCCTCCAGCACAAGATCCAGGTTGGTCTGTTTTTCCACCGCTTGCTCAATCTGCGGCTTGTAGTCATTGGGGTTGATCACGGCCATGGCGATGGCAATCGCGACTACGGCCAGCAAGATCACGGCAACAATCGCAATCAGCAGATAACGAACAGCTTTCATGGTTCAAATTTCCTTATTTCGTCGAGCCTGGAAAGTTTCGGAACGATTTCGGATGCTTACACGTCAAAGGATAACGCAGGGCAAGTAAATTAAAAGCGTGCCAGTATGACAATGCCGTAGTGTTAAGCCAGAATACCCTTTTGAGCTTCTGACTGCATACAAGCGAACAACCATAACAAGGAGATAACCGTGGCAATAACTGTTTCAATTGAGCTGAACCGGGAACTGGAACTTCCGGGAAGCTATGATGAAGTCTTTGAGTTGTTGGCGGATGTGCCACGTTCCGCAAGTCACTTTCCAAAAGTGAACAAGCTGACGGATCTGGGCGACAACGCTTACCGTTGGGAAATGGAGAAGGTGGGCGTGGATAAGCACGCGATCCAGTCCATTTACGCGTGCAAGTACCATTCGGATAAAGACGCCGGCCGGATCACCTGGGAACCGGTGAAGGGCGAGGGCAACGGTGTCGTGCGCGGCTCCTGGACGCTGAAGTCCAAGGGCGATTCAGTTACCTCAGCCAAGTTCCAGACTCACGCCGAGCTGACGGTGCCGCTGCCCAGCCTGTTGAAGCTGGCGATCAGCCCGGTTATCAAGCACGAGTTCAACAGCCTCGTGGATACCTATATGAAGAATCTCAAGACGGCAGTATGATCCGGTTTCGACTATCACGCTGATAAACGCGGTTGTGGGACTCCGGCGGGCAGAAAAGGTATAATCCGCGAATTGAAAATTTGCGGCGCTGTGCCGCCCAACTGCTACGGAGTCCCCATGGCCGAACGTAAGGCTCGGGTAGAACGAAATACCCTGGAAACTCAGATTACCGTCGAGATCGATCTCGATGGCACCGGCAAGTCCACTTTCGACACCGGCGTTCCCTTCCTCGAACACATGATGGACCAGATCGCCCGCCATGGCCTGGTGGATCTGAATATCGTCTCCAAAGGCGATCTGCACATCGATGACCATCACACCGTTGAAGACATCGGCATTACCCTGGGGCAGGCGTTCAAGCAGGCAGTAGGCGACAAGAAAGGCATCCGTCGCTATGGCCACGCATACGTGCCTCTGGATGAAGCCCTGTCCCGCGTTGTTATCGATCTTTCCGGTCGTCCCGGGCTGATGATGGACGTGCCTTACACCCGTGGTTCCGTGGGTGGCTTCGATGTCGATCTGTTTGAAGAGTTCTTCCACGGTTTCGTGAATCACTCCATGGTGACCCTGCACATCGATAACCTGAAGGGCAAGAACACCCATCACCAGATCGAGACCGTCTTCAAGGCCTTCGGCCGCGCCCTGCGCATGGCGATCGAAATGGATGAGCGGATGGCGGGTATGACTCCGTCTACCAAAGGCTCTCTGTAACTCGCTACAGCACAGGACATCGAATTCCATTATGAAGACCGTTGCCATTATCGACTACGGCATGGGAAACCTACATTCGGCGCGTAAGGCAGTAGAGCACGTGGCGCCGGATGTTTGCGTTCTGGTGACCGACAACTCCGACCAGATCCGCGAGGCCGACCATGTGATTCTTCCTGGAGTTGGCGCCATCCGTGACTGCATGCACGAGATCCGCCGGCTTGAGGTAGATGCCCTGGTGCGTGAAGTCTCCCGGGATCGCCCTTTCCTCGGCATCTGTGTAGGTATGCAGGCACTGATGTCCCGCAGCGAAGAGAACGGAGGCGTTGATGGCATCAACCTGTTTCCGGCCCAGGTTCGCTTCTTTGGTGACAATCTGGTGGAAAACGGCGAGCGACTGAAAGTGCCTCACATGGGTTGGAACGAGGTTTACCAGAGTGTCGATCACCCCATGTGGCACAACATTCCCGATGGTGACCGTTTCTACTTCGTGCACAGCTATTACGCCGAGGCTGAAGGCAATGCCGATATTGCCGGCCGCAGCCACTACGGTGTCGATCTGGCGGCCGCTGTTGCCCGCGATAACATCTTTGCGGTGCAGTTCCACCCGGAGAAGAGTGCCCGCGCTGGCCTGCAGCTCCTGAAAAACTTTGTTGACTGGTCCGGTAAATAACACCGGGGCATCTGAACGATTAACACGGACTTTGCTTTATGCTGATTATTCCTGCCATTGATCTGAAAGACGGCAAGTGTGTACGCCTGCGCCAGGGCCGGATGGACGACTCCACCGTCTTTGGTGACGACCCGGTCGATATGGCCACCCGCTGGGTAGAGGCCGGCGCGCGTCGTCTGCATCTGGTCGATCTCAATGGCGCCTTCGCTGGCGAGCCGGTGAATGGCGAGATCGTTCAGGCGATTGCCCGCAAGTACCCGGATCTGCCGATTCAGATTGGCGGCGGTATCCGCTCTGCGGAAACCATCGAAGCCTACCTGAAGGCCGGTGTGCAGTGGGTGATCATTGGTACCAAGGCTGTGAAAGAGCCGGAATTTGTTACCGACATGTGCAAGCGGTTTCCGGGTCACATTATTGTCGGCCTGGATGCCAAAGACGGCCGTGTTGCCACCGATGGCTGGGCCGAGGTGTCTGAAGTGATGGCCACCGATCTGGCCAAGCGCTTCGCCAACGACGGCGTCGATTCAATCGTGTACACCGACATCAGCCGCGACGGCATGATGCAGGGCGTAAACGTTGAGGCGACCGTGGCGCTGGCGGAAGAGGGCGGCATTCCGGTGATTGCCTCCGGCGGTGTCACCAACATGGACGACCTCAAGCGCCTGGCGCCAATGGCCGATCGAGGCATCCTCGGCGCTATCACCGGCCGTGCTATCTACGAGGGCACGCTGGATGTGGCCGAAGCACAGGCATTTTGCGACAGCCTGAAGGCGTAAGGGGACAACCATGGGTCTGGCAAAACGCATTATTCCCTGCCTCGATGTCGACAAGGGTCGGGTGGTCAAAGGCGTCAACTTTGTTGATATCCGCGACGCCGGCGATCCGGTCGAGGTAGCGCGCCGCTATAACGAGCAGGGCGCCGACGAGATTACCTTCCTGGACATCACGGCCAGCCACGAAAGCCGCGACACCACCTATGAAACCGTCGAGCGAATGGCCGCTGAGGTGTTCATCCCGCTGACCGTTGGTGGCGGTGTGCGTACCGTGGACGATATCCGTAAATTGCTGAATGCCGGTGCCGACAAGGTGTCGATCAACACGGCCGCGGTGTTTAACCCCGAGTTTGTCCACGAAGCGGCCGAGCGCTTTGGCAGCCAGTGCATCGTGGTCGCCATTGATGCCAAGCGGGTCAGTGCCGAGGGCGAGACGCCGCGCTGGGAAATCTTCACCCACGGTGGTCGCAAGCCGACCGGTCTGGATGCGGTGGACTGGGCCCGGAAGATGGTCGAAATGGGCGCCGGTGAATTGCTGCTGACCAGCATGGATCGCGACGGCACCAAGATTGGTTTTGATCTGGGCCTGACCCGGGCCATCAGTGATGCGGTGAGTGTGCCGGTGATTGCTTCAGGCGGGGTTGGCGAGTTGCAGCATCTGGCGGATGGCGTTACCCAGGGCGGCGCCGATGCGGTATTGGCGGCTTCTATCTTCCATTTCGGTCAGCACACTATTCCCGAAGCCAAGGCCTTCATGAAAGACCAGGGCATCGAAGTTCGGGACTAACGTCCGGGACTAGAAAAGAGAGTTTAGAGCCCCGGGCTAAAGCCTCAGGGCTTCCTGGCAAAAGCAGGTCGAATGGCCTGCTTCTCCCCTTCCACGAACATTTCACGATTGCTGTTGCGAATGGCCCACAGGCCACTGACGGTGGCAATCGCCACACCCTGAGCATCCAGCTCCGGCAGGTGCTTTTCCAGATAGTCCACGGTGACCTTGTGCGGGTGGCCAATGCCAATGGCGCTGCCATTTTTCTTGGCGCGCTGAATCAGCAGCTTGAATTGACGGTCGACAAATTCCTCAGTCTGCTCGTGGTCCAGGAACACGTCCCGGGTCAGGCTTGGAATCTGGTAGGCCTCGGCCACTTCTCCGGCCAACGATGAGGCGATGGTGCGGCTGTCGACAAAGTACAGCGGGTACTGGCGCAGCTCTCTCATTACCCAGTCCATGGGTTGCAGTTTCTGGGTCAGCAGGCTGCCCATGTGATTGTTGACACCCTGTACGTAGGGGATGGACTGCAGCGCCCGGCGCAGGGTCAGGGTAATGCTGTTCTCATCCATGTCGGAAGTCAGACCGCCGGGGCCCAGGGCAAAGTCGCGGGTGTTGGCCATGGGCGCGTGCAGCATGATTTCCTTTTGCTGTCGATACGCCAGTTTGGCCAGGCTAACGGTGTGGCGGCGGTAGGGTAGGAAAGCCAGGGTCAGCGGCTGCTCGATCCTGGCCAGCCGTTCACCTTCCTCCAGGTTGTGTCCCATGTCATCAATGATGATGGCGATGGTGGGCGGCAGCGAGCCAGCGGCTCCCGTGCTGCCTGGCTCCGCCGTTGCGAGGGGTGTGGCGACCAGGGCCGCCACCAGTACAGAGAGCCGAAACAACGTCACTGGGCCGAATCCTGTCCCTCGGTGCTGGCGCTGCTCTTATCCTTGCGGTTCAGAATGTGCAGGCCTTTCAGCAGATTGAGTGCGGAGCGGAGCTGGTAGTCCCGATTAGCCAGGGACGCTGTCGAAGTGCCTTCCTCGGAATCGTCCGCTGCTGGCTGCTGATCTTCGTTTTGACCTTCCAGGTGGCCGCTCAGGTCGGCTTCGGTAAAGAAAGGCTTGCTATCCAGTTCGGTGAGCTCGGCCGGCCGTACTTCGATGTCTGGCTTGATGCCGGTGGCCTGAATGGACCGGCCATCCGGAGTGTAATAGCGGGCGGTAGTCATCTTGATCGCGTGGGTCTCGTCCAGTGGAATTACCGTCTGCACGCTGCCTTTGCCGAACGACTGGGTACCCATGATGACCGCGCGTTCGTGGTCTTGCAGGGCGCCGGCCAGGATTTCCGACGCCGACGCGGAGCCGCCGTTGATCAGCACCACTATGGGGGTGTCGGCCATGACGTCGCCGGCCTTGGCGCTGAACCGCAGCCGGGAGCTCTGGATGCGACCTTCGGTATAGACAATCAGGCCGTTATCCAGCAGCGCGTCAGCGGTTTCCACGGCGGCTTGCAGTACGCCACCCGGGTTGTTGCGCAGGTCGATCACCAGACCGTCGAGGTCATTACCATATTCGTCTTCCAGAGAGCCCAGGGCACCGAGGAACTGGCTGCCGGTGTCGGCCTGGAACTGGGTGATGCGAACATAGCCATAGCCGTTTTCCAGCATCCGGGATTTAACGCTGGTGACCTTGATAACGTCGCGCTCCACCGGAATTTCGATCGGAGCGTTCTCACCTTCGCGCATAATGGTGAGCGTAAGGGTGGTGCCCGGCTTGCCGCGCATGAGTTTCACGGCTTCTTCCAGGCTCATGCCTTTGACTGGCTTTTCATCCAGCTTGATGATCAGGTCACCGGCCTGCACACCTGCTTTTTGTGCCGGAGTGTCGTCGATGGGCGCGATGACCTTGACGAAGCCGTTCTCCATGCCGACCTCAATGCCGAGGCCGCCAAACTCACCGGAGGTGCTTTCCTCCAGTTGCTCATAATCCTTGGGAGCCAGGTAGGTTGAATGCGGGTCGAGATCCGAGAGCATGCCCTTGATAGCGCTCTCCAGCAGCTGGCGGTCGCCAACTTCTTCAACGTAGGCATCTTTGATGCGGCTGAACACTTCGGTGAACTTGCGCAGGTCGTCCAGTGGTAACTGGGTCTCTGGATCTGGCAGCGAGATCTCGACACGTTCGCCGTTCTGAATACCTTCAAGCAGCTTTTGTTCGTCTGTCTGGTCCTGAGCGAGGGCCAGTCCGGATGCGGTGGAGAAACAGGTTGCGAGAGCAAGGCTGCGAAGCGGAAAGGTGTAGCGTGGATTTCTGACCCGTTTCATTCACTTATCCCGTGTTTATTCCGATAGTTGGACTGGTTTCCCTGATTTCCGACAGTATGGCGTCAGCCAGCTCGTTTGTCAGCCCTCATGCCGCCGATCAGTCGCCCAGCCAGCGCCTGGGGTTGGTCGTCTTGCCATTGTGGCGCACTTCGAAGTACAGCGCCGGATGATCGGTGCCGCCAGTGCGACCGGCCAGGGCAATGGACTCGCCCGCTGCCACCCAGTCGCCGGGACTGGTGAACAGGCTGCTGCTGTGGCCATAGAGTGTCATGTAGCCATCGCCGTGATCAATGATGGTGATCAGGCCGAAACCCCGTAGCCAGTTGGCGAACACCACCCGGCCATAATGAATGGCCTTGATCTCAACTTCGTCGCCGGTGTTGATCAGCAACCCGCTGCGCTGCAACTTGCCGTCGGCGTAGCGCTCACCATAGCCACTGACAACCTTGCCTCGAACCGGCCAGGGCAGTTGGTTGCGCAGGGTCTGAAACGGCTCGGATTCGCTCGGCGTGGGGATGTCGGCAATGGCTTCCTGTACTTCCTGCAGCAGCTTTTCCAGCCGCTTGCGATCCGATTCCAGTTCCTCGCGTTCGCTGCGACGGTTTTTGATGTCGGTGTTCAGAGCGGCCAGGGTCTGTTGGCGTTGCTGGCGGGACTGGGTTAGCTGGTTCTGGCGCTCGGCCACGTCCGCCTCAGTCTGGGCCAGCTCTGTGCGGGTAGCCTGAACGCTGGCGCGGGTTTCCTTGAGTGCCAGCAGGCTTTTGTGAAAGGCCTCCAACCGCTGAACCGTGTCCCGGCTGAGGTATTCGTAGTAGGTCATGGTGCGGGCGACCCGGTCTGGATTGACCTCGTTGAGCAGCACCTTGATGGCGGGTGTGTCGCCTTCCATCCAGGCAGCGCGGATCTGGCGTTTCAGACTTTCGCGCTGGCTGTCGAGGGTCCGGGTCAGCTCCCGCTGCTGTTGCTCCAGCTCCTTCAGGCGTTGCTGTTGCTCGGCAACACGCTCGCGCAGCGACCGACGCTCACGGGTCAGGCGCCCGATTTTGCGCTCGCTGGCGGCCAGTTGCTGTTCCAGCTCTGAGCGATCTTCCTCGGCATCGGAGAGCCAGTCATCGATGTCCTCAATACGTTCCTTGAGGTCTTCGATCTGTTCCGGAGTGACTTCGCTCTGGGCCAGTGCTGGCGCTGCTAAAAGGAGCAGCGCCAGCACCAGGGTCGATCGCAACAGATTCACGCCTACCTGCTGTGCTCTCAACCGATTTTGACCAGGCTGTGCCCGGTCATTTCCTTCGGTTGCTCCAGTCCCATCAGGGCTAGCAGGGTGGGGGCGACATCGCTCAGGCTGCCGTCATCCAGCAGCGAGACCTTGTTGGGCCCGGTGTAGACCAGCGGTACCGGCCCGATGGTGTGGGCGGTATGGACCTGGCCAGATTCCGGGTCGGTCATCTGTTCGCAGTTGCCGTGGTCGGCGGTAATCAGGGCTTCGCCACCGACTTCGTCGAGGGCTTCAACCACGCGCTTCACGCACTCATCCAGGCATTCGGCGGCCTTGATGGCAGCATCCAGTTTGCCGGTGTGTCCAACCATGTCGCCGTTGGCGTAGTTGCAGACAACCAGGTCGTACTTGCCGCTTTTGATGGCCTCGACCAGTTTGTCGGTCACTTCCGGGGCGCTCATTTCCGGCTGCAGATCGTAAGTGGCGACCTTGGGTGAGGGCACCAGAATGCGATCTTCGCCTTCGAACGGTGTTTCCAGACCGCCGTTGAAGAAGAAGGTGACGTGGGCGTACTTTTCGGTTTCGGAGATGCGCAGCTGGGTCTTGCCCTGGTTCGCGGCATACTCACCCAGGCCATTGACCAGTTGCTCCGGTGGGTAGGCGCAGCTGGTATCAATGTCGGCGGCGTATTCGGTCAGCATTACGAAGTCGGCCAACTCCGGGTGTTTGCGACGATCGAAGCCGTCAAAGTCGGATTCAACAAAGGTGCGGGTCATTTCCCGGGCCCGGTCGGCACGGAAGTTCATGAAAATCACACTGTCGCCGTCGTTAATGGTGGCTTCAGGCTGGCCAGCGGCGTGGATGCGAGTGGGCTTCACGAATTCGTCGTTTTCGCCCCGCTCGTACGCCTGCTCCAGGCCAATGATCGGGTCTGCGGCGGTGAATTCGGCGGTACCCTGGGTCATCAGGTTGTAGGCGGCTTCCACCCGGTCCCAACGATTATCCCGGTCCATGGCGTAATAACGGCCAACCAGGGAGGCAATCCGGCCGACGCCCAGGCTGTCGAGCTTGGCGGCGGTTTTTTCCAGGGATGCCTTGGCGCTGCGCGGCGGCATATCGCGGCCGTCCAGGAAGGCGTGGATGTAGACTTCTTTCGCGCCTCGGGCTGCGGCCAGTTCTGCCGCTGCGATGATGTGATCTTCGTGGCTGTGGACGCCACCTGGAGACAGCAGCCCCATCAGGTGCACTGCGCGATCGCTGCCGACCGCCTTATCAATGGCTGCGCACAGAACCTCGTTCTTTTGGAAATCGCCGGTTTCCAGATCCTTGTCGATACGAGTCAGGCTCTGATAAACCACGCGCCCGGCACCCAGGTTCATGTGGCCAACTTCGGAATTGCCCATCTGGCCCTGTGGCAGACCAACAAACATGCCGGAAGTATTGATCAGGGTTTTCGGCTGGTTTTGCCAGAGCTGGTCCCAGAACGGGGTGTTGGCGTTGCTGATGGCGTTGTCTTCCGCTGGGTCACGGTGGCCCCAGCCATCCAGGATAATCAAGGCAGTCGGCTTGCGCGTCGCGGTCATCACTTCATCCGATTTGTTGGAAATGTAAGTAAAAGGGAGTGCAGATTCTAACCGTTTTCATTCGCACAAGCCATGTCAGCCGCCTTCTGTGACTGGCCCCGTGTGTGTATAATCCGGCCAAATTATTTGTAGGGTGACTCCATGGACCGCTTGTTTGAATTCGTTATAAACCACTACATTCTGGTATCGCTGTTTGTGGCCTTTCTGTTGGCCATTCTGGTGCTTGAATCCCGTCGGGGTGGTGCAAAGATCTCAGCCCAGGGTGCAGTCAGCCTGATTAACAAGGATGAAGCCGTGGTGGTGGACATCCGGGATCGCAAGGAATTCGGCGAAGGCCGTATCACCGGTTCGATCAATATTCCGTTGAACAGCCTCAAGAGCCGTGCTGCCGAGCTGAACAAGTTCAAGGAAAAGCAGATTATCGTCGCTGACAAGATGGGCCAGCATTCCGCCATGGCGGTAAAGCAGCTGAACGCTGAAGGCTTTGCCAATGTGGTTCGCCTGAATGGCGGCGTAGCTGACTGGAAAGCCAGCAACCTGCCGTTGGTGAAAAAATAACGGCTGCGACCGGCTATTGATCTGAACCGCATTCTGCCGCACTGTTTCACATAAGCCGGCGGGGGCACGCAGTAAACTGTTCCGGCAGCACGCTTCACAACTTTTTATAACAACGGGCCCTGGGCCCACGATTAAGAGCGAAAGGACTGAACATGGCTGAGAATGAGCAAGCCGCAGCAGGCAGCGAAAACCAGAACCAACCCCAATTTGCCCTTCAACGCATCTATGTGAAGGATCTGTCTTTTGAATCGCCGAATTCTCCGCTGGTGTTTCAGGAGCAGTGGAAGCCGGAGGTTAATCTGGATCTGAACACCTCCCACAGCAAGGTCAGCGACAACCAGTACGAAGTCGTGCTGTCCCTGACGGTTACCGCCAAGATGGGTGAGAAGGTCGCTTACATTGTTGAAATCCAGCAGGCCGGTGTATTCATGGTCCAGGGTATCGACGGCGGGCAACTGGGTCAGATGCTGGGCGCTTACTGCCCGACTATCCTGTTCCCTTATGCCCGCGAAGCGATCGACGGCGTAGTGAACAAGGGTAGCTTCCCGGCCCTGATGCTGGCGCCGGTCAACTTCGATGCGATCTACGCCCAGGCGCTCAAGCGCAAGCAGGAAGAAGGCGCATCGGAAGCCAAAGAAGAGCCGCAGACCCACTAATGGTTTCGTTTGGTGAATAAAAAACCGGCCATTGGCCGGTTTTTTTTGCCTGATGGTAGGCGTCAGGTCGCGCCGTCGAAGCCGAGCTGGCGCCAGGCTTCGTACACCACCAGGGCGGCGGTGTTGGACAAGTTCAGGCTGCGGCTTTCCGGACGCATGGGCACCCGCAGCCGGCGGTCCGCTGCGAGCGCGTCCCGCACTTCCGACGGCAGGCCTCGGGTCTCGGGGCCGAACATCAGGTAATCGCCCGCCTGATAGCGGATTTCGTGATAGTGCCGGCTGCCCTTGGTGGTCAGGCCGAACAGCCGCTCAGGGCGTTCGGCCTCCAGAAAGGCGTCATAGCTTGAGTGCACTTTTACCCGCGCGTACTCGCTGTAATCGAGCCCGGCCCGGCGCATCTGCTTATCCTCAAGGTTGAACCCCAGGGGTTCAATCAGGTGCAGCTGGCAGCCGGTGTTGGCGCAGAGCCGAATAATATTGCCGGTGTTCGGCGGTATTTCCGGCTCGTACAGCACCACATTCAGCATGCAGCTCAGCGCTCCACGGCCAACGCAACACCCATGCCACCGCCAATGCACAGGGTTGCCAGGCCCTTGTGGGCATCGCGGCGCACCATTTCATGCAGCAACGACACCAGAATGCGGCAGCCGGAGGCGCCAATCGGGTGGCCCAGAGCAATGGCCCCGCCATTGACGTTAACTTTTCCGGTATCCCAGCCCAGGTCGCGATTGACCGAAATGGCCTGGGCGGCAAAAGCCTCGTTGGCCTCGACCAGATCCAGATCCTCGACACTCCAGCCGGCCAGCTTCAGGCAGCGCTGGCTGGCGGGGATCGGGCCGGTGCCCATGATGGTCGGATCCACGCCGGCATTGGCGTGGGCCTTGATGGTAGCCAGCGGGGTCAGGCCCAGCTCCTTGGCTTTCTCGGCACTGCACACCATGACCGCAGCGGCGCCATCATTCAGTGAGGAAGCGTTGCCTGCGGTGACGGTGCCGTCTTTCTTGAACGCCGGCCGGAGCTTGCCCAGGCCCTCACCGGTTACGCCATCCCGGGGACCTTCGTCCTTATTGACGACAATCGGGTCGCCTTTGCGCTGGGGAATCGATACCGGCACGATCTGGCCATCGAAATAACCCGCCTCGCGTGCTGCAACTGCTTTCTGCTGGGATGCGGCGGCAAATTCGTCCTGCTCTTCCCGGCTGATGCCGTACTTCTCGACAATGTTCTCGGCGGTTACACCCATGTGGTAATCGTTGAAAGCGTCCCACAGGCCGTCGGTGATCATGGTGTCGATCATTGACCAGTTACCCATACGCTGGCCGTTGCGACTGTTGGGCAGCACGTGGGGCGCCTGGCTCATGCTTTCCTGGCCACCGGCAATCATCAGTTCAGCATCGCCGCAGCGAATGGCCTGGACCGCCATGTGCACCGCTTTCAAACCGGAGCCACAGACCTTGTTGATGGTCATGGCAGGCACCGAGGCCGGAATGCCGGCGTTGATGGACGACTGTCGGGCCGGATTCTGGCCACAACCGGCAGCCAGCACCTGGCCGAGCACCACCTCATTGATCTGGTCTCCGGCGACGCCGGTTTCTTCCAGGATGGCCTTGATCACGGCCGTACCGAGCTGGTCGGCGCGCAGGCTGGCCAGGCCGCCTCCAAAGGTGCCAATGGCTGTTCGTTTGGCGGCTACGATGACAACATCACGCATGGGGATTCTCCGATTGATGGGCGCGGACCGACATTGGATCGGCGCCGATGGAATGGACAACTGCTCGCATTGTATCCGGAAAGCGTCAGGCGGCCAAAGCGGGGCGGCCTGACCCAATGGCTGTTACATGTTCAGGCTGCGCCCACCGTCGACGGGCAGGATCTGGCCGGTAATGAACGGTGCATCGCATAGCAGGAAGGCAATGGCACCGGCAATATCCTCGGGTGTGCCGGTCCGCGCCAGCGGGGTTTTCTCCACAATGGCATGCTGGTGACTACGGTCCAGCTCGGCCTCGCCTTCCGGCCAAAGGATAGCGCCGGGCGACACTCCGTTGATCCGCACCGAAGGTGCCAGATCCTTGGCCCAGGATTTGGTCAGGGCCGCCAGGCCCGCTTTGCTGGCGCAGTACAGCGGGTGCTCAGTTAGTGGGCGTTCGCTGTAGATGTCGATCAGGTTGACGACCCCGCCGGCGGAGTCTCGCAGTGCCGGCAGACAGGCCTGGAGAAGGAAAAATGGCGCGCGCAGGTTGGTGTTCAGGATGCTGTCCCAATCCTGAGCCGTGGCCTGCTCGGTTGGGTTGGGGTAGAACACCGAGGCATTGTTCACCAACCCGTCCAGCCTGCCCCACAGGGCAACCGATTGCTCGGCCAACTGCTGAACCTCTGCCAGATTGCTCAGGTCAGCCTGCAGGGTGGCGGCAGAACCAGGCCTTGCCTGATTCAGGTCACTGGCCAGAGCTTCAGCCTTCTGGTGCTGGCTGCGGTAATGAATGACCAGGTTCCAGCCACGGGTATGCAGGGTTTGCGCGGTTTTGGCGCCCAGACGATGGGCTGCACCGGTAACCAGGGCGACGGGGGCAGTGTCGGCCATGAAGACTCCTCGGGTTGTTTACGGGGTGATGGCCTGCTGAATACGCTGCAGGCGTTCCTGGCGAATGGCTTCCCCAAGGGCGCGGCCGGTAAAGCCTTGCGCCATCAGGGCCTTGGGCTCCACTCCGGAGGCCGAGCTGGCTGCCCGTTGCAGGGTTTCGACTATCGGCTGATCGGCCGGCGCCAGGGTGCAGGCCAGTATGTTCAGCAACGATGAGAAACGCTCGGGGCGGCGCCAGAAATCGGCGGTTTCCAGCACCGCGTAAAGTTCGTTGGCGCTTAGCGCAGGCTTGGGCTGGTCGCCACTGCTGGTCAGTGCCGGTAATACCGCTGCCACCAGCCGTGCCAGATTCTTGCAGTCGTTGGGCGCTTTCAGCGCCTGGGTACGAGAGCCGGATTCCTGCTCCGGTAGCGGCGACATCAATGCCGCAAAACGCTCCTCAATGCTGCCATCCTGCTGGTGAACGCAATGCAGTGCCGCCATCGCAGCGGTAAAGGCCTGGTCCGGGACTAGTTCCGGAATCAGGACCGCGAGAGCACCGGTGTCGCGCAACACCTCGAAAAAAGCGCGGGGTTCGTGCTCTTGCAGGGCCCGTTGGATTTCCTGCCAGACCCGCTCGGCTACCAGGTGATCCACCTCGCCTTCGGCCACCATGGTGCGCATCAGGGCCATGGTCTGGTTGCAGACCCGGAAGCCCTGGAGCTGAAAGCGCGCGGCAAAGCGGGCGGTTCGGAGAATACGCAACGGGTCTTCGGCAAAGGCTTCGGACACGTGTCGCAATAACCGCTTTTCCAGATCCTGCTGACCGTTGAACGGATCGACGATGAGCCCTTGCTCATCCTGGGCCATTGCATTAATGGTGAGGTCACGGCGCTTCAGGTCGTCTTCCAGGGTGACATCGGGGGCGCTGTACACTTCAAAGCCATGATAACCGCGACCCTGTTTGCGTTCTGTGCGGGCCAGGGCATATTCCTCACGGGAGCCCGGGTGGAGGAAGACCGGGAAATCGGCACCGACCTGTTTGTATCCCTGTTTGAGCATGTCGTCGGGGGTTGCACCGACCACGACCCAATCCCGATCCTTGACCTCAAGACCAAGCAGTTCGTCGCGCACGGCGCCGCCAACCAGATAGATTTGCATGAAGGGATTTGTTCCTCTGAAAAAAAAGGGTTTCGCGAATTATCCGCGACCGGCTCTTCAGAGGCAAAAAAAGCCCGGCCGGTCGATGCCGGGCGGGCTTTTATGAAGCGGCTGGAAGCTTAAAAAGCAGTGCCGAATTCCAGGGCGGCACCCTTGTCGGTACCGCTGAAAAGAGCGCCCAGGTCCATCCGCACGCCTGCCAGGTTCAGGCCCAGGCCGGCGGTGTACTGGGTTTCTTCCTCGATGCCATCGTTGTTGTCGTCGCTGGCCAGATTATGGCGAACGCCAACGCGGAGCTGGGCATAGCGCCAGGCGTCAAACTCGGCACCAACAGCCGCCCACTGGGTATCGTCCTCGTAGCCGAAGGCTTCTTTTTTGGTCAGCTCCAGGTCGGCCGTAATGACGTGGTAGTTGCCTTTGTGGGCGATGCCGGCAGTAACCATCGGGTCTAGCTTCAGTGTGCGCTTTTCTTCCAGCGCAGGGTTGTTCCGGGCCGAATCCAGCTCCATCGGGATCAGGTTCTTGACGGCGAGGGCAGCCGTCCACTGCTTTTCTTCACCAAAGGCGTAGGCGGCACCGAGATCCAGGTTGAAGCCGCTTTTCTCGGTCTGGTGTTCGTCGCTGTCGAAGTCGTCATCGTCAAAGCCCGACACCGTCTCGGTGTATTGGAAGGTTTGCAGATTGACGTATTTTGGCGACAGCCCGAGATTCAGGGCCTGGTCGTTGCCCAGATCGATGGCGCGGGCAAAGCCGATGCCGACTTCGGTCACCGAAGAGGCCAGGATCTTGGCGCGGGATTCCAGTTGATTGGAAAAATTGGCGGGCAGGGCGCCAGCTTCAATTGCCGCCAGGCGAGCGTCGTCATCCTCGTCGAACTCGCCGCGGGCCGTAACCACCAGATTGCCGTTGGCAAAAACCCCTACCGACAGGTTCCGGGATGGTGCGGCCAGGGCGAGCCCGAGTGAACCATTGGCTCTCACCGTGTCGCGGTCCACATCCTGCAGCTGCTGGCGCAGGGTGGCGGCGCCATCCTGAGCATCAGCGGAGTTGCTCTGGCTGATGGCGCGATCAATGTCATCGATGGTGTCCTGGATATCGTCGATCTGATCGCCGGTTTCTTCTTCATCGGCCACGCGGGCGTTGAATGAGGGCAGCATCAGGCCGAAATCGTCTGTCCAGCTGTTTTGCTGGCCGGCCATCAGGGCCGGGTTCTTGGCCACGGCATCGGCAGGGTGAGCCGCGGCGACGCCGGTGCTGCCCATGGCAAACGAGCGGGCAGAGGAGAACTGCTGTGGGTTTGCCAGCAACTGGGCGCTGGCTACCGAAAGGCCGATGGCCAGCGACAGCTTGGTCACACGAATGGTGTTCATTAAGGCGGTGTCCTTTAATGCGAAAAAACCGGGAAAATACGATATACAGCAGGTTAGAGCAGTTCTCGGGCCGGAACATGACAGATGCGGTAACGGTTTGTTTTTGATCTGTAAACGGGGGGCAGTTTATTGCCGCTTGCGAAACGGGGGCAGGGTGGTGGTTCGATAGGGAGTTAGGGTTATCAGCAGGTTATAAAAAGTGGCGTGATTTTTTCATGGGTTTTCCGAAATGATGTTTTCGGAGAGTAAACCATGAACCTTCGCTGGATAGCCGTCTCTATTTTTGTCCTGGCCCTTGCCGCGTGCGCCCCTATAGGTGGTCATCAGGACTCCGGCCAGCGTGACACCCAGCTGGAGCCGATCACTGTTCGGGTCAGCGGCTTTGGCACCTATGAAGATTCCGCCAAGGATCGCCTGAATACCCGCAAGCGGCTGCTGGCTCGACGTGCCTCACAGCTTGATGCTTATCGTAACCTGGCTGAGCGGGTGTATGGCACAGTGATTTATGGCAGCTCGACGGTGAACGATTTTGTACTCAACAATGACAATTTCCGCACCTACGTCGACAGTTACATTCGCGGCGCCAAGATGGTGGCGGTTAATGAACACAGTGACGGCGTTGTTGAGACGGTGATGGAACTGAAGCTGGAACCGCGGTTTCGGGCCTGTGTTTCCAAGGTGGTCGATGATCAGGTGCAGGATCTGTGCCCCATCCCCATGCCCCGGGACAACGACAGCGTAGGCGATGTCCAGAGTCGGGGTGTTGATTCGCTGTACTACCTGGATTGAGTGCCGGTAGTCGGGTGAATTGTTGGTGAGTTAATTTGCTAGTGGGTACGTTGAGTCCCCGATATATACGTTTGTGAGGTTTTCGTCCATGGCAGCAAGGCGCGTCCTGTTTGCGTTTCTACTGGTTTTCGCGGGCATCAGTCAGGCGGCAGTGCTTGAGGGTGTCGGGCATGGAACCATTGTAAATGGTGATCTGGAAGCGGCCCGCGCCGAGGCCTATCAGGCTGCACTTCGTGATCTGGCCCTGCAGTACGAGGCTCGGGTAAGCACCCGGGATACCATGGAGAATGGCGTGGTTACCGAATCCCACATGCAGGTGGCGGCCAGTGCTCGGGCCCACAATGCCCGAGTGGTGGGCGAACAGCGCAGTGGCAATCTGATGCGGGTGACGGTGCGCGCCGAGGTTTCCGAGGGCCACGCCAGCTGTGGCGCTGGCGAGGCGACACGATTGAAAAAACGGGTCGCGGTGACAGGTTTCCCGATGCTTTACCCGGGTCAGGCCAGAATTGGGCGTCTTGATGACGCCGGCGAGATCTTGCCGCAACAACTTCAGGCCAGGTTGCGTGAGAGCGAGGGCGTTCAGGTTCTGGCCGCCACCACCAGCCGCCTGTTTGATGACCTTCTGAACGCGCCCACCCTGCAGCAGGGCGACAACCGCTTGACCAATGTGGTTCAGGTGGCCCGGGAAATGGGCGCCCAGTTTGTGATCACCGGCGTCATTCGTGACCTGGGGGTTGCCGATCCTTCGGCCTGGGGCACGTCTGTTCTGGACCGGATGCAGCGTGGCATTGGAGTGGTCGACCAGAACCGACGATTTGTGGTCGACATGATGGTCTATGACGGCTTCAGTGGTTCACCGGTCTACCAGCAGCGTTTTGCCACGTCCGCGGAGTGGAACGCCGGCCCCGGCGCTTCGGATGGATTTGGTTCGGAGGGGTTTAAGCAGACGGCCTACGGTCAGTCGGTCAATTCGACCCTGAATGAGATGGCAAGCGCGGTGACCAGTGCATTGGCCTGTCAGCCGTTTATGACCCGCATTACCCGTGTCGATGGCAATCGGGTGACTTTGGCGTCCGGCGCAATCGCAGGTCTGCGCCCGGGTGATCAGCTCAATCTGTACCGCAGCGCCCAATACCTGGATTCTCTCGGTGGCACTCCAGAGCTCACAGATACCCGGCTCTCAGTCACCCTGAACAATGTTCATCCGGATTTCAGTAACGGTCGCATGCCCCAGTTTGGCGGGCAGGTGAATATCCAGCGGGACGACATTGCCATCATCTGGTGAGGTAGCGCTGGAAAGCAAACGCCCGGCGGATGCCGGGCGAAGGAAGGTACTTCTTGGGGGTTAATCCGTAACTTAGGCCGCCGCTTCAGCCGCGGCTATGTCGCGGATTTTTCCGATCATGGCGCGCAGGCCATTGCCACGAGTAGGCGAGATGTGGCGGAACAGATCCAGGCTTTCGAACAGTTCGTCGATGTCGGTGGTCAGCAGTTCCCGGGGTGACCTGCCGTTCAGGGCCACCAGGATGATCGCCGCCAGACCGCGCACAATCATCGCGTCGGAATCAATCAGCAGAAACAGTTTGCCGCTGGCTTCATCGTAATAATGAATCAGCCAGACCTGGCTCTGGCAGCCATGAACATAGTTGTCTTCTACCCGGGCCTCGTCCGGAAAGGCCGGCAGCTGCTTGCCCAGATCAATGATGTAGGCGTAGCGCTCTTCCCAATCGTCCAGAAACTCAAAGGCATCGGTTACGTCGTCGACGGTGGTCTCGGTGCCCAGTGGGTTGTTCTTGAAGTCCTGTTCGGTGGCAGTCATTACAGCATTCCCAATTCAAGCTTGGCTTCGTCGGTCAGCATGTCATTGCTCCAGGGTGGATCGAAAGTAAGCTCCACCGTGACCTTGTCGACGTTGGGGACATGCTCGACCTTGGTCTGGACATCATCGCAGATAACCGGACCCATGCCGCAGCCAGCGGCGGTGAGGGTCATCTTGATGAAGACATGGTTGCCTGCCTCGGTGCCGTTTTCAATCTTGCACTCGTAGATCAGCCCCAGGTTGACCACATCGACCGGGATCTCCGGGTCGTAGCAATTTTGAAGGGCTTCCCATACCTGGTTTTCGTTGATGGTGCCGTCTTCTGGCGTGTCGAAGCTGCTTTCCAGCGGTTTCTTACCCAGAGCGTCGGCGTTGTGACCTTCGATGCGGGCGAGGTTGCCGTTGACGGCGACGGTGAAGCTGCCACCCAGCGACTGTGTGATGGTCACAAAGGTGTCCGACGGAATCATGATCTCGGTTCCGGCGGGAACAAGGCGGGCTTCCACCTCACGTTTGGTCAGGACCACTTCCCGTTCTTGCATGCCCAGACTGGCCTCGCTGTTAACTGTGTTGTGCCTGAAAAGGCCCGGTTAAACCGGCTCAGGCAACGGTGAAACTTTCTCCGCAACCGCACTCGGCAGTGGCGTTCGGATTGCGGAACTGGAACAGGGAGTTGACACCCTCGGTGACAAAATCGATCTCGATTCCGTTGACCAGGGGCAGGTGCTCCTCTTTCACAAACACATCGACGCCATCAATGTGAAAAACCTTGTCATCGGTTGCTACTTCGTCGACCCACTGGGTCTCGTACTTGAAGCCGGAGCAACCGCTTTTCTTGATGGCAAGCCGGATGCCTTTGGCCTCCGGCTTTTTATCCAATTGTTTGCGCACGTGTTTAACCGCAGTCGGCGTCATGGTGACGGCGACGGTCGGGGTGAAGACTTCGGCTGTCATAATTCCACCTCCATCAGGCAAACAGGCGTTGGATCTTCTGCAGGGCGGCGAACAATTGTTCGACCTCATCCAACGTATTGTAGAACGCAAAGGAGGCCCGGGCAGTGCCGGGTACTCCATAAAAATCCATCAGCGGCATGGCGCAATGGTGTCCGGTACGGATCGCGATGCCCTGCTGATCCAATAGCGTACCCACATCACTGGGGTGCAAACCGGCAATTTTAAAGGACATCACCGGTACTTTTTGCTTGGCGGTACCAATGATTTCCATGCCCGGAACGGTTTCGACCAGCTGGTTGGCCCGTTCGAGCAGAGCGGACTCCGCCACTTCCATGCCGTGCCGGTCGAGCCGGCCCAGATAGTCGATGGCCGCGCCCAGGCCAATGGCCTCGGCAATAGCCGGGGTTCCAGCCTCGAATTTGTAGGGCAGGGTGTTCCAGGTAGTGCGCTCGAACGACACCCGCTCGATCATCTCGCCACCGCCCTGGTATGGAGGCATTTCCTCCAGTAGCTGGGCCTTGCCGTACAGCACACCGATACCGGTCGGGCCGAACAGCTTGTGGGACGAGAACACGTAAAAATCGCAGCCCAGGGCCTGCACATCCGGCTGGTAGTGCGGCACCGCCTGGGCGCCATCCACCAGAGTGAGTACACCCTTGGCCTTGGCCTTGGCCTGTTCAATCAGGGCGGCAATCGGGTTTACCGTGCCCAGCACGTTGGAAACGTGAGTGATCGCGAAGATGCGGGTGCGCTGGTTCAACAGGCTGTTGAAGGAGTCGAGGTCGAGCTCGCCTTCGGGAGTCACCTGAATTGGAACCACCTTGGCCCCGGTGCGCTCGGCAATCATCTGCCAGGGCACGATATTGGCGTGGTGCTCCATGTGGCTGACCAGGATTTCGTCACCCGGCTGCAGACGACCCGCCAGGCCATTGGCCACCAGGTTGATCGCCTCGGTGGTGCCACGGGTCCAGACGATTTCCCGGGTGCTCTCGGCGTTCAGGAAGCCGCGAACGGTTTCCCGGGCATTCTCGAACGCAGAGGTGGCACGATCAGCCAGGGTATGGGCGCCCCGGTGTACATTGGAGTGAAGTTCCCGGTAATACCGATCCATGGCGTCAAGAACGACAATCGGCTTCTGGGCCGAAGCGCCGTTATCCAGATACACCAGAGGCTTGCCGTTGACCTGCTGTGACAGGATCGGAAAGTCCCGGCGCACGGCTTCCACATCGAAAGCCGATTGTTTTGCTGCATTCGCCACGGACAAGTCGCTCATACCCGGTTACGCCTCCTCGAAGGTCTGGTCGAAGAACTGGTTCAGCCGCGTTTGCGCGGTTTCGCGAACCGCTGCTACCGGAATCTGTTCGACCAGCTCGTTGATAAAGGCCATGGTCAGCAGAACATTGGCTTCACGCCGGGCGATACCGCGGGATACCAGGTAGAACAGGGACGCTTCGTCCAACTGACCGATGGTAGCGCCGTGGGCGCATTTAACGTCATCGGCATAGATTTCCAGTTCCGGCTTGGTATCTATCTCTGCACCGTTGGACAGCAGCAGGTTCTTGTTGTTCATATCCGCGTTGGACTTCTGGGCGTCCTGGTGAATATGAATCCGGCCGTTAAAGATCGCGTGGGACTGATCCGCCGCAATGTTGCGGTAGGTTTCCTCGCTGTTGCAGTGGGCCGCGATATGTTCAATCGTGGTGTGATTGTCGTAATGCTGCTTGCCCTGGGTAACCACCACGCCGTTCAGTTTGCATTCGGCACCTTCGCCTTCCAGGCGAACCTGCAGGTCGTGCCGACGCAACGGGCCACCAAAGCCAACGCTGTGGCTCTCGAAGCGGGAGCTGCGCTGCTGGCGGACACCGGTGGCGCCAATATGCTGAACGTTCTCGCCTTCCATGTTCAGGCGAATGCTGGTGACGTTGGCGCCGTCGGCCAGGGTGAACTCGGAGACGGTGTTAACCATCACCGGCTCAGAACCGCTGGAAATGTACTCTTCTACCAGGGTGATCTGGCTGTTCCGGCCGGCATCCACATAAATGCGTGGGAACGCCGAACCGCTGGCGTCGGCAGTTACTTCGTGCACGATGAACAGCGGCTGGTCGAGCACAGCGTCTGGAGCCAGGCGAATCAGCAGGCCATCTTCGAAGCGTGCCGAGTTCAGGCGCGCCATCTGCACGGCGTTGTTGTCCAGGGTACTGTCCAGACGATCGGCCAGTTCGGCGGCTTCGTCGTTACTGAGGTCGTCAAAGCTCTGGATGGTAATGCCATCCAGGTCCGGGTACTCGCTGGCTTCCGGGATCATGACCCCGTTCATGAACGCCACCTTGTAGCCGGGTACCGCCAGACTGCTGCCAGTCTTGCCTTCGGCGGGCAGGGCGATGGCCATGTCGTCGGTCAGCTTCAGGTACTTGCTGGAGTACTTCCAGTTTTCCGTTTTGCGCGTGGGCAGTGGCATGTCGACCAGGGCGGTGCCCCGTTGCTTACGCAGTGCCACCAGCGGCTCCGGCAGGGAATGCCCGACCGGATGCAAAAACGCGCTGGAAAGAGTAGGTGCTGGTTTCATTCCGCGAGCTCCTTAGTTAGCTGAACTGTCGGCAGTGTCTTCATCCTTGATGCCGAGCCAGCCGTAGCCGCGTTCTTCCAGTTCCAGGGCCAGTTCACGGCCACCGGATTTAACGATCTTGCCACCGGCCAGCACGTGCACGTAATCGGGCACAATGTGGTTCAGCAGGCGCTGGTAGTGAGTCACCATCAGAATGGCGCGGTCTTCGGCGCGCAAAGCGTTAACACCATTGGAAACGACTTGCAGGGCGTCGATGTCGAGGCCGGAATCGGTTTCGTCCAGAATCGCCAGCTTCGGCTGCAACAGCAGCGCCTGCATGATCTCGTTGCGCTTCTTTTCGCCGCCGGAGAAGCCTTCGTTCACGCCGCGCTTCAGGAAGGCGGGATCAAGGTCGACCTGTTTGGAAACTTCCTTGGCCAGCTTCATGAATTCTGCTGCGTTCATTTCCGGCTCGCCGCGGTGGGTGCGCATGGCGTTCACCGCGGTGCGCAGGAACTGCAGGTTGCTGACACCAGGGATTTCCACCGGGTACTGGAAGGCCAGGAAGATGCCTTCGCGGGCGCGCTCTTCGGTTTCCAGGTCCAGCAGGTTCTCGCCATTCAGGGTGATTTCGCCGCTGGTGACTTCAAATGCTTCGTTGCCTGCCAGCACCTGAGACAGAGTGCTCTTGCCGGAGCCGTTCGGCCCCATGATGGCGTGAACTTCCCCGGCTTTGATCTCCAGGTTGATGCCTTTGAGGATTTCCTTGTCCTCAACGGATGCGTGCAGGTTTTTGATGCTCAGCATTTGTGGCGTTCTCTCTTCGTTAATCTGTATGAATTCGTGTAAACGTGTCGGGGTCTGGCGCTGCCGTTAACCGACCGAGCCTTCAAGGCTGACTTCCAGCAGCTTGCCGGCTTCCACAGCAAACTCCATCGGGAGTTCCTTGAAAACCTCTTTGCAGAAGCCGTTGACGATCATGGAGACAGCCTGCTCGGGTTCGATGCCACGCTGACGGCAGAGGAACATCTGCTCGTCACTCACTTTGGAGGTGGTGGCCTCGTGTTCCACGATGGCGGACTTGTTCTTGCTTTCGATGTACGGGAAGGTGTGGGCGCCGCAGCGGTCGCCGATCAGCAGCGAATCGCACTGGGTAAAGTTGCGCGCACCTTCAGCACCCGGACCGAATTTAACCAGACCACGGTAAGCGTTCGAGCTCTTGCCGGCGGAAATACCCTTGGAGATGATGGTGCTGGACGTGTTCTTGCCCATGTGAATCATCTTGGTGCCGGTGTCAGCCTGCTGGTAGTTGTTGGTCAGCGCGACGGAGTAGAACTCACCCACGCTGTTGTCACCACGCAGTACGCAGCTCGGGTACTTCCAGGTCACGGCAGAGCCGGTCTCGACCTGAGTCCAGGAGATCTTGGAGTTTTTGCCGATGCAGGCGCCACGCTTGGTGACAAAGTTGAAGATGCCGCCTTTGCCTTCTTCGTCGCCCGGATACCAGTTCTGCACCGTGGAGTATTTGATCTGGGCGTCGTCCAGCGCTACCAGCTCAACCACTGCGGCGTGCAGTTGGTTCTCGTCCCGCATAGGCGCAGTGCAGCCTTCAAGGTAGCTTACGTAGCTGCTGTCTTCGGCAATGATCAGGGTGCGCTCAAACTGGCCGGTATTGGCCGCGTTGATGCGGAAGTAGGTCGACAGCTCCATCGGGCAGCGAACGCCCTTGGGCACGTACACAAAGGTGCCGTCGGAGAATACCGCGGAATTCAGGCCGGCAAAGAAGTTGTCGCCCGCCGGGACTACTGAGCCCAAGTACTTCTTGACCAGCTCCGGGTAGTCCTGGATCGCTTCCGAAATGGAGCAGAAGATTACGCCCGCTTTCGCCAGCGGCTCTTTAAAGGTGGTGGCCACGGACACGGAGTCAAACACCGCGTCTACCGCCACGCCTGCCAGTTTTTCACGCTCGTGCAGAGGGATGCCCAGCTTCTCATAGGTCTTCAGCAGCTCCGGATCAACTTCATCCAGGCTTTGGGGCATGTCTTCTTTGCGCTTGGGAGCGGAGTAATAGGAAATCGAGTTGTAATCGACTTTCGGGTAACCCACGTGTGCCCAATCCGGCTCTTCCATCTCGAGCCAGCGACGATACGCCTTCAGACGCCACTCCAGCATCCACTCCGGCTCTTTTTTGATCGCGGAAAGGCGGGCGATAACGTCTTCATTCAGTCCAGGCTCAAAGGTGTCGGCTTCAATATCGGTTACGAACCCGTGTTCGTATTCCCGTTTGATTAGCTCGTTCACCTCTTTGTCGGTGGTCGCCATGGTGGTCGCTCCGTATTCTCTCATCTCGGGCGTCTGCGCCCTTGGTGTGCCGACGGTCCGAGGTGTCTCGGCGCCGGTCGTATGTCATCAGTTTGGGTGTTGCAGTGGTCGTTCGTTCCTTGAATACGCCCTGCAATCGATTTTTGGATGACGGGTCGTGAAGGCCGGATGTTGAAAAATCAGTAGAAAAACCGGCAAAACCCGTTGCTTCTGGCGAGCGATTATACAATACCAGAGTAAAATAGTCAGGTATTAAAATGACTGAGTCGCGATTATACCGTAATTGGGATGGTGGGCACCAAGGCGTGGCTTCGCGGGTATTGGGAAGTGCCGCGCAATGAGCTTGACACAATTGGTGTCTAACCTCAGGTCATGGCTAAAAGGTCTAATTGATTCCTTTCAGCGAACGCATGTACGCTGACTGGTATGGTCCATTGACCCCGTTGGATACTAGGAGGAAATGTCCATGGCGTCAGAATCCCTGAGCCAAGAAGGAGTGCGGGTAACTCTGAGTGCCCGAGTGAGTCTGCTGATCAGCTCCCAGCTTGCTCGTGGCAAGGTTGGTGTTGAGGCGGTGGCATCCCAGCTGCACATGAGTCGCTATACCCTGCACAAGAAACTGAAGCGGGAAGGGCTGACCTTCGCTCACCTGCTGGAAGATGTCCGGCGTACCCAGGCATTGAACTACATGCAGGATAAAACCAAGCCGCTGGTCGAAATTGCCGAGCAGCTTGGCTTCTCTGAACTGAGTGCATTCAGCCGGGCCTTCAAGCGCTGGATGGGCACTTCTCCGGCTGAATACCGCTCGGTCAGATTTTCCTGAGGGTTATACCTTCTTGAAGATCAGTGTGGCGTTGGTGCCGCCAAAGCCGAAGCTGTTGCTCATCACCAGGTCCAGGTTCTGGTTGTCCATCCGCTCCCGCACAATCGGGTAACCCTCGGCGCCTTCATCCAGATTCTGAATGTTGGCAGACGGTGCGATGAAGCCTTCACGCTGCATGATCAGGCTGTAGATCGCCTCATGCACGCCAGCGGCACCCAGCGCGTGACCGCACAGGGGCTTGGTGGAGCTCAGCGGTGGAATCCTGTCGCCGAAGGTTTCTTTCAGGGCCTTCAGTTCGGTGACGTCCCCGGCCGGTGTACTGGTGCCGTGGGTGTTGATGTAGCTGATCTCGCCGTCAACGTTCTTCATGGCCTGCTGCATGCACCGGACAGCGCCTTCGCCGCTGGGGGCGACCATGTCGGCGCCGTCGGAGGTTGCACCAAAACCAACCAGCTCACCCAAGATGGTGGCGCCTCGGGCTTCTGCGTGTTCCAGTGCTTCCAGAACCACGGTTCCACCGCCGCCGGAAATGACAAAGCCATCGCGATCCGCGTCATAGGTACGGGACGCCAGTTCAGGGGTGTCATTGTATTTGGTAGACAGCGCGCCCATGCCATCAAACAGCAGGCTCAGGCTCCAGTGAATATCTTCGCCGCCGCCGGCCAGCATGATGTCCTGGCGGCCCAGGGCGATCAGATCCGCAGCATGGCCGATAGCGTGCGCACTGGTGGCGCAAGCTGAGGTGATGCCGTAGTTAACGCCGGTGATGCCGAAGGCGGTGGAGATCGAGGCGTTGATGGAGCTGCCCATAGTACGCGGAACCCGGTACGGACCGACTCGGCGGATGCCTTTTTCGCGATGGGTATCGATGGCGTCCAGCAGTTCTACAGTCGAGGCGCCGCCTGTGCCGAAAATAGCACCGGTGGTGTTGGCCTTGATCTGTTCTTCGCTCAGGCCGGCCTGTTCAATGGCTTCGCGGGTGGCCAGATAGGTATAACCAGAGGCCGGGCACATGAACCGAAAGAGTTTCCGATCGATCAGCTCAGCCAGGTTCAGGTTGATCTGACCGCACACGTGGCTGCGCAGGCCATTGTCCCGAGCTTCTTCACTGAACCCGATGCCCGGGCGGGAATCCCGCAGAGACTCGGTGACTTCTTTCTGATTGGTGCCAAGGCTGGAGACAATCCCCATGCCGGTGATAACAACACGACGCATCTTGTTAACTCCTAAAAATCATCGGTGGAAGAGAACATGCCAACCCGGAGGTCTTTGGCGGTGTAGATCTCTCTTCCGTCCACTTCCATGCTGCCATCCGCGATGGCCATGGTGAGCTTGCGATTAATCAGTCTTTTGATATCGAGGCGGTAGGTGACTTTCTTGGCCGTCGGGAGTACCTGGCCAGTGAATTTCACTTCACCCGCACCCAGCGCCCGGCCTTTGCCTTCGCCGCCATTCCACGCCAGCAGGAAGCCAACCAGCTGCCACATGGCATCCAGGCCCAGGCAACCGGGCATGACCGGATCATCGACAAAGTGAACTTTGAAGAACCACAGGTCCGGATTGATGTCGAGCTCAGCAACCAGGCTGCCCTTACCATATGCTCCGTCGTCGAGAGCAATGTGGGTAATGCGGTCGACCATCAGCATTTCGTCGATGGGCAGGCGCATGGAGCCCGGGAAGAGCTTGCCATGCCCGCATTTGATCAGGTCTTCTTTATCAAAATGATCCGGGTTCATAGTGCCAGTATCTCTGTTACAGAATGATTTACTAATACTGTAGCGTGTATCTGGCAATGAGCTATTGACCTTTAGTGGATATTTGCCATTGAAGAGGGTCATTTTTGCGCCCACGGCTACCTGTACAAACCGTCTCTGGGATTCAGCCTGGTCTTGCGGATTCTGAGTATCCGGAACAGAACGGGCGGCCACTGGGCCCCAGGGTAACCTTTGTATTCACTCGAAAAACCTGGTTTATCAGGGGCTCAGTAATGACCTCTTTCGGCGCTCCGGTGGTTTTGAGCTGACCGTCGGCCAACACAATGATCCGGTCGGCGAACTGCGCGGCCTGGTTCAGGTCGTGGAGCGACATCACCACCGTCAATCCATGCTGACGGTTCAGCTTGGATAACAATTCCATCACCTCCAGCTGGTAGCCCCAGTCCAGGAACGTAGTGGGTTCATCCAGCAGAAGTATGTCAGTTTCCTGCGCCAGTGCCATCGCGATCCATGCCCGTTGCTGCTGTCCCCCTGAGAGCGATTGCACCGGTCGATCTTCGAGGTCCAGAACCCCGGTCATGGCCATGGCCTCTCCGACCGCGCTGTCATCCGCAGTAAGATTCCGTTGCCACCACTTACGGTGCGGGAAGCGACCCAGGGCCACCAGATCTCGAACCTTTATACCCTCGGGCACAATCGGTTTCTGCGGCAGCATGGCGAGCCTTAGGGCCAACTGCCGCCGGTTCCAGTTGGCTACGGACCGGTTGTCCAGAAAGACCTGCCCAGATCGTGGCGGCAGCAAACCGGCGAAACTTTTCAGCAGCGTACTTTTGCCGGAGCCGTTGGGGCCGAGCAGGCAAGTAATGCCACCCTCGGGGATGGCCAGCGATACATTGTCGACCGCTGGCTTTTCGCCGTAAGAAAGCGAGAGATTTTCGGTTCGTAGCATGGCGGGATTCACTCTCAAGGTTGGCGGGACAAGAGGTACAGAAAAAACGGCACGCCGAGGATGGCGGATACGACGCCAACGGGCACTTCGTAGGGAGCAAACAGGGTCCTGCCGACTGCATCCGCGGACACGGCAAGTGTTGCCCCGAGCAGCACACACAGGGTTAGTTGCAATGGAAAGCTGGTGCCCGCCAATCGGCGGCTGATGTGAGGGATCAGCAGGCCAATAAAGCCAACGGGGCCGACAACGCCAACGGCACTTGCCGCCAACAGGGTGGCTATCAGCAGCGCGAACCCCCGCCAGCGATTGAGGTGCAGGCCGATGGAGCGCGCCTGCTGGTCCTCGAGCTGCATGACCTTGAGTGGGCGAAGCAGCAGAGCGATGCCTGCCAGGCCCACAAGCGTCCAGGGAAGCAAGACCTGAAGGTGATGCCACTGGGCGCCATAGAGTGAGCCGGCCAGCCATTGGGCGACCAGTTCCGTATTGGCATGGCCCCAGAAAGCCAGGGCACCGGTGGTCAAGGCGTGTAGCATGCCGGCGACGACGGCACCGGTCAGGGTCATTTTGACCGGTGACAGGGTGCCGTGGCGCAGGCCAAGGAGGTACACAGCAGTGGCCGTTACAAGCCCGCCGACCATGGCGAACACTGGCAAGTACTGGAGCGCAAACGAGGTATGGTTGTAGGGATCGCTGCTCGACACCAGCCAGTCCCCGATTATAAATGCAGTGACGGCAACCAGGCTGGCACCCGAGGAAATCCCGAGAATGCCCGGTTCGGCGAGGGGGTTGCGACTCAGCAGCTGCAACAACCACCCTGACAGTGCGAAGTGAATGCCAATCAGGGCGCCGGTTAAGGTTCGGGGCAATCGTAGTTCAAACACCACCCTTTGCACATGCTGCGAACCGTCACCGGTCAGTCCGTCCCATATCTGGAACCACGACAGGTTAACGGCGCCAGACTGAATTCCACCGAGGATTACAAGGACGAGGCACAGGCCGCCCGCCATCATAATTTTCGCGACCGGTGCGTGGTGTGATGATGTGGTTACCGGATGGGTCACGTTAGAGGCTCCGGGGTGTGGTACGGGCGTTTAGCAGGTAGATCAGCCAGGGCGCCCCGATCAGCGCGGTTAACATGCCAACCGGCATTTCCTGGGGAAACGCCAGCTGGCGGGCCAGGATGTCTGCTGTCATTAGCAGTAGGCCACCGAGCAGGGCGCTCAAGGGGAGCCAGTGCTGTGGCCGATCACCGAGCATTCGTTTGGCAAGGTGCGGCGCCACCAGGCCAATAAACACGATCGGTCCCGTGAAGGCTACCAGCGAGGCGGTCAGCAGCAGCGACAACATAAGGAAGATCGCCCGCCAACGCCCAACGGACAGCCCCATGGCAAGTGCCAAATCATCATCAAGCTGCAATAGGCGATAGGGCCTCTGCATTGCCAGCAGGGCGGCAAGAGGGATCAGCAGCCAGGGCAGGACCAAGGTCAGCTGTTGCCATCCCCGTCCCATCAAGCTGCCTGCAAGCCAGTAATAGAGCTCCGCCGCTTCGGAGCCGGAAACCAGCAGAATGGCCGTGGTTAGTGCGGTGGCCATTGAGGTTACGGCAATGCCCGCGAGGACGACTCGTTCAGGCTGCAGCTGCCGGCGGCCGGAGATGGCAAACGTTAAGGAGCCTCCGACCAGGCCGCCGGCCAGGGCGGCCATGGGTAACCACAAGGCGTTGGGCGTACCGAAGGTTCGAATTGACACCGTGGCCAGGGCAGCTGTGGCGATGACGCCCGTCAGGCCTGGTGAGGCTAGCTGGTTTCGGGTGACGCCTTGCATGACGGCGCCGGCCACACCGAGCGCGGCGCCGCCCAGAAGTCCCAATAGGTTACGAGGCAGGCGCAGCTCCATCACGCTGATTTGCGTCAGCAGACTGCTCTTGCCCTCTATGGTGGCTAGCAGGTCGCTGGGCGACAGCCATTGCGAGCCTGCCATTAAGCCCAGGACAAACAGCAGCCCGAGGACCAGAAGGGTGGTTGCGTAAATGGTCAGGGCGCGCAAGGGGGGCCGGGCATCGGTCATCGGTCCGGCCCAGACACTGTTCCGGTCAGCAGCAGGCGCTCTATGTCCTCAAGAATCAGCATTCGGGCGATAGGACCGGCCCCCTCTTTCCAGTAATGAGGAACTTCGTGGACATTGTTGTTGCGCACGGCGCTGAGGTACGGCCAGATCGGGTTCATTGTGAAGGCCCGCTGACGGCTGGTGGGCAGAAGCAGGATGATATCGGGATTTAACGCCAATAATGCTTCCAGATTGATTCGGTAGCCCAGCGGAATACCACTGGACGGGTTCGGTGGCGCACCGCCGACGTGGTTGAAGTTCATTTCCTCAAGCAGTGCCGTCGGTAAGAAGTGATCGTAATACAGAAACGGGGTCTCACTGCCGCTGGTCAGCAGTGCTACCGTCGGTTTGTCGTCAGCCAAATTGCGCTCTGCCAGGCTCTGGACTTGAGCAAGAAAGCGCCGGTTGAGTGTTGACGCCTTATCCGTTGCGCCGAGAGCCTGACCGGCTAAAGCCACCGCCCGCATGCTGTCGTCAACCGTGATCAGGTCCAGGGCCAGTAACGGGGCGATGGCGGCAAGCTGGTTGCTGTCTTTCTGGGTGTAGCGGCGGATACCGATGATCAGATCCGGATCGACCGCTGACAGGACTTCCAGGTTCGGCTGGTGGCGCGGTCCCAGGCCAGAGGCGCTGGCCAGCTGGGATGCAAGGTAGCCCGGGACCCCAGAGACTCCGTAATCGGTGACAGCGATTGGTGTGCGCCCCAGGGCCAGGGCAACATCGGCACCAAAGGTCGAAATCGCGGCCGGACGCGTTGCCGGTTCGGACAACCGCAGGGTGTGCCCGCGGTCATCCATGAGCCGGATCATGCTGTCCGCTGACAGCGCTGGCATCGGCAGCAGCAAAGCAATGACTAGTATCTGTGCAATCCGGTTCGGGAGAGAGGCCATCAGAAGTCCAGCTGCGCCTCCAGGATGAAGCTTCTTCCGGGTTGAGGCACTCGGCCGATCGGGCTGACATCCACGCCGCGGAAGTAGTAGTCCTCATCCAATAGGTTGTTGACCGCCAGACCCAGATTCAGAACACGATCACCGCCGACTGCAAAGTTCCGGCCAATTCGGGTGTTAACCAGATGGTAGTCCGGCAACTCTCCGGCGCTGCCGTTGTCGGTTTCATCTTCTGTATTGTCCGCGTCGCTATAGCTGGAGCTGACGTAGGTCCAGTTCAGGCTGGCATCCCAGCGCTGATAGCTATAGTTGGCATCTGCGGTGACCTTATGGTTGGGGGCGTTGGGCAGCTCGTTACCCTCGTTGTCGCCGGAACGCTGTTCGGTATCCAGAAAGGTGTAGCCAAAGCCGAGTTCCCAGTGCTGGTTGATGCGCCATTGGTTGGTGAGCTCAACGCCCTGGTGCCGGGTTTCGCCCAGGTTCTCGTAACGGTTGGTGGAGCGATTGAACTGAATCTGATCGTCGTAGTCTATGCGGAACAGCGTCGCCGACGAAAGCAGGTTGGGGGTGGCCTGAACGCGTGCACCAAGCTCGTGGTTCCAGGCAGTTTCATTGGCCACCTCGCCCTCGCGGGTAGTCTGGGCAATCTGCACCGGCACGAGAGAGCGCTGGCTGTTGGCAAACAGGAACAGATCACGGGTCGCCTGATAACCCACCGTCAGGCCTGGCAGCAACTCCTCCGCGTTGTTTTCTTCGGTACCGCCATTGAGGTTGTCACGGAAGTCCATGTCGACATCTTCATAACGTAGACCCGGAGTAACGGTCAGTCGCTGATCCAGAAACGAGATGGTGTCACTGACATAAAGCGCAAGGGCTTTCGTGTCCAGGTGCCAGTCCCGGGCCTTGGATCGGGAATCGTCGGACAGATCGCGGCGATTGACGTCGAACTCAACATCCTCGCTGACGAATCGGGTGCCAATGGTGACGTCGTGTCGACCATGACGGATCGACAGTTGAGGTTCGGTGCCGAGTACCGTGAACAGTCTCGGTGAATCTGCCACGTGCGTGGAATCTAGGCCTGGATCGGCCCAGTGACCGTCGCCACTTAGATTCTGGCCAAAAAAGAAGGTGCGATCGGCGTCGTGGACGAAGTTGCGCCACTTGAACTCGACATCGCTGGTGGGTGTGTAGGTCCAGGTTAGGTTGGCCCGAGTCATGTCGGCCTCGTACCCATCATAAGGGCGCTGACTCTGGGTGCGGTCCTCTTCGTAGGCTTCCGGGGTCAGGGCGCCGGGAAGTTCCGCGTCCACTCGGTAATACTGCAACTGAGACGACAGCTCGTGTTGGTCGTTCAGGTAGTAGCGGGCATCCAGAATCAGATTGTCGACTTCGGTATCGGAATGGTCGCGGAAACCGTCGCCGCGCTGAACATTGGCCTGGAACTGCAGGTCCAGCTTATCAGTTGCTGGCCCCCCGATGCGGTAGTAGGTGTCGGTCAGGACGTTGCCGGTCTCCTCCGCAAGGGTGACCCGTTCCCGTAGCGTCTGCGAGGTTTGGGCTGGAATTGGTTTAGTGACAAAGTTCACCACGCCGCCCACGTTGTTCGGGCCGTAGTGTACCGATGCGCCGCCACGCACGATATCAACGACTTCCAGGCTCGGAAGCGTGACCGGAAAGAGTGAGACACCGACGTTGCTGTAGGGGCCGATAGCAATCGGGTAGCCATCCATCAGAATCTGAAGTCGCTCACTGCGCAGCGGATTCAAACCGCGAACGCCTATATTGGGGAGAATTCCAGTACCGGTTTCATCAAGCACCGTGACCCCGGGTACCGGGCGCAGGGCGTCCTCCAGGTTGAGCGCTCCGCGGTCCTGAAGCGTCTCTTTCTCGACGACCGTTCGAGCTCCGGTGTAAGTCTTTTCAGACGCCTTGGTAGGAGGTCCCAACCAGTCCGCCGTAACGTTCAAGCCCGGTAGCATGGCCGGAGAATTCGATTCCTGGGCCATGGCGGTCGAAGCCCCGGCCGTAAACAGTGGAAGTATGGCAATAACAGCCGACAGGGGCTGGCACTTTAGTGGCTTTAACAAAACCGATTCGGACATTGGATTCTCCAGCAGTGTTTTAATTTTGTTGCGCATTGTACTGATAATGATTCGCATTACAATGATGTATTTTGGTTCGTTGCCAATGGGCTGTTGCGATTTCAGTCGATGAATAATTCTCTGGGGTGGGGGTGCATCAGGAATTCCTGATGGGAGATGTTCCAGGCATAGGCCCCGGCATATTGGAACACCACCAGATCGCCGACCATGAGTGACGGGATGTGGACCTCGCGTGCGAAGACGTCCTTGGGCGTGCACAGTTGACCGACCAGGGTGACCGGCCGTTCGACTATCCGTGGCGCAGCGCCTGACTCATCGACATCCGGAAGGATGCAGAACGGATGATTGTGGGCCTGGGCGGCGGGGGTCCTGAAGTGGTGTGTGCCGCCCCGGCATATGCCGAACCAGTCGTTGCCGCATGACTTAATGTCGAGAACCTCCGCGACGTAGTAACCGCAGGCGGCGGTCAGTGCCCGGCCGCACTCGAAACGTATTCGCCAGGGGCGATCGTGGTAACGCTTCAGCAATTCATTCAGACCGGCGCAGAACCCGGCCCAATCGAATTGCTGTGTCGGTTCAAGGTAGTTAATTCCGATGCCACCGCCCACATTGATCTGGTCGACTGTCAGTCCGAACTGCTGCTCCCAAATGCGCACCGTGTCGAGGTAACGTTCGATCAGGGTGAGGTGTCGATGGCCATCAAGCTGGTGCGACATCATGTGAAAGTGGAACCCGCGAATCCGGACCCAACCCTGCTCCGACAGGATGGCCAGAGCCTCGGCAATACAGCGTTCCTCCATGCCAAAAGGAGTGGGGACTCCCCCCATGGTGAGGCGAGTCGAGGGGGTTTCTTCCAGAGCAAGGTTGATTCGAAGAAGAACGTCCTGCCGTTTCTCTCGCTGGGCGGCCAGGTCACACAGCCGGCGTAGTTCAAGCAGGCTTTCCACGTGAATCAGCTCAACCTGTTGGGTCAGGGCGTTGTCGAGTTCCGATTCCAGTTTACCGGGGCCACCGAATATGACAGGGACGTCGGGAAAGTGACGGCGGACCCAGTCCAGTTCTCCGCCGGAAGCCACCTCAAACCCATGGACCAGGGGTGCCAGGGCCTGCAATACCGGCAATGCCGGATTCGCTTTGGTGGCGTAGAACATCTCACACTGGGTGGGCAAGGTCTGGACGATCCCGGCAACGTGATGGCGCAGGCCTGGCAGGTCGTAGATATAGGCACAGAGCGGATCAGAGTTCTGGGCTTGCAGGTCGTAGGCGCCGCGCTGAACGGCGTTGGGAATGTCAGGCATCGGGTTGATCCTCCTTGATGGGGTTAGCGTTGGGGCGCGTTGGTAATCCGGCCAGCGGATTTGGCACCAGCGTGTACTGGGATTCTCGGTCCGGGCGCTTGAACAGGCGCGTCATCAGGTTGCTCTTGTTCGGAATCGGCTCTCCCGCCAACAGGTTGCCCAGAGCCTCCTGAGCCCACGGATCGTCGGTGCTATCGAGCCAGCTTCTCACCGCCTCTGCGAGCGCCGCCCATAGCTGGATTTCGGTCTGTTGCTCACCGCGCGACAGGCAAGCCACGACCTGGAACAGGTGATTCACCAACAGGCAGTACGCGATTCGTTTCCAGGCCTTGTCCTGGGGGTAGTGAATCGAGGCCAGGGTTCGTTTATCAATCGTTGCCGGCAAGCTTCCCGACCAGCGTTCAGGCACCAGCTTGGTACCCTCGAGATCACGCACGAAGACCTGAACCGGACAACCGTCCCGAAGGCCGACCACCACATTCTGGAGGTGGGGTTCAAACACAACGCCACAGTGGAATAGCGACTCGAAGAGCGGGGGGAGGAGCAGCGCGAGATACTGGCCAAGCCATTGCACCCTGGCTTGCCGCTCGGAGAGCCCGGCCTGCTGTGCCCACAAGGCCGACGCTTCTGTTGCCCGGCAACGGCCATAGCGATCCTCGGAAAACAAGGCCGCGGCGAGCATCGGTGTTACTCCCGGTTCCAGCTGTTGCTCCAGATTGTCCCGGAGAATCACGCCAAAACCCTCCGCAATCGTCTTGCGCTCGGGCGCTGCGAGCTCTGGAAAATCGAGGGTCTGGTAAGCTGGTTCGTAAAGCAGCCTGAAGCCTGGCCACCGGTTCAGTGCCGGGGCGAGATGGTTTTTCAGAGCTTCGGAAAGAGCGACCGCGCTCTCCAGTTCATAAATCGCGTTCTTGCGAATGCAATTGGTCAATCGAACGTGGGTGGAAAATTTCAGGAAGTAGGGCGCTCCCGGTTTGTACAGCGTGCGAACCGAGGCTGTCGGATAGTACCTGGGGCCGGTCTGACCCAGAGGTACGATCCGGCCCGACCGTATCGCGCGTTGAACCGGCGGCTGGCGCATCAGATAACGGGCCTGCCAGGGGTGCACGGCCAAAGGAATCAACCCGTTCGGTACGTCCAGATCGGAATTGGGGCCGTCCGCGTCAAAGGCATCGGTGACTTTGCCTCGGGTGCGAAGATCGTCTGGATTGACGGCGAAATAGTACAGGGCAAAGCCCGAGCCCATTTCCGGTGAGTACTGCAGGATGTCCTCGGTATCAAAGCCTTCCCTGGATTTTGGCGCCGGGTGGTAGCGGTGTCCGAAACTCAGGGACTGCTCCGACCAGCGGAATGCTTCGGTGCCCTGTCCCCAGTCGTTCGGAACCTGCGAGTAGGCCAGCACCGTTCCCATGACCTCTCGACTGAGAAGAATCTGTCGGTAGAGCTCACTGTTGATCGGCTGATGGAAACGTTCAGCCATGCTGTTCAGCAGCAGCCGGGCGAGTTGCTCCAGCCCCAGAATTTGCCAACCCCTGAGCGCTGATTTGTAGAAGGGCGCTGAAAGGTAACGGTAGTTGCAGGTCGGCGAGTCACCGGCTACCAAGACAAGCAGGATGTCTTCCGAGCCTGGCAGCGCAATCTCCAATACGTTGGCGGCTTCCAGTGTCAGACGGGTTCTGAGTGCCTGTGGCCAGGGCTGACTTCCCGGACCGGTTTGGATGGACAATTCTGCGGCAGGCTGAGCAATATCGCGGCAGTAGCAGTTCAGCAGGGCTTCCATGCTGGCTTGCTCCGCCTGATAGTCACAGTGTTTATCCCTGAAATAGTGATGTGCGGCAGTCATCGACATCGGCTTTCTTCCTTTTCTAGGCATTCGTGGTTTGAGGTGGCTGGCGGGTGGTTGCGGGACCCGCTAACGGTCAGCGTGAGCAGGCAAACAACGGCACCCAACCAGAGTGGGGCGGCCTGGTCGCTCATGCCCGTTGCAACACCCGCAAAAACACCTCCGGCGACGCCGGCCCATTTACCGATACTGTCGAGGGCTCCAAAACTTTTGCCGGCGTTTTCGGATCGGGTCAGGCGCGCGGTCTCGCCATTGAGGGCGAAGAAACAGGCGGTCATGCCCAGGCCCATGCTGATCCGACCGATGAGGATGACGGCCATGCTGTCGGTGGTAGCCTGGATAACGTATGACAGAGCGAAGAGGGCCAGCCCGGCGGTCAGTGCGGAGGGGCTCTGGAAGAGCTGGCTGCGTCTCAGAGGGCTGGCCAGGATAGCCAGATAGACGGCGTGGGGCAGGCTGTAAAGCAATCCCGCCACTGCCGTGGTGCTGCCCGTGAGACTTTGTACCCAGGGGATAAAGTAGGGAAAACCAGCGACCAGTGAGAAGTTGAAGCCGAATTGCAGCAGGGCAAGTCGCTGCCAGCGAACCGACACTGTGTCGCTGTTGTTCTGTGGTTTCCGTGCCCGCTCTTCGGCTTGTGTTTGGTCTGGTGGGGCGAACGTCCATACCTGCAATGCCGAAAGAAGGGGCAGGATTGCCAGCCACAGGTAAAGACTCTGTGCCGGTATCCGGGTAATGAGTGCGCCAATCAGAATGGGCGCCAGCAACATCGCCGATCGGGCCGAACCCTGCATCCAGTTCAGTGCTTGCGCAAGGGCCTGGCCGCGAGTAACCGTGGCGAGGTAGGCGCTCGATGCGGCGAAGGTTCCACCCAGGATCCCCTGCAGAATCAGGGCTGCCGCAAAGGTGGTGAGGTTGGGCGCCAATCCTGCCAGCACAAAGGCGGCAGCAAGTCCTAGCTGGGCCCGGATCAGTGACCAGCGACGGCCAAAACGATCGGCCACTTTGCCCCAGAATGGCGCGGCCACAGCAGTGCACACCGTTGGTAGGATGAAAAACCAGCCCACCCAGGCCGGATCATCCATCGCAAAGGCGTCTGTCAGGATCAGGCCAAAGAAAGGTGGCATGCCAAGCGCCACCAAGGCTGCTGTGAAGTGACTCAGGAGAACGACAGGCAGGATGCGCTGGCTCACGAATCTGGCCTCAGGAAGTTTGGGGCCAGCTTGCCGTAGAACTTGTTGATGTCCGCAGCGCCAGTACGGGATTTGCTCTCCAGGCTTCCGGCTCGTAGCAGATACTTGGCGTACAGCTGGCGGTCATGCAGCAGTGGTCCGCGTGCCGGGCTGGTGTCTATGCCTTCGCCGTCCAGCTGATCCAGCACCTTGACCAGCTCGTCACGTAGCAGTTGATACCAGTCGGTGATCTGTCCGAGCCCCCTCGCTGAAAGGCCTTCCAGAATGACCGCCAGGTTTAGTTGCAGGGTTATGGTGGTGAACATCTGGAGTAGAGGTGTTTCGTTGTCGACCAGAATCCGTTGATCCCGCAGTCGGGCAACCGCTGCAGCCACCGAGGGCATGCGTGAGCACAGTCGCGCCGACCACAGCCGGGGGGCATCGTTATCCTTGAAGAGGAGTCGCGGAGGTTGTCCCGGTGAGTGCACCAGCATGGAGTTCTGCTGGTTGGACTCAAGCGCAATGCCGTAAACAAGCCAGAGTCGAAGGTGGACGGACAGCGTCAGGGCAACGTAACGCCGCACCCAGGTCCGTAGATCGCCACCTGCGTAAGCATCGGCCATCAGTTGGGCCACGCACCGGCCGTCGGGGTCTTCGGCCAGGAGGGATGCAACCGGCAACACCTGCTGTTGATGGGTGAATGCGGGGAAACGGCGCAGGATGCATCCAAGCCAGGGTAAGTCACCCACGTGTAGCCCTGATGATTCGTCAGTTACCGCGAATTGCTCGGAGAGCGTATGGTCATTGTCGACTGTCTCTTCCAGTATCTGCTGAACGGTGTAGCCGTCATAGAGGGTGCTCGGTTTCACCGTTCGTATATTTCGATCTCCGAGAGTGCGAATTGTCAGCGGCACTTTCAGGTGCACGTCTGGCTGGGCTTCAAGTAGAAGCGTTCGTACCGACAGGGTGGGGCGAACCCAGAGAGCGGGTTTTGGCGCCCGGAGGACACGGGTACCGATGGGCGTATCGGCAAGGAGCCGGTCCAGAGCTGTGTCCCAGAGGTGAGGGTGCACCGGCAACAGCTGATAGCCTTCAGTCAGCCGAGTATCCAGGCCAACCTCGTTGAAGGTTGGCCAGCAATCGGGGAGCTGCCCCTGCACCGTCACATCGTCGCGGGGGACAGCGAGCCAGCGTAATTGGAAGCGGTGGCCGAATTCCGGGGCATAGGCCGTCAGCGCTGCAGGATCAAAGCCACTTTTGGCCCGGGCACTCGGGTAGAACGGGTGATCCAGGAAAGCCGCGAGGCGGTCAAAATGCAACAGGCGCTCTGACCATTGCGGGAGGTCGTTGTAATTCCGGCCTTGCTGGTGCAGCTCAGAAAACCAGCGTTCCCTTTCTTTCCGGCACAGGTGGTGGTGAGACTCTGCGATTTGGCACTCGCGCAGGTAGGTGGCTACCAGTGCCTGGGATTCGTCGTTATCAATAGGGGCGAGGAACGACAGAACCTGGGAGTAATGGTCCAGCGCCGAGAAATTCCTTGGGGATTCGTCGGGCTGCCACATCAGTGGGTGCCCGCTCCACTGCCACGGCTGCATGAATCTGGCTGGTTGGACCGGCACCCAGGCTGTGCCGGTGCTCAGCTCCCAGCGTAACCAGGTGCCCGGTTGCTCGGGGGAGCCAGGCACACGAGTTGACTCGACAATTTCTGAATCGCTCTGACAGCCAGCAACGTCTTCCCGGATCAAGGCGTTGATCACCCGTTCTGTCAGGTAATGCTCGGGCTGGTCCGGAGACTGGGAATTAGCGTTGTTCATCAGCCAATCTCCCATTCGGTTTCCAGGTCCCCTGTCCAGCGGGCAAGCGTGTCGTTGATCTGCGCCTCGTCGCTGGCGAAGAGCCGTAGCACACCCAGGTAATCCCTGTTCGAATGAGTCAGCTGGACGTTTTCGCCCACTGCTTTCAGCGGAGCGAATTCCGCAACTCCGTCCCCGCACGGTTCTGTTCGTCCGCTTGCGCAGCGCAGGATCTTTCCGTTTCTGGAAGCGCCAAGATATCGGATGCACGCGGCATACTGGGGGGGCGCAACGTCGGCAGGTTGACCCAGATGAATCTGGAGAATCGCTTTGAAGAGTCGCTGATTCATCATCTGGTTGAGCAGGAAGTCACGGCCGTCCCCCACGGTGCGGTAGTTCACTTCGATCAGTCGCGGGCCGCGCGAGGTGATCACAAACTCGGAATGGCACGAGCCAAATCCCACACCAAGGCGCCGGATCTGCTCGAGCATTTCAGGGAGATAGGGGGTGTCTGGCTGGTAGGGTGCCCAGGTCGCTTCCAGCTCGACAAAATGCGGCGGTTCCGACAGCGTAACTTCAAACCCGCCAAGGGGAATGAGCTCCTGGCCGTCGCCGAGGGTTTCCAGAGTGTGGACCGGGCCGGACAGAAATTCTTCCAGCAAGAGAGGCTGCCCTGGCTGCTCCAGCCAGAACTGAGCGCTGAATGCCTGCAGTTGTTCTGCGGAATCCAGGCGGCGGACATTCAGGCTGCCGACGCCTTCCCGGGGTTTCGCGATACAGGGGTAGGAAACCTCATCAGCCACATTCGCCAGTGACTCGGGATCGCATACCGTCAGAAACCAACAGGCATCTTTCTCTATGTCCTGAAGGAACTGGCGCATGGCGGCCTTGTTTTTCGTGCGGTAGCAGGTCCGCCAGTCTTTGCCGGGTAACTCCAGGTAGGCTGCGGTCAGAGCCGTTACCGTTTGCAGGTGATCACTGTTGGAAAAGATACCGGCGGGGTGCGGAAGGTCCGAAACCGTGTCGAGAACGGCGACCGGGTTAAATACATCGCATTGAATGATCTGTTCGGGGTAGGCGGGGAGTCCGGGCTGGCTGAAATAGTGGTGATGAGCTGCGGCTTGATCGGTCAGCAGAATCACCTTCATTCCCATGGACTGGGCCGCAGGCAGAAAGCCCCGATTCAAGGCTTCGGTAGGAACGTGGGCAAGGAACAGTAGCGTGTCTTTCATGATGAGAACTCTTTTCTGACGGCAAAAGTGATATTTCAGCGTGATAAGCGGGCGGAGCCAGAGCGACTCGAGGCGAGATGGGATTTAAGGTGTCGGAAAAGGAGGCTGCGGTCTTCTCCCAAGAGAAAGACTCGTGTTCCCCACTCATGCCATTCGTTCAATTGGGCTGAAGTTCGGGGTAATGCGCAGAACTCCACCTGGAGACCGCGGCAGCTACGCGCAATCGCATCAATTGCCTCGGTGACTTTCGGGTGAAGCGGCTCGCCGGGACAACCCAGGGACTGCGACAGGTCCACAGCACCGGGCAGCACCCAGTCCACGCCGGGAACGCTCATAATCGCGTCCCGGTTTTCCAGGCCCTCCTGGTCTTCAATCATCAGCACCACCAGGATTTCCCGGTTGGCCCGCTGCAGGTAGTCTTTCAGTGGCAGCGTGCCGAAACCGGTGGTTCGTCCGCCCGTGATACCGCGCCGTCCCATCGGCGCGTAGCGGGCCATCTGGACTACGTCGTGAGCTTCTTGAGCCGTGCGAACCCGGGGAACAACAATGCCTTGGGCACCGCTGTCCAGGGCCCGCGTAATCGATGCGTAATCGGCACCCGGTACTCGTACCAGAGGGGTAACGGAGGCGCACTCCGCAGCGCGAATCATGTGCTCAAGAGACTCGGGGTTGGTGGACATATGTTCCGTGTCCAGGATGACAAAGTCGTAGCCGGAATAACCGATCATTTCGACCATCCATGGGCTGGGGACAGCGTTGAGAAGGCCGTAAACGGAACGGCCTTCGGCGACTGCCTCGCGTGCCTGATTGATTGCAAGCAAAACCAACTCCTCTTAATGCAAATCTAAATGAGAAACATTTGCAAATAAGGGTAATCGATTTTTGATCTGCTAATCAAGGCTGGTTGGGTTGGTGCCGGGTCAATAAGTGGGTGGGCGCTGAGAGCTTCCCGGAAATCATCGCGATTTGACGGCTTGGACGTTCAAGCCAGAGAATCTATACGGAGGGAGCAACGAGTTCGACTGTTGCAGAGAGGCCGCCGTTCTTGTTTCGTTTAATAATCAGGTTTCCGCCGTAACGGCTGACAATATCGTTTACGATTGCCAACCCAAGGCCATGCCCCGATATCTGTTCGTCCAGTCTTAATCCGCGTTTGCCTAGCTGACTTATCGCCTCCTCGGCGACTCCAGGTCCATCGTCGCTAATGGTGATCGTCAATTTCTTTCGATTGGCCATAAGCCTTAGCTCAACACAATGGGCCGACCATTTACCGGCGTTATCCAAAAGATTTCCGAGTATTTCATTGAGGTCGTGCTGTTCTAAGGGCCAGTGGGTCTCTTCCGTCAATTCAGTGGAAAGCTCAAATGACTTCTCCGGGTATAAACGCCCGAGCATCCAAAGGAGGTCCCTGGCTTGGTCAACCGGCCTTGAGTTTTTACCGGCCTGTGGCCCGGCGAACCGGCTGCGGCGCATTTCTGCCTCAAGCTGTTTGTCGAGGCTGGCGAGTCGGTCCCCCATTTCCTGTCTCAGGTCATCATCAAGCGCTCGGGAGGTGTCTTCAAGAACCTGCCTGACGGCGGCAATTGGGGTTTTTACACTATGGGATAAGTTGGCGAGCGCATCACGGGAGCGTTCGAGCCTTTGATCAAGCGAATCGAGAACCTGGTTAAGCTGTTGTACGAGGGGCCGGAATTCTTCAGGGGCCCGTACGTGAATTCGCGTTGTTTCTCCGGTTTGCAGCTTTTTCAGCGCTGCCTGCAGTGAGCCGATTGGTCGCATTGAGAGTGCAATGGCGATCCAGATCACCCCCACAAGTAACAAGATAAGCAAAATGGATACGATCGCGGTCCAGGCATGCAGCTCCGCCTGGCTGTTGTGCAGCGCGGCCATGTCTTCGGCAACAATGACCACTATAGGCTGGTTATTTACCCGGAAGGATTTCCGGAATGCCAGGATGTCGCCCGGCGCACTTGGGCTCTCGCTGTTCCGAACCCTGACCGTTCCTTGTTGGCCCGGCTCAAGCAAGGGGCTGAGCAGTGCTCCCCAATTCTGCGGTGAGATGAGTGTCTGAGTCGGAGACTGAATGGCGAAGGCATGGTGAAAAACTTCCTGGAAGTAGTCACCTGTCTGAAGCGCACTTATCTTGCCGTCGGATTGGCGAATCTGGTGCTCCAGAAAGGCGACTTCGTCTTTTAACCGGCTTTCGACGAAGTCCTGGGACATTCGTTCAAGCAGAATGCCGTGTATGAGCCAGGCGATTGCCATCAAAGCAATGCCTGACGGTAGCAAGAGCGCCAGGAGTGTCCTCTTGATTGAGGTGGGCTTTTTAAAGGGCGTCATCAAACAGATATCCCTGGCCGCGTCGCGTTGCTATGGTCTCAGCGCCGACAAGTTTTCTGAGGCGGCGGATATAGGCCTCGATAACATTGTCACTGGGGTTTTCGTTCAGGTTGTAAAGCTGTTCCATCAGCTGTTCCTTTGAAAATACGTGCCCCGGGCGGCTCATCAGGCAACGAAGCAGGCGGAACTCAGTGCCGGTCAGGCTGCGTTCGGTGCCATCCTGCATTTTCAGGGTTTGGCGATTTTCGTCCAGTTCGTAGGCGCCGGCTCTTACCGAGGACTGCACTCGTCCTTCACTGCGCCGGACAATGGCATTCAGCCTGGCGATTAACTCTTCTGTCTGAAACGGCTTGGCGAGGTAATCGTCGGCACCCGCTTTCAGGCCGTCTACCTTGTCCTGCCAGTCACCGCGAGCAGTGAGGATCAGCACTGGGAAATTGGCGCTTTTTGATCGCCACTGTCGAAGCACATCCAGGCCGTTTCCGTCGGGCAAGCCCAGGTCCAGAATGCTAATTCGGTAGTCTTCTTGCTGGCCCAGAGCAATCGCTTCTCTGGCTGTTTGCGTGGTATCCACGCTGAATCCCGCCTTCTCCAGCTGGCCCGAGAGACCCTCCGCCAGCAAACGATCATCTTCGACCAGCAATAATCTCATCGCCTTCTTCCTGTCCGGTGGAGTCCAAGTCCGCTCGAATATCGCCGATGAACCTGAATCGAATCTGAATCGTTAATTGTTTGTCATTTTCAGAAAGGATTCAGCTTAGTGGGCGACGGTATCCATCGTACCCGCTAAGTGCTCATCGTCACGAGCAAGCAGCCATCTTTTTATAGGTCAAAGATCAGGAGACGTATTGATGAGTGCACCAAGACTCGTAACTGCCCCATTGCCTAATTCCGTTTCAAGGACGGCCATGGGCGCCGGGTCGCACCAGAGCGGCCACTCCATGAAAACGGCTTTTCTGGCAGGTGCCTTAAGCCTGCTACTACCCGTGATCGGGTTGGCGGGAGAGTACAACCTGACGGTCGACCGGGTCGAAATTGATACAGGGGATTTTGTTAAAACAGGTATTGGCTATAACGGCAAATCTCCTGGCCCGGTGCTCCACTTCAAGGAGGGGGAGAAGGTTTCAATCAATGTGACCAACAATCTGGATGAGATGACCTCCATTCATTGGCATGGATTGATCCTTCCGTTTGAGCAGGACGGTGTGCCGGGTATCAGCTTCCCGGGAATTAAGCCGGGGCAAACCTTCACCTACAACTTTCCGATCACCCAGTCAGGCACCTACTGGTTTCACAGTCACTCGGGTTTCCAGGAGCCCGATGGCGCCTACGGTGCCATTGTTATTGAGCCGGAAGGGCGTGATCCCTTTCGGTATGACCGTGAGTACGTGGTTCAGCTAACCGACAAACACCCGCACTCGGGTGACCGCATTATGCGCAATCTGAAAATGATGCCGGACTACTACAACCGTGAGCAGCAGACGGTTGGCGAATTCTTCTCGGACGTTTCTGATCAGGGCTTCATGAATACGGTGAAGGATCGCCTGGCTTGGGGCGGCATGCGGATGATGAAAGCCGATGTCGAGGACCTGCAGGGGTTTACCGGCCTTATTAATGGCAAGGGGCCTGATCAGAACTGGACGGGGCTCTTTCAGTCGGGCGAACGGATTCGCCTGCGTTTTATCAACTCATCGGCCATGACCTATTTCGATGTTCGGATACCCGGTCTGGATATGACCGTTGTGCAGGCAGACGGCAACAATGTTCAGCCCGTTACTGTGGACGAGTTCCGTATCGGTGTGGCGGAAACTTACGACGTCATTGTGCGTCCGAAAGATGAGAAGGCCTATACCATTTTTGCCGAGTCGATGGGGCGCTCTGGCTACGCGAGGGCAACGCTGGCGCCGAAAGAGGGCATGGAGGCCCCCGTTCCTGGCTTGCGTAAGCCGGCACGGTTAACCATGGCAGATATGAGCGGAATGCACGGCATGGATCATGGCGACATGGGGGGAATGGAAGGCATGGACCATTCCAAAATGGGCAAAATGGACCATTCCGAGATGAAGAGCATGGGCCATGCTGGGATGAGCGACATGGATCATTCTGGAGTGAAGGCCATGGATCACTCCGCGATGGGGCACGGCTCAGAAATGCCTGCCGGTGGTGCCAGCGATCCCTTCTACGCCGAGGGTAGTGGCCTGGTTCCAACGGCAGCCAATGGCGGCAAGTTCCTGTCTTACGCCGATCTGAAAGCGCAAAATCCTCTGTACGAAGAGCGCGAAGCCACTCGGGAGATTGAGCTGCGTTTGACCGGCAACATGGAGCGCTACACCTGGAGTATCAACGGCGTTAAATACGAGGATGCTGATCCTATCCGGCTGCAGTATGGCGAGCGGGTTCGGTTCAAATTCGTCAATGAGACAATGATGACGCATCCCATGCACCTGCACGGCATGTGGTCGATGCTGGACGTTGGCGCGGGTCAGTTGAATCCCGTCAAGCACACGATCAGTGTTCAGCCAGGCACTACGGTGTATATGGAAACCGAGGTGGATGAGCCAGGCCAGTGGGCCTTCCACTGCCATCTGTCTTACCACGCAGCAGCGGGAATGTTCCGTAAGGTTATTGTGGAAGGGGGGCCGGAGAGCGCCCAGGCGGTTGAAGCGGGCACCGGAAGCACAGGAGGTGAGGCATGAGTCGTGGAATCTCACTGATTGCGCTGGTTGTATTGGGCTGGGGCCTGATGCCAACCGTTACCTCCGCCCAGGAGCAGATTGAGGACACTACCGCACGAAAAATGCCCCTCAAAGTCTGGGGCGCTCAGTTTGAAGAATTTGAGTACCGCTACAGCGACGATGACGAAGAGCTGGGGGTCTGGAACGGAGATGTCTTCTATGGCACCGATGAGCTGAAAGTTCGCTGGCTGACAAAAGGCGAGTACGCCATCGACGAGCAGGCGTATGAGCAACTGGAGAATCAGCTGGTCGGTCAAATGCCTATATCTGATTTTTTCGATGCCAAGGCTGGAGTGCGTTTCGATACGCCTGAAGGTCCCGACCGCACCTATGCCGTTGTCGGGATTACAGGGCTTGCCCCGCAATGGTTCGAAATCGACGCGAATCTCTATGTGAGCGAGGAAGGCGATTCCTCAGCAGAGTTGGACGCTGAGTACGAGCTTTTGCTGACCAATCGGTTGATTCTTGCTGCTGCGGTTGATGCGACGGTGGCTTTTAGTGAGGATCGCGAAATTGGGGTTGGCAAAGGCCTCGTGTCCACTGAAACCGGGCTAAGGTTAAGTTATGACTTGGTCGACCGTTCCTTCTCTCCCTACATCGGAGTGGTGCATGAGCGCAAATATGGGGACTCGGAAGACTTTGCGAGGGCCGAGGGCGACGGTGCTGAAAGCTGGTATGCAGTTCTGGGTGCCAGGCTTTCTTTTTAACGGTCCCAGAGGAACCTGAATACATTAAACCAAGCGGGGGTAAACAATGCGCATCTTGTACAGCGTGCTGATCGCGGGTGCAGTGCTAGCGCTGAGCGGCTTTGCGTTCATTCACAGCGGCATCTACAACGTGACTGCAATGGAAGAGCACAGCGCTTTGGGCAAGTGGGCGCTGCACACTACGATGAAAAACTCGGTGGAAGCGAGGGGGTCAGAGCTTGATGTGCCGAGCGATCTGGCCAGCGAAGAGATGATTCGTCAGGGCGCTCGGGGCTATGACCAGCTTTGCGTTGCCTGCCACCTGAAACCGGGCCTGGAGGATACGTTGCTCAGGCAGGGACTGAACCCAATGCCACCGTCACTGACGGAGGCAGGACGCTTTGACCCGGCCGAGCAGTTCTGGATCATCAAAAATGGCATAAAGATGACGGGTATGCCTGCGTGGGGTGTCACTCATGACGATGAGGACCTCTGGGAAATCACGGCGTTTATCCAGCGCCTCCCCAGCCTTTCAGAGTCAGAATATACTCGTCTGACACAGCCTGAAGAAGGTATGCAGGCGAAGGCCGACGACGGCCATGACCATGACCATGGCAACATGGATGGCATGATGGGCGCAGGGTCATCATCGCAGGGCGAATCCTCACACGGCGCACCGGGTCACCACGGTGAAAAGGAGCCGAAACAGGCGACAGAACCTGAGGCCGACGATCATTACGCGGACGGCCACAGTCATTGAATCGAGCTAGAGCCTGATCTTGCTGTCGGGCAAGAGCCCGACTATTTCTCCAGTTTCGCTGTCAGCTCGTCCAGCTTGTGCTGGACGTTGTGAAGCTGCTTAACGATTTCGTCCCGCTCATCGTGCGCCTTTTGAGCCTCCTCGGCGTTCTGCTCCTCACTCATCACTTCCAGAATTGCACCGATCATCATGTTCAGAAACACGAATGCGGTCAGGAAGATGAAGGTCAGGTAGTACAGCCAGCTGAGCGGATACTGCTCCATGGTGGCGTACATGACGTCAGTCCAGTCTTCGAAGGTGGCCACCCGGAACAGCGTCAGCATGGCAATGGCCACGTCCCCCCATAGCTCGGGATCAACTTTGGCGAAAAAGATTGAGCCCATGGCGGCGTATATGTAGAAAATGATGAACATCAGCAGGGCGATGTAGCCCATGCGCGGAATCGCCTTCAGCAGCGAATTGATCAGGAAACGCAACTCCGGCACCACCGACACCAGGCGCAGCACCCGGAATACCCGCAGCAACCGGCCCAGCAACACCGCGTCGGAATTGTCGAGGGGAATCAGACTGCCAATCACGACGATGGTGTCGAACAGGTTCCAGCCGTCCAGCAGGAACCGGCGTTTGGCCGGGCAGGCGGCAAAGCGGAATAGAATCTCGATCAGGAAGAACGCGGTAATGGCGTTGTCCATGCCGGTCAGGCCCTGTTCTACCCACGGTGGCAGATCGTAGGTCTTGGCCCCGATGGTCAGCGCCGACAGGATGATGATGGCAATGACAGCGCCCTGGAACAGCTTGCTGGACTCAATCCGGCGCAGGTGCTCGGACGCCGAGGAGGGGCTTAATTCGGATGACATGGCTGACATCAACTCCAGATGATTCACGAAAGAGCGGAATTCTAAAGGGCGGCGGCAGGATTGGATAGCCTGAATGCGGGACTGGCCCGGCAACCGCTAAGTTCTCAAAGGGAATAAACCTCGCTTATTCAGTGAGATCAGGAATATTGATTCGCGGAATCTGGAAACCCTTTCCATACTCAACTCGCTAACAATAAAACCAAGAGCGAGTGGATTCCCATGTCAGAGAGACCCGAGTTACCCGGATGGCGCTGGGGGCCGTTTACCTTTCGCCTGCCTTTTTACCATACGCGTCTGTGTTGGCCTGAATTCCTTCAGGGGCTGTTTGTCTCTGCCGCCACCGGTATGGCGCTGATTCCGGTCATGACCGCGTTCTTCGGGCTGAGCTTTGAGGAAGCGGTAGCGCTGTCGATGATTCATGCCTCATTGATTGCCTCTGCGGTGATCGTCTTTGGCGAACCCTACGCCGGCGGCTGGATTACGCCCGCGTTACCGCTGATCCTGGCGTTTGTTATCGGCGGCTACGAAGACCCGGTTAGTCGGTTCCAGGCGATGACGGCTCTCAGTCTGGTATTCGCGGGGCTGGTTCTGTTCCTTGGGATCACCGGATTGGGCCGGCGATTTGTGGTCTGGCTACCGGACACGCTCAAGGCCGGTATCATCCTCGGTGCCGCCATCGCCGCGCTCAAGCGCGTGTTTGTCGACGACGCCGAGCGTTTTCTGCTGGAGCAGCCGATTGCCACCGGGCTCGCCTGTGCTATCTGCCTGATCTTCACCTTTTCGGTGCCGATGCAGAAACTGAAAGAGCGTAACAGGTTCTTTTTCATGCTCGGGGCATTGGGTTTGCTACCCGGTTTCCTGGTCGCGGCGGTGGTTGGGCCGCTGGCGGGTGAAGTTAGTTTTGATATCCAGTGGGGCATTCTGGTGCCGCCCCTGGGTGACGCCCTGGCCAAGGTTTCACCGCTGATGATTGGCTGGCCGTCCCAGGAGATGCTCATCCAGAGTGTTCCGCTGGCACTGATTGCCTACATCATCCTGTTTGGTGACCTGGTTACCGGCAACGAAGTGCTGCGAGATGGCCTACACGCGCGCAAGGACGAGCACGTTGACATCAATCTGAACCGTTCGCATTTCTCGCTGGCGATTCGTAACGCCGTGATGGCCATTGTGGCGCCGTTCTTCCCGACCCAGGGCGCGGTCTGGACCGGCGTGCATGTGATTGTGGTGCAGCGCTGGAAGCAGGGGCCGAAGGCGATGGGCAGCCTGCACAGTGGGCTGGCCTCTTACTACCTGATGGGCCTGCCATTTATTTTCTTCCTGTTGCCGCTGCTAACTGGCCTCAAACCCTTGCTGGGTGTGGCTTTGTCGCTGACGCTGGTGTTGACCGGTTTTGCCTGCGCGTACATAGCAATGGGGATTCCGCGAGATAATGCCTCGCGCGGCACGGTGGTGCTGATTGGGGCGGCGCTGGCGTTCTTCGAGCCCTGGATTGGCTTGTTGATCGGCGTGGTGGCAACTATTGCGCTGGTAGGCTGGGACAAGAGTCCGGATCCGATTCCGCACGATGAGCGGGACGAGGAGCCGGTAGCGGTGAACCAGAACTAGCCGGCATGGCCCAGGATAATCTGCCACTCTTTCTCGCTCACCGGCATCACCGAGAGGCGGCTGCCCTGGCGGAGCAGGGGCAGTTCTTCCAGCCCGGGCAGGGACTTGAGTTCCTTTAAGGGAATCAGGCGTGGCAGTTTGCGCACCAAGGCCAGGTCCACCGCTTGCCAACGGGGTTTCTCGGGCGTGCTCTTGGGGTCGTAATAGGGCGAATCCGGCTCGAACTGAGTAGGGTCGGGGTAGGCGCTGTGCACCACTGTGACAAGGCCCGCGATGCCGATGTGGGCGCAGCTGGAGTGGTACAGGAGGACGTCGTCGCCCTCACGCATCTGGGCCAGGAAATTCCTGGCCTGGTAATTACGCACCCCGTCCCACGGGATCGACTTGCCAGCAGACTGCACGAAATCTTCGATGCCGCACTCAGAGGGTTCGGATTTTACCAACCACTTCGCCATCGTGCGGTCTCTCCTGATCAGGTTACGTGTGGCAGAACGCCAAAGTATATCGCGCTGAAGTGGCAGGCGCTGCCACCAATCACAAATAGGTGCCAGATAGCGTGCATGTAGGGAATCCGGTCAGCCAGGTAGAACACCACACCGACGGTGTAGGCCAAGCCACCGGCAATGGTGAGATTCAGCGCGGTTTCGCTCAGATTGGCGACCAGGTCTGAGGAGGCAAAGGTGATCAGCCAGCCCATGGCGATATAAATCCCCACGCGAGCCAGTTTGAATCGGTTCTTGAAAATCACCTTGAGCACCACGCCGGTTAGCGCCAGCGACCAGATTACCGCAAACAGCGTCCAGCCGACGGTACCTCGCATGTTCACCAGCAAAAATGGTGTGTAGGTGCCGGCAATCAGCAGGAAAATGGCGCAATGGTCCAGGGTTTTGAAAGCGCTTTTCAGCTTTGGATGGCGTGCGCCGTGGTACAGCGCCGATGCCACGTAAAGCAGTATCAGGGAGGCGCCAAATATAGCGAAACTGACTAGCTTCCAGATATCGCCGAGCTGGCTGGCACCGACAATCAGGGCAACCGTACCGATTACGCTCAGGATTGCGCCCAGGCCGTGGGTGGCACTGTTTAGCCATTCTTCAATCCGCTGGTGCACCGTGGCCTCGGGGGCCTCGGGGGCCTCGGGGGCCTCGGGGGCATCGGTGGCAAAGTCTGTAGTGCGTTCTTTCGAGGTTTCCTCGGTGCTCATTGGAAAATATCCGTTGGTCGACATGGCGGTAAAATACTTGAGCGTACAAGTGTACGCAAACTTTTAAGGTGAACGTTTTATGATCATTTTAAGGGGGTTTGAATGACACAAATAAAAAAAATCTAATTCCAGATTGATCTGTTTGTCCCTAAGCTTTCGTAAGCTAATTGAGTTCGAGGACGCCGACGTTTCATCTACTCGGCTTCGAAGTCATTGAAAGCGTTGAGCGATAAGCATTATTGGGCAGCAGGGGCCTCCTTGCTGCCCTTTTTTATTGCTGATGCGTTTCTGGGTACACTTGCCAGCCCGGTCTCTCAAATAGTTCCTGTCTGGAGCGTTCATGGCTGCTGCACTGGCGTTGTTTTTCAAGCTTATTCCCCTGTACGTGACGGTCGCACTCGGCTGGGTGGCGGGACGCTACCTGGAAGCCAGTGGCAAGCACATCGCCGGCATCATGCTGTACATCGTCACGCCATCGGTGGTGTTTTCCGGAGTGATGGCGGCACCACTGTCGCCGGAAGTTATTTTCCTGCCGTTCCTGATCTTCGGACTGTCCTGTGTCCTTGGCATTGTCCAGCTGAAGCTGGCGCAGAGGGTGATCACCGACGGCAGTGCCAGTTTGATTCCATTGTGCGTGGGCTCGGGCAATACTGGCTATTTCGGGGTGCCGGTGGCGTTACTGCTGTTTGGCGAGGAGGGTCTGGGGCTTTACATCGTGTGCATGCTTGGCACCACCCTGTTTGAAAACTCGGTAGGCTTTTACCTGGCAGCCCGCGGCCGGCATGACCTGAAATCCGCCCTGTTGCGGGTGGTGAAGCTGCCATCGGTGTACGCCTTCCTCGCGGCGGTGTTGCTGAACCTGTCCGGGGCTCGCATCCCGGACCTGTTCCAGCCGCTGTTCGATAACCTGCGGGGTGCCTATAGCATCCTGGGAATGATGATCATCGGCATGAGCATCACCAGCTTCCGGGGACTGGCGGGTAATATCCGCTTCACCGGGCTGGCGTTCTTCGGCAAGTTTGTCGTCTGGCCCGCGGTGGCCATCCTGTTCTGGTGGCTGGATGCTTACGTACTGGGCATATACGAGCCGGCCGTGCACAAGGCCATTTTTCTGATTTCCATTACCCCGATTGCGGCCAACACGGTGGTCATTGCCACCATGCTGGATATTTCGCCGAGGCAGGCGGCAGGCACCGTGTTGCTCACCACTCTGTTCGCGCTCGCCTTCATTCCGGTGATGATTTCGCTCGCGTTCTAATGACTGCCGGTGCCCGCGGATACCGGCTGGGGACTGGCGCTGCGAGCGGCAGCAATGTCACTGCGTGCGTGACGCATCACACTGATGCCGGAAGTCATCGCCAGGGTGCCCATGATGCCGGCCACCGCCAGATCCGGCCAGGCGGTGCCCGTACCGAACACGCCCAGGGCCGCAACCATCACTGCGACATTGCCGATGGCGTCGTTGCGGCTGCATAGCCATACTGAGCGCATGTCCGAATCGCCGCTCCGAAACCGGAATAGCATCAGGGCAACAGTGACGTTGGCGACCAGGGCCAGAAAACCCACAGCGCCCATGGTCAGGGGTTCCGGTGTCAGTCCGCTCTGGGCAACCCAAATGGCGCGCAGCCAGACCACCAATCCGAACACCGCCATGGTCAGTCCCTTAATCATGGCTGCCCGCCCACGCCAGGCCAGCCCCATGGACAATACGCTCAGGGACAGCACATAGTTGGCGCTGTCGCCAAAAAAGTCGATGGCGTCGGCCATCAGTGATACCGAGCCCGACTGGAAGCTGGCCCAGCCTTCGACGAGGAACATCGCCAGATTGATCCAGAGTGCAATCCACAGAGCCCGCCGGAAGCCGGGCCCAGGGGAATTGGATTCGGGTGGAGAACAACTGCACGCCATGATGAAAACCTCCTGCTGAAATTTTCACTCAGTTAAAACCCTGTAGTTACTACAGAGTCAACGGGTATTTCTGGCAAGTCATCACTCAGCCGTGGCCCTGACCATGGGTGCCAGGCACATGATTGTGTGTATTGGAGGTTTCAAGATCTTCGAACTCGGTCGAAAGGCCTTCAAGGATGCCGCATTCCTGGACCGTCCGGCCTTCCGTGCAGGCTTTCTGAAGTTTCTCCAGCGTTTGCTCAAGGCTGGCAAGTTCCCGCCTTCGTTCGCGAACGTGGTGGAGATGTTTGGCTAGCAATGTATCCACGCCAGCGCAATCCGCCTCCGGATTCTCGGCTAAGCGGATCAGTTCGCGAATTTCGTTTTGCGCCATATCCAGGTTCCGGCAGCGCTTGATGAACAACAGACGATCGAGGTGGGCTTGGCGATAAGACCGGTAGCCGCTGGCAGTGCGGTCAGGTTCAGGTAGCAGGCCGATCTTTTCATAGTATCGAACGGTTTCAACAGAGATGTTGGCACGCTTCGAAATGTCGCCAATTTTCATAGACATCCGGTCCAGGGCTCGTGTTTTGAGAGTGTGATTCTCCGGTGTCAGGAGCTGAGCGCTCTCACCATGGTTTTCCCGGATGGTCTGGACAACGATCGCACCGGGAAATGTTCGGCTGGGGAGCGCGCAGGCGTCCTAGTCGGCCGCACTTGATATAGATCAAGCCTACCTCAGTCTGCCGCATAATTTCAGCTCCAGTTCAGTATTCTGGCGTCTAATGATTGAAGACAACTGCAGCGACACTGGGGGATTTTCTAATGATCTTAATGAAACCGTTTATAGCACTGGTTCTCTTGGTGTTGGCTCCAACTTTGGGCTTTGCCCATGGTAGTGACGGGCCTTCGTCGGGACACGGACCGGGTATGATGATGAGCCCGCAACAGATGGAGCAGATGCATCGAAACTGGTCAAGAATGGACAACATGATGGGACAAGTTCCAGAGGTCGGCTCACAGGACGAGCGAGAGCGTCTAATGAGAGAGCATCGGGAGGCTATGAGAGAGCAAATGGAATTAATGCACCAGGGAATGATGGGGCCTGGGATGATGGGGGGACGAGGTCACGGCATGATGGACGACGATCACAGACAGGGCATGATGAATAACCCGTCTGGTGCCAGTAATCGTTCCAACAAGTCTGAGAGCACGAGTGTCGATCAACGGATGCAGCGGATGGAAGATCGAATGAATCAGATGCAACTGATGATGGAACAGATGCTCCGGCATGAGCAGCAGCAATATCAGGACTGAGGTAGACCTTTCTTCGGGCGTGTTAATCGAACAAGGATAGCTGGTCCGCGTCATCTTCTGCTTTTCGCGGAACCGATGGGCGTCTTTGAACAGGTCCCTTGCGGCTACCGTGTCGCTGCAGCACGCGGTCGGTCTCGGTGTGGGAAACGTGCTGCTTGCGGAACTCGCCGATGGCCTTGCGTGCCGCCCGGGCGGCCTGTTCGTGGTCGCACACCGGCAGGGTGTAGGTGTTGCCGCCGTAGCGATCTTTCTGGGCCGGCGTCATCAGCCAGGGTGTATGGATCAGGTCCACCGGAACGCCCTGCAGCTCCGGCAGCCAGCGCCGGATAAATTCACCGTCCGGGTCCAGTTTCTGGCTCTGCAATACCGGGTTGTAGATGCGCAGAGCGTTGATACCGGTAAGTCCGGACTGCATCTGCACCTGTGGGTAATGGATGCCCGGTTCGAAATCGGTGAACTGGCGGGCCAGGTGCAATGCCGGGTCGCGCCAGTGCAGCCAAAGCTGGTAGCTGGCTACTGCCATCAGCATGGCGCGCATGCGAAAGTTGATCCAACCGGTGTGGTGCAGGGCTCGCATGCAGGCGTCCACCAGGGGCCAGCCGGTCTGGCCTTCCTGCCAGCGCTGGAGTCGTTCGGATTTGCCGGGGCCCGCCTTCAAGCCCTCCAGCTCCCGGTGCATGGCGCGAAATTCCAGTTCCGGTTCGTCCTCCAGTTTCTGGATGAAATGGCAGTGCCAATGCAGCCGGGAGCGAAAGCTAGTCAGGCTGCGCTGTTTTCGGGGCAGGCTGCTGGGGTGCTGGCCGGTGTTTTTCGCGCCCTGGTAGATTTCCCGTAAACTGACCGTGCCATAGGCAATGTGCGGGCTCAACCGGGAGCAAGCGCGCACGGCACTGACCGGGCTGGAAATGTTGTATTGATAGCCGACGCAGCGGCGTTCCAGAAAAGAGGCCAGCAGTTTGTCGCCGCGTTGACTGCCACCGGCCTGCCGTTCCGGGCAGGGGGCGGAATCGGCCAAGGGCAGGCCACCGGGCGCATTGGCAAAACCCGTCAGACCATCCGGCGTGGTCAAGCCAGCCGGCGCGGGTGTCGGCTGCCGGCGCATCAGCTGCGACCAGGCCTTGTCCCACAGATCCCGATCCTGCAGGCGGCGAACTACACCGAACTGCTGCCATTCCCGAAAGTCGATGCCCTGCTCCTGGCACCAGCCGACAACGTCCCGGTCGCGATCAAACGTCCACTGGCCACCGGTTTCCTGATGACAGAATACCCGCTGGATGTCGTAGGCCGAGTTCAAACGTTCCAGGGTCTGTTTGACCAACCCGGTCACCACCAGCAGGTCGGCGCCGAGGTGCCGGAGCTGGCGGCGCAAATCGGTCAGCGACTCCTCAATGAATGCCCACTGGCGGGCGGAGGTGTCGGGCAGTTGCCAGTACTCGGGCTCGACCACGTAAAGTGGAATGACCGGTTCACCGAGCGCGGCCGCGGCCTCCAACGGATCATGATCGCGGGTGCGAAGGTCCCGCTTGAACCACACTACGGTCGTCACTGGCCATGGCTCCGGCTGCGCCGGCAGCGCTCACTGCAGTAACGCACATTGTCCCAGTCCCGGGCCCACTTTTTGCGCCAGGCAAACGGGCGCTGGCACACCGGGCAGGTTTTGGTCGGCAGGTTTGGTTTCTTGTGCACGAGGGTGGTCCAGATCTCCTGACAGTAGACAACACATACGCGCCTGCCGCGGCTGGAGATCTGTCAGGCGATAGCTCAGGAGCGCGCAGATTCGGCGGCAAGGGTGGTCAGGTCTTCACTGATCTGCTCGGTGGAGAGGCCTGGCCGGAGCAGCAGACGGGCATCGCCATCCCCATCGAACACGTACACCGCCGCACTGTGGGAGACCTGGTAATTACCCTCGGTATCCGGTTGGTCATAACCGAAGGTGGTGCGGTAACGCTTGGTGAATTCGCGCAGGGTGGCTTCCTCACCGGTTAGTCCTACCACGCCCTGGCCGAAGAAGTTGACGTAACTGGCGATGCGTTCCGGGGTGTCCCGGTTCGGGTCGACACTGACAAACAGGGTGGTGACTTCTCCCTGCAGATCGTCAGGCATTTGCTTTATGGCGGTGCGCAAACCACTCAGGGTGGCTGGGCAAACGTCCGGGCAAGAGGTGAAGCCAAAATAAACCAGGCGGATCTGGCCCGCCGAGTCGGTTTCGGTCACCGGATTGCCGGAGGTGCCGGTCAGCTTGAACTCCAGCTCCGGCATCAGCCCGCTGATGTCTTTGCCGTGCCAATTCTCCTCGTCGCCCAGGCAGCCGGTCAGTATCAGCGAGAGCGACCACACCAGCACGAACAGAGCGGCAGGGCGAAGCCGGGCCAGAGGCAGGCGCAGTGGCATCATGGGGTTGATCCTTCTGTTATTGGTTGGCGAGATTGACGAGATTGGCGATTAGATTGCCCTCCGTCCTCATGCATGGCGCGGCGTAGAATGATCAGGATGCCGACGATGCTCATCATCGCCGGCGGAATCCAGGTCAGCAGCCCGCCCAGAAGTTGGTCGGTTTCCGGCGGCATCGGCCAGGCGCGGCCGCAGACTTCGTACACGTCGTACACCATGCCTCGGGAAAACACGATCCAGGCCCCGAGAATCATCTGTGGTATTGCCACCAGTGCCAGCAACAGGATGCGCTTGCCGTACCCTAAGGCATCACTGACCGCCGGCAAACGCGAATCCAGAATGAGCCACCAGAACAGCAGGCCATCGAGCAGCATGCTCCAGTTCATCAGCCAGTACAGTTGCCGGCTGAGCATGGCGTCGAAATGGATTGGTGGCCAGAGCCAGAAGAAGATCAGGCCGACAAACAGAAATGCAGCAATGGCCGGTTGTTGCAGCAGCCGGTACAGCCAGCCTAGTGGGGCAAGCAGACGGCGGCTGCCGGGGCCGGCGAAGCCATACCAGTAGCGGGCAATGGGCAGGGGGTTGGACAGGGCAATCAGGATTGGCCCCAGGTGGTGAAGAATGAGGTGCTGGCCGCGGTGCACGAAGAACATGTACTGGGAATAATAATCGAACCGGGTCTGCATCACTGTGTAGCAGAGCATCACTCCGAGCACGAAGGTGACGATACGAAGTGGCCCCGGGCGCTCGGCTGCCGGCATCCGGAGCAGGGCTATACCGTACAGGCCCAGCACGGCCGCGAAGCTGAACACGGTCAGTGGCGAAAAATCGTAGGGCAGTAAATAGCCGGCGGCAGACATAGAGCGCACTCTGTAGTGAACAAGTAGTGAGCGAGTAGTGTGCAAGTTTCCCTGGCACGGGTTATCTTTTTTGTCAGAGCCCTCCGAGTCTTACCGTCATGGGGACGGATTTCAAGGCCGGTTCGAGCAGTTTCCTACGGAGAGAGTGTATGGCCCGATTCAGCGACTCCATCGCGGCGCCTTCGGTATTGATCTTTGACTGGCACGGCACACTGGTAGACACCCACGATGCCATGTTCAGCGCCATGGAGGACATGCTGCCGCAATTGGAAGACCTGAACCTGGTGGAGCGGCTGCTGCCAGAGGCGAAATGCCGGACCCCGGACGATGCCCGGTTGGTTCGCTATATCCGTATCTTCCGCCGCCTGCACCCACGGATTCTGGCCGAACGCCGGGTCTCCCGCACCGATATTTTTAACGCCATTTTCGGCGAGGATCGGGACGCCAAACTGATTGCCCACAAAGCCTACAACGAGGCCTATCGCCGTTACTTCGGCAAGGTGAAACCGTTTCAGCCGGGGGCCTACGAGTACCTGTCGGCGCTCAAGGCCATGGGCATCAAATTGGCGGTCTCCACCAACCGGAACCGGGAGTTTCTCGACAAGGAACTGGTGACCGTGGACGAGGGCCGCTGGCAGCATCTGTTTGACGCCACCGTGTGCGCCGATGATGTCACCGAGTACAAGCCCGACCCGGAAGTGATTCTCAAAACCCTGGATAAGTTGGGGCTGCCGGCAGACGGCCGCGCCTGGTATGTCGGTGACAGCTACGTCGACATGCTGACTGCCAACCGTGCCGGAGTCGCCGGTGTGTTTTACAACGGCGCCTGTTGGGAGCCGCAGCGCATCGACAGCTGGTTCTCCTACCGGGATGCGCCCTCGGCCGTCCTTGACAGTTTTGAGGATCTGCTGGACTTGCTGGCGCTGCTGGAACGGAGTCAGCCCAAGGCCTTTCGCCAGGCCCCCGCCGAAGTGCGCCCGAAACCCTTTCCGCCACCGGAGCGGCCGGAACCCCGGGTGGAGGCCGACTGGCATCCGGCGGTGGTCAAGCTCATCCGGCCGTCGGTGGTGCTGTTCGACTGGCACGCCACCCTGGTGGATACCCTGGATGCCATGTACCACGCTGTAGATGACATGCTGCCGGATTTTCACAAACTGGACCTGATGGGGCGAATGGTGTCCCCTGAGGACAGCAAAACCCCGGAAGATGCCCGGCTGGTGGCCTATGTGCGCGAGTTTGCGCGCCTGCATCCGAAGGTGAAGGCGGACCGGAAAATCTCCCGGACGGATATTTTCGAGGTACTGTTTGGTGATGATCAGGAAGCCAAGCAGGTTGCCCACCGGGCGTTCAATTTTCACTACCGTAACCATTTCGGCACGGTGAAGGCGTTCGAGCCCAAGGTGCGGGAGGTGCTCGAAGGGCTGCGTCGGCTGCATCGGCAAGTGGGCGTGATTACCAATCGGGACCGGGAGTTCTTTGAGCATGAGCTGGCGGCTGTGGAGGAAACCGGCTGGACCCATCTGTTTGATGTCGATGTCTGTGGTGACGACACCCCGCTGCGCAAACCCCATCCTGACCAGTTGCTGCTGGCGGTGCAGAAGCTGGATTATCCGCCCGATCCCAGCGTCTGGTACGTGGGTGACAGCACCACCGATGTGATCGCGGCGAAACGGGCCGGCATGACCTCGGTGTTTTTCAACGGGGCCCAGTGGGATCAGCCCTGGCTCAATCGCATCTTCCCTGGCACCCACAAACACCCCGACAAGCCCGATGTGGTGGTGAATGACTTTTCGGAATTCTGGGCCCTGGTGCTGGCCTGCGAAATTGGACCTCCTTAAACTTGGCCCCTGAAACCGGCAGAGCCCATATCCGGCGGCACTCTTGGGCCGAAAGTCAGGCCAACGGAAGTGCAGATCTGCTAAGGTGGCGCACACTTCAACGACAACAACAAACGACCAGACCATGACCGACACCAAAGCATCGATTCTCGTGGTCGATGATGACGCCTCCATCCGAGAGCTGCTTCACGAGCATCTGTCCCGGGTTGGCTACGGCATCCATACCGCGGAAGACGGCGACCAGATGCGGGCGCACCTCAAAAGCTTTTCGATCGACCTGATCGTGCTGGACGTGATGATGCCCGGTGACGATGGCTTCACCTTGTGCCGGGAGGTTCGCGAACATTCCCAAGTGCCCATTATTATGCTCACCGCCAGTTCCGATGAGACCGACCGGGTAGTTGGGCTCGAGATCGGCGCCGACGATTACCTGGCCAAACCGTTCAGTGCCCGGGAACTGCAGGCCCGGATCAAGGCACTGTTGCGCCGGGCTCAATTTGCCCGGGTTGAGAACCCGAGGTACGTGGTGTTCGACCGCTGGCGCCTGGACACCCTGACCCACGACCTGATCGACGAGCAGGGCAGCAAGGTGTCTATTTCTGGTGCCGATTTCGCGCTGTTGCAGCTGTTTCTGAGCCATCCGAATGAGGTGCTGGACCGTGACACCATTTCTGGAGTTACCCGCGGCCGTGAATCCACGCCGCTGGACCGGGTGGTCGACGTTGCCGTCAGCCGGTTACGGCAGAAACTGGGTGACCAGGGTAAAGATCCGAAATTGATCAAGACGGTGCGTGGTGCAGGTTACCTGCTGGCGGCCACGGTGAATCATGCCTTCGAGTGAATTCTCACTCTGGCGCAAACCCCGGCGCTGGATTCCGTCGTCGCTGCTTGGCCGGGTGTTGTTGTTAACCCTGCTGGCCATGGCCACGGCCCAGGTTATTTCCAGTATGGCTTGGGTTGGCGCGTTTAAAACCCAGCGGGAAGAAGGCCTGGTGGTGACCACCCGCAATCTGGCGCAATCGGCCGCGGCCACGGCTCAGTTCTTTAATTCGCTGCCATTGGAATACCGGCACATCGTGCTGGACCAGCTGCGCAACATGGGTGGCAGCCGTTTCTTCGTGTCGCTGAATAACAAGCGCATCGATATGAAGCCTTTGCCGGAGACCGAACTGAAACAACTGGCCACCGACGAAGTCCGTTCCGTGCTGCGGCGTCGTCTGGGCAGGGACAGCAACCTGCATGTCGAGTTTGTGAGCCCGGATGACCTGCGCATTCTCAATACCGAACTGCCGCTCGACGCCTTGCCTCCATCCTGGGCCCATTATTCGCTGACCCTTGAGCCCTTGAATCCACCGGTACTGGTGATGCAGATTGAGGTAGCCGAGGATGACTGGCTGTACCTGGCATCGCCGCTGCCAGCGCCCTATGTCTCATTGGAAGACGAGGGAGTGCCGGGGCAGCAGGTGTTTTTCCTGGCGGTCATGATCGGGGTGTTGTTCCCGGTACTGGCGTGGCTGATTCGTCAGCAAACACGGCCGCTGCGCAAGCTGGCGAAGGCCACCCGGGATCTGCCCCTGGACGATGACCAGCCGGCACTGAAGGAGCAGGGCAGTGCCGAGATTGTCGCCGTCACCCGCAGTTTCAATACCATGCGCCGGCGGCTGCAAAATTACCTGAGTGACCGGGAACAGTTGTTTCGCGCCATCTCCCACGATCTGAAAACACCGATTACCCGTCTGCGCCTGCGCATCGATCTGATTGACGACGAACCCATGCGGGAGCGACTGGAAGCCGACCTGTTGGAGCTGGAACTTTTGGTGAAAGGCGCCTTGCAGTCTCTCAAGGACACGGACATTCATGAGAACGTGGAGCCGGTGGATGTCGGGCGGATGCTGGACCGGATGGCGGAGGCTTATCGCACCAATGGCACCGAATTACTGAAAATCAGTGGCGAATGCCAGCCCTATCGGGGTAAGCCCCTGGCATTGAGCCGCTGCCTGGGCAACCTGGTGGACAATGCCATCAAATACGGTGAGCGGGCGCAGGTGCAGCTCGATGACACAGCGGAGCAACTGGTGATTCGGGTGGATGACCACGGCCCCGGCATTCCGGAGGCTGAACTCCAGCGTATTTTCGAACCCTATTACCGCCTGGATCAAGCTCATCGACAGGGCCACGGCCTGGGGCTGGGCATCGCCCGCAACATTGCCCAGAATCATGGTGGTGACCTGAACATCAGCAACCGGCCCACGGGTGGCCTGCAAGTGGTGCTGTCGCTGCCGCGTCATTAAACGGCCACCCATCAGCCCGCGCCTCAAGAACCCATGTAACAGCCTTGTTACATGGGTTTTTCAGTTTGATACGTTCTCTCTGATCTCCCTGTCCTAGACTTGCCTTCTGACCGCTGGCTATCCAGCCGCTGGTAAATAATTTGATGTCCTCGACAAAAACAACAAGGAGTCATTATGACCGCCTTCAAGCGTACCCTTTCCGCCCTTGCCGTATCTGCCTGCCTGCTGCCTGCCGCTGCTGTCCATGCGGGCGAAGTTGAGGTCCTGCACTGGTGGACCGCCGGTGGCGAAGCCCGTGCTGCCGCTGCCCTGAAAGAGATGATGGAAGAGCAGGGCCATACCTGGAAAGACTTCGCGGTCGCCGGTGGCGGCGGTGAAGCAGCCATGACCGTGCTGAAAACCCGTGCCGTATCCGGCAATCCTCCGGCTGCCGCCCAGATCAAAGGGCTTGATATCCGCGAGTGGGCCAAGCTGGGTTTCCTGACCAGCCTGGACGACGTGGCCGCCGCCGAGAACTGGGACCAGTTGGTGCCGCCGATGATCTCGGACGTGATGCAGTACGAAGGTGAGTACGTGGCGGTGCCGGTGAACGTACACCGGGTCAACTGGCTCTGGGTTAACCCGCAGGTGATGGAAAAAGTCGGCGTTGAAATTCCCAACACCCTGGACGAATTCTTTACCGTAGCCGACAAGCTCAAGGCTGCAGGTTACATTCCGCTGGCCCACGGTGGTCAGCCCTGGCAGGACGCCACCGTATTCGAAGCCGTCGCCCTGGCGGTGATGGACAGCGACACCTACCGCAAAGCCTTTGTTGAGCACGATCTGGATGTGATCAACAGCGCGGTAATGGAAGAGGTGTTTGCCAAGTTTGCCAAGGTCATGAGCTACGTTGACGACAACGCCGCCGGCCGCGATTGGAACACTGCAACCGGCATGGTTATCCGTGGCGAAGCTGCCATGCAGATCATGGGTGACTGGGCCAAGGGCGAATTCACTGCCGCCGGCCTGACGCCGGGTGAAGACTATCTGTGTGCCGCGGCACCGGGCACTGCCGGTGAATTCACCTTCAACGTCGATTCCTTCGCCATGTTCGGCCTGAGTGAAGAGGAAAACGTAGCAGCCCAGAAAGACCTGGCCCGTACCATTCTCGAGCCGAAATTCCAGACCGTGTTCAATCAGAACAAAGGCTCCATCCCGGTTCGTACCGATATGGACATGTCCGAGTTTGACGCCTGTGCCCAGGCTTCAATGGAGACCTTCAAGAGCAGCGCCGACACCGGCGAGCTGGTGCCAAGCCTGGCCCACGGCCTGGCAACGACCAGTTACGTCCAGGGGCAGGTTTTTGATGTGGTTACCAACTTCGTGAACTCCAACGACAAGGATCCGGTAAAAGCCACGGATCAGTTGGCCGCCGCCATCCAGGCCGCGAAGTAAAGAAGCCAAGAGCCACCCGCCCGGGTGGCTCTCCGATTCATTCGGGAGAATTCTCATGGAACAAACTCAGCGGCGCCCCGCCGGAGTGGTCAGTGCACCGTCACGACTGCTGGACGGCCTGCAGCGCTGGTTGCCGAAACTGGTGATTGCCCCAACCTTTGTGTTGATCGGCATCGGTATCTACGGCTACATGCTGTGGACCGGGATCTTGTCGTTCACCAGCTCCAGCTTCTTGCCCACCTACGACTTTGTCGGCTTCGATCAGTACGCCAAATTGATGGCTAACGATCGCTGGCTGACGGCCTCCAAAAACCTCGCGATATTCGGTGGGCTGTTCATCTTCACCTGCTTGTTCATTGGCGTGGTGCTGGCCATATTCCTGGACCAGCGCATCCGCCAGGAAGGCGCAATCCGAACTATTTATCTGTACCCGATGGCGCTGTCGATGATCGTCACCGGTACCGTCTGGAAGTGGATTCTTAACCCGAGTCTGGGTATTGAGAAACTGATGCACGACTGGGGCTGGACCTCGTTCAGCTTTGACTGGCTGGTGAATTCCAACCTGGCCATCTACACCATCGTGATGGCGGCGGTCTGGCAGGCTTCTGGCTTTGTCATGGCGCTGTTCCTGGCGGGCCTGCGCGGTGTCGACTCCTCCATTATCCGGGCGGCCCGGGTCGATGGTGCCAGCCTGCCGTTGATCTACTGGAAGATTATCCTGCCGTCACTGCGGCCGGTGTTCTTCAGCGCGGTCATGGTGCTGGCTCACATCGCCATCAAGAGCTTTGATCTGGTCATGGCCATGACGGCCGGTGGCCCGGGATACTCCACCGACCTGCCAGCGGTGTTCATGTACGCCCACACCTTTACCCGCGGTCAGATGGGCCTGGGCTCGGCCAGTGCCATGCTGATGCTGGGTGCCATCCTGGCTTTGATCGTGCCTTACCTGTACTCGGAACTGAGGGAGAAGCGCCATGACTGATATGACTCGTCCCGGCCTCAGTCCCAGCCGCATTGCCATCTACGGCCTGCTGATTCTGGCGTGCCTGGTGTATCTGGTGCCGCTGTTCATCATGCTGGTGACCAGCCTCAAGACACCCATGGACATCCGTACCGGTAACCTGGTGGCGCTGCCCACCGAATGGACCACCATCGGCTGGACCAAGGCCTGGTCTGAAGCCTGCACCGGCGTGCAGTGCGACGGCATCAGCGGTTACTTCTGGAACTCGTTCAAGATGACCGTACCGGCGGTGATGATTTCCACCTTGTTAGGCGCCTTCAACGGCTACGTGCTGGCGAAGTGGAAGTTCCGTGGTTCGGACCTGTTGTTCGGCCTGCTGCTGTTTGGCTGCTTCGTGCCGTTTCAGGTGGTACTGCTGCCGATGGCCGCGACCCTGGGCCAACTCGGGCTGGCGAACACTACGCCCGGTCTGGTGCTGGTGCATGTGATTTACGGGGTGGCCTTCACCACGCTGTTTTTCCGTAACTACTACGTGGCTATCCCAGATGCACTGATCAAGGCGGCCCGCCTGGACGGTGCCGGCTTCTTCACCATCTTTTTCCGCATTCTGTTGCCCATGTCGACGCCCATTTTCATGGTGTCGCTGATCTGGCAGTTCACTCAGATCTGGAACGACTTCCTGTTCGGGGTGGTGTTCGCCAGTGGCGACAGCCAGCCCATCACCGTTGCGCTGAACAACTTGGTGAACACCAGCACCGGCGTAAAGGAATACAACGTGGATATGGCAGCGGCCATGATTGCGGCACTACCAACGCTGGTGGTGTACATCGTGGCGGGTAAATACTTCATCCGGGGCCTGACCGCCGGCTCTGTTAAAGGCTGACCTGAGAGGAAAACAACAATGTCTCAACTGGAACTGCGTAAAATTCGCAAAACCTATCCCGGAGCGGCTGAGGAGACCCTCAAAGGTATCGATATCGATATTGCCTCGGGCGAATTCCTGATTCTGGTCGGTCCTTCCGGCTGCGGTAAATCCACCCTGATGAACACCATCGCCGGGCTGGAAGCCATCTCCGAGGGGGAAATTGTGCTCGACGGCAAGGACGTCTCCGGCGTGGAGCCCAAAGACCGGGACATCGCCATGGTGTTTCAGTCCTACGCCCTGTATCCGACCATGTCGGTGCGCGAGAACATCGCCTTTGGCCTGAAGATCCGCGGCATGCCGAAAGACCAGATCGAGCAGGAAGTGGAGCGGGTCGCCGATCTGCTGCAGATCTCCCACCTGCTGGACAAGAAGCCGTCACGGCTGTCCGGTGGCCAGCAGCAGCGGGTCGCCATGGGCCGCGCCCTGGCACGCCGTCCGCGCATCTATTTGTTCGATGAGCCGCTGTCGAACCTGGACGCCAAGCTGCGTGTGGAAATGCGCACCGAGATCAAGAAGCTGCACCAGCGCCTGCAGACCACCATCGTCTACGTCACCCACGATCAGATCGAGGCCATGACCCTGGCTGACCGCATCGCGGTGCTGAAAGACGGTGAGCTGCAGCAGCTGGGCACGCCCAAGCAGGTCTATGATTCGCCGCAGAACATGTTCGTGGCAGGTTTCATGGGGTCACCGGCGATGAGCTTCGTGCACGTGAATGTCGAGCAGGGCGAGCAGGGCGAGCAAGGCCTGCAGGCCGAAGTGCAGGGTGGCGACGGCCGCTCGCTGAAGCTGCCGCTGCCAGAGTACCTGGCCGATCGCGTTGGCAAGAAGGTGGTGCTGGGCATTCGCCCAGAGCACATCACCCAGCCCCAGGATCAGAAAAGCGATCAGGCCCTGGTCACCACTGGCGAGTTCACCATCGAGGTGACCGAGCCGACCGGCCCGGACGTGATTGCCCTGATTCGCCTGAACGACACCAACGTGCACTGCCGGATTGATCCGGAGCACCCGGTAACCTGGGGTGAAACAGCCGAGCTGATGTTCGATATGAAGAAAGTGGTTTTTTTCGATCCAGACACCGAAAAACGCATCACTGGCTAAAGGCGTTACAGCTGCTCGATCTGGTCCAGCAACTTGTTGGCCCGGTTGAGCAGCGCTTCCTTCCTTTCCGGTTTTTGCTTGTCCCAGTTGCGATACATCATGCCCATGCGCGGGTTCTTGGCGAAGTCGTCCCGATGACGGTCGATGAAGTGCCAGTAAAGCGCGTTGAACGGGCAGGCATCCTCTTCCGTGCTCTTGTTGACGTTGTAGTGGCAATTGGCGCAGTGGTCCGATTGACGCTGTATGTATTTGCCGCTGGCGGCGTAGGGTTTGGAGCCCAGGTAGCCACCATCGGCGTGCATCACCATGCCTAGCACGTTGGGTAGCTCCACCCAGTCGTAGGCGTCGGCATAGACCGCTAGATACCAGTCACAGATTTCCTCCGGTTTGATCCCGGCCAGCAGCGCGAAGTTGCCCGTGACCATGAGGCGCTGGATGTGGTGGGCGTAGGCGTTGCGGCGAGTGCTGTCGATGGCCTTGTGCATACAGCGCATCTTGGTGTCGCCGGTCCAGTAAAACCAGGGTAGGGACCGGGTATTGCCCAGCCGGTTTTCCTCGGCGTAGCCCGGCATGTTCATCCAGTAGATACCGCGCACAAACTCCCGCCAGCCCAGAATCTGCCTTACGAAGCCTTCCACCGCATTGATCGGTGCCTGGCCGGCGTACCAGGCCTGGGTGGCGGCCTCGCACACACTGAGCGGGTCCAGCAGACCGCTGTTGATATACGGCGACAGGATGGCGTGGAACAGCCAGTCCTCGTGATCCGACATGGCGTCCTGGAAGCCTCCAAAGCAGGGTAGGGCGTAATCGATGAAGTGCGCCAGTGCCTGCTCTGCGTCCTCGGCGGTGACCGCAAAATGGAAGTCGTCGGTGGTGCCGAAATGATCCGAGAAATGCTCGTTGACCAGATCGATCACTGCTTGGGTGGTGTCATCCGGCTCCACCCGGAACGTCGACGGGGCCGCGGGTTTGCCGGTCCATTTGCGCCGGTTGTCGGCGTCGTAGTTCCACTCCCCGCCTTCGGGTTTGCCATCCGGGTCCATCAGCAGACCGGTCTTGCGGCGCATCTCCCGGTAGAAAAACTCCATGCGCAGCTGTTTTCGGCCTTCGGCCCAGTGCTGGAATTCCTGCTTGGTGGCGATAAACCGGGTGTCCGGCCGGGTTTCCACCGGCAGATCGAGCTGCCGATTCCACTCGCTGATCTGCGCATGCAGGCGCCATTCACCGCACTCGGTGGTGATGATCCGTTCCGGTTTCAGGTCTTGGGCCTGGGCGGCAATCACGGCTTCCAGGCTTTGATGCTCGTTATCTGGATGATAGTGCTGGTAATGCACCTGCCAGCCATCTTTCTCAAGCTGCTGGGCGAAGTGGCGCATGGCGCTGAACAGCAGGACCAGTTTTTTCTTGTGGTGATTGGTGTAGCTGGCTTCGTCATGGACTTCCGCGATCACGATCCGGTCGTGCTGCTTGTCGGCGTCGTCCAGTGCGCTGATGTCCGGTGTGAGCTGGTCGCCGAGAATGAGGATCAGGTTGGCCATGGCCGGGGCTTGCTCCGTGTCAGGAATTCGCGAGTGGATGCTAGCGATACGCCGGTGGCAAGGGGACGGTTCACGGCCGATCCGGAAGATCGACGATCGGGGGCGTGGTTCTCAGCCCCCGGTCATGTTCATGAAACGCAGGATCTGGACATCGCCTTCGCTGGAAAAGTGGTGGCGTTCAGGTTTCAGATCCATGGCGTTGATGATGGTTTCCCGAAGTTTTTCGTCGCTTTCCGGATGACTGCGCAGCACGTGGCGGAGGTCTACCGAATGCTCGTTGCCCAGGCATAGCAGCAATCGACCCTCCACGGTCACCCTCACCCGGTTGCAGGTGGAGCAGAAGTTGTGGGAGTGGGGTGAGATGAAACCCACCTTGGTGTTGCTGTCCGGCATCCGGAAGTAGCGCGCCGGGCCGCCGGAATCCTCCGGTGTGGGCATCAGTTCGTGGTGCTGGCGAATAATGTCGCGCACTTCATCGCTGGTGCACAGCGCTTCACCGCGATCGTGTTCCGAGATTTCCCCCAGTGGCATTTCTTCAATGAAGGTGATGTCGATGTTCTTCCGGCGGGCAAAGTCTACCAGTGCCGGCACTTCCTCATCGTTGCCACCTTTCATTACCACGGTGTTCAACTTAATGCCTTCAAACCCGGCCTCGCGGGCCGCGTCGACACCGTCGAGTACCTGGTTCAGTCGGCCGGTGCGGGTAATGCGATGAAACTTGTCCGGATCGAGGGAGTCGAGACTGATGTTCAGGCGCTTCAAGCCGGCTTTGCGCAGAGGCTCGGCCATGGTGGTGAGCTTGCTGCCGTTGGTGGTCATGGCGAAATCCCGCAGGCCAAGGGTGCCAATGTCCTTGACCAGTTCGAGAATGTCCTTGCGAACCAGGGGTTCACCGCCGGTCAGTCGGATCTTCTCGGTGCCCAGATCCACGAAGGTTCTCGCCACTTGAGCCAGCTCTTCCAATGACAGAATCTGCTGGCGGGGCAAAAAGGTCATTTCCTCCGCCATGCAGTAAACACAGCGGAAGTCGCAGCGGTCGGTCACGGACAGGCGTACGTAGTCCACGGTGCGACCAAAGCGATCTGTCAGCTTGCTGCGGGCCATTGGCTTTGCTTCCTGCCGGCTGAGTGAGAATTTAAATACGTTAATTCGAGTATCGCAGATTAAATCCCGGAATCCGATCCCCCCGCGTGAGTCCGGTAGTTTAAGTATGGCAGTTGGGAAAACCCTTAAACAGGATATTGGTCTGGGCGGGGATGCGGGGTGCGGTCTGTCTGTGTTGGTGGACAAAACCAGTTATTGGCTCTCTCCGTATATAACACTCCTAATCAATGCAAAGCAGACCTGGAGTACCGAATGCACATCACCCGATACACTGACTACTCACTTCGAGTGCTGATCTATCTTGCGGTGCAGGGTGACCGCCTGGCTACCATCCAGGAAATTGCCGACAGTTATGAAATCTCCAAGAATCACCTGATGAAGGTGGTGCATCAGCTCAACAAGAAGGGCTACATCGAGACCATTCGCGGAAAGAAAGGCGGTATGCGCCTGCTGATGGCGCCGACTGAAATCCGAGTGGGAGTGCTGGTGCGGGAAACTGAACAGGACCTCAGCATCGTCGAGTGCTTTACCTCGAAAAACGCCTGTAAGATCGCGCCGGTGTGCGGAATGAAAGGCATGTTCGGTGACGCGCTGGAGGCATTTCTGCAGGTGCTGGATAAGTACACGTTGGCCGATGTGATTCAGGATCAACATCGGCCCCAGTTGTTACGACTGCTTCAGGTCGCCTAGGCCACATCCAGCGCGGGCAATCGCGCCCGCAGCCGGTCGGGCAGTGAAAAGGCAGCGATGCGTTTGAGCACGGTGCCGTACTGCCGGGCGAAGCTGCCGGTGTTGTAGTGAATGCCGTGCTTGGCGCACACCTCTCTTACACGATCGGATATTTCCGGATACCGATGGGCGGGCAGGTCCGGGAACACGTGATGTTCCATCTGGAAGCTAAGATGCCCACTCAGCAAATGCACCCATCGGCCACCGGTGAAGTTGGATGAGCCAGAGAGCTGGCGCAGGTACCAGTGGCCTTTGCTTTCATTTTTGCCATCGCCCCAGCACTCTTCTTCGGTAAAGGTTTCGGCATCCTGGGTGAAATGACCGCAAAAAATCACCGTGGACGACCACAGGTTGCGGATCAGGTTGGCGCCGATGTTGCCCGCCAACACGATGGGCGCGACCGGGAATGTCAGCAGCGGGAAAAACACATAATCCTTGAAGGCCTGACGCCCGCCCTTTCTGAAAAACTCCTTTAAGAACGGCAGCTTCGATCTTAATGTAATTTCCCGACGGTGCAGCCGTTCGGTTTCCAGTTCGTGCAGGCCCACCCCCCACTGAAAGAAGGTGCTCAGCAGAATGTAGTTAATAAACTGCAGGCTGTGCCTGGGCCGCCACGGCTCGTCGTCGCTCAGGCGAAGCACAGCATAGCCGTAGTCCCGATCTTTACCGATGATGTTGGTGTAGGTGTGGTGCTCGTAATTGTGGGTACGGCGCCAGGAGTCGCTGGAGCAAGCGGTGTCCCACTCGTAGGTCTGTGAGTGCAGGCTGGGATCGTTCATCCAGTCGTACTGGCCATGCATCACGTTGTGGCCGATCTCCATGTTCTCGATGATCTTGGACAGCCCCAGGGCCACGGTGGCCGCCACGAACACCGGAGGAATGAAGCCAAAGGGCATCAAAACCCGGCCACCTACCTCCAGGGTTCGGTGCAGGCGTACTACGCGGCGGATGTAACGGGCATCGCGTTCGCCCAGATCGGCCAGTACGTCATTCCGGATGGCGTTGAGATCCTGTTCCAGCTCTGTGAGCTGGGCTTCTGTCATCTGTTTCATGGTGTGCTCCTTGCCATGCTCTGAGGCACGACCGTTCTGTTCGAAAAAGAAGGTTAAATATCCAGGGACACTGGCCCCTGAGGGATGGAGATGCACAGTTGGATGGTGTCCTCTCCCGGGCCGGATGCTTGGCCGGTGAGGCGATTAACGACGGTGCCGCTGGTTTTCCGGCAGCTGCATTGGTGGCAGATGCCCATGCGGCAGCCGTGTTGTGGCGTCAGGCCCGCCGCTTCGGCGATTTCCAACAGCGGGGCATCACCGGTGGAATCCACATCCAGGTTGCTTCGGGCAAACCGAACCTTGCCGCCCAGGTCCTCGCTGTCGAGGTCTGTTTGTGGTGCAGAAAAATAAGTGCTGTGGATCTTGTCCCGGCTCACGCCCTTGGCATCGAGCAGTTCGCCCGCCAAAGCCATCAAGCCCTGCGGGCCGCACAGAAAAATATCGCGGCAGCCTAGATCGGTGATCTCGTTAAGATCGGATTGGGTCAGATAGCGCGGTTCGCTGCCACCCTGGGAAGCGACGATCTTAACGGTGAGCAGATCATGGAGGGCGGCCAGGTTTTGCAGGTGTTCACCGGCGATCGCATGGTCGTGGTCCCGCACGAAATACAGCAGTGTCACCGGGGCGCGGAAGCCATGGACCGCCATGGTTTTGAGCTGGCTCAGGATCGGAGTAATGCCACTGCCACCGGCAATAAACAGGATGGGGCGGACAGGTTCGGGTATCAGGAAGTCGCCAAACGCCTCGCTGAGGCCTACCACGGCGCCGGATTTCAGCTGATCGTGCAGCCAGTTGGTCACCCGGCCGCCAGGTAGTCGTTTGATGGTCAGGGTAACCAGTCCCTCGTCGTGCCAGAGTGTGGTTGAGCTGGACAGGCTGAACGTGCGGTGGTGACGAACGCCGTCGATCTCGACACAGATGTTCACATGCTGTCCGGCGGCGAAGCCCTGCCAGCGTCGGGCTGGTTTTAGCACGAAGGTTTGAGTGTCGGAGGTGTCCCGGATAATCCGCTGAACTCTGGCCGGTGTGTACTCTTGTACCCACATCGGGTTGATGCGCGCGAGCAGAGGATCGAAGAACGCACTCGCGTCATCCCGGTTAAAGAGCTGCCTGCCAAGCCATTGAAGCGGCGTGCTGTGGTTCTGTCGTGCCAACATGATCTGTTCTCCGAGATGCAGTCTGCATCTTTGTGTACAGTTGTTCACTAATGTGTACGACTGTACACCTGAGTTTGCGGACTCACAACGGGGAGTTCACATCTGGCGCAAAATGACTTGCTTTGGGTACCTTAATTTTTTCGGGTGTGTACACTTGTCACCAAAGCTTCAAGCGCAATGGCTACGGGTAGACGATGGCGGAAAGACAACGCAGAAAGCCGGGTGAGACCCGCGAAAAACTGATGAGTGCGGCGCTCACCCTGGTGGGTAAGGGCCGGCATTTTGCCAGTCTAGGCATCCGGGAAGTTACCCGGCAGGCGGGTGTGGTACCCACCTCGTTCTATCGCCATTTCCGCAACATGGACGATCTGGGCTTGCAGCTGGTGGACGAGTTAGGTCTGGTGCTGCGCCGCATGATGCGGGAAGCCCGTGAGCATGTGTCGCAGGCGGATAAGTTGATTGAGGAGTCAGTGGACATCTTTATCAGCCACGCCCGGGCCAACCGCAGTTTCTTTCTGTTCATGGCGCAAGGATTGGCGGGCGAGAGCAGGGCGGTTCAGGAGGGGATTCGCAGCGAGATGCGTTTCTTTGCCAGCGAACTGGCCAACGACTTGCGCCGGTTACGCCTGGTGGATCATCTCAGCGACAGCGATCTGGACATGACCTGTGATCTGGTGGTGCGCAGTGTTGCCTTCAGTCTGACTGACCTGCTGGGGGTGTCTGCCGACGATGACTACCAGATCGACCAGATCCGGAAGCGGACCATCCGCTTCCTTCAACTGATCTTTGTAGGTGCCGCCAACTGGAACAGCGTTAGCCAGTAACCTTCTTTTTGGTCGCGCGCCGGGTCGTTTTCGGTTTCGGCGGAATCACCAGGCTCTCCAGTTCATCCAGGGCTTCGCCGGTATAAACGGCCAGCTTCTGCATGCTGGGCAAAGTGTCCCGGCAACCGGTATAACCGAAGTTTAGTGAGCCGTCGTAGCTCAGGCAGGTAATGTTCAATGCACCACCGTGTGCAATCAGCGACACCGGGTACATGGCCTCAAGTTTCGCGCCCTCATAATAGAGCGTGCGCTGCGGGCCTGGCACATTGGAAATGGTGACATTGAACACCGGCCGCATGCGACCACCCAGCCCGGACATCAGCTGCAGGATATAGGGCGACATCAGCAGCATGGTGTACTGGGTCAGCGCACTCTTCGGCAGCTTCTGCAAATGTTCCTTGGCGCGCCGGGTGGAGGATTTGATCTCCTGCAGACGGTTTAGCGGGTCGGCTTCGTCGGTCGCCAGGGAAGCAATCATGAAGCTGATCTGAGTGCCGGTGCCCTCGTCGTCCGCCGGGCGAATGTTAACCGGAATGCCGGCTGTCATGGCGGTATCTGGCAGGTCATCCTGCTCCAGCAAGAACCGGCGCAGGGCAGTGCCGCACAGGTACAGCACGATGTCATTCAGTGAGCCGCCGCTTTCGTGGGCCACGGCTTTGATGCGGTCCAGCTGGTAGTGCTGGGTGGCGAATCGCCGCTGGCCAGTAACCCGGCGGTTAATCTTGGAGACCGGCCCCATGAAGGGCGCCGCCAGCCCATCCTCAGGGTGGCGCACGGAGTGCAGCAAGCGGTTGCCAGCTTGCCAAAGCCGTGGTGCCATATCGGCCTGCAGCTTGAGGGCATCTTTGGCCTGGGCAATGGCTGCGGGGATGCTGGCTTCCGCGTCCGTTTTGCTGCCGCGCCGACGCTCGGGCTGTACCGACCAGGGTGGTGCCATGTTGCGCTTGTCGGGATCCGTGGTCAGCACCCGCTGCAAAAGGCGCACGCCGCTGATGCCATCAATCAGGGAGTGATGCATCTTGGTGTAAAGCGCAAAACGGTTGTTTTCGAGGCCCTCAATGACGTGGCATTCCCACAGCGGCCGGGCAAAATCCAGCGGGTTGGAATGCAGACGGGACACCAGAATACCCAACTCACGCTCACCGCCGGGGCGGGGTAGCGCGGAATGGCGCACGTGGTAATCCAGATCGATGTCTTTGTCGATCTTCCATCCGGGAGCGACCAGTCTTCCCAACAATCCGGAGCCGGCCAGTTTGTAGCTCCAAGGCGGAGCAACCTCACCGGTTTCTTTCATGCGGGTGACCAGGTCACGCAAAAAGGTGTCGGGAGCGCCTTCTGGCAGTGAAAAGATTTGCAGGTTCCCCACGTGCATCGGGGTGTCCTCAGACTCCACGGCCAGCCAGGAGGCATCCAATGTTCCCAGGCGTTTCATTCCTTGTTGTACTCCACGAGTTAAAAAATTTACTTGTTAGCTGCAAGTATACTGGTAACGAATTGAGTTCACGATGCTCGCCCCCCTAAAGTTCCGTTTTTTGCAACATTTCTCGTTCGACTTCCGTTGAGTGTTCAGTACAGCCTTAAGTGGCTATGCTCTGAAAAGAACCGTATTCGCCGGCCGGAGCCTTTGCCATGCAGTTTCTCAATGGAATAACGCTGTTGCTGGTGTACCAGTTGGCCGGTGAAATCACCGTGCGCTTGGCGGGCGTGCCCATTCCGGGGCCGGTCCTGGGTATGGTGATGCTGTTCATCACCTTGTGGATTCGGGGCCGGACCCCGGATTCGGTTGAGCAGGCATCGTCCGCATTGCTGGCCCATTTGTCACTGCTGTTTGTGCCGGCCGGTGTTGGCATGATGGCACACTTCGATCGCATCGCTGATGAGTGGCTGCCTATCACTCTGGCGTTGTTGTTCAGCACCGTGATCACCATGATCGCAACGGCACTGATCATGCAGGTGACCACGCGCTGGCTGGTCAAGCCCGACAGCTCTGCGCAGGGAGGGTCGGAGCAATGAACGATCCCGGTCTGAAAGATATCTGGGTTTACCTGTCGGCGTCGCCTCTGCTGGGGCTGACTATCACCCTGGTGGCCTACGGCCTGGCCTATCGGTTTTACCTGCGCACCAGCTCCAACCCGCTGGCCAACCCGGTGGTGACGTCGGTGGCCATGTTGATTGGGCTGCTGCTGCTCACCGACACCTCCTACAACGACTATTTCGAAGGCGGCCAGTTTGTTCACTTCCTGTTGGGACCGGCCACCGTGGCCCTGGCAGTGCCGTTGTATCAGCAGTTCTCCCGGCTGCGTCAGCTCTGGCTGCCGGTGACCATTTCCCTGATCTGCGGCGTGCTGATTGCAGCCGGCAGCTCCATCGGTCTGGCCTGGCTGTTGGGCGGTTCGCTGGAAATCCAGATGTCGCTGGCGCCGAAATCGGCCACGGCACCGGTGGCCATGGGCATTTCTGAAAAGATCGGCGGGCTGCCATCGCTGACGGCAGTACTGACGGTCGCAACCGGTATCACCGGTGCGGTGCTGGGCACCAAACTGTTTGATTGGTTCCGGGTGAAAGACGATGCCGCCCGAGGCATCGCCATGGGCGTGGCCGCCCACGGCATTGGCACCGCCCGGGCGTTTCAGGTCAGCCGTCAAATGGGCGCGTTTTCGGGCTTGGCGATGGCGTTGTCGGCCTTCGCCACGGCTCTTATAGTGCCCTGGCTGGTGGACTGGATGCAGATGTTGCTCTGACCGATAAGCTTGTCGCGTCGAAGACTTCAATCGTCGTCTTCATCGAGAGAATGCCGGGGGCAGTGGTACTCCTCCACCACGGTGCCCTCATCAACACTCTCCAGGTGCACATCAAAACCCCACAGCCGATGTACGTGACGCAACACTTCCTCGGTTTCATCTCCCAGAGGCACTCGGTCGACCGGGACATGTCGGAGGGTTAGTGAGCGATCGCCGCGCACATCCACGTTCCAGACCTGGATGTTGGGTTCGCGGTAACTGAGGTTGTACTGCCGCGCCAGTTTTTCTCTGAGGATGCGGTATCCGGGCTCGTCGTGAATGGCTGTCACCCGGTACACGTCTTCCTGATCGTCATTCTGGATAGAGAACAGCTTTAGGTCGCGCATCACCTTCGGTGACAGGAACTGCTGGATGAAGCTTTCATCCTTGAAGTTGGCCATGGCGAAATGCAGGGTCTCGACCCAGTCGGTACCGGCGATGTCCGGGAACCACTGCCGGTCTTCATCGGTTGGGTGCTCGCAGATGCGCCGCAGATCGGTGTAGATCGAAAAGCCCAGGGTGTAGGGGTTCAGGCCGGAATACCAGGGGCTGTTGAAGGGCGGTTGGTAAACCACGGCGGTATGGCTCTGCAGGAACTCCAGCATGAAACCGTCGTTCACCAGGCCTTTCTCATACATGGCGTGCAACAGCGTGTAATGCCAGAAAGAGGCCCAGCCCTCGTTCATCACCTGGGTCTGGCGTTGGGGGTAAAAATACTGGCCCAGCTTGCGCACGATGCGAACGATCTCCCGTTGCCAGGTTTCCAGCAGGGGCGCGTTCTTCTCGATGAAGTAGAGAATGTTTTCCTGGGGCTCCTCTGGGAAGCGAACCTTATTGTTTACCGCATCGTCGTCATCGTTGAGCCGCGGAATGGTGCGCCACAAGTCATTGATGCGCCGTTGCTGGTATTCCTCTCGCTCCTGTTGCCGGCGCTGCTCCTCGGAGGCGGAAATCGGGGCAGGGCGCTTGTACCGGTCAACGCCGTAGTTCATCAGGGCGTGGCAGGAGTCGAGAATCTGCTCTACTGCATCTACGCCGTGACGCTCCTCGCACTCAGCTACGTAATTACGGGCAAACACCAGATAATCGATGATGGCACTGGCGTCGGTCCAAGTGCGGAACAGGTAGTTACCCTTGAAGAACGAGTTGTGACCGTAGCAGGCGTGCGCAATAACCAGCGCCTGCATGGGCAGGGTGTTCTCCTCCATCAGATAGGCAATGCAGGGGTTCGAGTTGATGACGATTTCATAGGCCAGCCCCATCTGGCCCCGCTGATAGCCCTTGGAGGTGCTCAGGAACTGCTTGCCGAACGACCAGTGGTGGTAGCCGACCGGCATACCGACCGAACTGTAGGCATCCATCATCTGCTCGGCACTGATCACTTCGATCTGGTTCGGGTAGGTGTCCAGCCCGAACTCCGCCGCGCATTTGGCAATCTCTTCGTCGTATTTGCGAATCAGATCGAAGGTCCATTCCGAACTGGTGGATATGGGCTGACGGTCCCCGGACTGCCCGTTTTCCGGCAGGTTGGGACGATCCATGGTGTCGGTCATGCGGCTTTCCTCTCAAACAGCTGGCGGAATACCGGATAGATCTCGCCCGGATCGGCGATCTGTTGCATGGCGAAGCTATTGGGGAAGCGCTCCATGATTTTTTCGTACTCGTACCACAGCATCTGGTGATCCTGGGGCGTGATCTCGGTGTAGGCGTAATACTGCACCAGGGGCAGGATGCCCTCGGCCAGGATCTTGCTGCACACTGGTGAGTCGTCGTTCCAGTTGTCGCCGTCCGAGGCCTGGGCCGCGTAAATGTTCCACTCTGATGGCGGGTACCGGGATTCAACAATCTTCTTCATCAGCTTCAGGGCGCTGGAGACGATGGTGCCGCCAGTTTCCCTGGAATAGAAGAACTCCTCTTCGTCCACCTCTTTGGCACTGGTGTGGTGTCGGATGAACACCACTTCGATCTTCTTGTAGTTCTTCTTCAGGAACAGGTACAGCAGGATGAAAAAGCGCTTGGCAATGTCCTTGTGCATCTGGGTCATCGAGCCCGATACATCCATCAGGCAGAACATGACGGCACTGGTGGCCGGCTGCGGGTGTTTCTGATGCTGGCGGTAGCGCAAGTCAATTTCGTCGATGAACGGAATGCGCCGGATGTTGGCTTTCAGGCGGGCGATCTCCTCCTCCAGGACCTGGATCTGGTCTTCGTGGCTGAAGGCCGGGTCCAGATCCTCGGGCGCCATTTTCAGCGCCTCAAGCTGGTCTTCCAGATCGCGAATCTTTTTCTTACGGGCGCCACCCAGACCCAGCCGTCGGGCATGAGCACCCCGGAGCGAGCGCACCACATCGAGTTTGGCCGGGACACCTTCGGTGGTGAAGCCGGAGCGGACGTACTTGAAGGATTCGGTGTCTTTCAGTTTCTTGCGGGCCAGGTTGGGCAGTTCGAGGTCGTCGAACAGAAAGTCGAGAAACTCCTCCTGGGTGATCTGGAAGGCGAATTCATCCATGCCCTCGCCATCTGGGCTGGCTTTGCCGTGCCCCTGCCCGCCGCCACCGCCGCCGGGCGGCTTGGGGATGGTGTCGCCGGCGACAAACTCCTGGTTGCCCGGGTGGACCATCTCGCGTTTGCCACCCTGGCCATGATGGAAAATGGGCTCCTCGATATCCTGGCTTGGAATGCTGACGCTCTCGCCCCGCTCAATGTCGGTGATCGAGCGCCGTTGCACAGCATCGGCCACGGCTTTCTTGATGTGGTGGCGGTACCGGCGCAGGAACCGTTCCCGGTTCACCGCGCTTTTGTTCTTGCCGTTCAGTCGCCGGTCGACGACGTGGGTCATACCCATAGCGCTACTCCAGTTCAGCGGTTGGCCGCTGACTTAGTGAGACTTACGAACCCGCAGGTACCACTCTGCAAGCAGGCGAACCTGTTTCTCCGTGTAGCCTCGATCGACCATTCGCTCGACGAACTGCTTGTGCTTCTTCTGATCTTCCTGACTGGCTTTCGGGTTGAAGGAAATAACCGGCAGCAGATCCTCTGTGTTCGAGAACATTTTCTTCTCGATCACGCTGCGCAGCTTCTCGTAACTGAGCCAGGACGGGTTGCGGCCCTGGTTGTTGGCCCGCGCCCGCAGGACAAAATTGACCACCTCGTTGCGGAAGTCTTTCGGATTGCTGATGCCCGCCGGTTTCTCGATTTTCTCCAGCTCATCGTTGATGGATGAGCGGTCGAGAATCTCGCCGGTTTCGGGATCCCGGTATTCCTGGTCCTGAATCCAGAAGTCGGCATAGGTGACGTAGCGATCGAACAGGTTCTGGCCGTATTCGCTGTAGCTCTCCAGGTAGGCGGTCTGGATTTCCTTGCCAATGAACTGGACGTAGTGCGGTGCCAGGAATTCCTTGATGAAGCGCAGGTAGCGCTCCTGAACCTCGGGCGTGTATTGCTCCTGTTCGATCTGTTTTTCAATCACATACAGCAGGTGGACGGGGTTGGCCGCCACTTCCGCGGTATCAAAGTTGAACACTTTTGACAGGATCTTGAACGCGAAGCGGGTGGACAGGCCGTCCATGCCCTCGTTTACGCCGGCGGAATCCCTATATTCCTGAATCGACTTGGCCTTGGGGTCGGTATCCTTGATGTTCTGGCCGTCGTATACGCGCATCTTCGAGAAGATACTGGAGTTTTCCGGTTCCTTGATGCGCGACAGCACTGAGAACTGGGCCAGCATGTCGAGGGTATCGGGGGCGCAGGGGGCACCGGACAGGGAGCTGTTCTTCAATAGCTTCTTGTAGATCTCGATCTCTTCGGTAACCCGGACACAGTAGGGCACCTTCACGATGTAGACCCGGTCCAGAAACGCCTCATTGTGCTTGTTGTTGCGGAAAGTCTGCCATTCCGATTCGTTGGAGTGGGCCAGGATGACGCCGTCGAAGGGTACTGAGCCCATGCCTTCGGTGGTGTTGTAGTTGCCTTCCTGAGTCGCGGTCAGCAGCGGGTGCAGCACTTTGATCGGTGCCTTGAACATCTCCACGAATTCCAGCAGGCCCTGGTTGGCTTTGCACAGGCCGCCGCTGAAACTGTAGGCGTCGGCGTCGTCCTGGGAGAAGTCCTCCAGCATGCGGATGTTAACCTTACCCACCAGGGCAGAGATGTCCTGGTTGTTGTCGTCACCAGGCTCGGTCTTGGAGACCCCAACCTGGTCCAGTACCGAGGGATATCTTTTTACAACCTTGAACTGGCTGATGTCGCCGCCGAATTCGTGCAGCCGCTTGACCGCCCAAGGCGAAATAATGTTTTGCAGGTAGCGGGAGGGGATGCCGTATTCTTCCTCCAGAATCTGGGCGTCCTCCGCGGGGTCAAACAACCCAAGGGGCGATTCGTTCACCGGCGAACCCTTGATGGCGTAGAAGGGCACCTTCTGCATCAGGGCTTTGAGTTTTTCCGCCAGGGACGATTTACCGCCGCCAACCGGGCCGAGCAGATACAGGATCTGTTTCTTCTCTTCCAGGCCTTGGGCGGCATGGCGGAAGAAGGACACGATATTTTCCACGGCTTCTTCCATGCCGTAGAACTCGGAGAATTCAGGGTATCGCTTGATAACCTTGTTGGAGAAGATGCGTGACAGGCGATGGTCACGGGAGGTGTCGACAAGTTCTGGCTCGCCAATGGCAATTAACATTCGCTCAGCGGCCGTGGCATAGGCCGTTGGGTCCTTTTTGCAGATCTCCAGGTATTCCTCCAGGGTAAACTCTTCTTCCTGAGTACTCTCATACCTGTTTTTAAAGTGCTGCATGATGGTCATAGATGGCCCCTCGCTTGCTCTCTTATAATCGACTCTCAGTTCACGCAATATCCCCGTTGCATCGGTTCCGCCTGTGAGGGCGGTTGGTGTAGTTATGGGTGGAAGAAATGGATACATACAAGCTGCCCGGCAAATACTGAGCTGCGGCCGCTTGCTTAATTTGAGCTTAGTTCACGCTCGAAAAATAGGACAGTTGGGAAGTGGTTAAGGTTCATTAAATTGTGTTACGGGGTGGGAGGCTTGCTGCCGGCAGGGTGGGGCTGGAGCGCAAGGGGTGTCTTTGTGTGACCGCTTGTTGAAACTCGCTTTGCTCAGACAAACAAGCGGTCACACAAAGACACCCCTCACACTCCGATCAGAATCGCGGGGTGTTTCCGGGGAGGGTGTCGTTACTTCTTCGTCAGGCGGAACACGCTTTCGGTGGCACCGGCCAGGCCTTTGCGTTTGGTGAACGGGTGGTCTTTGGCCAGGGTGTTGGTGACGATGTGTTCGACGGTGTAGTCCGCCGAATAGAGTTCCATCACTTCGTCATCGCTGACGTTAAATGGCGGGCCTTTGATTTCGGTGTCGTAGTCTAGGGTGATCAGCAGTATCTTGGTGTCATCCGGGATGATCGCGGTCAGGTGCTCCACGTAGCTCTTGCGCATGTGGGGTGGCAGGGCGATCAGAGCGGCCCGGTCATAAACCAGGCGGGTGTGTTTCAGGTCGGCCGGAACCAGCTGGAAAAAGTCGCCGCACCAGAGCTCCAGATTGTTGTGCTTGAAGGTAATGAAGGGTTCGCCCGGATGGACCTTGGCTTTTTCGCCGCCTTCTTCGAAGAAGTCTTTGCAGGCGACTTCGCTCAGCTCGACGCCGATCACCGGATGACCACGGTCGTGCAGCCACCACATGTCGTGGGCTTTACCGCACAGGGGGACAAAAACGGCGCTGGCGGCTTTGCCGGCCAGTTCCGGCCAGTGGTCGTAGAGGTACTGGTTAACGGTGCCCTCGTGAAAGCCGATTTCCTTTTTGGCCCAGCGTTCGTGCCAGAACTCATGATCCATGGTTTTCCACTCCCTCTGGTTTGGACGTATGCTCAAGTCTACCCTAATCTTTGCCTGTCTTGATTCAGGAGAAAAGCATGAAAGCAGTATTCCTCGATGCCAATACACTGGGCAACGATGTTGATCTCGCTCCCATTGAGCGTATCACCGGAGATCTGGTTAAACACGGTAAAACGGCGCCGGATGAGGTCGTTGGCCGCATTCACGGCTTCGATACGGTGATCGTCAACAAGGTGGTGCTCACGCGAGAGCATTTCGAAGCCTGCCCTGACCTGACCACCATTGCGGTCGTGGCCACCGGGATTAACAACATCGATAAAGACGCAGCTCGCGATCATGGTATCCGGGTGCTGAACGTGACGAATTACGGCCGCTCAACGGTCGCCCAGCACACCATGGCGTTGATTCTGGCCCTTGCCACCCGGTTGCTGGATTACGATCGCGATGTGCGCGCCGGTCGCTGGGGCAAGAGCGACATGTTCTGCCTGATGGACCATCCGATCATGGAACTTGAGGGCCGTACACTGGGCGTTCTGGGTTATGGTGATTTGGGCCAGGGGGTCATTAAGAGGGCCGAAGCCTTTGGAATGAAAGTCCTGTTGGGCGCACGGCCGGGCCAGTCGGCCTCGGAGGTGGATGGCTACCCGCGCCTGCCCCTGGACGAACTGCTGCCACAGGTGGATGTGCTGTCACTCCACTGCCTGCTCACCGACGACACCCGTAACCTGATCGGTGCCCGTGAGTTAAAGATGATGAAAAACGACGCGCTGCTGATCAACACCAGCCGCGGCGGACTGGTGGACGAGCAGGCGTTGGCGGATGCCCTGAGATCGGGCGAAGTCGGTGGCGCCGGTTTTGATGTCTTGACAGAAGAGCCGCCCCGAAACGGTAACCCGTTACTGGCAGGCGATATTCCCAACCTGATCGTGACCCCACATTCGGCATGGGCAAGTCGCGAAGCTCGACAGAGAATTGTCGATATTACGGCGCGAAATCTCGTCTCCGTGGACTGAACTTGCGCAAAATGGTCAGAATGAGGTGCGTTTTTGGTTATCTGACTGATAACCTGTAAGAAACCTTGAGAACAGGATGCTAAGTGGCTTCTTTCCAATTTAGAGAACGGCTTCAGGCGGCAGAAGACTGGATTCTGGCTAATCCCAACCCACCGAGCAGCTGGCCCTGGACCTGGCTTTATAAGGCAGGTCGCTCGGTTTACGCGCTGGCGCGGGATGTTATCAGTGGCCAGTTGACCCTGCATGCCATGAGTTTGGTGTACACCACGTTGCTCAGTATCGTGCCGCTGCTGGCGCTCAGTTTCTCTGTGTTGAAGGCACTGGGTGTTCACCAGCGCATGGAGCCCTTCCTGTTCCAGTTTTTCCAGCCCATGGGACCTCAGGGGATCGAGTTGGCGGAGCAAATCCTGGGGTTTGTCGACAACATGAAGGTGGGCGTGTTGGGGTCTCTGGGCCTGGCGCTGCTGGTCTACACCGTGGTTTCGTTGCTGCAGAAGATCGAGCGTTCGTTCAACATGATCTGGCGGGTGCCGGACATGCGCTCGATGGCGCAGCGGTTCAGTAACTATCTGAGCGTCATTATGGTGGGACCGCTGTTAATGGTGTCGGCCATTGGTGTCAGTGCCACCATCTTCTCCTCTACCTTTGTTCAGACCCTGATCGAGATTGAACCATTCGGCTCCCTGATTCTGGTGGCCAGCCGTTTTACCCCGTTCTTCCTGGTGGTGGGCGCCTTCACCTTTGTCTACATTTTCATGCCGAACACCCGGGTGAAGCTTCGTTATGCCTTTATTGGCGGTCTGGTTGCCGGGGTGTCCTGGCAGGCTGCGGGGATGCTGTTTGCGTCGTTCGTGGCTGGTTCCGCCAAGTACGCCGCCATCTATTCCAGCTTCGCCATTGGTATCATCCTACTGATATGGACTTACCTGAACTGGATGATCCTGCTGTTGGGGGCCAGTCTGGCGTTCTATATGCAGAATCCAAGCTCGGTTGCCAAGCGTCGGCAGGTCCAACTGGCGCCGGAGTTGCAGGAGAAAGTGGCCTTGGCCTTGATGTGGATGGTGGCGAAACCCTTCACAGAGGGTGAAGCCGCGCCTCAACAGGAGGTGCTCGAGCATCGCTTGAGTGTGCCCGGCGAGGTGACTCGGGGCGTGAGTGACAAGCTGATTCGAGCCGGGTTGCTGTCGCTAGCGGGGCGTCAGGGTGACCAGCTGGTTCCTGGCCGGTCGCTTGATGGCATTTCGATTGCCGACGTGCTCAAGGTGGTTCGTCGCGACGAGGATCGGGTGGTGGACCGGTTGCCGCTTGACCTGCCTTTTGACCTGCTGCATGGCGAGGAAGAGCGATTGACTACGCCCTTCTCCGAGTTGCTTAAAACCGGTAAGACTATTCAGCAAACCGTTAAGGAAGCGGAGCAGGATCCGGTGTCACAGTCGGGCGGGTGAGCGCCCCTCATCACGCAGCATGGCCAGCAACGATTCCCGAACCAGTTTGATTTGCTGTGGGTTAAGTTGCACCACCTTGGGCAGGTCGTCCTCAACCAAATTGCGCTGGTTGGCGTGGTGAAGCACCTCTCGGGTGCCGATGATGATGCCGTCGTTTAGCGGCGTGTGGTCCTGTCTTGGGGCCGGACGTTCTGCTGCCAGCAACAGCGCGCTGAACCTCGGAGGAAGATTCCAGGCCTTGGCCAGCAGCTGGCTGGTGGACCACTGATAACGGGTCATGGCCTGCCGGATCAGTGCGGGGGGCGGGGCGCTGTTCTGATGCGCACGGCAGATCCGCTGCAACTCCCTGAACAGGGTGATGTAGGCCAGGGCCGGCAGAAGCCCTGCCATGAAGTGGGCACTGGTGTCGGCGTTATGGAGCTTGGCAATCTGTTCGGAGGCCCGTGCGCAGGAGAGGCCCCAGCGCCAGACCCGCTTGGCGAACAGTGCTTCGCCACTGTTACGTGCTGCCATCATTGGGCGCATCACAGCCGCAGACACCACATTCCGGATACCATCGATACCAAGTAGAAAAACCGCTTGGTCAATCGACTCGATGATTTTGTCGCCGTGGCGGAAAAAGGGACTGTTGGCAACCTGCAGCAACTGATCAGTCAGTCCCGGATCCCTGAGGATAATCTCGGTCACACGCTGACGGGCGGTGGACTCATCGGTCAGGGCTCTTAGCAACATCGGGAGGCTTAGCGGTTGCCGGGGCAGCTCGTCCAGCTGGTCTTCATTCAGGCGATGTTCCAGTTCGGCCAGAATCTCAGGAGCAGGCGAAGACTCTCCGTTTAGTGCAGAGGGTTTGGCATCCAGCAGCCAGCAAAACAGATTTTCCTCCAGCTTGCGGGTCAGTTCTAGCCCGTTCTCGAGGTCGTCGTCGTTCGTTTGCTCTTTGGCTGGGTTGATCAGCCGTGCTTCCGGTAACACCGGTGTTGGCGGTTGTGGCGATGAGAATAAACTCGTAATCCAGGATAGAAAGCCTGGCATCCATTGCCTCCGAGCCAATCAGTCGTAAAGAGTTACGCATCCTTCCTCGCGCAGTATAGTCGGCGGCCGGACACTTGCACAGTCTGTAACCAGCTCGAAACCGTTCCTAGGCTAGAAAACCGCTTGGCCAAATACGAACACCAGCTGACAGAAACCTGCCGTCATACCGAGGAACGCGCCGACCAGGATCAGCTTGATTTCGTCTTCCTGAAAGCAGGGTCGGAGCAAGTCCTGAAACTCTTCTGAGGACAGGGCGATCATTCGTTCCACCATGATCGATTCGACTGCCCGGGCCCGGTCCTGTTCGAACACCGGGTTGTCGAAGGAGGTCTGGGAAATTTCGATGGCTTTTTCGCCCACCTGCTTTTTCAGGGTGGCGAAGCCAGTGGGCCCAAAGGCGACCTGGGTCAGTGCTTTGCCCATGCCGGCGGTTTCATCCACTAGAGGCTTGATGTGTTTTTTCACCATGTTGCGAGCGCGGTCACCCTTGGGGCCGGTCAGTATGGCGTTAATGATGTTGCCGACGGTCAGGATTTCGTGGGTGACAATGTGGCAGAAGGATTCGGCCACCGCCGGTTGGCGCTTGAGGAAGAGTCCCTGTATCCGGAACGGGCCGACTTTCTTTGGCTGCAGCGGGCGGAAGATGACGTTCAGGGCTATCCAGTTGGTGGCCCAGCCTACCAATAGGCCAAAAAACGGCAGTACCCACCAGCTCTGGTAGAAGTACCAGACGGTCATCTGGATCAGGCCGAACAGGAAGCCGAAGTAGAGGCCGGAATTGACGATAAAGCGAAACTCGACTTCGCCGCACTCCAGGAAGATCTTGTTCAACAACTTTTTGTCGCTGGCCAGCCGTTCGATGACCATACCTTTGATGTCGAGCAGGTCTTCGATGTTCGCCGAGATATCCTCCACGAGGTTGTCGACAAGCTGGGGTGTCGATTTTCGAACCCGGTCATACACCATGTTGCGGGCCGAGGCTGGCAGGTTTTCCCAGAAGGTGGGGTATTCCCGCAGCATCATTTCGTCCACGTATTCTTCGATGCGGCTGTCTACCGTATAGACGATGTGGGTGGCGAGGACTTTCGGGTCAATCTGCTGGAAGATTTCGTTAACGGTGCCGATTTTGGAAATGGTGGCATCGACACTGATGGCGGCCATTTTTCGGGCTTTTGAGGGGATGATGCCTTGCCAGCCCAATAGCGGCGGCTTGCCGATGAATTCCAGCGGGAAGAAGGTCATCTTGATGGCGAGCCAGTTGGTGGTCCAGCCAATCAGCGCCGCGATGATGGGAATGCTGAGGTATTGCCAGAATTCAGGGGTGGTGAACAAGCTTGTCATCCGCTACTCGCCATTACCGGTTGGTGTTACTGCAGAGGTCGCCACCCTACGGAAAGTTCTCTTCAGAACCCGCTCAAGCACATCCATGTGGCGCTTGAGCTCCGCCATCCATGGCTACGCACAGTTCTGAAGAGAACTTTCCGTAGACTGGCCCATATCTGGGAGTCGCACGTGCAGTCAGGCAAGGATAATGTTTGTACTGGTGTGTAGTGTCAATGACTTGGCTGCCGATAAAGAGCGGGCAGTGGGGTTGTGAAGAGTCGTCAGGCTTCGCTTCCAACATCGCCCCACAACCACTGGCATAGGGCCATAGCGGCAACGGGGGCGGTTTCGGTGCGCAAAACACGGGGGCCGAGGGCCACGGGCAGGAAACCGTCTTGCTCGGCGAGGGTGATTTCATCCGCGGACAGACCGCCTTCCGGGCCGATCATCAGGGCAATGCGGCCGGGCTTGGCCATGGCGCTCAGGGATTGTTCGGTGCGGTGATGCAAAACCAGCCGGGCGTCGCAGTCGCGGCTGTGTTCCAGCCACTGTTGAACCGTCATTACCGGCAGGATCTCAGGCACCCGGGCGCGGCCGCATTGTTCGGCCGCGCTGACGGCCACTGATTGCCAGTGGCGCAGGCGCTTGTCTTCCCGGTCGCCTTTGAGTTTTACCTCACAGCGTTCGGTGGTCAGGGGCACAATGCGGGTAACGCCCATTTCCACGGCTTTCTGCACCGCATAATCCATGCGGTCGCCCTTGGAGAGGGTCTGGCCGAGTACGATTTCCAGGGGGGATTCGGTGGCGTTGGCCTCGGGCGCGCCAACCAGCACTTCCACCTGTTTCTTGCCGGCGGTGGTGATGGTGGCGGGGTAGTCTTGACCGTCGCCGTTGAACAGGCGCAATTCCTGGCCTGGCTGCATGCGCAGCACCCTTCCAACGTGCTGGGCGGCGTTGTCGTCCAGGTCAGTTGTCACGCCGTCACTGAGTGGCGAGTCGGTATAGATTCTGGGGATGCGCATGCCTGTCTTTCCTGGTCAGTCCCTAACGGCGATATCGATGCCCTCGGTCGCGACCTGGGCCAGATGGCGAATCTGGTCTTCGGTGATGACGTAAGGCGGCATGAAGTAAACCACATTACCCAGGGGGCGAAGCAAGGCTTCACGGGTCAGTGAATGCTGATATACCCGCACGCCGCGTCGTTCCTGCCAGGCGAAAGGGGTTTTCGAGGCTTTGTCCTTCACCATTTCCACCGCCAGGGTCATGCCGTGCTGGCGGATGTCGCCCACGTTAGGGTGGTCGGCCAGGTGCGCTACCGATTCGGCCATGCAGGCGGAAAGCCGGCGATTGTGCTCAATCACGTTGTCGTCCCGGAAGATGTCCAGGGTGGCCAGTGCCACGGCACAGCCAATCGGGTTGCCGGTGTAGCTGTGTGAATGTAGGAAAGCTTTCAGGGTTTCGTAGTCGTCGTAGAAGGCGTTGTAGACGTTATCGGTAGTCAGCACTACTGACAGTGGCAGGTAGCCAGCGGTCAGGCCTTTCGACAGGCACATGAAATCTGGTGTAATCCCGGACTGCTCACAGGCGAACAGGGTGCCGGTGCGGCCGAAGCCGACGGCGATTTCGTCGGCGATCAGGTGAACGCCGTAGCGGTCGCAGGCTTCGCGCAGTTTGGTGTGGTAGATCGGGTGGTGCATGCGCATGCCGCCGGCGCACTGGATTAGCGGTTCCACCACCACCGCGCAGATCTCGTCGTGCTTCTCGGCCAGCAACTGCTCCATGGCTTCGAACTGGCGCAGGGCGTAGGCTTCGTCGGTTTCACCGGCTTCCTTGTTGAAGGCATCCGGTGAGGGTGCGGTCAGCACTTCCATCAGCAACGGCTGGTAGGTGTCCTTGTACAGCGCCACGTCGCCCAGTGCCAGCGCGCCCAGGGTTTCGCCGTGGTAGCTGTTGCTCAGGTTGACGAAGTTTTTCTTGCCTGGTTTGCCGTGATTCTTCCAGTAGTGGAAGCTCATCTTCAGCGCTGCCTCAATGGCAGACGAGCCGTTGTCGGCGTAGAAGCACTTGTTCAGGCCTTCAGGGGTCACTTCAATTAGCCGCTCCGAAAGATTCACCACTGGCTCGTGGGTGAAGCCCGCGAGGATCACGTGCTCCAGCTGACCAATCTGTTCCTGAATGGCGGCGTTGATGCGCGGGTTGGCGTGGCCGAACAGGTTGACCCACCAGGAGCTGACCGCGTCGATGTAGCGGTTGTTCTCAAAATCTTCCAGCCAGACGCCTTCGCCCCGTTTGATGGGGACCAACGGCAGGGTTTCATGGTCTTTCATCTGGGTGCACGGGTGCCACACGGACTTGAGGCCGCGGGCGACGAGATCGGCGTTGCGCATGGAATATCTCCGGTCAGACTGTCAGGTTCGGGTGAATCGGCTGTTAACCTTGGCGAATATTACAGTTAACGGCGCCGGCTGACCACCTTGCCAAGCACCTTCGACCTCCCGGCCAATGCGGGCTTTTCGCTGGCACCGGACAATCCAGTAAATCTTAACAGGAGGTTGTTATGGAGCTTGAGCTGACACACCCGTACGAGGCGGGTTTGAACGACGTGCTGGGCACGTTTTTCAGTCGGGACCGGATTCTGGAGAAGAACACGCGGGAAGGGTCTCGCAACGTGAAGGTCCGGGAGCTGAGTCTTGATGAAGCCTCGGCGAGAATAGTCATCGAACGGGAGGTCACAAGTTCCACCGACGTACCATCGATCCTGGCCAGTTTCCATCGGGAGTGGAACGAGGTCAGCCAGGATGAGCACTGGTTCCGAAAGAGCCAAGACGAGTGGCATTGCGAGTTCCGGGTCCGTATCGACGGTGTTCCGGCCAAGATTCGGGGCATGATGAAGCTGAAGGGTGACAGCCAGTCCTGCACCAATCAGGTCAGTCTGAAGGTGCGCAGTGATTTACCGCTGATCGGTAAGAAAATTGCCAAATTCCTGGCTGAGGATTCCCGTATCAAGATTGAGGAGGAGTACCAGGCCACGCGCCGCCTGCTGCAGCAGCAGGATTGAACGGCGCCCATAAAAAAAGCCCCACCAATGAGGCAGGGCTTTTCTGCGAGTGTTGAACGCTGGCTTCAGTGCGCCAGCACCCGCGACAGGAACGCCTGGGTGCGTTCGTTCTGGGGGTTGTCGAACACATCGTCCGGCTTGCCCTGTTCCACAATCTGGCCTTCGTGGATGTAAATCACGCGGTCGGCCACTTCCCGGGCAAAACCCATTTCGTGGGTAACCACCATCATGGTCATGCCCTCCTTGGCCAGCTCACGCATAACGTCCAACACTTCACCGATCATTTCCGGGTCAAGTGCCGAGGTGGGCTCATCGAACAGCATCAGCCGTGGTTCCATGGCCAGGGCGCGGGCGATGGCGACGCGCTGTTGCTGGCCGCCGGACAGTTGGCTTGGGAACTTGTCGGCCTGGTTGCCAATGCCGACCCGGTTCAGCAGTCGCTCGGCTGTGGCAGCTGCCACAGTTTCCGAGGTGTCCTTGACCTTCTTCGGCGCCAGCATGATGTTCCTTTTCACGGTCAGGTGCGGGAACAGGTTGAACTGCTGGAACACCATGCCGACTTCCTTGCGGATTTCGGCCAGGCTTTTCGGATTGCCGCTCTTGGGTGCAAGCGGGTGCCCGTCCACCGTCAGGTGGCCGGATTCAAACTCTTCCAGGCCGTTAACGCAGCGGATCAGGGTGGACTTACCGGAGCCACTGGCCCCGATGATCACCACCACTTCACCTTTGGCAACGGTCAGGTCGATGTCTTTCAGGACATGCAGGCTGCCGAAGTACTTGTTCATGCCCTTCATTTGTACGATATCAGTCATGATCAGCGTTCCTTCAGACAGAGGCCAGTCCACGCCGCTCAACAAGGCGCAGGATCAGGGATAGCGACAGGGTGATGGCGAGATACATGATCGCGACCACGAAATACACTTCAAATGCCGTGAAGGTGTTGGCAATGTAAATCTGGCCCTGGCGTACCAGTTCGCCGACACCAATGACTGAGAACAGTGAGGTGTCCTTGATGCTGACGATGGCCTGGTTGCCCAGTGGCGGAATCATGCGGCGGAAGGCCTGGGGCCAAACGATAGACCAGAAGGTCTGGGTACGGGACAGGCCAAGCGACAGGCCGGCTTCGGTCTGGCCCTTATCGATGGACTGCACGCCACCGCGCACCACTTCCGAAATGTAGGCACCGGAGTTCAGGGCAATTGCTGCGATACCCGCAGTCAGGGGCTCGATCGGGCCGCCGATGAGGTCGGGCAGGCCGTAGAAGATGAACAGCACCTGCACCAGAATTGGCGTGCCACGGAAAATTTCGATGTAGGCCGTGGCGGGCCAGCGCAGGAACCATTTTTTGTTGATGCTCAGCAGGCCAAAAAAGATGCCCAGGGCGAAGCCAATCAGCAGGCCGCCAAACGAGATCAACAGGGTGTAGGGGATACCCTCAAGAAGAAAAGGGATGGAGTCGATGGCAGCTTGCCAGTCGAACTGAAACTGAAATTCCACAGTGAGAATCTCCGCAGGGGGTGACAGTCGGGAATAGCCGGGGTGCGGGCACCCCGGCTCAGGGAATCAGACCGTGTAGGTCCGGTTGCCCTTACATGCCTTCCGGCATCGGGCCAAACCATTTTTCGTAAATGGTCTTGTAGGTGCCGTCTTCCTTCATGGAAGCCAGAGCGGCGTTCACTTCGTCCACCCACTCGCTGCCGTCTTTGAGCGCGATGCCGTACTGCTGGCCTTCGTACAGCTGGCCAACCGTCTTAACTTTGCCTTCACCCTTGGTGCGAGCAAAGTAGCCGACGTTCGGTGCGTCGTAGAACACCACATCAATGGCGCGGGACATCAGCGCCATGTACATGTCGGAGCTGCCGGGATAGGGCGTTACACCATCGTCCTGCTCAATGTTCTTGATCAGGTAGTCGTAGCTGGTGGAGCCGATCTTGGTGCCGATCTTCTTGCCTTCGAGGTCTTCGAGGGCCTTGATGCCTTCTTCACCTTCGCGGACCAGGATGCGGAGACCGGAGTCGTAGTACGGGTCGGAGAAATCGACGATCTGCTCGCGCTCTTCGGTGATGGTGATGCCGGCGATGGCAATGTCAACGTTGCCGGTTTGCAGGGCGGGGATGATGCCATTGAAATCCATGGTGTTCAGATCGATTTCAAAGCCGGCACGCTTGCCCACTTCGCGGATAATTTCCATATCGAAACCGATCATCTCACCGGTTTTCTGATCCATCATTTCAAACGGAACGAAGCTGGGGTCGGTCACTACGCGCAGGGTCTCTGCGCTGGCGGTCCCAGCGGCAACAGTAAGTGCCAGGCTAGCGCTAATCGTTTTCAGCCATTTAGTGCTCATGCTTTCTCCTTTCGCTTTTATTAGTGCTCCTTTCGCCTCGTAGGCGGGCCGGATTTCACGGTTGATGACCGAGATTGCCGGGGAGCGATTTGGGAACTGCATCCCGTACACCTTAGCGTATTGCCAAAGGAATTTCAGGAAATCAGATGCTTGGAGGCAAGTAAGAAGCGGTCGGGGCAGGCGCCCCGACCGCTCATCGGAATTCAGAAGGAGATTTTTTCCTGCTCGCTGATCCCGAGGTTCTTCCAGATGCTGAGGCTGGGCTCGGCCTGGTTCAGGGTGTAGAAATGCAGCCCCGGCGCGCCGGCCTTGAGCAGCTTTTCACACATCTCGGTTACAACTTCTTCGCCGAACTTGCGGATGCTGTCGCTGTCATCACCGTAAGCTTCGAGCTGCTTGCGGATCCAACGCGGGATTTCGGCACCGCACATGTCCGAGAACCGTACCAGGTTGGAGAAGTTGATGATGGGCATGATGCCCGGCACCACCGGAATGGTGACGTCCATCTTCTCCAGACGGTCGATCAGGTAGAAGTAACTGTCCGCATTGAAGAAGTACTGCGTGATGGCGCTGTTAGCGCCAGCCTTCACCTTGCGGGCAAAGTTCTGCAGGTCATCTTCGGCACTGCGGGCCTGAGGGTGAAACTCCGGGTAGGCGGCCACCTCCAGGTTGAAGGTGTCGCCGCTGTGCTCGCGGATAAACTCCACCAGTTCATTGGCGTAGCGTAGCTCACCGGCCGCCCCCATGCCCGAGGGCATGTCGCCCCGGAGGGCAACGATGCGGTTGATACCGTTTTCCTTGTACACATCCAGCAGTTCGCCGATTTCCTGGCGGGTGCCCCCTACGCAGGAAAGGTGGGGGGCTGTGGAAATGCCCTGCTTGTGCAGGTTGAGCACGGTTTCAATAGTGCGATCCCGGGTGGAGCCGCCGGCACCGAAGGTGACCGAAAAGAAATCCGGATCCACCTCGGCCAGCTTGTTGCGCACAGTCTGGAGTTTTTCCTTGCCCTGGTCGGTCTTGGGCGGGAAGAACTCGAAACTGAAGCGACGCTTGAACTGTTTCTGACTTTCCATGCTGCCGTCCGATCAGTACTTGTAGCTTTCTGGCTTGTACGGGCCTTCGACCGGTACACCGATGTATTTGGCCTGCTCCGGGGTCATCTTGGTGATCACACCACCAAAGCCTTCGACCATGGCGCGAGCCACTTCTTCGTCCAGGTGCTTGGGCAGAACCTGCACATACACACCTTTTTCGCGGGCATCTTCCGGCAGGTCCGCAAACTTGCGCTCGAACAGGTAGATCTGGGCCAGGACCTGGTTGGCGAACGAGCCGTCCATGATCCGTGACGGGTGACCGGTGGCGTTGCCCAGGTTCACCAGGCGCCCTTCGGACAGCAGGATCAGGTGGTCGTTGGCGGCCTTGTCGCGATACACCACGTGTACCTGCGGCTTCACTTCATCCCATTCCCAGTTCTTGCGCATGTAGGCGGTATCGATCTCGTTGTCGAAGTGACCGATGTTGCACACCACAGCGCCAGACTTCAGGGCCTTGAGCGTGTGCGAATCGCACACGTTCATGTTGCCGGTGGTGGTGACCAGCAGGTCGGTGTTCTGCAGCAGTGCTTTGTCGACAGCGGCTTCGGTGCCGGTGTTAACACCGTTCAGATACGGCGACACTACTTCAAAACCATCCATACAGGCTTGCATGGCGCAGATTGGGTCCGCTTCGGTGACCTTCACGATCATGCCTTCCTGGCGCAGGGAAGCGGCAGAGCCCTTGCCCACGTCGCCGTAACCAATCACCAGTGCTTTCTTGCCCGCCAGCAGATGGTCGGTAGCACGCTTGATGGCGTCGTTCAGGCTGTGACGGCAACCGTACTTGTTGTCGTTCTTTGATTTGGTAACGGCATCGTTGACGTTGATGGCCGGCACTTTCAGGGTGCCTTCGCGCAGCATTTCCTGCAGGCGGTGCACACCGGTGGTGGTTTCTTCGGTTACGCCGTGGCAGTTGGCCAGGATTTCCGGGTATTTCTCGTGGAGCAGGGCAGTCAGGTCGCCACCGTCGTCCAGGATCATGTTCGGCTGCCAGCCATCCACGTCAGCACCGACAGTGCGCTCGAGGCACCAGTCGTATTCTTCATCGGTTTCGCCTTTCCAGGCAAAGACCGGAATGCCCTGGGCAGCGATGGCTGCAGCAGCCTGGTCCTGGGTGGAGAAGATGTTGCACGAAGACCAGCGAACATCCGCGCCCAGCTCAATCAGGGTCTCGATCAGCACGGCGGTCTGGATGGTCATGTGGATGCAGCCCATGATGTTGGCGCCTTTCAGCGGCTGCTCGGTTTTGTACTTCTCGCGTAGGGCGATCAAGGCTGGCATCTCGCCTTCGGCAATCTTGATTTCCTTACGGCCCCAGTCGGCCAGGGAAATATCACGGACTTTGTAGTCGTCAAAATTCTTCAGTTGTTCTGCGGGAGTGCTCATGGTGTTCTCCTGTCAGTCATGTCTTAACTTGGGCGCATGCCGTCTGACATGCGCCCGAAATTGGTTTAGATACCTGAGGCGTCTTTCAGTGCAGCCGCGCGGTCGGTTTTCTCCCACGGGAACGCGGTAAAGGTTTTGCCGCCCACGGTCATCTCGTATGGCTCGCGACCAAAGTGGCCGTAGGCCGCGGTAGCGCGGTACATCGGGTGCAGCAGATCCAGCATGTTGGTGATCGCATAGGGGCGCAGGTCAAAGTGCTCGCGCACCAGCTGAATGATCTTGTCGTCGCTGATCTTGCCGGTACCAAAGGTGTTCAGGGAGATAGAAGTAGGCTGTGCCACACCGATGGCGTAGGACACCTGGATTTCACACTTGTCGGCCAGGCCGGCGGCTACGATGTTCTTGGCGACATATCGGCCAGCGTAGGCGGCGGAACGGTCAACCTTGGACGGATCCTTGCCGGAGAAAGCACCACCACCGTGACGGGCCATGCCGCCGTACGTGTCGACAATGATCTTGCGGCCAGTCAGGCCACAGTCGCCCACTGGGCCACCAATCACGAACTTGCCGGTCGGGTTAATGTGGAACTGGGTGTCCTTGTGCAGCAGTTCGGCCGGCAGGGTGTGCTTTACCACCAGCTCCATCACTGCTTCTTTCAGATCCGCCTGGCTGACGTCTTCGTCGTGCTGGGTGGACAGAACCACGGCATCGATGCCCGTTACCCGGCCATTCTCATAGCTGCAGGTAACCTGGCTCTTGGCGTCCGGGCGCAGCCACGGCAGCAGGCCGCTCTTGCGCGCCTCGGCCTGACGCTCCACCAGGCGGTGAGCAAAGGTGATCGGTGCCGGCATCAGCACGCTGGTTTCGTTGCTGGCGTAGCCGAACATCAGGCCCTGGTCGCCGGCGCCCTGTTCTTCCGGCTTCTTACGGTCAACGCCCTGGGCGATGTCCACCGATTGCTTGCCGATAATGTTGATGACGCCGCAGGTGTCACCGTCGTAGCCCACTTTGGAGGAGGTGTAGCCAATGTCCTTGATAACGCCACGAACCAGGTCTTCAAGATCCACCCACGCGTTGGTGGTGATCTCACCGCCAACAATGGCCACGCCGGTTTTGACCATGGTTTCGCACGCAACCCGGGCGTGCGGGTCGTCGGTCAGGATGGCGTCCAGTACCGCGTCGGAGATCTGGTCGGCCAGTTTGTCCGGATGGCCTTCGGAAACCGACTCGGACGTGAAGATGCTGTAGTCAGACATAAGGTTGCTCCTCTGTGAGCGATTCATAATCGTGCCGGTGCGTGTCGCGCGACCGATACCGGCGGTCGTGTTGTTGGTCTTGCCTGGTGTACGTAATACTACGTACGCCCATATCAAAGTTTTTTGATATTCACTGATGTGGGCTCGGGATTCTGTCAGTCCGTGGTCTTCCAGAACTCCCGAACCTGCACCTGAAATCCGTTCCGTAGGCCGATGAACAGTTGCTCGCCTGCTTTCAGTCCTGCTTCAGCCGCCCAGGCGGTCAGCTCTTCCGGCTCAAAGCCGAGCCAGAGATCACCGCAGTTTTCCTTGGCCCAGTCCTGATCGTGACTGCACAGTTCGCTGATCACGAAGCAGCCGCGGTTATTCATCAGTGCCGCCGCGTCCAGAAAGATGTCGGCCGGGCTAGGCACGTGGTGCAGCACCATGTTGGCAACCACCAGATCAAAGGCATCGCCCCGGGCCAGCAGGGTGTCGGTGACGCCCTCAATCAGGTCGACATTATTTAGCCGCTGATCGATGCAGGTACGGGTGGCCTTGGCCAGCATGTCCCGGCTGTTGTCCAGGGCGACGACATGACCGGACAGCTCAGACAGCACCTTCAGGAAGGCACCTTCACCCGGGCCAATCTCCAACGTGGTTTGCCACGGCTGCCGAGCGGCACGCTTGCGTAGCAATTCCGCCACCGGCTCTGCGTAAAGATCGAAGGCCGCAATCAATTCCTGCTGCTCGCGAAACTGGTCCGAATGCCGGGCAAAGAACACCTGGGACTGATCTGCCCGTTGGGTTCGGATGGCATCGATTTTCGCTTGCAGATGCGACGGCAGCGGCACCTTGTCGACGGTTTCAAAGATCTGGCGGATGGTCTGATCCGTCAGTTTTTCGGTATCCAGATGCAGCGGCCGACGGTAAAAAATGGCGTTGCCTTCCCGCTGGGGCTCCAACAGGCCGGCCTTGTTCATCACCTTCAAATGGTGGCTCATGCCGGACTGGCGCATGTCGAACAGCTGGCTTAGTTCCAATACGCCAAAGGTGTCCCGGCGCAGCACGCGCAAAATCTCCAGGCGCAATGGATCCCCGCTTGCTTTGAAGATCGGGGCCAGGGCGTCCACAGAGGACTTTTCGTTCGCGTGCGTGTTCATGGATGTCATGGTTGGGAAGTGTAGGTGGCTTCGGGTGGTCATTCAATAGCCATATCAAAAAATTTTGATATAGATTTGGAGATTTCCAGATCTTGGGCTCGGCTTGGTTTAGATGAAATATAGCCCGCGGTGATATAGATATATTTTTTATTACTAATTGATCCAGTCGATCGCTGCACGTTTGCTAGAGTGACTGTTTAGCAAGCTTTTTATTCGCTTATTTCTCGGTCCCACCATTGAGCTGAACTGCGACAGGAGGTCGACTTTGTTTTCCCCTCCCGAGATGTGTTTTTCAAGGGTTCGTTTATTTTTCCTTGTTTTTGGTCTTTCCCTCACGCTCCCGGTAGTTGCCCAGCAGAAAGCTGACGGCGACACGCCTGACCGGGTCGGTGCCTCTTTGCAGCTGTATTTACCCGATGACCGACGTGGTACTGACACCTCGAGTATTGGTTATGACGCTTTTTACGAGCGGGAGTTGAAACGTTCACGTGGGTTCTGGCGGGTGCGTATCTTTCACGAAATTCTGGAAACCACTGATCGGTTCGTCTCTGATTTCTATCGCCGAGGAGTAGGGGTCGACTACGGCCAAAACTGGGGGCTGGAGAGAGGTTTTTCCGCTGGCGCGTTCGTCGGTGGTGGTTGGGTCAATAACGACGTAGTCCCGGATGACGGTGACGCTAGCGACTGGTTCGGGACCTTTGGCTTGCAGGTCACCTCTCCCGCACTTTCAGATACGCGTCTGAAAGTGCGCGGAAGTCTAAGGGCAAATTATGACAACTACCAAGGAGGCGTCTTGGATTGGCAGGGCGGCATAAGTTTCGTGCTGCCGCTTCGTTGATCTTTTTGAAAGTCTGGACGTGATTCAACAATGGCGCCACGGGAGCGCTCGACAGGGAGGTCGTTAATGAGCAGGCAATTGTCAGTGTCCGTAGGCATTTTGTTGATGGCGCTAGCGGCGCTTGCCGGTTGCCGCGCTGAAGGGGAAGACCGGGATTCAGACAACGTTATGGGGCAGGCGGATAACTGCCCTGAATCTTCGAATTCTGCTCAGGTGGATACTGACAACGATGGCGTGGGTGATGCCTGCGATGTGGATCGTGATGGGGACAGAATTCGAAATGACAGAGACAACTGCCCTTTGATTCCGAATGAGGATCAGACCGACATTGATAAGGATGGTGTTGGTGACGCCTGCGACGGTCGTATCGATCAGGATGGAGATGGCGTTGCAGATAGCCAAGACAATTGCCCCATTATAAATAACGAAGGTCAAGCCGATTCCGATGGAGATGGCGTTGGTGATGCCTGTGATACCGGCAGAGACCTCGATGGTGATCAAGTTGACGATACCGTCGACAACTGCATCATCGATTTCAACCCCGATCAGTCTGACGGTGATACGGATGGGCTCGGCGATGCCTGTGATCCGGACCTGGACAATGACGGCCTTGATAACGGTATCGATATTTGCCCGCTACTGCCCAATGCTGGACAAATAGACCAAGACGGCGACGGCCTGGGAGACGTTTGTGACGGGGACCTCGATGGGGATGGTGTAGATAACGACACTGACAATTGCGTTTTAGTGTCCAATGCCACCCAGGAAGATCTCGACGGTGATGGCATCGGCGACGCCTGCGACGTGTCCGTCGATACCGATGGCGATGGTGTGGTCAACGGTATTGATAATTGCCCGTTCGATGCCAATGCTCTGCAAGAAGATCAAGACGGTGACGGCATTGGTGATGCATGTGATTTGGATCGGGACAATGATGGCGTAGTAGATGCCGTAGACAACTGCCCGGATGACCCTAACGCAGACCAAATTGACGCTGACGCCAATGGCATTGGTGATGTTTGTGAGCCAGCTGTGCCCGTTGATCAGGACGGCGACGCGATCCCCGATACCCTCGATAACTGTCCAGCCATAGCAAACCCGGGGCAGTCCGATCTCGACCTCGACGGAGTCGGGGATGTCTGCGATGACGACCGTGACGGCGACCTTGTGCTCGATATCGTGGACAATTGCCCTTTGATTCCCAATGCGGCGCAGGAAGACAGCAACGGCGATGGTGAGGGTGACGCCTGTGATCTCGGGGTCGATACGGACAACGACGGTTTAGATGATCCCGTTGATAACTGCCCGTTTGTCGCTAACCCTGATCAGCTGGATTCTGACGCCGATGGCATCGGCGACGCCTGTGATAGCGATGCCGATAACGACTTGGTATTGGATGGCGCTGACAACTGTGTATTCGAACCGAACCCTACCCAGGCGGATTTGGATCTGGACGGTCAGGGCGATGCCTGCGATGACGACGTTGACGGTGATGGGGTAGGAAATCTCGTCGACAACTGCCCGCTGATTGATAATGCCGGGCAGGTTGATGCTGACGGCGATGGGGTCGGCGACGCCTGCGACGTCAATGTTGATCGGGATGGCGATGGCATCGATGACGGTATCGACAACTGCCCCAACATCTTCAATTCGAATCAGATCGATACCGACACAGATGGCGTGGGGGATAGCTGCGACTCGGACCTGGATAACGATGGTATTGAAAACGCCACCGATAACTGCCCGTTAATCATCAATACCGATCAGTTGGACCTGGATGGCGATGGAGTCGGTAATGCTTGTGACCCGGACCGCGACGGCGACACGATCCCTGATGGGGTGGATAATTGTCCCGCCCTCGGGAACATCGATCAGTCGGACCAGGATCTGGATGGCATCGGCGATATCTGCGATCCGGATCTCGATGGTGACACGATAGATAACGGTAGTGACAATTGTCCGATTGATGCTAATAGCGACCAGGCCGACCTCGATAACGATGGTCTGGGCGACGCCTGCGACACGGATCGAGATGGCGATAGCATTAACGATGGCGTCGACAATTGTCCGCTACTGACCAATAGCGATCAGTCCGATGTCGATGGTGATGGCGAGGGCGATGCCTGCGATTCGGACATCGACGGCGATGGCGTCGACAATGGATCAGACAACTGTCCTGTGATCGCGAACGCGGACCAGGCCAACCTGGATGGCGACCTTGAAGGTGACAGTTGCGATGCCGACCGTGACGGTGATGGCGTGGATGACGGTGTCGATAATTGCCCGTTGATTTCGAACCCAACCCAGGCCGATGCGGATGCCGATGGTATTGGTGATGCCTGTGATGTGAACACCGACAGCGATTCGGACGGTATCCCTGACGGTGGGGATAATTGCCCGGTGCTGGCGAATCCCGCTCAGGAGGATAGTGACGGGGACGGCATCGGCGACATTTGTGATCCCGATACCGATGGCGACAGCATTCTCAATGGCATTGATAACTGCCCAGTCGTTGCCAATCAGGATCAGGCAGACCTTGACGCTGATGGCGCCGGAGATGCGTGTGACGCGGATGTAGACGGTGACGGTTGGGATGATGGTGCAGATAACTGTCCGCTGGTTGCCAATGCCGATCAATCAGATCTGGATGCCGATGGCGCCGGGGATGCTTGTGACGCCGATGATGACGCGGACACCATTGATGATTCGAGCGACAACTGCCCGCTGCTGGCAAATACCGACCAGTCAGATTTGGATAACGATGGGGTGGGTGACGCCTGCGATACGGATCTGGATGGTGACGGCGTCGATAATGGGGTCGATAACTGTCCCGGAATTGCGAATCAGACTCAGGTAGACACAGACGGGGATGGTGAAGGCGACGCCTGTGATGCAGACGTCGACGGAGACAGCGTTCTGAATAATGAGGATAATTGTCCAACCGTTGCCAATTTCGACCAGCTTGACCGGGATCTTGACGGGATTGGCGACGCCTGTGACCAGACCAACGCTGTAAGTTGTGGCGGCGGCTCGCCCTTTCAGCCGCTCCAGGCGCCGAATGCCGTAACGTCAGACGGTGTTTTTGGTGTGCTTTGCGCGCTCTGTGGTGTGGCTGATCCGGAACTTGCCATTGACGCCGATCCGGTAACGGCAGCGGGCATGACATCCACCATCGGACTAGCGGCTGGCTCGTACCTGACGGTGAACAGCTTAGTGCCCGCAGCCTATACAGCAACGCCAATGGAGGGGCGTACCGTAGGCATGATGGTTTCTCGCCCAAATGCCGTTCTTACAGTGGATGCGCTCAGTGGCATCGAGATTCTTACCCGGCGCAATGGAGTGCTACAGCAAAGGGCTGGAGCTGGTTCGGTGTTAGCCCTGCAATTGTTCGATGTGCCGGAAAACACTAACCGCTTCTTCCTGAATTTTATGGCCACGCAGGATTTTGATGCCATTGAGCTCCGTTTTGGGGGAGTGGCAAATGTGTTCTCGGATCTGCGAGTTCACCAGGCCTGCGTCGCGAATCCGTAGGGGTTTCGGCAACTTCGGCGAGGTCTTTCACAGGAGGTATTAACTCTACTGGAGTTACAGACGTAAAATTTCTTCGGTCCGGTGTCAGCGCATTTGCCCATTGCCTACTTAATCGGCGAAAATACGCGCCTTATTTTTTGCGGTTACTATCACATCGCGTTTATCGCTGACCAAATACTGGAGAAACGTCAATGCCGTCTCGTAAAGATCTCGCCAACGCCATTCGCGCGCTGAGCATGGATGCGGTTCAGAAAGCCAAGTCCGGCCACCCGGGTGCGCCCATGGGGATGGCGGATATCGCCGAGGTGCTGTGGAACGATTACCTGAGCCACAACCCGGCCAACCCTCAGTGGGCCAACCGTGACCGCTTCGTGCTGTCCAACGGACATGGCTCCATGCTGCAGTATTCGCTGCTGCACCTGAGCGGTTATGACGTTTCCATCGAAGATCTGAAGAATTTCCGTCAACTGCACTCCAAGACCCCGGGTCACCCGGAGTACGGCTACACGCCGGGTGTTGAGACCACCACCGGGCCGCTGGGCCAGGGCATTGCCAACGCCGTTGGTTTTGCGATTGCGGAAAAGGCCATGGCCGCGCAATTTAACCGTCCGGGCCACGACATCGTGGACCACTACACCTATGCGTTCCTGGGCGATGGCTGCCTGATGGAAGGTATCTCCCACGAAGTCTCCTCGCTGGCGGGCACCCTGGGGCTTGGCAAGTTGATCATGTTCTACGATGACAACGGCATCTCCATTGACGGTGAAGTGGACGGCTGGTTCACCGACAACACCCCGCAGCGTTTCGAATCGTATGGCTGGCAGGTGATTCCGGCTGTTGATGGCCACGATGCCGACGCCATCCGCGCCGCCATCGAAGCTGGCCGCGCTAACGCCGAGCAGCCGACACTGATCTGCTGCAAGACCGTGATCGGTTTCGGTTCCCCGAACAAGCAGGGTAAAGAAAGCTGCCACGGCGCTCCGCTGGGCGAAGACGAAATTGCCCTGACCCGCGAGCAACTGGGTTGGGAACACGGTGCCTTCGAAATCCCGTCTGAAATCGCAGCGGCCTGGGACGGACGCGAGAAGGGCGCAGCTGCCCAGTCCGAGTGGGAGCAGAAGTTTGCTGCTTACGAGCAGGCTGAGCCCGAGCTGGCGGCTGAATTCAAGCGCCGCATGGCCGGCGAACTGCCCGCTGATTTCTCAGAAAAAGCCCAGGCGTACATTCAGGAGTGTCAGGACAAGGGCGAGACCATCGCCAGCCGTAAGGCCTCCCAGAACACCCTGAACGCTTACGGCCCGTTGCTGCCGGAACTGCTGGGCGGTTCCGCCGACCTGGCCGGTTCCAACCTGACCATCTGGAGTGGCGTTGAAGGCCTGACCAAAGAAGACGCCAGCGGCAACTACATCTACTACGGTGTACGTGAGTTTGGCATGGCCGCCATCATGAACGGCATCGCCCTGCACGGTGGCTTTGTGCCCTACGGCGCTACCTTCCTGATCTTCATGGAATACTGCCGCAACGCCGTACGTATGGCGGCCCTGATGAAGCAGCGCTCTATCTTTGTCTTCACCCACGACTCCATTGGTCTGGGCGAAGATGGCCCCACGCACCAGCCGGTTGAGCAGTTGGCCAGCCTGCGCACCACGCCGAACATGAGCACCTGGCGCCCGGCCGACACCGTTGAATCTGCGGTAGCCTGGAAAGCAGCACTCGAGCGCACCGATGGCCCGACCGCCATGGTGTTCTCACGCCAGGGTCTGCCGGCCCAGGCGCGTGATGCCCAGCAGCTGACCGACGTGGCCAAGGGCGGTTACATCCTGTCTGACAGCGAAGGCACCCCCGAGCTGATCCTGATCGCCACCGGTTCTGAAGTAGGCCTGGCGCAGGATGCTGCCGCCAAGCTGCGGGAGCAGGGCAAGAACATCCGTGTGGTTTCCATGCCGTCTACCGACGTATTCGATGCCCAGAGCGCCGAGTACAAGCAGAAGGTTCTGCCGCTGGACGTCACCAACCGCGTTGCCATCGAAGCTTCCATTGCCGACTACTGGTACAAGTACGTGGGTCTGGACGGACGCGTTGTGGGCATGACCACCTTCGGTGAATCTGCGCCCGCCGGTGAGCTGTTCAAAGAGTTTGGCTTTACCGTCGACAACGTGCTGGAAGTGGCCTCAGAACTGCTGGAAGCCTGATGACCAAGTCCGCGCCGTTTCGAATTGCCATCAATGGGTACGGCCGCATTGGCCAGTGCGTGTTGCGTGCGCTTTATGAAAACGGTTTTCGCGATCACCTGCGGGTGGTCGCGATCAACGAACTCTCGGACATCGACACCATCGCCCACCTGACCCGCTATGATTCCACTCATGGCCGGTTTCGGGGCGAGATCGAGGTGCAGGGCCAGGACCTGATCGTGAATGGCGATCCCATCCGGGTGCTTAGCCACACGGAACCGGCCGAGCTGCCGTGGGATCTGCTCGATGTCGATCTGGTGCTCGAGTGTTCCGGTGCCTATTCCGACCGGGCCACGGCTGAGCGTCACCTGGATGCCGGCGCCAAGCGCCTGCTGTTTTCACAGCCTGCGGAATCAGACGTCGATCGCACCGTGGTCTTCGGCATCAATGAAGACCAGATTGCCGCGATCGATCGGATTGTGGCTGCTGGTTCCTGCACCACCAACTGCCTGGTGCCAGTCATTCAGGTGCTGGATGAGGCCTTTGGTGTCGAGCATGGCACCACGACAACCATCCATGCGGCGATGAACGACCAGCCGGTTATCGATGCCTACCATCACCAAGACTTGCGCCGAACCCGTAGCGCCCTGCATAACATCGTGCCGGTCGATACCGGGCTTGCCCGGGGCATAGAGCGATTGCTGCCGCACATGCACGGCCGGTTCAGTTCTGTAGCCATGCGAGTCCCTACCCTGAACGTCTCCGCCATTGATATGGTGGTGAACGTTGCCCAGGCCACCGACGTGACAGCCGTCAATGAGCTGCTGAAGAAGACAGCAGCCGGCTCACTGAAGGGCATTCTGGGATACACCGACGAATTGCTGGCCAGCTCCGATTTCAACCACGATGCCCATTCGGGTGTGGTGGATGGCGGCCAGACCCGCGTCACGGGCGGAACCATGGTGAAAGTATTGTGCTGGTTCGACAACGAGTGGGGTTTTGCGAACCGTATGCTCGACGTCAGCAAGAGCTGGTTAACCCATCATTCTTAATCTGAAATTTTGTTGAAGGGACGAACACTATGGCCATTAAGAAAATGACCGACCTGAACCTTGCCGGCAAGCGGGTTCTGATTCGCGAAGACCTGAACGTGCCGGTAAAGAACGGCCAGGTGGCAAGCGACGCCCGTATCCGCGCGTCACTGCCCACCATCAAGGCTGCCATGGAGGCGGGTGCCAAGGTCATGCTGATGTCCCATCTGGGTCGTCCGGAAGAGGGCGTGTACGACGAAGCCTCTTCCATGAAGCCGGTTGCGGACCACCTGTCCGGTGTTCTGGGTCAGGACGTTCGCCTGATCAAGGATTACCTGAGCGGTGTTGAAGTCGCCGATGGCGAAGTGGTGCTGTTCGAGAACGTCCGCTTTAACAAAGGCGAAAAGAAAGACGACGAAACACTGGCCAAGCAATACGCTGCCCTGTGCGACGTCTATGTGATGGATGCCTTCGGCACCGCCCACCGCGCCCAGGCCTCGACCCACGGTGTTGCACGATTCGCCCCGGAAGCCTGCGCTGGCCCGCTGCTGGCAGCCGAGCTGGAAGCTCTGGAAAAGGCTCTGGATAAACCGGCCAAGCCAGTAGTTGCCATCGTTGGTGGCTCCAAGGTATCCACCAAGCTGGACGTGCTGAACGCTCTTGAAAAGGTGTGTGACCAGATCATCGTCGGTGGCGGCATCGCCAACACCTTCCTGGCTGCGGCCGGGCATCCCGTTGGCAAGTCCCTGTGCGAGCACGACCTGACCGACACCGCCAAAGACATCGCTGCCCGGGTCGATATCCCGTTGCCGGTTGATGTGGTAGTTGCCAGCGAGTTCGCCGAAACCGCCACTGCAACCACCAAGAACATCGAAGACGTGACCGAAGACGACATGATCCTCGACGTTGGCCCGGTCACGGCCGGTCGCTTCGCCAAGGTTCTGAAAGATGCCAAGACCATCCTCTGGAATGGTCCGGTTGGCGTCTTTGAATTCGATCAGTTTGGCAACGGCACCAAGGCCCTGGCCAATGCCATTGCCCACAGCGATGGCTTCTCATTGGCCGGCGGTGGCGACACCGTGGCAGCCGTTGACAAATACGACATAGCTGACAAGATTTCGTACATTTCCACCGGTGGCGGTGCCTTCCTGGAGTTTGTAGAAGGCAAAACCCTGCCGGCAGTCGCTGTTCTGGAAGAGCGTGGAGCCGACTAAACAAGTCTGCCAAGAATTCAACTGACTCATAAACGTTTAAACCAAGGAGACAACCCATGGCCCTGATTTCGTTGCGGCAAATGCTGGACCACGCCGCCGAGCGTGGTTACGGTGTGCCAGCCTTTAACGTCAATAACCTCGAGCAGATGCGCGCCATCATGGAAGCGGCTGATAAGACCGACTCCCCGGTGATTGTTCAGGCCTCTGCCGGTGCCCGTAAGTACGCCGGAGCGCCGTTCCTGCGCCACTTGATCCTGGCGGCCATCGAAGAGTTTCCGCACATTCCGGTGGCAATGCACCAGGATCACGGCACCAGCCCGGCCGTGTGCCAGCGCTCCATCCAGCTGGGCTTCAGCTCGGTGATGATGGACGGCTCCCTGGGTGAAGACGGCAAGACCCCGACCGACTACGAGTACAACGTCGACGTTACTCGCCGCACCGTAGAAATGGCCCACGCTTGTGGCGTTTCTGTTGAAGGTGAACTGGGCTGCCTGGGCTCACTGGAAACCGGTCAGGCCGGTGAAGAAGACGGTATCGGTGCAGAAGGCACCCTGGATCACAGCCAGATGCTGACCGATCCGGAAGAAGCTGCCGACTTCGTCAAGAAGACCCACGTTGATGCCCTGGCTATCGCTATCGGCACCAGCCACGGCGCCTACAAGTTCACCCGTCCGCCGACTGGTGACATCCTGGCCATCGACCAGATCAAGGCCATCCACGCCCGTATCCCGGACACCCACCTGGTTATGCACGGCTCAAGCTCCGTACCCCAGGAGTGGTTGCAGATCATCAACGAATACGGTGGTCAGATCCCGGAAACCTACGGTGTTCCGGTTGAGGAAATCGTGGAAGGTATCAAGCACGGCGTGCGTAAGGTCAACATCGACACCGACCTGCGTCTGGCCAGCACTGGCGCTACCCGTCGCTTCCTGGCCGAGAATCCGGCCGAGTTCGATCCGCGCAAATTCCTGAAAGCCACCATGAAGGCCATGACGGACGTGTGCATCGATCGTTACGAAGCATTCGGCACTGCCGGCAACGCCAGCAAGATCAAGGCGCTTAACCTTGAGCAGATGTTCGAGCGTTACGCCTCCGGTGAGCTAGATCCTAAGGTCCGATAAACAGCTTCGATAAACCGGTCCGATAAGCTCAAGAAACCGATGCTTGATAGGCCTCCGCACTGCGGAGGCCTTTTTCGTTGTGTCGCCAGGCCGCCAGAAAAATGACCAGGCCGATGGCTGCAGTCGTCGCCCCTACATAGCCTGTGGATGACCAGCCATACCCGGCCGTTATCGCGATGCCGGCGAGCCAGGGCCCCAGGGCATTGGCCATATTGAATGCAGCGTGGTGTGACGCAGCAGCCAGAGTCTGCGCCCCGTGTGCGACATCCATCAGATGAGTCTGCAGGGCAGGCCCCAAAGCGCCCATCATCGCCACCAGGAAGCAGGCAGCCAACAATGCTGGTAAAGACCCCGTGGTCGATGGAAACGCCAGCAGAATGCCCGAGCTTAGCAGCAGGATGACGCCCACCGCACGGAACCCCAGTCGATCGAACAGCCAGCCCCCCAGCAGATTGCCAATGAAGCCTCCCAGGCCAAATACTGCAAGGCCAATCGGAATCCAGTACGGGGCCACTTCAGTGACCTCAAGCAGCGTTGGAGCGAGGTAGCTCAACACCGCGAACATGCCCGAAAAGCCGATGGCGCCGATGGCGAGTGCGAACCAGATGCCAGGCTTGTTGAACGAGCAGATCTCGCTAAATGAACCCTGGCGTTGCTCGTCCGGATCCGGGGGGAGCACCCAGATCACCATGGTGAGGGTAACGACGGCAATCAGCCCGACAAACGCGTACACGTAGCGCCAATCCAGCGATTGCCCCAACCATGCAGCCAAAGGGTTTCCTATCAGCAGTGCCAGAGTCAGGCCCATCATCACCCTGGCCACGGCTTTGGCCCGCTGATGGGGAGGAACCAGTGACGCCGCCACCAGGGACGCAATACCAAAATAGGCACCGTGCGGCAGGCCCGCGACAAACCGGGCAATCATCACCCCGGTGTAGCCGTCGGCCAGGGCGCTCGCCAGGTTACCTACCGCGTAGAAGGCCATCAGCCAGATCAGCAACTGGCGGCGGAAAAACCGGGCGCCAATGATCGCCAGCACCGGTGCACCGACCACCACGCCCAGTGCGTAGGCGCTGATGAGATGACCCACCTGGGGTTCTGTCACACCCAGATCCAGGGACACGTTAGGCATCAGTCCCATGATGGCAAATTCGCCGGTGCCGATGGCGAAGCCGCCAAGCGCCAGGGCAAATTCGATCAGGAAGATCTGTAGTCGGGTCATCGATGCGCTAGTCAAAAGAACTCCGTGTCATGGGGCTATCGGGAAAAGCCGATCATTGTCGCTGCAACAGGACAGGGCTGCCATAAGGGCTACCACAGTGATGCCCCACTTGACCTACCGCAAGTACCGCAGCGCTCCTGCTTGTATTTCTGCAATCAGCGACAACTATAGGTATCAGAGAGCGAGAGGTTTCAGGGCTCAATCGTTGGTCGTGTTTGGGGAACAACATGGACTTCAAAGACTATTACGCCGCACTGGGTGTGAGTGAGTCTGCCTCCCCCGAGGAGATTAAAAAGGCCTACCGGAAACTGGCCCGAAAATACCATCCGGACGTCAGCAAAGAGGCGAAAGCCGACGAGAAATTCAAGGATGTAGGCGAAGCCTACGAAGTACTGAAAGATCCGGAAAAGCGCGCCGAGTATGACCAGTTGCGCAAGTACGGTGCTCGGGCTGACGGGTCGTTTGAACCACCTCCAGGCTGGCAGAGTGCCTCGGGGTTTGGTGCCGGTGGCTACACCGAGGCCGACGCCCGGGGCTTCAGTGACTTCTTTGAGGAGATCTTCGGAGGCGGCGGCCATGGTGGCTTTTCCCGCGGTGGCTTCGGCGGCGCAGGCGGCGGTTATCGCCAGCAAATGCGTGGCGAAGATGTGCATGCCCGGCTCGCGCTGTTTCTGGAAGAAGTCTTTCAGGGGTGCGAGAAGAAGGTGTCATTCACCGTGCACGAGGCCGACCAGCAGGGTCGTTTCAGGCCCCGTCAGAAAACCCTGAATGTGAAAATTCCTGCCGGAATGCGAGATGGCCAGCATCTGCGACTCAAAGGTCAGGGCTCACCGGGCTTTGGCGGCGGCGAGGCCGGCGACCTGCTGCTGGAAATAGAGCTGGCGCCGCACCCCACCTTTACCGTGGAGGGCAGGGATGTGCTGGTTACCGTGCCTGTAGCCCCATGGGAAGCAGCGCTTGGGGCCAGTGTCACCGTACCAACCGTCGGCTCCAGGGTCAGTGTGAAAGTTCCCAAGAACTCATCCAGCGGTCGCAAACTCAGACTCAAGGGCAAGGGGCTTCCCGGTAAACATCCAGGCGATCAGATCGTGGTTCTGCAGATTGTAATGCCCGAGCAGCACAGTAAGGAGGCAGAGCAGCTTTATCAAAAGCTGGCCAAGGCGGAAAAGCCATTTAATCCACGCAGCAAACTGCATCTTTAATCAGGGAGAGACGGCATGGCCCGGAAAGATTCAGTGCTAACCGTTGATGTTGCCGATTCGAGGGTGACGTTCTCACTCCGGGAAATGTGTGACCGGGGTGAGTGCCACGCTGAGATGGTTTTAAAGATGGTGAGCTACGGCATCATTGAGCCGATCGAGCCGTCAGAGTCCGGTTCCGAACAGACCTGGGAATTCGATCTGGCCGCCCTGATGCGACTGCACAAAGCCATACGACTGCAGCGGGATCTGAAACTGAACCTGCCAGGGCTGGCGATGTCGCTGGATCTTCTAGACGAAGTAGAAATCATGCGGCGGGACATTGCCCGACTTCGCCAGCAACTGCGTCACTTATCCCGGGATCAGGGTGGTGATTGAGTCCCAAATATCCGCGCTAGGGTTCCGTCCTCTTTCATGTCGGTGAGCACGTCGTTGAATAACGGCAAATGCGCCTTAATCGGAGAGGCCTTGGACAGGCCGATATAAAACGGTACGGATTTGAAGGGGCCCTGGTAAATCGTCAGTGATTTCCGGAGATCAGGTCGGTCTTCAAGCGCTGATTCTCCGGCAACTCCGTTTACCAGGAAGATATCGATACGGCCGAGTGAAAGGCGCAGCATATTGCTCAGTATTGTCGGGGCGGAGTCGAGGGTCAGTTTGTGCTCTGTGACCGCCTGATTGAATGCTTCGCCATAGGTGAAACCGTCTGTAACTCCAATCTTGAGTCCCTCAAAGTCCTTGAACGAGCGAAAATCCCGGTCAAAGCTGCGGTCGCTGCGAGCCCAGACCAGGTTAGCATCGCGATGGACCGGAATCGGGAAGTGAAGATAAGTGGCTCGGTCGTCATTGTGGGTGAGTAGCATAACGCCATCGTACTGTCCCTGTTTGGCCCAGAGCAGGCAGCGTTTCCAGGGCAGCAGTCGAAGTTTGAATGCCATCCCCAGCCTATGTTCAAGTTCTTCAAATAGCTCGACGGCAATACCTGCTTCAGGTTGCCTGCCGATGCCTCCTATTGTGTAAGGGGGCCAGGGGTCCTCGCAGAAACGGTATGTTGTCCGCGTTTGGTCGGCGGAACTGGCTGCACTGAGCCCCATTGCCAGGAGCCCCGGTGTCAAAAAGTACCTTACGAACGTCCGAATTGTTCGTGTCATCTTGTATGCCTTTGATCTCGTCCCAGCACCTCAGTATAGCGTCAGATTCTCGGGGAAAAGTATCAAGGCTTACTTTTTGGCCGGCAGCTTCTCGATCTCGGCGTAAATTTTCTCCGCTTCTTCCATCAGCGTGCCGTGAGTGCGCAAGTCGCCATTGCGTTGCGCGTGCAGGGCTTTTTCCAGTTTGTCTTCATAGGCTTTCTGGAGCTTCTTTCTCGGATCGCCTTTCAAAAATCCCAGCATCGGTTTGGACCTGTATTGACAGAGTACTGAGAACCTTACGTTGTTTGGCCCATAAAGTTCACGAAAATTTTTTGATTGAAAGCTAGACATTGTCAATTTTTGGGATAAAATTCCCATTTCTAAATTTGGGAAATTAATCCCATTTATGGGTTGGTTGATCAATGGCGACCGCCTGCGGACGCAATAACAAGCTTGGAGAAAAACAATGAATCGCAAACCTTTAGCTATCGCAGTGAAGCTGGCCATGACCGGCGCCCTGGCAAGTGCCATTGTCGCGTGTGGCGGCGGTGGATCCGGAGATTCTGAGGGCGGTGGTACCTCATCAGGCGCCAGCGTTGGTGCGGTTTCGGGCTTTGGCAGTGTCTACGTCAACGGCACCCGCTTTGAGACCAATGGTAGCGTTACCAGCGACGACGGTTTGGCGCGCGAAGATGAGCTTGAGAAAGGGATGATTTTGCAGGTTGAAGGTAACTGGGATGAGCGGGGCGAGGGCCGGGCAGACAGAATCAGTTACGACGATACGCTCCGCGGCCCTGTTTCTGTTATGAGCTGGGATGACGTAGCCCGCACAGGAACTCTGACCCTTCTAGGCCAAAGTATCTCGCTGGACGGAAAAACTGTTTTCCGTGGCGCGACTCCGACGGCCATTGCCAGCAACCCTCAAGGATACCGCGTTCGGATCAGTGCCTGGCGCCTGCAGGATGGCAGCTTCCGGGCAAGCTTTGTCGGTGCCCGAGCCATCGGTGTGGAGTTCAATGACAACAACGAGGTCGAGATTGAAGGCGTTGTCGCCAACTTGGACACAAGCGCCCAGACTTTCACCATTAACGGCTTCCAGATCAATTACACCAGCGCTGTCGGCGATGATGATTTCTCCGTTGATGATCTGGCGAACGGAATCGTTGTGGAGGTGGAGGGTTACCTGGACGGCAACACGATTATGGCCGAGGAAATCGATGATGAGGATGACCTGTTCAACGACGATGACGACGTCGAGATCTCCGGAAGCATCTATGACTTTGACGCCTCTAGCGGTCAGTTCTCGCTGAATGGTGTCAGGGTACAGATCAATGGCGACACGGAATTTGACGATCTCTCTGAAGGCAGCCTCGTCGATGGACTTTTCGTAAAGGTTGAAGGGGAGGCGATCAACGGCGTAGTCGTTGCTGAAGAGATTGAGGGCCGGGAATCTGATGCTGAACTCGATGGCCGTATTGAATCCATCGATCTGGACAACGAATCCATGATCGTCAGTGGAGTTCGTGTTCAACTGACAGGAAATACCCTGATCGATGATGACGATCAGGATCAGGATGGCCGCCACAGTCGAGCCCGTGACATCCAGAGCCTCCAGGTAGGTGACTATCTAGAAATTGAAGGTCGTCAGAATAGTACTGAGGGCGGATTCCTCGAAGCCATCAGTATTGAGCGCGAGGACAGTGACGAGGATGACGATTTCGAGCTCGAAGCCCGAGTGAGCGCGATCGGAGCCGATACCGTGACGATCATGAACCTGGAGGTCCTTCGTAATGGCTTCAGCCTGTCCGGTGTCCAAGTTGGTGATGAAGTGGAAATCGAGTATCGCCCGACCGGTGGCGGTCAGTACGAATTGACCGGAAATGTCGACGTTGATGGCAGTGAGGACAGCACCCCCGCGGATGCTTCCCAAGTCTGAGCAGCCAATGCCAGCCCTGGCCGGTTTGCGCCGGCCAGGTATTCTGGCTTTTGACGTAGCTATGGGAATACAATCCCAAACATGAAAAAGACCTCCTCCCTGCATCAAGCGCTGTTCCGCATCCTGCGTCCTTTGACGCGGTTGCTGTTGAGGAACGGCATTCCTTTCGGCGAATTCTCCGAGCTGGTGAAGCGTGCCTATGTAGAAGCCGCTCTGGAGGATTTTGACGACGGCCGACGAAAGCCCACCGATTCCCGTGCTGCGGTAATGACCGGGCTGACCCGAAAGGAAGTAAAGCGTCAGCGTGAAATCCTTGCAGGGCAGAACACGGGCTCGAGCGCGAGCGATGTGCTTCATTCCAACCGGGCGTCGCGGGTGGTGTCGGGCTGGGTACACGATACGGCCTTCCAGACCAAAGCCGGAGAGCCAGCCGTTTTGTCTTTTGACGGACCGTTGAGCTTCAGCGAATTGGTTAAGCGGTACAGCGGTGACATGCCTCCCCGTGCGGTGCTTGATGAATTGCTTCGGGTCGGCGTCGTTTCGATAGATGCGGAATCAGGCGGGCTAATCTTGCAGCAAAGAGCTTATGTTCCGGCCGGAGACAGCGAGGAAATGCTCCAGATTTTCGGCGAGGACGTGTCTGATCTTATAGCGACAATTGATCACAATCTGGTTAGCGGCGAATCTGGCCAGTCACCAATGTTCCAGAGAACTTTGACCTACAACAACATTCCTCCGGAGATGATGGAGAGCTGGCGCAAGCATGCAGCTGCCCAGTCCCAGACACTGCTGGAGCAGTTGGATAAATGGCTGGGGCCCCACGATCGAGACATTTCGGGGCAAGGCTCTGGCTGTTTGTCCGGGGATCCTGTCCGCACGGGCGTAAGCGTCTTCTTTTTCGAAGAACCTGCCGGCAAAGGCCGGAAACGGGGAGATTAGTTATGACACGGCAACTCCGTAATCGTGTTTTCGAGCTGCTCGCCGGCTCAATGGCCTTTGGTGTGATTGCCGCTTGTGGTGGTGCCGGAGGCGGCGGGCTGGATGTGGCAGATGGAGGAATCCGGGGAACCGGTTCAAGCGTTGGGCCAGTTTCAGGGTTCGGGAGTGTGTTTGTTAATGGGGTGAAGTTCAACACAGATGGCATCCCGAATCAGGAAGTGGAAAGTAATGATGGTGTTCAGTTAGAGACAGATCTCAGTGAAGGAATGATTCTGAGAGTCGAGGGCCAGTGGCGAGATGATGGCACGGGAACGGCTGATCGACTTAGTTACGACGATACCTTGCGTGGTCCGGTTGAGCAGGTCGTTGCTGATCCAAGCGGTGCTGGTGAGTTTGTAACCCTCACAGTCATGGGACAGTCAGTGCGGGTTGATGGTCAGACCGTCGTTCGCGGCACAACCTACGCCACCCTGCTTGGCGGCTCCCCAATCAGTGACCATGTCAGAGTCAGCGCCTGGCGCCAGGCTGATGGCTCTTACCGGGCTGGCTATATTGAGACGATCTCTCCAGATCTGACCGATGTTGAGCTGGAGGGTAGAGTATCGGCGGCTGATGCAGCGCAGAACGAAGTCACGATTGGCACAATTACCGTTCAGTACGACGAGAGTGCAGTCAGTTTTGGTTCCGGGCTGACAGAGGCGGATTTGGCAAACATCACGGCATTGGAAGTTGAGGGCAGCCTCGCTGGAAATGTGTTGACTGCAGTCACAATAGATCGGGACGACGCCCGTCGTTTCAGACGTAATAATGCCGGCGATATTGAGTTCACTGCGACAATCGATTCGTCTTACACGCCTTCCGGGACTACCTCTCGTCCCGGAGAATTCCGGATGGGAGATCTGACGGTCAGGGTGACGGAAACCACCGAGCTTGATGACGACGTCACGCTCGCGGATTTGACCGAAGGGCTTCTGGTCCAGGTGGAAGGCAGTTTCATCTCGGAAACCGTTGTTGAGGCGGAAGAGATTGAGCGCCGGGATGGCAATGCAAAGGCCGAAGGGGTTATTTCATCAGCTGCTGACAGTGTGTTTTTTGTTGGTGGCGTTGAAGTTCGGGTCTCACCGACAACAACATTTACCGTTGAAGACGGTTCCGACGTTACCTTCCTGACTCTTCCAGTTGGTTCCACGACAGTGGAGGTTGAGGGGGTTGAGAGGCAGCAGGGAACTGACACCTTTATCGAAGCGTTGAAAGTCGAAGTGGACGATGAAACGGCCACTGTTGCCGATCGCGACCGGTATGAACTGGAAGGTAAGCTCACGGCCATTACCCCTAGCTCCATCATGATTCTCGGGGTGTCGATAGATGCGGCTCCAGCAAGCTATGCGGATAATTCTCAGGCAGAAGTCATTAACCGATTCGGCAATGGAGAAACTCTGATTCTCGAAGTTGAATATTCACGGGATGGGAACAATTTCATTGCCGACGAAATCGAACTCGAGGAAAACGATGACGATTGACTACAAAATCCGTACATAAATACGGCCCACTAAGGCCCGGGGTTTGCTATACATACGGCAACATGCTTTGCAAGGACGCTGGTAACGGTTGTACAGGATGCATGACGCACACACGCTAGCGGGGTCCGTATGTCATTTGATTTCCTACGGCGGCTGATCTCCAGCCGCCTTCTCCGACCGGTATTCCTGATCCTGATCATCGCCGGGTTGGTTCAGGTACTGGTCAGTCAGTGGCTGATTTCAAATCAGGTCGAGCGCCTGGTAGAGACCGCAGGTTCAGCGCTTGAGGCCAGCAGTGATCAAGTCAGCGACTCCTTCGGCGAAACCCGGGAGGACGTGCGCGGTCGCCTGCAGACCATGCGGGAGAAGAGCATCGATGAACTTGCCAGTGCCCTGACCAAACAACAAACCGAGCAACAGCAACGGGTTTCAGACAATGTTCGCTCGGCTGTCATGGCTGAGGCACAGGGCCTGGCTAATGTTCTGGCGGCGGTTGCCGCGCCCCTGATCTGGGATCGTGACATACCCCGCCTGACCGATCTTGTTGAACTGGCCGACGCGCGCGAATCGGTGCTGTTTGCCATTTACTACGATCAGTACGGCAAGCGCATGACCCGCTATGTCGATCGCACCGACGATCGAGTACGCACTCTTATGGACCAGGGCGAAGGTCGTGGTGCGGCAAACAAGGTCCTCGATGCGGCCAGCCGTGATCCTAACGTAGTGATCATCACTGCCGACATCAAACCGCAGGGTTCAGCCATTGGCCAACTGAAGCTGGGCTTGTCCCTTGAAGGCATTAACCGGGATCTGGCGCAGTTGGAACAGGAATTCAGCGCCACCATCACCGGCAGTATCGACGCCTCCCGCCAGACGCTTGAAGCCGAAACTGAACTGGTAAACCAGCGGCTGCAACAGCAGCTGGCGGCTATGGACGCCGATACCCAGGCGCGAATTCAGAGCACGGTGGAGTCCCTGAATGACGAGGCGTCCAGCCTGGCCGCCAACCTTTCGATTCTGGCGATTGGCTCCATTGTTGTTCTGATCGTTCTGGTTGCTGCGGTACTCGGTGGCGGGCTCCTGCCCCGCGTGTTGCGCTTGAGTGCGGCGATCTGGAGCATCGCCGATGGCGAAGCCGATTTGACCCGCCGGGTCACGCTCAAAGGCAAGGATGAGTTGACTGAAATGGCGCGCGGCATGAACCAGTTCATCGCCCGGATTCAGGAGCTGGTGTCCGATGTGAAGGCGTCTGCCGAATCTGCCGCGGGTCAGGCCCGGGAGCAGGGCGAGATCAGCCAGGACGCAGTTGCTGCGGTGAATCATCAGCAGCGGGAAGTGGCTGAGGTGTCCGAAACCATGGCCGCCATGTCCCAGAGTATTTCGGAAGTGGCCGACAGCATTCAGGAAGTCGCTGGCTCGGTTCAGACCATCGGTGCAGAGAGCGAGGCAACCGCCAGTATCTCCCGGGATGTGCGTGAGCGTCTGGATGCGGTGGTGCGACAGGTTGAGAAAGCGGTTGAGGCGGTGAACGCGCTTAACACTCAGAGCACCGAGATAACGTCGGTACTGTCGGTGATTGGTGCGATTGCTGAACAGACCAACCTGCTCGCACTGAACGCCGCAATTGAAGCGGCGCGGGCCGGGGAATCCGGCCGCGGCTTTGCCGTGGTGGCGGATGAAGTGCGCACGCTGGCCAGCCGAACCCAGGAGTCCACCACTGAAATCGAAGGCATTATCGCGCGCCTGCAGCGTGGCAGCCATGAAGCGGTGTCGGTGATCGATCAGGTATCAGGACAGGTTGCCGATTCCTCAACCGAATTCCGCAAGGCCGATGAGCACTTTGAGGAGATCAATCAGTTGCTGGGCAACCTGCAGGAGCGGGCACTGACGATTTCCTCAGTTGCCGAGCAGGAAGGGCGCCATGCCGGCAAGGTCAGCGTCAGCGTTGACGACATCGCCCGGTCATCCGAAACCACCGTTGAAGCCATCCACCGGTCCGACAATGCCAGTCAGAAGATTGGTGAGTTGCTGGCGGCGCTTCAGGCCAAGGCGTCCCAGTTCCGGGTTTAACTCGGGCGGAGTGAACAGAAACGGGCACCTTCGGGTGCCCGTTTCTGTTATTGGCCCAGGCGCGAATGGGCTTTGGCGTAGTCCGCCTTCAGGCAATTAACCAGAGCCTGCACACTGACCACATCGTGAATCTGGCTCACGCCCTGGCCGGCGGACCACACGGTTTTCCAGGCCTTGGCCTCGTCGCTTACCGGCTTCAGCTTTTCGCCATAATCGATCTCACCGGCCTGGTTCAGTTTATCCATCGGGTAACCGGCGGCTTCCAGGCTCTGACGCATGAAGCTGGCGGGAATGCCCGAGACCACCGGGGTGTGGATGATGTCCGCCGACACCGCCTCAATAATCATGTTGCGGTAGGCGTCCTCAGCCTGGGACTCCTCAGTGTTGATGAACCGGGTGCCCAGGTAAGCCAGATCGGCACCCATGGCCTGCGCCGCCAACAGGTCCTCACCGTGGGACAAGCCGCCGGCTAGCAGGATGATGCCGTCGAACACCTCGCGGATCTCATGCACCAGCACAAACGGATTGATGGTGCCGGCATGGCCACCGGCCCCGGCTGCCACCGCAATAATGCCATCAACGCCGGCTTCCGCCGCCTTACGGGCATGGTGCTGGTTGGTAACATCGTGGAACACTAGCCCGCCATAACTGTGGACCGCATCGACCACCTGGCTGGCCGCCCCCAGGGAGGTGATCACGATGGGTACCTGGTGCTTTACGCACAACTCCAGGTCTGCCTGCCAACGGGGGTTGGTGCGATGCACGATCAGGTTGACGGCATAAGGAGCTACTTGTGCCGATGGGTTTTGCTGGCGGAAACTGTTGAGCTCACTGTTCATCTGTTCCAGCCAGCTTTCGAAGCCTTCACTGCTACGCTGGTTAAGGGCAGGAAAACTGCCAACCACGCCTTCCTTGCAGCAGGCCAATGCCAGCTCGGGGCCGGAGATCAGAAACATGGGCGCCGCCACCAGGGGCAGGGAGAGCTGATTGGCAAGGGATGCAGGTAAGGCCATGAGTTTTCCTTAATTTTTGTTGGAACTTTTTTAAGTTATAAAGGATCTTAGCTTGCCTCGGTGGCTGTGAAAACGGTAGCCAACGATCGAAATTCCGGGAATTTCTTCCCCACAATACCTAACGAACAAGAAGGAGCCCGCAATGGGTGAAGCCAAACGTCGCAAGGAAACCGGCGCGCCTGCGCCTCGTAAAGCAAGCAACAAGCCTCTGTATATCGGGGTGGCCTTGCTGGTCCTGGCGGCTGTTGTATTGGGACTGTTCTTTCTCACTGCACAGCCGGAGCCCACGTCTGACGAGCTGCCGGTGGCCGGCGCCAATGCCGATCCGTTCCCGGCAGAACTGGACCAGTACGGTGTCTCTGTAGGGCCGGAGGACGCTCCGGTGGTGGTGCGCGAGTTTGCTGATTATCAGTGTCCGGCCTGTGGCCGTTTCTCAGACGCCAGCCAGAAGCTGAAACAGCAGTACGTGGATTCGGGTAAGGTGCGGTTCGTGTTTTTTGACCTGCCCCTGCAGCAACACCAGAACGCCATGCCAGCGGCGATGGCAGCTCGATGTGCAGGCGATCAGAACGGTTACTGGGACATGCACGACCAGCTGTTTGATGCCCAGACCGAATGGAGCAGCTCAGGCGATCCGGTGGAAACCTTCAGCCGATATGCCGGCGACCTGGGTCTGGACGAGCGGCGTTTTCGTCGGTGCATGACCACCGAACTGCACCGTGAAGACGTTGAGCAGAGCCGTCGCGTGGCCATGCAGCTGCGGGTCAGCAGTACCCCAACGGTACTCGTAGACAACATTCGCCTGTCTCGTCCCGGTTGGGGCCAGCTGTCGGCGGTAGTTGAGCGCGAGCTGAACAGCGCGGCACAATAAGTGGTCGAAAGGTGTAGCTAACAGGGGCACTGCGGTCAGCCCGCACTTGATTGCAGGTCAGAGTTGGTTAAAATTTGTGCCCGCTCTGGCTTGCGCCATTGAGCAAATGACCAAACCCATGCTCCGGATTTACGGTCCGGCCCGCAGGAGATATTGATGAGCAATGACGTTGTTGTCTGCGCGCTGTATAAGTTCGCAGTCCTGAATGATTACAAGACCCTTCGTCAGCCGTTGCTGGACCTGATGCTTGAGAAAGACGTGCACGGCACCCTGTTGCTGGCACGGGAAGGCATTAACGGCACCATTGCCGGAAGCCGCGAGGGCGTTGATACCATCAAGGCTTGGCTCGGTAACGACGAGCGTTTCGACGGCATCGATTACAAAGAATCCTTTGTTGATATCCAGCCGTTCAAGCGCACCAAGGTGAAGCTCAAGAAAGAGATTGTCACCATGGGCGTTGAGGGCATCGACCCGAAGCGTACCGTTGGTACTTACGTCGATCCCAAAGAGTGGAACAACCTGATTTCGGATCCGGACGTGGTGCTGGTGGATACCCGAAACCAGTACGAAGTGGAGATCGGCACCTTTCAGAATGCCGTAAACCCGGCCACCGATACCTTCCGTGAGTTCCCGGCGTACGTGAAGCAGAATCTGGATCCTTCCAAGCACAAGAAGGTGGCCATGTTCTGCACCGGCGGCATTCGCTGTGAAAAATCCACCGCGTACCTGAAAGAACAGGGCTTTGATGAGGTGTACCACCTGCAAGGCGGCATCCTGAAGTACCTGGAAGAGGTGCCGGAAGAGCAGAGTCTGTGGCAGGGTGAGTGTTTTGTATTTGATGATCGGGTTACCGTGAATCATTCGCTTGAACGTGGTGATTACGATCAGTGCCACGCCTGCCGTCGGCCGATTACCGAAGACGACAAGCAGCGTCCGGAGTTCGAGCAGGGTGTCAGCTGCCACCAGTGCATCGATACCCTGACGGAAGAACAAAAAGCCCGCTTCGCCGAGCGTGAGCGCCAGATGCGTCTGGCCGAGCAGCGTGGTGAAACCCACGTGGGTGGCGAGGCGGCGCGCATCATCGAAGAGCGCAAGGCCCGAAAAAAGGCCGAGCGCCAGCAACACGCCCAGAAAAGCCAGGCCGGCGAAACTGCCCAGAATACGTGAGGTATCCGATTCTGCGCAGTTCCGCCGGCTAATAGGGAGAGGTTATGGAGCTCAGAAAAGCAGTCGCGGTTGCATTAATCGGGGCTGCGCCGCTGGCCCAGGTAAGCGCCGAGGACAAAGTGGGCGCAGAGTTCGAGTTGGGTGTGCTGATGACGTCCGGCAACACCGAGGAAACCAACTTTAATAGCCGGTTCGCGATTACTCAGGAATCCAGGCGCTGGCGGAATGGCGCCGAGTTGAGTGCCCGGCACACCGAGGCCGAGGACGAAACTACAGCCGAGCAATATAAAGCCGAAGGCGAGACCAACTACAAGTTCGATGAACGGCAGTACTGGTTTCTGCGCGGCTCCTGGGAAGATGATCGTTTTTCCGGTTACGCCTTCGAGTCGTCAATCACCGCCGGTTACGGTAACCGGCTCTGGGAATCCGGCAAACGCTCATTCTGGAGTGTCTCGACCGGTATGGGTTACCGATACAACCGCTTGGATGAGCCGGATGATGAAGGTAACGAGAAGGAAGACTCGGTCATCGCCCGTTTCGCCACGCAACTGGATTATGCTCTCTCAGACCGTGCCTTGTTTCGTCAGAAACTCAGCACGGAAGTAGGTCTGGAGGAAAACAACACCATCAGTGAGTCGGAGACCGCCTTGCAGGCGAACGTGGTTGGCAACTTGTCCATGAAAACCGCGTTCCGGGTGAAGCACGTTTCCGATCCGCCTGAGGGTAAGGAGCGGACGGACACGGAAACGGCGATTACTCTGCTATACACCTTCTAAGCGTGTCGGCTCAGACGTTGTTGCGCAGCCCCAGCTCATCCGGGTAAGGGGTCAGGTACTGTTGGGCGCTCAGGTAATCCACCGGTTCCCGGCGCTGGGCCATGCGTAGCAACGTCATGGGCACTACCAATGGGACCTCGCCGCGGTGGTATGCGTCCATCTGTTCCAGCATGACCTTCCGATCTTCCTCGCCCATGGCGTCTTTCAGATACCCCAGCAGATGCTGCATGGCATTGATGTGCGAACCACGGCTGACTTTCTTGCTCATGGCTTCCATGAACAGATGGATATAGCGGTCGGCAATGCTTTCCAGCGGTTCTGATTTCAGGTCGCCGAGCATGGGGCCAAGCTGTCGGTAAATCTTTTCGGAGTGGGCCAGTAACTGGAACTTGTGACGGGTGTGGAAGTTGATCAGAGCCTTGGCGCTAAGCTGCTCGCCGGCGACATTCTGCATCCAGTCATCGTAGGCGAACACCCGTTCGATGAAGTTTTCGCGAATCATGTTGTCGTTCAGGCGGCCCTCTTCTTCCACCGGCATCAGCGGGTAGGCCTTTAAGAGCGCATCGGCAAACATGCCGCGGCCGTCGCGGCGGGTGACCTGGCCGTTTTCGTTATGGACCTTGATTCTCTCCATGCCGCAGCTGGGAGATTTCGCCATCAGTATATAGCCGCGCAAGTTTGAAAGGGTGGGGATGACGTCATCGATAAACCCTTCCATGGCGGCGGTGTGGTCCGCCTGCCCCTTGGTCTCGATGATTCGCATGCCTTCCGGGTATTCCCGCAAGTGGATGGCAGGGCGGGGCACACCCAGTCCGGCTTCCAGCTCCGGGCAGATGGACCGGAATTCGAAGTGCTTGGACAGTACCTGAGTGCAGTAGCGGGAGTGCTTGTGGCCACCATCATGGCGGACTTCCTTGCCCAGCAGGCAGGTGCTGATACCAACGGGAATCTGGGACACGTAACCTCTCCGAAAAATAAAAGGGTCTTTTTGATACGTGATTAAAGTCTAGACCGATCAGCCCGGAAGAGTGAAACGGCCTAACTATCCCAGTGTCGGTTTTTCCTCTTTTCGGCCAGCGCCAGGGTACTGGCGTAAATGGTGCGAACGTCCGTGGCAAACTGTCCCACCGAAAACTCTTCCGCAAATTCCAGTGCCTGTTTTGCCAGTTCCTCGCGCAGGCTGTCTTCTTCCAGCAGCCGCTTCACGGCCTGAATCCACTTGTCCTGCCGCTCCGGCGTCTTGAAGCCGTTGTGGCCGTGCCGAACCACGTCTTCTATACCACTGGAGCGAACCGCCACCACCGGCAGTCCGGCAGCCATGGCCTCCAGAATTACCATGCCCTGGGTTTCTGATTTTGAAGCAAACAGGAAGGCATCACCCAGGCGATACCAGGTTGCCATCTCATCCGGTGGCACCGCGCCCACCAGAGTGAAATGCTCCTGCAGGCCAAGGTCATCGATTTTTTGTTTGAGCCGGTCACGCTGGTGGCCGTCGCCAATCATCAGGAACCGGAATGGCACATCGGTCTCCGAGCGGAGGCTGTCGATGGCCTCAATCATGAAGTCGATGTTCTTCTCGTTCGAGAGCCGGGACACGCTGACGAACACCTTCTCATTGCTCAGCCCGAGCTGTTCCCGCAAGCGCTGAATGTCGTCTTCATTCACGTCCTGAAAGCGCTGGTACTCAATGCCCGTGGGCTGAACATAGGTGGGGGTCTTCACGCCGATCATGCGCAGGTATTCTTCCGTGGAGTAGGTCGGCACGATCACACCGTCGCACTTGTTGGCGAAGCGCTTGATCAGGGCATGGGAGATCAGGTTACGGAACAGCATGCCGGGAAGGGGTACGAAGTGGGCGTAATGCTCCAGCCGGGTGTGATAGGTGTAAATGGCGGGCACCTTCAAGGTACGCGCCATGAATAGCCCCAGGGAGCCGAGCCAGAACGGGTGATGCAGGTGAATAATGTCCGGACGGAACGCTTTTACCGCCTTGCGGATGCGAGCCAGGAAAATATTGGCCAGTCGGAATTCCCGCTTTTCACCCATGGCCAGCAGCGAAGGTACGCGCACTACCTGGTCCTCGTTTTCCGGTTGGTCCTTGTACCTCGGGGCGACGATGAGGAGCTTGTCGCCCAGCTCAACCAGGCCCCGGCGCAGACGTTCAATGGAGATGGGCACGCCACCAATAAACGGCAGGTAGTTGTTGGTGAACATCGTCACCCGTAACGACTTCTGGAGCCAGGGCGAAGGGTCCAGATCGTAATCGGGATAGTAGTCCTTGCCGATAAAGATCGCGGTGTAGAGCTTGATGGTGATGGCGACAAACACGGCCAGCAGCAGGATGAAATTCAGGTAGCCGGAGTAGATCAGCGAGTAGATGAAAAACCAGAAACTTTCCAGCTGCTTCAGGATCTCGTGTTGGCCCACCTGCAGCCGTTCCAGGGAGTGGCTGGCGTTGCCATCGGCATCCACGTTCACCTTCACGAAGTGGTAAAAGCTGGTGTCGTTGTTCAGCACCAGGCCACCGGCGCCGCCGGTGGTGATGAAGGTGGTGTCGTCGCTGGTGGCCTCGGAATAGAGCGACAGGTTGGCCGAGAACACCAGATCAATACCGTGACGCTTGATCTCCCGCATCAGTGCGCTGCGGAATTCCGGAGGCTGCAGGTAGTCACTGCGTTGATCGAAGGGTGCGTTCGCCTCTGGCTCCATGGGCGGGTGGCCAATGAACAGAATCCGGGCCTTGGAGCTGTCTTGGGCCAGCAGGTCATTGAGCCAGCGAATCTGCCACTGCCACGGCGTTTTGCCGGTGCTGTCCAGGAAGATCAGCCGGCTGTTGCCCGCCAGGATGCTGAAAAAATGGGGCCCGAAATGATCGTAAAACCGGAAGCTGCCGAAGTCCTCGTACTCGTGCGCTCCAAATGTCAGCAGGTAGGGAATGTCCAAGTGCCCCAGGCTGCCATACAGCGCACGGTACTTGTCCTCACCACCACCGCTGACCGCGTTGCCCGCAGACACCATGAAATCGATGCCGGAGTTATTCAACTCAGGAACAATTCGTTCCTCGAAGATGCCGATGGAGTTGTTGATGTTGCCCACCACCGCGAAACTGACCGGTGATTCGGGATCGGTGGCGCGCTGAATACGTTCCACCTGTTCCGTATGCAGGCCCTTGAAGTCCTTCATGAACAGGTTGAGGTAGGCCTTGTAGCCGACCAGAAAAATAACGATCAGCAGGCACAGATAGAACAGCAGTTTCAGTGGGTTTCGGAAGATCATTCCGGTTTCCTGCGGTCTTTAATGAGTTCCCTCTGCAGCACAATCAGTCCGATGATCATGCCCAGGTATATGGTAAGCAGGCGCCAGCTTACGGTGACCAGCACCAGATGGTTGCCCGACAGAATATCCCGAAAGAAGCTTCCAAATACACCTTCGGAAATACCGGAAGCCCCAGGTGTGGGTGAAAAATACATGACGAAGGTGGTTACGACCAGCAGCCCCAAAGAGACCAGATAATCAACGGTGTAACCCAGGCTGTACATCAACAGGGCAGGGAAACTGAACAGGCTGAGCAGGAACAGAGCGGTGAACAGGACCGACAGGCCTACATACAGCGGCTGGCCCTTCAGGTAATCACCAAAGCTGTCGGAGAACCGGAGCATCTCCCGGCGTGCCTTGAACTGCCAGCGCCGGTGTCGGGCATCGCTGATCAGGTGGAAGCGGTGCAGGGTCACCAGGATCTGGGTCAGGGGTGCGATCAACCAGTGAGTGCGGAACAGCAGTACCGCGAAAAAGGCCAGATAGATAAAGATGAAAATCGCCAGTGCAACACCAATGGAGCCGGTGATCGTGTGGTCTTTCAGGGCCCGGAGTGTCAGCAGGAAGATCGGGGTCAGTGTGAAGATGAACATCACGGCCAGCACTGTGCGGATGGTGGTGGCGGCCGTTGCCCGGCCCATGGGCACGCCGTGCCGGTGCAGGTACCAGATTTGGGCAAAACCGCCGCCGGTGGCCATGGGTGTCACGTTGGAGAAGAACAGGTTGATGAACACCAGCCGGAACATCACCTTGAGCGGCAGCCGGTGCCCCAGGGCGCGCAGGGTGAAATACAGCCGCAGTCCATCGGACACAAAGTAAACCAGCAACAGCAGCCCGACCATCAGCAGCGTGGTGGGCGCAATGAGGCGCGGATCGAAAGTAAGGCTGCGCTCGGCAAACTGGTCGTAAACCGCGTACAGGCCGGCAGCGGTCATGGCGATAAAGATCAGGCTGAAGACTGCGAGTCGCCGCCAGGACGTTTGTTTCGAGTAATCGCTTTCGGCTACGTCGCTCATGGTTTGCCTGCCAGAGCTTGCTGAATGAGTGCCTGCTGAGTTTCAGCAAACTCACGAATCAGGGCCTGGGCGGCGGCGCTGTCCCGGGCCAGTACGACAGCTGGCAACTGGGTAAAGAACGCGCTGGTGTGTTTCAGGCCCTGACGGTATCGGTCGGCGCTTAAATAGTAGGCCCGGCTCACCGCTGGCTTGAAGTTGGACAGTGCCTCCGAGAGGTAGGGATTGCCCACCACCTCACAGCAGGCTTCCATCACGCCAAAACTCGCCTCTACGACGGCGGTGATGTCGGCTGATGGTTTCTTGGAAAGCTCCACCACATTGGTCACAGCGGCAAGCATGGGCTCGCGATGCTTCTCCTGCCAGCGTTCGCACAGCCTCGTCACCAGCATCATCAGCAGGTGCATGTAAACGTCGTACAGCTCGGAGGCGTGTTCCGCATCTAATCGGGTTGCCGAAGCGCCTTTACGGGGTGTGATGTCCACCAGATGCCAGCGTTCCAGGGTGTACAGGGCTTCCTTGACCGAGGCCCGGCTCACTTTCAGCTCACCGGCCAGTCTGGCCTCCTGGATGCGCTCCCCCGGCCGAATGTGCCCGGTCATGATCCGCTCGGCCATGAAATTGGCGATCTGCTCGGCCAGGGTATTCGGCGCCTGAAAATCCATAACGGCTCTCTAGCAAGGTGCGTTCAGAAAAGGGGACATCGGTGTGGGTGAGTCTACCACAGCCTCCTGTCACAAAAGCCACAAGCCCCTGATCCGGCTGGGCTTTCGTGGGCGTGATCAAGAAATGGACGGAAACGAATTGACGACTGATGTATTGTAGGACAATAATGCATAAAACAAGAGGCGAATGACCCGTCGCCACGAAAACAGTCGAAGGAGAGTGCACAATGAATACCAGCCACCTATCGATCAGCCGAGAGGCTACCCGCCGAAGAATCCTGCTAACCCTGAAGAAGTACAGCTACCTGATCGCCATGCTCCCGCTGGCGTTACCACCTTTGCTGCTGGCGGCCGGGCAGGCCACCAGCCTGGAGAACCTGTTTGCCTGGGGCGTACCGGTGGTGGTGTTCGGGATCATCCCGGTGCTGGACCTGCTCTTGGGAAAAGACGCCCTGAACCCCGATGAAGAGGTGGACGTGCCGAAGATGAACAGCGAAGCCTTCTATCGGGTAATCACGCTCGGGTGGGTGGTCGGATACGCGGTGCTGCTGGTGTGGAGCATGCTGGAGTTGGCCTCGGGCCAGTTCAATGCTATCGGGGGCATCGGCTGGGTGATTTCCATTGGTATTGTCGGCGGCCTAGGCATCAACGTCGCCCACGAACTGATCCACAAAGACGGCAAACTGGAAACCCGAGCCGGCGGCTTCCTGCTTTCCCTGGTCTGCTATGCGGGCTTCAAAGTGGAGCACTTGCGCGGCCACCATGTGCATGTATCCACGCCGGGCGATGCCTCGTCTTCTCGCTACAACCAGTCCCTGTACAACTTTCTGCCTCAGGCCTACCTGCGTAATTTCCTGAATGCCTGGAAACTGGAAGCCCAGCGCCTGGAGCGCAAAGGCGAAAAAGCCTTCAGCTGGCGCAACGAATTGATCTGGTGGTACAGCATCAGTGCCCTGGTATTCATTGCTTTCACTGTCGCCTTCGGCTGGCTGGGTGCCGCTTTCTTCCTGGTCCAGAGCTTCATCGCCTTCACCCTGCTGGAAATCGTCAACTACCTGGAACACTACGGTCTGCACCGCCGCAAGCTGGACAATGGCCGCTACGAACGCACCGCGCCTGAGCACAGCTGGAACAGCAATTACTTCCTCACCAACGTGTTCCTGTTCCACCTTCAGCGCCACAGCGACCACCACGCCTACGCCAAACGCCGCTACCAGGTACTGCGCCACCACGACATCGCCCCGCAGTTGCCGGCCGGCTACGCCGCCATGATCGTCCTGGCCACCATCCCGCCGCTGTGGAAGCGCATCATGAACCCCCGTGTTGAGGCTTATTATCGGGGGGAGGAGCATCAGTTGGCTTCTTGATTCGTTCGATTCGATTGATTAGGGGCCGGGCGGCCCCCCTTGAAATCCCTTTGAAACGCACGCAGGTATATGCTTTGAATCCTGCGAATAACGAAGGGAAATACCATGCCCAAGCATTTCGAACAGGCCGCCGGCCTATATGAGGATCCCGTACCGGAAACCGAAGGCTACGTCTTCAACCAGACCATGATGCGCATCAAAGACCCAGAGCGCTCCATGGATTTCTACACCCGTGTAATGGGCATGCGCCTGGTTCGCAAGCTGGACTTCCCGGAGATGAAATTCAGCCTGTATTTCCTGGGCTACCTGGATGACCGCCAGGCCAATCAGGTGCCGTCCGACGACGCTTATCGGACGACCTTTACCTTTGGTCGCGAAGCCATGCTCGAGCTGACCCACAACTGGGGCACCGAGGACGACAATGATTTCGCCTACCACAATGGCAACGACCAGCCTCAGGGCTTTGGTCATATTGGAATCGCTGTGCCCGACGTGTACTCCGCCTGTGAGCGTTTCGAACACCTCGGCGTAGAGTTTGTGAAGAAGCCGGACGACGGCAAGATGAAGGGACTGGCCTTTATCAAAGACCCGGACGGCTACTGGATTGAAATCCTGCAGCCGGACATGATGCAGAAGCAAAGCAAAAACGGCTGATACCCGTCAGCCTGCGGTATCGGCACCTTTCTTGGTGTCGGTGCCGGCTTTTCCTCCGTAGCGGGATGCCACGATCACCGCTGCCGTCAAAATGAACGCCCCGGCAATGCCGATGGGGCCCAGAATCTCGCCCAGAAACACCCACGCCAACAACGCCACGAACAATGGTTCCAGGGTCACGATGATGCTGGACAGTGTTGCAGGCGTGGTTTGCATGCCTGCGAAGAAACTCACGTAGCCGATGCAGGTGGGCACCACACCCACGTACACCACCATCAGCCACTGATGAAACGCCAGGGTGTCCAGGCCTTCGAAGCCGCCGGACAGCCACACCACTGGAAACAGGATCAGGGCCGCGGTGAAAAAGCAGATGAACGCGGTTGTGAACACCGGTGTACCTGTAGAGCTGTAGCGGCTGGTCAGGGTAAAACCTGTGTAAACCAGCGCGGCAAAAAGCGCGATCAAAATGCCAGCGAGGCGCAAGGTGCCCGCGGTGTCCATGTCGCTCAGTACCAGCATAGAGGTACCGAAGATGGCGGCGACCAGAGACAGTACAGTCAGCAGCCCCGGTTTTTCGCCGAGCAGTGGCGCGGCCAGCAAGGCAACGAATACCGGCGGAAGGCACAGGGCAATCAGGGTGGCGATGCCGGCACCGGTGAGATCAACGGCCAGCAGGTAGCTGCCCTGGTAGAACGCCTGGAACAGGCCCAGTGCAGCCAGCGGGATCAGGGCTTTCTTGCCCAGGTGACGCAGGGAGCTGCCCGGCACCCGGGCTCCGGGGTTGGCGCGTTCCAGTTGCCGCTGTTCCCGGCGCATCAGCAGCCAGAAAAACGGCAAGGCGACAGCCAACCGAAGGAAGCCCAGAGTTATGGCTTCCAGCTCGGTACCGGTAAACAGGAATTTTGCGACAATGCCCGTGGTCGCCCAGAGCAGGGCTGCCAGGGCGATCAGTAGAGCGCCTCGAATCATTCAATAATCAACACAATCAGCTCTTTGGGACCGTGGACACCGTAAGCAAGGGTTTGCTCAATGTCCGCCGTTTTGGATGGCCCGGAGATTAGCAGGGCATTGGTGGGCATGCCAGCTTTCCAGTTCTGGACCTGCATGGCCTCGTGGAAAGTGGTGTACAGCTCGCTGGCAAACAGCACCGCTATGTGAATTGGAGCCACCAGGCTCATCAGCCGGGGTTCGTCCGAGTTCGGCCATAGAATCAGCGAGCCGGTTTCGGCGATGCCGCCCCGGGTGGAGGTGATGCTGGCATCCACGTCATTGAACAGAACCGACTGCCAGCTTTCGATGGGCTCGTCGTAAATCAGCAGGTGGGGCAGGTCTTCCCGCCCGAGGGTGGCGGAGCGGAGTTTTACGCCGATCTCATGCTCCTTGGGTATTAGCAGATTGCGAGCGCCGCGAGTGCCGAGTATTTCTGCAAGCCGGTCTACCCAGCTGTCCTCGGTGCAGTGGTGCACCTCGCCGTGAACGGATTCGATCATTTTCTCGAACAGGGCAATCCTTTCGGTGGTTGACCAGTCCGGTCGTTTCAGCACGGAAAAATCGCACTCCGGGGCGGTCAGCTCGCCGCCAGTCCGGTTGCGCAGGCGCTGCAGAATGGTGTCGCGAGAACTCACTGGCCGCGCTCCTTGAGCTGTTCGTGGAGGGTTTTGGGCGCTAGCTTGGGCGAGGTGCGGAACTGGGTCCAGCTGCCCATCTTGCCGGGCTGCAGCATGCGAAAGCGCGCGGCCAGGTTAGTGCCAAACCGATAGGCGCCGGGGTGCGCGTGCATCCAGCTCCAGCCTTTCCAGATCATGGCTTCCACCGCATTGCGCTTGGCGCCGTGACCACGAACCTTGGCTGGGTGCAGTTTGTCGCCATCCACCGATTCCTGGCGCAGGCGCACCAGCAGATCGGGGATCGGGATCTTCACCGGGCATACTTCGCCGCAGGCACCACACAGGCTGGAGGCGCTGGGTAGGTGTCGGCCTTCGTCCAGGCCAATCAGGTGCGGCATCAGAATCTTGCCGATCGGGCCGGGGTAGGTGGTGCCGTAGGTGTGGCCGCCAACGCGGGTATACACCGGGCAATGATTCATGCAGGCGCCGCAGCGGATGCAACGCAGGGTGTCCAGCAGTTCATCGTCCTGATAAATCGACGACCGGCCATTGTCCACCAGTACCACGTGCACTTCTTCCGGGCCGTCCAGCTCTTCGGCCTTGCGGGGCCCGGAGATCATGTTGAAGTAGGTTGTGATGTGCTGGCCGGTGGCAGAGCGGGTCAGCAGGGCGAGCAGGGCAGAGACATCCTCAAGGTTCGGCACCACTTTTTCGATACCCGTAACCGCAATGTGGCACTTTGGCACGGTGGTGGTCATGCGGCCATTGCCTTCGTTTTCCACCAGGCACAGGGTGCCGGTTTCGGCCACGGCAAAGTTCACCCCGGACACGCCGACATCGGCGTTCATGAATTTCTCGCGCAGCTGCAGGCGAGCAGCGGCGGTCAGGTATTCCACATCATTCGACAGGTCGGTGCCGGTTTTCTCGTGCAACAGCTTGGAGATCTCACCGGTGTTCTTGTGGATCGCTGGCATGATGATGTGAGAGGGCGTTTCCTCGGCCAGCTGCACAATGTACTCGCCCAAATCGGATTCAAGGGCTTCGATGCCCTGTTCCTTGAGGTAATGGTTCAGTTCCATTTCCTCAGACACCATCGACTTGCCCTTAATCACTGTCTTGGCATCCCGCGCCTTGCAGATATCGCGCACAATGCGGCAGGCCTCGTCACCGTCCACGGCCCAGTGCACCTTGATACTGTTCTCGGTCAGCTTCTGCTCCAGCTGCTCGAGCAGGTCGGGCAGATTGGCCAGGGCGCGCATGCGCACGTTGGCACCGAGATCACGCAGGGTTTCCAGATCCCAACCTTCAAAGGCGCTCTTGCGCTTGGTCATCAGCCCGTCCATCGCCTTGCGGAAGTTCTGGCGAATCTGCGGGTTGTGCAACGCTTCGTGGGCCCGTGGGTGGAACTCTTTTACATCAACGTGGTGAGGTGAGTGCCGGGCGGTGTCGCTCATGACCGCTCTCCCTTATCGCCGCCGGTGCGGTCCCACAGGAAACTGAGAATGTGCTGGCCGGACATGGCCTTCTGGTTTTTCTCCGCATAGCCATGAATGTTCATCAGGCAGCCGCAATCGGTGGTGACAAACTCCCTGGCGCCGGTGTCCACCAGGGCGTCCACTTTTTCGCTCACCATGGCGCTAGAAATCTCGGGGTGCCGGATGGCAAAGGTGCCGCCAAACCCGCAGCATTCCTCTGCGCGAACCTGCTCAACCAGGTTGACGTTATCGAGTTGGCCCAGCAGTTTCGGCCCCACTTCGGCCACGCCCATTTCCCGGCGTGCAGAACAGGAAGTGTGCATGGCCACGGTGGTGGGCTCGCCCGCATCTTTGAGCTTGATATGGCAAACGTTGAGCAGGAAATCGGTGAGTTCCCAGATCCGGCCGGCCACTTCCGCGGCCCGAACTTCGTCCTCAGTGCCCTTGAACAGGTCCGGGTAGTGCTTGCGCATCATGCCGCCGCAGGAGCCGGAGGGCACCACAATGGGGTAGTCCTCGGGAAACAGACCCAGCTGGGCCCTGGCGACAGCGCGGGCTTCGTCGTGGTAGCCGGAGGTGAAGGCCGGTTGGCCGCAACAGGTCTGGTCCTGCGGGAAAATCACCTCAATGCCTTCGCGCTCGAGCAGCTGAATGCCCGCCATGCCCGCGTCCGGGTAAAACATGTCCACCAGGCAGGTACCGAAGAAATACACTTTGGAGGGTTTCGAGGGGTAAAGCTTAATAGGGTCAGCCATGACGCCGATGCTCACGCTCATTAGTGTTGTTGTTCCACTAATGATAGGAATCGGGAACCGCTGATGCCAGACGACTTTTAGGTAGGTAGTAGTACGTAGGCAGCGGCGGGTGCCGCCGCCCACGGAGCAGATTATTTCACGGCCAGGCGTGCTGCGTTCTTTTCAACGGTGCGTTCGCCAATACCTTTCACATTGGCCAGATCCTGCGGCGCGCTGAAAGGACCATTGGCTTCGCGGTAGGCCACAATGGCTTCGGCCTTGCTCTGGCCAACACCGGTCAGTTCGGCCAGCGTGGCAACATCGGCAGTGTTGATATTGATGGCGGCCGGTTCAGCGTGAGCAAATCCGGTAACCAGGCTGAACAGCAGTACGAGAGTGGCAAAAAAAGGAGTGCGTTTCATCGAAAGTGAGTTCCTGATGCTGAGTTGTCGTCTTTTTAGTGTTGTCGGGACGCAAACAGCCGGAACGAATGCACGGACAGGACCACACTCCTTGTGGTCCCGTTTTCCGTGGCTGACCCTCGCCTGATCCTTCAGGCCATGTGCTCATCCTGAGCACTTCATCCTTGCGATCTTCCCTGCAAGCCCCTGATCCTTAGGGCAACTCCAAATCCCTGGAGTTATCGTCCTTGAGCCAACGATCCTTGCTGGCTTGTCATCCCTGACAGATACGATTCTATCGACGACACATTTTGGCAAAACCGGACAATCGCGCCAGAGCGTGTGAGACATCTCCTACGGCGGTGTAAGTGCTGCTTATCGGATGCCAGAGAGCACCAGCATTGTGCGCACCAATGCTGGGCAAGCAGGACAGGCCAGCGCACAATAAGAAGCATGCTATTTATGCCTGAAACCTGCCATTCCCTTCCCTCGAAATTTTACAAGTCATTGATATTTAATGGATGGGAAAGCTATGACCGAAGGCTTGTGCACCAGCAACGTGCGAACGTGCACCGCAGGTATAGGTTTTGGTGCGTTTTGATGGGGCAAAAGTGCTGATGAGAGTCTTGGGTTTAGCGCTAACTAACTGAAAATAATTGGATTATTTTGGTGCTGGAACGACTAATGCAGAGCAGGAGGTGCTTCAGACGAATTGCACAACCTCCCTAAAAACGAAAAGGATGACGAAATGAGCATCAAAAAACACGTGAAACTGGGCCTCTCTGCACTGGCGCTTTCCATCTCTTTCAACTCCCTGGCCGCCGAAGACCCCATCAAAGTCGGCATCCTGCACTCTTTGTCCGGCACTATGGCGATCAGTGAATCCACCCTGAAAGACACCATGCTGATGCTGATTGAAAAGCAGAACGAGGCCGGCGGTGTTCTGGGCCGTCAGCTTGAGCCGGTGGTTGTGGACCCCGCCTCCAACTGGCCGCTGTTTGCCGAGAAAGCCCGCGAGCTGCTTGCGAAAGAAGAAGTAGACGTAATCTTCGGCAACTGGACCTCGGTTTCCCGTAAGTCCGTACTGCCGGTGGTGGAAGAGCTGAACGGCCTGCTGTTCTATCCGGTGCAGTACGAAGGTGAAGAATCCTCCGAGAACGTGTTCTACACCGGTGCCGCGCCCAACCAGCAAGCGATTCCGGCGGTGGACTACCTGATGAACGACATCGGCGTTGAGCGCTGGGTTCTGGCAGGCACCGACTACGTCTACCCGCGCACCACCAACAAAATCCTCGAGACCTACCTCAAGGATAAGGGCGTGGCCGCCGACGACATCATGATCAACTACACGCCGTTTGGTCACTCCAACTGGCAAGCCATCGTCTCCGACATCAAGACGTTCGGTAACGCCGGCAAGAAAACTGCCGTGGTTTCCACCATCAACGGCGACGCCAACGTGCCGTTCTACCGTGAGTTGGGTAACCAGGGCATCGACGCCGCCGACATCCCGGTGGTTGCTTTCTCTGTAGGTGAGCAGGAGCTGTCCGGTATCGACACCGGCCCGCTGGTTGGCCACCTGGCCGCCTGGAACTACTTCATGAGCGTGGACAACGACGCCAACTACGACTTCATCGACGCCTGGGTTGAGTACACCGGCAACGAAGACGCCGTCACCAACGACCCGATGGAAGCGCACTACATCGGCTTCAACATGTACGTCGAAGCGGTCAAGAAAGCGGGTACTGCTGAGGTGGACGCGGTGAAAGACGCGATCATTGGCGTGAGCGTGCCGAACCTCACCGGCGGCTACGCCACCATGATGCCCAACCACCACATCACCAAGCCGGTACTGATTGGCGAAATTCAGGACAACGGCCAGTTCTCCGTGGTTTGGGAAACCGCCTCCACCGTGGCTGGCGATGCCTGGTCTGACTTCCTGCCGGGTTCCAAGGACCTGATCAGTGACTGGCGCAAGCCGCTGTTCTGCGGAAACTTCAACGTGGTTACCGGCACCTGTGGCGGCAAGGTGGTTGCCGAGTAAGGCCTGAGGCCATCAGCAACCAACTGCGGGCGGGGCCTCGGTCTCGCCCGCGCTTTACCACCGTTTTCGCTCCACCCTCTATTCCCAAGAACAGGACGCAACCATGGGCATCTACCGACTGCTCAGCCATCTGCTGCTCGCCTGCTGTCTGCTCTGGCCCGGCCTTACCCTGGCCCAAGTAGAAGACACTGAAGCACAACAATTACTCACCGCGCTGGCCGATTCCTCCTTTGCCGAAAAGAAAGCGGTGGTGAACCGCATCGCCGGCAGTGGTGATGACCGTGCCCGTTACTGGCTGGAATCCTTCGGCGCCAACAAACTCGGGCGCATCGAAGACAGCGGCCAATTCATCATCGTGTTGTCCAACCGCGGCCGTAACTGGACCGTGGAAGACGCACTGACCAGAGAAAACCTGGGCGAGATCTCCCGCCGCGACATCGACACCATTCGCGTCAACAACGCCCTGCGTAACGAACTCGAAGGCATCCTGTCGGTGATCGATCTGAAGAGCCCCGATGAGGACCAACGACTAACCGCCGCCCGCGCCCTAAAAGGCAGCGTGAGTGGCACCCTGGCCGGGCGCCTGCCAACGCTGATTAGCGAAGAGCAAAGCGCCGATGTACAGGCCGCGCTCACCGAAGCCCTGGCGATTTACCAGGTGGAAGAGCAGGGCGACATTTCTGCCGTGGCCACACTCTCCGGCAGCCTCAACTCCGAAGCTCGCGCCGCCCTGCAACAGGCCATGCGCAGCGATGATCCGGCGCTTTCCGCAGCTGCTTCCAAGGCCATGGAAAGCATCGAGCAGAAACTGAAACTGAACCGTGCCGCCGAAACCCTGTATTTCGGCCTGTCCCTCGGTTCGGTGCTAGTGCTGGCGGCCATTGGCCTGGCCATCACCTTCGGCGTGATGGGTGTAATCAACATGGCCCACGGCGAGCTGATCATGCTCGGCGCCTACACTACCTGGGGTATGCAGCAGCTTCTGCCGGGCCAGCCGGGCCTGGCGCTGATGCTGTCCATCCCCGCCGGATTCCTGGTGGCGGCCCTAGCGGGCATCGCCATTGAACGCACCGTCATCCAGCACCTGAAAGGCCGCCCGCTGGAAACTCTTCTAGCCACCTTCGGTGTCAGTCTGATCCTGCAACAGCTGGTGCGCACCGTGGTTTCTCCGCTCAACCGCACCGTGATCACCCCGGACTGGATGAGCGGCTCGGTGATGATCAACGAAGCGCTGTCACTGACCCTGAACCGCCTTTACGTAGTCGGCTTCGCTCTAGTGGTGTTCGCCGGTCTGATGCTGATCATGCGCAAGACCCGGCTTGGCCTGGACGTGCGCGCCGTTACCCAGAACCGGGCCATGGCTCGTTCCATGGGCATCAAGGCCACCAAGGTGGACATCCTCACCTTCGGCCTGGGTTCCGGCGTGGCTGGCCTGGCCGGTGTGGCGCTGTCCCAGATCACCAACGTCGGCCCGAACCTGGGCCAGGCCTACATCATCGATTCCTTCATGGTGGTGGTGTTCGGCGGCGTCGGAAACCTCTGGGGCACCTTATTGGCCGGCCTGTCGCTGGGCACCATCAACCAGCTGCTGGAACCCTGGGCCGGTGCCGTCCTCGCCAAGATCCTGGTACTGGTTCTGATCATCCTGTTCATTCAAAAACGCCCCCGGGGACTCTTTCCCCAGAAGGGCCGTGCGGCGGAGGGTTAAGGTATGTGGCTAACGCGACCTTTGCGTGAACGCTCCACGCAACTGTTCCTGGGCGTGCTGTTCGCCGCCCTGATTATCGTCACCGCGCTGCACCTGCTGATGCCGCAGGACAGCGCCCTGTATGTGAGTTCCTACACCGTCACCCTGCTGGGTAAATACCTGTGCTACGCGCTGCTGGCGGTGGCGGTGGATCTGGTCTGGGGTTACCTGGGTATCCTCAGCCTGGGCCACGGCGCCTTCTTTGCCCTCGGCGGTTACGCCATGGGCATGTACCTGATGCGTCAGATCGGTGATCGCGGCGTCTACGGCGACCCGCTCCTGCCGGACTTCATGGTGTTCCTGAACTGGCAGGAGCTGCCCTGGTACTGGCTTGGCTTCGACATGGCCTGGTTCGCCTTCATCATGGTGCTGCTGGCGCCGGGCCTGCTGGCCCTGGTGTTCGGCTTCCTGGCGTTCCGCTCGCGGGTGACCGGGGTGTACCTTTCCATCATCACCCAGGCGCTCACCTTCGCGCTGATGCTGGCGTTCTTCCGCAACGAAATGGGCTTTGGCGGCAACAACGGACTGACCGATTTCAAAGACCTGCTCGGCTTTGACCTGCGTACCGACGCCACCCGCCTCGGCCTGTTCCTGGCAACCGGCATCGCTCTGGCCATCGGCTACGTGATCTGCCGAGGCATTGTCACCAGCAAACTCGGCCGCGTCAGCGTGGCCTGCCGCGATGCTGAAGCCCGCACCCGCTTCCTGGGTTACCGGGTAGAGCGTGTGCAGCTGTTCGTGTTCGTGGTGTCCGCCATGATGGCGGGTGTCGCCGGCGCGCTCTACGTGCCGCAAGTCGGCATCATCAACCCGAGCGAATTCTCGCCGCTGTTCTCCATCGAAATCGTGGTGTGGGTGGCCCTCGGTGGCCGGGCCACCCTGTACGGCGCGGTCATTGGCGCCATTCTGGTGAACTACGGCAAAACCGTGTTCACCGGCATCATGCCGGACGCCTGGCTGTTCGCCCTCGGCGGCCTGTTCGTGCTGGTGACCGTGTTCCTGCCCAAGGGCATTGCCGGCCTGCTGTTCGACCGTAAGAAAGCCAAGGAAGAACCCGACACCCCGGCGCAGGAGGCCACAGCATGAGCATCTTTCAGCAGCTGACCAACCGCGACCAGGTGTTCGACTTCCTGGCACCGGAAGTCTCACCGGTGGACGTGCGCCACGGCCCTATCCTGTATCTGGAGGACGTGAGCGTGAGCTTCGATGGTTTCAAGGCCATCAATAACCTCAACCTCACCATCGACGACGGGGAACTGCGCTGCATCATCGGCCCCAACGGCGCAGGCAAAACCACCATGATGGACATCATCACCGGCAAAACCCGCCCGGACACCGGTTCGGTGTGGTTCGGCAGCCGCCATAACCTGCTCACCAAGAGCGAGCCGGACATCGCCTCCCTCGGCATCGGCCGAAAGTTCCAGAAACCCACGGTGTTTGAAGCCCTCACCGTGTTCGAAAACCTGGAACTGGCCATGGCCGCCGACAAGCGCGTGTTTCCCACACTCACCGCCGTGATGAAACCGGAATACCGGGACCGCATCGACGAAGTGGTGGAAATGATCGGCCTGAAGGACCTGCGCGTCGCGCCCGCCGGCATCCTCTCCCACGGCCAGAAGCAGTGGCTGGAAATCGGCATGCTGCTGATGCAACGGCCCCGGTTGCTGCTGGTGGATGAGCCGGTAGCAGGCATGACCGAGCAGGAAATGGAACGCACCGCCGAACTGCTCACCAGCCTCGCAGGCAAGCAGTCCGTAGTGGTGGTGGAGCACGACATGGGCTTTGTGCGCTCCATCGCCCGCCAGGTAACCGTGCTGCACCAGGGCAGCGTGCTGGCGGAAGGCACCATGGACCAGGTCTCAAACGACCCGGAAGTGATCAAGGTGTATCTCGGGGAGGAGGCGTGATGACGACTGAAAACCTGATGCTGAAAGTCGACAAGCTCAATCAATACTACGGCGAAAGCCACACCCTCTGGGATCTGGAGCTGGACGTACCCCAGGGCCAGTGCACCTGCGTGATGGGCCGCAACGGCGTGGGCAAAACCACGCTGATGAAATGCATCATGGGTGAGGAAAGCGTGAAAAACGGTTCCCTTGAATTCGCCCAGGACGTGGAACTCACCGAGAAGAAAATCGAAGACCGCTCCCGCCTTGGCATCGGCTACGTGCCCCAGGGCCGGCAGATTTTCCCGCTGCTGACCGTGGAAGAAAACCTGCGCACCGGCCTGGCCGTGCGCAAAGACGGCCGCAAGAAAATCCCCGAGCGCATCTACGAGCTGTTCCCGGTATTGAAAGAAATGAGGCACCGCCGCGGTGGCGACCTCTCCGGCGGTCAGCAACAGCAGCTGGCCATTGGCCGGGCGCTGGTGATCGAGCCGCGCCTGCTGATCCTGGACGAGCCGGGGGAAGGCATCCAGCCCAACATCGTCGCCCAGATTGGCGAAGTCATCCGCAAGCTGATCAAAGAAGACGGCCTGACCGTACTACTGGTGGAGCAAAAACTGCCGTTCGCCCGCAAATACGCCGACCGCTTCGCCATCCTAGACCGTGGCCGCCGGGTGGCCGAAGGCGAAATTGCCGAGCTCACCGACGAACTCATCAAGAAGCACCTGACGGTATGACGGTCTTCCAGCGCATAGAGCCCGCCGATGGCACCGCGCCCGATTCTGGCCACCGCTTCGACGCGGGCCGGCGCTGGGCGGCGTCTATCGAACTGGGCTTCCAGCTGCGCCCGGACGGCGACAACACCACGACCCGCATGACCGGCATTAGCCACCAGGGGCCTTTGAGAGTGCAGCGCCCGTTCTACCCGGAAGGCCGCAACGGTTGCTGCCACGTGTACCTGCTGCACCCACCGGGCGGACTGGTCAGCGGCGATGCCTTGAGCATCGAGACCGAGGTGGGCGAGGGCGCCCACACCCTGCTCACCACACCCGCGGCCGCGAAACTATACAAAGCCGACAGCCACGGCGTGGCCTGGGCCCAGCACACGAAACTTACGGTCGCCAAAGGCGGCATTCTCGAATACCTGCCCCAGGAAACCCTGGCCTTCGACGGCTCCCGGGGCGAACAGACCACCACCATCGAACTGCAAACCGGCGCCAAATGCCTAGGCTGGGAAATCCTCGCCCTCGGCCGACCGGCCAGCGACCTGCCGTTCGTTACCGGGCATCTGGAACAGAAGTTCCGCCTGCTCATGGACGGCCGCCCTTTATGGCTGGAACGCCAACCCATGGACCCGGCCCACCCAAGATTCAAAGGCCACTGGGGCCAGGGCGGCGCCACCGTGCAGGCCACCTTGTGGGTAGTGGGCCTGGACGACGAAGCCGGCGCCATCGAAGCCCTGAGAGAAACCCTGCCCGAAAACCACCGCTGGGCCGTCACCCGCCGCCGCGGCGTGGTGCTGCTGCGCTACCTGGGGCAGGAACGCAACGAAGCCTGGGCCCTGTGCCAACAAGCCTGGGAACTGCTGCGACCACGGCTCACCGGGCTGCCGGCCAGCGTGCCCAGAATCTGGCTGACCTGAACAAGACTCACATACAGAACAAGAGCCTAAGAGAGAAATAACTGATGGAACTGACCCCCAGAGACAAAGACAAGCTGCTGCTGTTCACCGCCGCGCTGTTGGCCGAACGCCGCAAGGCCAAGGGCCTGAAGCTCAACTACCCGGAAGCCGTCGCCCTGATCAGCGCTGAAATCATGGAAGGCGCGAGAGAGGGCCGCAGCGTGGCTGAAATGATGACCGCTGGCACCAAAGTGCTCACCCGTGAAGACGTCATGGAAGGGGTGGCAGAAATGGTGGATGAAGTGCAGGTAGAAGCCACCTTCCCCGACGGCACCAAACTCGTCACCGTCCACAATCCCATCGTGTAAGGAGCCCGCCATGATCCCTGGTGAATACCAGCTCAAAGACGGCGACATCGAACTCTGTGCCGGCCTCGAGAGAATTCAGATTGAAGTCGCCAACACCGGCGACCGCCCGGTCCAGATCGGCTCTCACTACCACTTCGCCGAAGCCAACCCGGCCCTGACGTTTGATCGCGCCAAAGCCCGCGGCTACCGCCTCGACGTCGCCGCCGGCACCGCCATCCGTTTCGAACCAGGCCAAAGCCGCGAAGTCACCCTGATTCCGTTCAGCGGTAGTCGTGAGATTTATGGATTCAGAGGCGAAGTTATGGGTTCTCTGGAGGACACGAAATGAAAATCACCAGACAAGCCTACGCCGACATGTACGGCCCCACCGTAGGCGACCGGGTAAGGCTCGGCGACACTGATCTATGGATCGAAGTGGAAAGCGACAGCACCCACTATGGCGACGAAGTAAAATTCGGCGGCGGCAAAGTCATAAGAGATGGCATGGGCCAGAGCCAGCGCGCGGACGATACCGTGATGGACACCGTCATCACCAACGCCCTGATCCTCGACTGGTGGGGCATCGTAAAAGCCGACGTTGGCCTCCAGAACGGCCGCATCGCCGCCATCGGCAAAGCCGGCAACCCGGACACCCAGCCAGACGTTACCATCGTGATCGGCCCCGGCACCGAAATCATCGCCGGTGAAGGTAAAATCCTCACCGCCGGCGGCATCGACGCCCACATCCACTTCATCTGCCCCCAGCAGGTCGAAGAGGCTTTGATGAGCGGCGTAACCACCATGCTCGGCGGCGGCACCGGCCCGGCCACCGGCAGCAACGCCACCACCTGCACTCCCGGTGCATGGCACATGGGAAAAATGCTGCAAGCCGTAGACTCCCTGCCCATGAACATCGGCTTCCTCGGCAAAGGCAACGCCTCCCTGCCGGAAGCCCTCGAACTGCAAATCGAAGCCGGCGCCATCGGCCTGAAACTGCACGAAGACTGGGGCACCACGCCAGCCTCCATCGACAACTGCCTCACCGTGGCCGACAAATACGACGTACAGGTGGCCATCCACACCGACACCCTGAACGAATCCGGCTTCGTGGAAGACACCCTGGCCGCGTTCAAAGAACGTTGTATCCACACCTACCACACCGAAGGCGCCGGCGGCGGCCACGCCCCCGACATCATCACCGCCTGCTCCAAGGATTACGTACTGCCGTCGTCCACCAACCCGACCCGGCCCTACACCGTGAACACCATCGACGAACACCTCGACATGCTGATGGTGTGCCACCACCTGGACCCCAACATCCCGGAAGACGTCGCCTTCGCCGACTCCCGCATTCGCCGCGAGACCATCGCCGCTGAAGACATCCTCCACGACCTGGGCGTGATCTCCATGATCGCCTCCGATTCCCAGGCCATGGGCCGGGTGGGCGAAGTGGTGTGCCGCACCTGGCAGACCGCCCACAAGATGAAACAGCAGCGCGGCCTGCTTCCGGAAGACGAAGCCCTGGGCGCCGACAACCTGCGCGCCAAGCGTTACATCGCCAAGTACACCATCAACCCCGCCATCACCCACGGCATCGGCCATGAAGTGGGCTCGGTGGAAGTGGGCAAACTGGCAGACCTGGTGCTGTGGAGCCCGGCCTTCTTCGGCGTGAAACCCGCCGTGATTCTGAAGGGCGGCATGATCGCCGCCGCGCCCATGGGTGACCCGAATGCCTCCATACCCACACCCCAGCCGGTGCATTACCGCCCGATGTTCGGCGCCTTCGGCAAAGCCGCCAGTGCCACCCGCCTGAGCTTTGTCAGCCAGGCCGCCATCGATGCCGGCATCAAGGAAAAGCTGGGGCTGGATAGCCGCCTGTCCGCCTGCAAAGGCGTGCGCACCGTGCGCAAGGGCGATATGAAACTGAACGCCGAATGCCCGCACATCACCGTAGACCCGCAAACCTACGAAGTGCACGCCGACGGCGAACTGCTTACCTGTGAGCCGGCCACCGAACTGCCGCTGGCCCAGCGTTACCACCTTTTTTAAAAAGACAGCTCATGGCTGTTCTAGGAGATCGACATGCTTGAACTCACCCAACGGGTCGGCCCCGTCGAAACCAGCGAAATTCACGACCACCTCACGCTGCCCTTCGAGCTGCGCATGCGCGGCCGCCTGCGGGCGAAAACCGACACCGGCTACGACGTCGGCCTGTTCCTCGATCGCGGCCAGGTATTGCGCGAAGGCGCCTTTTTGCAGGCCGAAACCGGCGAGATTGTCCGCATTCGCGCCGCCGATGAACCGGTCGTTACCGCCCGCATCGAACCCGGCCTGGGCCTGGCGCGGTTGTGTTACCACCTGGGCAACCGCCATGTGTCCCTCGCCATAGGCAGCGACGAAACCGCAACAGATGGCAAGACGGACTGGGTCCGCTTCCCGCCCGATCACGTGCTGGAAGAACTGGCCGAACGCCTGGGCGCTACCCTGGAACACCACCGCGCCCCATTCGATCCGGAACCCGGTGCCTACGCTCAAGCCGGGCAAGGCGAGCACTCCCATTCACATGGACACAGCCACTCTCATAGTCAGTCTCACAGCCACTCACATAGCCATGGCCACGGCAATGACCACACTCACTCTCACTGACAGCAGCCAAACCGCCGTGGGCGACCTGGCCCTGCTGGGCCTGCTGCAACTGGTCAGCCCCGCGCTGCCCATCGGCGCCTTTGCCTGGTCCCAGGGTTTGGAAAGCGCCTTTGAGCTGGGTTGGGTGAACAATGAGAACGAGCTGGGTGACTGGCTGGAAGGCGTGCTGGAAGACGGCCTGACACAATGCGAATTGCCGCTGCTGGTACGCCTGCAGCAGGCCTGGGCCAACCATGACGGCAACGCCGTGGCCGACTGGAACGACTGGCTGCACGCTACCCGGGAAACCGCCGAACTGGTGGATGAAGACCTGCGCCTGGGCGCGGCCCTGGTGCGCCTCCTCGGCAGCCTGGAACTGCTGCCGGAAAAAGGCCTGCTACCCCAAGACCCCGGCTACGTCACCCTGTTTGCCTGGGCCGCCCATGTTCGAGCCGTGCCCGCACGGCAAACCCTGCTCGGCTTCGCCTGGGCCTGGCTGGAGAACCAGCTGGCGGTGGCGTGCAAAGCCATGCCCCTGGGCCACACCGCCGCCCAGCGCCTGACCGAACGGCTGCGCCCGAAACTGGTGATGGCAGTGGATGACGCCTTACAGAAAGAAGATCACGAACTCGGCCCGGTACTGCCCGGCCTGGCGCTCGGCAGCGCCCTGCACGAAACCCAGTATTCACGGCTTTTCAGAAGCTGAATTAACAAAGAACAGAAACAGGAGAACACGCCATGAAACATTGTCTGAGAGTTGGAGTCGGCGGCCCGGTAGGCTCCGGTAAAACCGCCCTGTTGCGCCAGCTGTGCAAGGCCCTGAAAGACCACTACGACATCGCCGTAGTCACCAACGATATATACACCCGGGAAGACGCCGACTTCCTCCTGCGCCACGAAGCCCTGGATGCCGATCGCATCCTCGGCGTGGAAACCGGCGGCTGCCCGCACACCGCTATCCGCGAAGATGCCTCCATGAACCTTGCGGCCATCGACGACTTGCAAGGCCGCCACCCGAACCTGGAACTGGTACTGGTGGAATCCGGCGGCGACAACCTCTCCGCCACCTTCAGCCCGGAACTGTCCGATCTCACCCTGTACGTGATCGACGTGTCCGCCGGCGACAAGATCCCCCGCAAAGGCGGCCCCGGCATCACCAAATCCGACCTGCTGATCATCAACAAGATCGACATCGCCGAACAGGTGCACGCCTCCCTGGAGGTGATGGACCGAGACTCAAAGAAAATGCGCGGCGAACGCCCCTTCGTGTTCACCAACCTGTACGACGGAGTAGGGCTGGAAACAATCATCAGCTTCATTCTGGAGCGTGGCATGTTGCCTGAGCGCCGCCCCGGAAAAGTTGCTGAACCCGCCTGAACCAACTGATTAAACGATTAACGCACTACGGAGATACAACCATGAAACTACGCAACCAACTCGCCCTGACTGCCAGCCTGATCTTCGCCTCTGGCGCTGCCTGGGGGCACCCGGGGCATGAGGCCATTGGGGATGTTTTGCATATTGAGTATTTGGTGGCGGCTGGGGCTGCAGTGAGCATAGCGGTGTATGGGATGATGAATCGTAGGCGTAATGGGAGGAGCTGAATCAGTTGTCGCAGTTTTGTTTATACCTCTAGCAAAAGACTATGGGACGCAGAATGCTGTACCGCGTTGCAGTGCAGTATTCTGTTATCAAGATTTTATGATTTTTGTAACGAGAGCAGACAGATAGGTCTGAGATGGTCTAATGTAGGTAGCTAAATGCTACGGACGCGCTGACTATTAAGGATGACTGTAGATGGGGCTCTCAGACACCAAAAGGCCACTTGCAGAGATGCGATATTGCCTACTCCTCGTTTTGCCTACTTGTATTACGCAACTCCATTCGAAATTGAGCATTTAAGTCTAGTCGCATTACCCATCGCTCGCCCGCTTGCCCATGAGTTACCACTGTCGTAGATCGTTAAATAAGATCAAAAATTAATCTTGGGTAAATAGTTTCAGCCAGACATCGCTGTTTTAGTTCATCAAATTCACTAATAATATAACGTTATGGTGTTGGTTTTTTTATGAAGAATATACTGCATATTTCGGACTTTCATCTTTCTGGTGGACCTAATGGTCTTAGCCCTAAAATTGCTAAAGAGGTTGTAGGGGCGTTAAAAAAAGATGTTGACGAAATGTCTCTAGAGATGAATGGCTCAGTTGATACTATTTTCATAACCGGTGATCTTACTTTTTCAGGAAAAAAAGAAGATTTTGAGAAATTCAAAAGTATCGTTGTCGATGACCTTTCAGGTCACTTCGGTTTAGAGAGAGACGATATATTTATCGTTCCTGGAAATCATGACTGTGATAGAAGTTCTATCTCAAGGACAGAGAAACCTTTCAGAGACAAGCAGAGCTTCAAAGAAATAGACGAGTTGTGCAGCGATGTCCAACTGGAGAAAGAAGGTTGGCCACGAATAGAGGCATTTTATAATTGGTTTAATGATAACTTTAGGGAAAATAAAAATAGTATTTATAATTCTAAGTTGACTAATATTTATAAGATTTCAAATAATTTATTCGTTGTAGGTGTGAGCTCGGCGTGGTTGGCACAGGATGATGAAGATGAAGGTAAGCTTGTAATAGGTGCTTCTCAAATAAAGTTGATAAAAGAAAAGGTCCCAAAGTCAGCTGATATAGTCTTATTGATGCATCATCCGATTGATTGGTTGCACCCAGAAGAAATTAGTCGATTTTCTAATGTTGTTGAAAAGAGAGTTTGTGCTCTCTTCTTTGGGCATATGCATGAATTTGGGCAAAGCTTAGAAGCCAACTTCCAATATGATATAACGTTGAAGCTTCAGGCAGGAACTTTTGATTCAAGACATAAAAGTTCTGGGTACTCGTTGGTAAGCCTTCAAAAAGAAAATGATTTTTCTTATGGGGAGGTCTTTTACAGAAAATACAATGGACTTGAGCGAAGTTTTGAGTCGTGGATTGAGCGAGGAGAGAATGGCAGATTTTCTTTTTCGACGGTTGGAGACCTAACTTTTGATAAAGGTAAGTTTGCAAAGTCGTCATCGCTTAAGCTTCAAGAATTAAATGATGGTCTCATAGTGAATTTAGGGGTGTCGAAGTCCTCTAAAAAGAATATTTCTAGCTTATTCGTAGAGCCAAATTTATCAAAGCCGCACGCGTCAGGGTTAATAAAGTGTAAATCAGATTTTAGCAAGGTTTCTGAAATCGAGAGCTATGAAGGTGTTTGTTTCGTATTTGCTGGTCAAAATGAGGGGAAAAGTTTCTTTATTGATTATCTTTTAGCGAATGGATTGGAGCGTCAATCGAAGAGAGTTTTCGACAAGATTGTTATAAAGCTTGACGCTGAGGTTGGCGATCTTAAGGGTGAAGCTAAGATCTTAAAAAAACTATCTGGTTTCTATTTTGATGACGATATAAGTACTTCGTTCGAGAGTTTTGTTAAGCGCAGCATTAAGGCCGGTAATGCTATCATACTAATCGATAATATTTGTCGCTCAAAATTTAAGTTCGAAATTTTTGAGTTTGTTGAATCTTTTTCTGGGTGTAGTTTTATTTTTACTTGCAGTGCCAGTTCTGAAATGGAGTTGCTAGAAGATATTAGGGGGTTCGAACGAAATGATGTCGCTCTTGTTGGTTTGGGTGGCGCGAAGCGTAAGAATGTACGGCAAATGATTTCGAATTGGACGGCTTTATCACCTATCGGATCGGAAAAAGCAATCTATGATAGTTTGATGGGTGTAATAAATAAGTCTCAGCTGCCTCATAATAATTTCATTTATTCAATGTTGCTGGCAATTTATGAAAATGAAAAGGAGTTGAGTAAAATTTTTAATGAATCAGATATCATTGAAAATTTTATAGAAATTCTGCTTAGAAAACATAATATGAATACGCCTGCGGACAAGCCGCAATATAAGGACTTGCTGAGGTTCATGGCATTTCTTGCTAAGCATGCGATTCTTGATTCGATGTATGTTTTCTCAAAAAACGATCTTGTTGACGTGGCAAGAGACTATAATAAAAAAACATTCCATGATTTTTCTTATGAAGATTATTTTTATCCGCTGATAAATTCTGGGATATTGAAAAAGTCAGAGGGTGGTTTCGTATTTTCTCAAAGCTGTTTTATGAACTATGCTGCAGCTTATTACATGAGTATGGATTCAAATTTTAAAGATCATGTGGTGAACGATCTAAATTACCTAAAATACAATGGAATTATTGAATATTTTGCATGCCAGAATCCATCTAATCAAGAAGTATTAAAATTTGTCGCAGATAGGGTTGTAGAATTAAGGTGTGATATTTCGAAGTTGATGCTTGAGAAGTATTCGGTTGACGTTGAATCCATTGATTATGAAAATATTGATGATTTGTCCGTTTTGGACTTGGCGGCAAGTTCTGATGATTTCGAGAGTCAGTTAAGCTCTGTGAAGGCTGACCGGGAAAAGAATGATGAGATAATGGATGAAATCGCTCCGCTGAAATCGAATAGGGGCGCTGCCGACTCGAGTGCGCATGCCATTGACTTGGACGCACAGACGACTATTTCAAATTCGGAAAGCAAGTTGAGAGAAGCGGTCTCTCTCTATGGCAGGGTCCATAGGAATATGGAGGCACTGATAGATTCTGAGCTCGTAATAGAGCATTTTGGATATTTGATTGACTCATATCTCTATCTTGTTAAATTTAATTTAGCCAGAATGGATGATAATATTCTCATTCCCCTCATTGTTCCAATGTTAGATGACTACTTCAAATCTGAGAATGACGAATCTAAGTCCAAAGCTGAGCACATAAACGCTATTAAAGGCCTTATTTCACTAGTGCGAAGTATCGTTCCAAGCATGGTTCAGGCGCAAATGACTGAGGATCTTTCTTCGAAGAAGCCAAGAATTGTTAAGATAATAAATACTTACTCAGAGGACTGTGATGACGAGCTCTCATCAGTAATGCTCAAGTATGTGCTGATGGATTTAGAGAAGTTTGATTTCAAAAAAGATCTTTGGCCTATCGCTAAATCAAAAAGTAAATTAGTTAAAAATACTATTTTCTTTAAATTGGTCCAAATTCTCATGCTTGATCATGAGCTCAACTCAAATGATCGAAAGGTTATCGAAAAGTTTGTCAAAAAGTTGGTCGAAAAGAATAGAGATATATACCGAGATGTGTCGACAGTGAAATCGTTGAAAACCTTTAACGCTGTTTTAGGTTAATGCTGCTAGATTACGTTTTGTAAAGGGTGTTGTTTTTTTGGGAAGGATTTCTTCAAGGAGGCTGTCTTTTTACCGGTTAAATTTCATTGGCGGTTTTTGGCTTTAAAGGAACGCTCGTGATCTTATTGGGTCTAGAATCATAGCGTTTTCCTGATTTTCCGTTTAACGGACTGCGAAGCTTAGTGAGTAGTTCCGTTCGCGATGCGCTGGATCGATAAGAGGGCGGTGATTGGGGGGGCGAGCAACGTACCCCTGAAAAAAACTCCGCACCTCTTCGAGCCTGTGTGTGGCGGGCCGTTCAGGTGAATTTGGGCACCTTGGGTCGACTGCTGATTGCGCCAGAGGCGATGAGTTTCGGTCAGCAACTAGGCTTTGATCTGTTTAGAATTTTGCAGCTGCTTATCATTCTATGGCAGGCCTATTGAGCTCTAAGTCCGTGTGCCGCACCCGATCAATAATCCCACACAACGCATCCAACCCATCCGTCAGCGCAGCCGGCCCCGGCTGAAGAATCAGCGGTGACTTGATCTCATACAAGTGGCCGTTCCTCACTGCGGGAATGTCACTCCAACCGGGCCGCTCAGCCACCTGCTCCGGCCGGAACTTACGCCCGCACCAGGAACCGATGATGATGTCCGGTTGGCGCTGGATGACGTCCTCGGGATTCTCAATGATGCGTTCCCTGGCGCCGGGCTCGGCGGCCCGTTCCGGGAAGATATCCTCGCCACCGGCAATACCGATCAGCTCAGACACCCAGCCTATGCCGGTGATCATCGGGTCGCCCCATTCCTCGAAGTAGACCCGCGGGCGGTTAGGTCTCGCTCTTTCCGCTCTGATTCGTTCAACCCAGTCGGACAGCTCCTGCGCGTAGGCGTCGGTTCGGTCGGCGAGGCCCAGCATGCCGCCGAGGGTTCGGATCATGGATAGGATTCCGGCCACAGTGCGCTGGTTAAAGATATGCACGGCCACGCCACTGCGCACCAGTTCGGCGGCGATGTCGGCCTGCATGTCGGAGAAGCCCACTACCAGGTCTGGCTCCAGCTCCAGAATCTTCCCGATCTTGGCGGAAGTGAAGGCAGAGACTTTGGGTTTTTCCTTCCGGGCTCGCTCGGGCCTTACGGTAAACCCGGAGATGCCAACGATACGGTCCTCGGCGCCGATGGCGTAGAGGGTCTCGGTGGTTTCTTCGGTAAGGCAGACAATGCGTTGGGGATAATTCATAGGGATGCGGGCTCTAAATAATTGACGACACGGGACGCGAAGGATTTTACTAGGCTTTGCGGCATCATTTCTTTCATGATGGGAGAACGCTATGGCAGGTGGATGGTCACGGGATGGAGCGGTTCAGGATCAAATTGACGCCAGCGTCGACGACGAAGTGCAACGCGCACGGAGCCAGCTGGGTGACGGTGAGAGCGCGGTCTATTGTGACGAGTGTGACCAGGCGATTCCCGAAGCTCGCCGCCAGGCCATTCCGGGCGTTCGGCTGTGCATTGCCTGCCAGTCCGCTCTTGAAAAGCAGGAAGGGGCATCACGTGGCATTAATCGACGTGGCAGCAAAGACAGCCAGCTGAGGTGAATGCATTTCCCGCCCGCCATGTTTTATCGAATTAACGAACGCAGCGACAGGCTCTTATTATGCAGTTAGAAAAAGCAAAGAAGCGTATTGCAAAGCAGGTCAAGAAGGGCTTTCACGGCTATCCGTTAGTGTCGCTGGAGTATTTTGGTAAAGGGGGCGTGGGTAAAGCGCCGGATACAGCCACTGAAGTTGTTATTTCATTCACCGAGGAAGAGGGTGCAGAGCCGCAGAAGCAAGCGTTTGTGAGCAGCGGCGACGCCCGGGAAGATGAAACGATTCAATCCACTCTCCTGAAAATCATTGAGCGGGCGGATGCTAAAACGGTGACGGAGATCGACGGCGTTTCTAATCTCCCTTCATGAACTTCGCTATTACTTCGATCTTGACGCTATTTTCCGCCTGTATGTCGGAAAAGCCTAAAAGCAGGCTGGTTCGCCAGCGCCGGCGAAACCAGCCAATTCGCACTTAAGGTCATTGAGCGCTGAAGGGAACACAGGTCAATGGCTGGTAGACAGCTTTGGCAGCGTCACGTGAAAAAAGGATTTGATGTTGGCTTTCAATGACGCCGCCATCCGCGCGATGTGCTCACTACGCTGTTGCTTTGCAAGCTGGGTGTAGTAATTCATGTCTATAGTGCCGTCTTCGTTCAGTTTCGGAGCTTGGTAACTCATGATGCTGTGTCCTCGTTTGATAAGTGAGTCATTTCGATAGGGAGCATACTAATGAGTATGAGGCTGTTGAAAAAGCGATCGTTTCTCAGCAGACTGATGAATTAATCTCATCAATCGAGAAATGTTATGCGCCACCTGCCACCCCTCAATGCGCTTCGGGCATTTGAATCAGCCGCAAGGAACCTCAGCTTTGCCGCAGCTGGCAAGGAACTTTTCGTGACGGCATCGGCGGTCAGTCATCAAGTGAAGACACTTGAAGAGTACTTGGGTCTTTCACTTTTTAGCCGAAGCAAGCGAAAGGTGGCGTTGACCCCGGCAGGCGAGCAATACCTGACATCTGTCAGGCACGCGTTCGACGAGATTGAGATGGCCACCCAGCGACTGACTGAGAACCAGGAATCCAACGTGGTCAAGATCAGCGTTGCCCCCAACTTCCTCACCCGCTGGCTGATGCCACGCATGGCGCGATTCCAGGCCTTGTACCCGGATATTGAACTGGAAATTAACGCGTCCATGGGGCTGCTGGATTTCGATCGCACCAATACCGACATGGCGGTCTATTTCGGGAGTGGTGAATGGGACGACATCGAAGTGCATTTTCTGCGCAGAGTAATGCTGGTGCCGGTGTGTAGCCCGAAGCTATTGGACGGTGAGTTACCGCTGGAAAAGCCTGAAGACCTGGCTAAACACACGTTGATCTATGTCAGCAAGCGGAAGTGGGAGTGGGAGAACTGGCTGCAACAGGCAGGCATGGATTTTATATCCGCCCGGGGCAGTCTACAGATGTCCAGTGGGCAACTGGCCACGGCGGCGGCCCAGGAGGGCCTGGGAGTTGCGCTGGCTGATAGCACTCTGACGTCCCGTGAGATTAAATCGGGGCAGTTGGTGGTGCCTTTCGACATTAAGCTCGACACGAATCGGGCCTTCTATCTGGTCTACCGCAAACAACGTCCGCTGACCGTTGGGATGAAAGCCTTCAAGGAGTGGCTGATGAGCGAGATGTAGGGCAACCGAAAACTGGGGTTCAAAAACCGATACAGAGTCATCGCGGGTTTTGCGTTTGTGCAGGCTTCAGCGGGCGAACTCCCGTCAGAGCGGCGCCATGAATCAGGCCCAGATTAGCCAGTGGCTGCAGTCACAGGGTGTTCGTTAGGGCGTCGCTTGAGGCGCACTGTCTGATTTTCGAGTGTGGTTTTCCCAGCCTGTTCTAAACTTTAAAAACGACCATAGGCTGGCCCAGGGCCATGCTCCAGAAGGGGCTTGAACCTCCGGGCAGGAGGGCACCGATGAAAAGGCACCCAACCATCGTTAAGCCGGGTGATTATGAGAGTGCGCTGAGTGTAGTTGGTACCGAAGTTACTGTTCTCGCCGCAAAGAATGTCACACACGGGCAAGAGTTCACCTTTCAGCGTGGGGAGAAGGGCATGGGACCGCCCCCGCACAGTCATGAATGGGACGAAGCGTTTTTTGTCCTTGAGGGAAGCGTTGATTTCACTTGCGACGGCAAACGGGAAACCTGTGTTGCGGGCACTTTTGTTTTTGTGCCTGGCGGAACGGTGCACTCATTCGAGTATGGGCCGGATGGCGGCCAAATGCTGGAGGTGACTGGTTCAGGCAGTAAGGCCACCCAGATGTTTGCAGCGGTGGATAAAGAAATTCCCCCAGGCCCGCCGAACATTGAGACCATCACGGAAGTACTGAGTCAAAACGGCGTGACGTTGCACTTATAGAGCAAAGCCGCGACACATTCTCTTAAAATTTTATTGCCTGTGGGAAAACGGCGGAAAATCTGTTTCTCTGATGGATATAACACCATAGATTTGATTTACTGAATCAACTGGTTGTTCACCTGGCACCCAGGTAACCATCTCAGACCTTCCCATAGGTAACCTTTGTGAATAGGCATCTTTTGAACGGATTGGCAGCGCCGTTACAGATCGCGCTCCTGATCGCAGTGTTTGTTGTGCCTGGCGTCTCGCATGGCAGCACCAAACTGACGTTTGCGTTCAGTGAAAAATCAGCGCCATACAGTTCGTTGCTTGATGAGAAGGCCGTCGGGCTGTTCCCGGAACTGTTGCAATTGACGTTCGATTTTATTCCCGATTACACCGCGGCAGGTTTGGTGATGCCTTGGGCGAGGGCGCAATACAACGTCAGGCATGGCCTCAACGCTGGTTTTTTGACCTACCCGTCGGATAAGCGACAGGATTACGCAGTCTTTTCAGCGGAACCGCTCTTCACGCAGGACTTTGGTCATTTGGTTTACTCGGCGGACAATCCGAATATTGACGTGATCGAATCTGCGACTAGCTTTGCTGACCTGTCTGGCCTGGTAGTGATCGTCGAAAATGGGTCCAGGTGGGAAGATCAGAATATTCCCGGCTATCTGGAGCGTGTGCCTGGCCAGCACATGGATGCGATGATGCACCTTCTAATGCTGCGCCAGGTTGGGGATTTCCTGGTGCAGCCGGCGGAAGACGCCCGGCTTATTGCCCGACAACTTGGTTACGCGCAGAAGCTGAAAGTTCGCAAGGTCGATTTTATTCCAAACTCACAAATCCCCTTTCACATTGGCGTCTCACGAAAGCTTCCCTATGCCAGGGACGTGATCAAGCAGATTGATGCGGTCATGCAGAGCCCCGAGTTTGAGTCACAATCGAACGCCCTGATTGAAGGTTATCGATAACGCAGTGTTACTTCCTCCCTGCAGTCAGCACCACAGCTGGCTATAATGGCGCACTTTGAAGCAGCGCAGAGAATCCTATGCCAATCGAAAAGAATCAGGTGGTCTTGTTCCACTACAGTGTCCGTGATGAACAGGGCACCGAAGTTGAAAACTCCCGTGGCGGCGAGCCAAACGCTTACCTGCATGGCCACGGCGGCATTATTCAGGGCCTGGAAGAAGCCCTGGAAGGTCGCGAGGCCGGTGATACGTTCAGCGCCACCGTCACTCCGGAAAAAGCCTATGGTCCGCGTAAGCCCGATGCTATTCAGCGTGTGCCGATTAAGCATTTGATGGGGGCCAAGCGCTGGAAGGCGGGCATGATCGCCCAGGTGAAAACCGAGAAGGGCCCGCGCCATGTGCTCGTTGCCAAGGTCGGCCACAAGTTCGCCGATGTCGACACCAACCATCCGATGGCCGGTAAAACCCTGACCTTCGATATCGAAGTGATTGAAGTGCGCGCTGCCGATGCGGAAGAGCTGTCGCACGGCCATGTGCACGGGCCGGGTGGGCACCATCACTAACGGAATAGACCGAGCCTAGGGAGGGCGATCGTGCCGATCGGGGATCCAGACAGCTGGACGCTGTTGCAGAGCATTGGAGTTTTCGGTGTCTGTGCCTTGGTGATTGCGATCGCAGGCACTCGCATCACCCGCGTGGTCGACCAGCTGGCCGACCGGACCGGGCTGGGTGAGGCGACAGCGGGAGCCGTGCTTCTGGGGGCTGCGACCTCCCTGAGTGGTTCGGTGCTCTCGGTAACGGCCGCCTACCGGGGGCACCCGGAGTTGGCTGTGAGTAATGCCCTTGGGGGCATCGCGGTGCAGACCTTTTTCCTGGCCATTGCCGACATGGTCTATCGTCGTGCGAACCTGGAACACGCGGCTGCCTCAGCCCCTAACATGATGCAGAACGGACTGCTGATCGCGCTCCTGGCGTTGATCCTTTTAGCTCCGAACTTGCCGGAGGTGACTGTCTGGGGCATCCACCCGGTTACCCCGATACTGCTTGGCTTCTATGTCTACGGCACCCGGCTCATCCAGAGTGCTGGCAAGAAACCCATGTGGCGCCCGTCCATTACCGGTGAGACCCGGCAGGACGAGCCGGAAAGCGAGAGCCAGCTACCATCATTAAGCCGTCTATGGACAGAGTTCGCGCTGCTCATGGCAACGCTTGGAGCGGCTGGCCTGGTACTGGAGCCCGCCGCGACGACAATCAGCTCGGAAGCCGGGTTGAGCCAGACAATCGTCGGTGTTCTTCTGACCGCGGTCAGTACGTCCATTCCGGAGCTGGTCACGTCCGTTGCCGCAGTAAGGCGGGGTGCGCTCACACTCGCGGTGGCCGGTATCATCGGCGGGAACGCTTTTGATACGCTTTTCATGGCCGCCTCGGACATTGCCTACCGGGATGGCTCTCTTTACCACACGATGACCGCCGACTCGGAACGCTGGGTCGCACTGACTCTGTTGATGGCCGCCATTCTGATCATGGGGCTGATACGTCGGGAACGCTATGGCGTGGGACGAATCGGTTCAGAGAGTCTGGCCATTATGGTGCTCTACGTGCTTGGTGTGGTGTTGATGTTCACTGGCTGAGTGGGGCGTTCAACTGCAATTCTTTGAGGAGTAAAACTGCGATGAGCTGGGAAGGCAAAACCGCACCCGATTTCACACTGCAAGACCAGGAAAGCCAAGAGCATACTCTGTCGGATTATCAGGGGCAGAAGGTGTTGCTCTACTTTTACCCGCGTGATGCCACGCCTGGTTGTACCACCGAAGCCCAGCAGTTTCGGGATCGTTTGGACGAGCTCAAGAGTCACGGCGTGCAGGTACTGGGTGTAAGCCGGGACACGGTCAAGTCACATGAAAAGTTCGCTCTGAAAGAGTCGCTGAATTTCCCGATTCTGGCGGACCCTGAAGAAGTTGTGGTGAACCAGTACGAAGTGCTCAAGCAGAAGAATATGTACGGTAAACAGGTGATGTCTGTTAACCGGGAGTCTTTCCTGATTGATGAAAAGGGCGTGATTGTGCGCCATTACGGCAAGGTGAAACCGGCGGAGCATGTGCAGGAAATACTGGATGACCTGACGTAACGGTCGCCCTCTGCTCGTGGCCAGGGCCGGCCACGAGCATGGCAAGCTCAGCTCCGATCAAGTCACTCTTCTGCGCTCATCGACGACGATTCCATATCATCCTTTTTCTTCATGCCTGACTGGTCGCTCATTTCCGAATCATCTTGTCCTGCTGCATTCTCTTCATTGTATTTGGATTTTTTCGCCTCCTGGTGATGCTCGGAATCCTGGTTTTCGGATTTGGCATGGTTGTCCATATCCTGTTCGCCCAGATCCTTATTATCACTGCCGTGATGGGCGGCGAGCAGAGCGGTTGAGCCCAGGGCTATAGCGGGTGTGATCAAGGCATAAAACGCGAGTGCATGTAGCTTTTTCATGGCATTCTCCTTCGGACACGATGTCCCGATAGTTTATTAAGCTGGGCGTACGACATTGTGTTTGTCACCTCAGCATAGATGTTGCAGAGCGAAGGCCTCACTGACTAAATCCGTTCAACTGGAATAACTGAGCTTAGACCAAACCATGAACATCGGCGTTATCGCAGACACCCACAGCAAAATGCGCCCCGAGGCCCTTGAGGTTCTGAAAGGCTCAGATCTGATCCTGCACGCCGGTGACGTCGGGCGGGATGAGGTTCTGGAAGCGCTGGAAGCGATCGCGCCGGTGGTTGCAATTCGCGGCAACATCGATAAAACCGGCCGAGCTGCGACGCTTCCTGATGTTCTGGATCTGGAATACCTCGGCCACGCGTTCTACATGCTTCACGACGTCAAAACCCTCGACTTCGATCCCCAAGGCCGTTACCGCGTGGTGATTGCCGGCCATTCCCACAAACCCCGCAACGAGTGGATAGGCGACGTGCTCTTCTTCAATCCCGGCGGCGCCGGGCCGCGGCGCTTTACGCTGCCGATCACGGTAGGGCGGCTGCAGGTGAGCGAAGACGGTGTGGCGGGAGAGATTATTGAGTTGCCGGTTTGAGCTGGCTAGCTAATGTCACGTCTTTTCGCAGGCAGTTAATCAAGTGCCTCGGGACGTTCGCTTAGCGTGACGCATTCGGTAGCCATTGAAAGCAACCTGCTGCAAGATTGCGAGCTTCCCTTCAAGGATTGAAGGAGCAAAGGAGCAAAGGAGCATGGGAGCAAAGGAATGACGAAAAGCATCGTATTATTGGGCGACCTGGGCACGGATCACGCCGGTTTCCCGCCAACGCCGGTGATTGCCGGTTCCCCTGATGTGTTGATTGACGGCAAACCCGTTGCCCGCGTTGGCGATCCCCTCGTGCCACACACCAAGCCCAAGCATCCGACGCATCCCCGTACCATCGCTGCTGGCTCGTCCACCGTTCTGATTAACGGCATCCCCGCTGCCGTAACCGGCGGCGCGATTTCATGCGGCGGTGTCACCATCGGCAGTGGCAGCGTGGTCATTGGTGACACTCATTCGCCAGCCAGGTTCACCGGTAATTCTCCGAGTCCGGCAAAGCCAGCTACACGGGCAGAAGCCTCCTTTGCGCGCGCTTCTGCTGACCAAGCGTCGGAGCAGGTGCAGGCCGAGCAGGCCAGCGGGCTGGTTGGAAACGGCAGCAGTGTCGTTGCAGGAAGCTCGGCTGTGGCAGGCATGTCCGATGGGAATTCCAGTAAACAAACGCAGAACGCCAGTGTGGAGCCAGGTTTCCACGTAGTTCAACGCCCGATGAGCCGAAATGCCTTGTTGGCCTCGCTCTACGGCGACGCCTCGGCAAAGCCTGACAGCTTTGATCGATTGAACCCTGGCTTAGGCGACTCGGTGCTGCCCGGTGAGATGATTGTTTTGGGTGACCCAGAGGCCACGGCGTGTACCTTGGAAGAAACCGACCTGATGGCGGTGGCCGCGCAGGTGAATGCCCAGGTGCGGTCGCTTGATGAGGACGAGTCGCAGTTTCTCATCAAGCATTACGATCTGCTGGAAGTCATCACCTCGACAAGCTCAGCAGGGGTTGGCGCTGGGGCGGTAATGGTTTCCAAGCAGCTCGATCACATCAAAACGACGTTGATGGAGGTGGAGCGTCTCCACCAGGACAGCTACCGCAAGCATGGTCATCTGAATCATCAGGATTTCTTCGAAAAACGCCGGGCGCTTTTTAAGAAGCTGGATTTCGCATTGGGCAGTTTGGCAAAGCGGGGGATGTCTCTTGATGACGACCCAAAGCTTAAACGGGCATTGGGCCTCTCATCGAAGAGTATCGTTAGACATTGGAAAAAGGCTGGCGTTGGAAATATACCGGGTTATGCGACGCACTATGAAAGATTGGCGTCTGGGTCAAAATACGTAAGTAGGGTGGGTCACCTTGGCATTCTTCTGGATTCGTCGACGTCCGCGTTCAGAATCCATGAGGCTTGCACGGTGGGAACTGGCAAACAATGTCAGGTTGTGTCTTATCGGGAAGGCGGCAGATTGACCGGTTCTGTTGCGGGCGGCGCTATTGGTTCAGGTGCTTCTCTAGTGTGTCTGGCTTTTGCAATCACATCGGCTGGCGTAGGTGGTGTGGCCTGTGCAGTTATTGTCGGTGGTCTTGGTGCTGCGACTGGAGGCAATATCGGTGCAGACGAGGGAGAGCGATTTGGCGAAGTGTTGAGGGAAACCATTCATGAGTGAGGAACGATTGGTCGCACTGGCTGAGGTGACAGGTGTTATCTCCTTGATAGGTGGTTTCATTCTACTCCTATTGATGGTCACTCTTTTCTTCCGAAAAACCGCGGAAGTGGAGCACCGCATTGCCACGCCCGGAAAACAGTTGGAGTTCATTCGGCTCATTTGGGGCAATGGTCCTATTGGTCGCTGGATGAGGGTTATGCATGTCTACGCTTTCTTTGCGTTCCGCAACCTCCCACGCATTGGGCCGCGTATTGAGGCCAGAATGGGAGATGAGCAAGAGCCACTGCCACTTTCTCTGAAGCTTTGGGTGCTATTGCCATTCACCGTGTTCGCGGTTTTCATGTTCCTGTTTTTTCTGTCAGGTTGGTATCTTGGAACGTTCGACTAGCCAATACGCGGATCGTGAAATCGGATTATTGGGCAACAAAGGCCGAAACAACCGTAGCTCCTGTTTTCTCGATCAGCTCTTGTGCCGAGGTGGCATAATTCAGCCTCCCAACACCATCAACGGAGCGAATCCATGCCTCTTGCTGAAAAGATCTGCCTTTCTGCGGCGTTTTTGTTTTTCATGATCTTGCTGATTGTTGGGGAAGTGGGCGGGGCACTCGTGCTGGGCACGGGTGCGATGCTGGGGATCTGGAGCAGTTAGGGCGTAGCAAGGCTTGGGCAGGCTTTCTGGTATCATGCGCGTTTAAACGCCTTCACAGGAAAGCCTTATGTCTCAACTTCCGCCGTGCCCCCAATGCGGTTCCGAATACACCTACGAAGATGGTGAACAGATGGTGTGCCCCGAGTGCGCCCACGAGTGGAATAAAACTGAGACGGCTGCCGCAGAAGCCGCGAGCCTGATTCGCGATGCTAACGGCAACGAGCTGCAGGACGGCGACACAGTTACCGTAATCAAGGATCTGAAGGTCAAAGGGTCCAGTTCCGTGGTCAAGGTCGGCACCAAGGTAAAGAACATTCGCCTGGTAGACGGCGACCATGACATCGATTGCAAGATCGACGGTATCGGCGCCATGAAATTGAAGTCGGAGTTTGTGAAAAAGGTTTGACGAGTTGATGAAAACGGTCGGTCGAGCGAGTGTGGTTGCGTTGCTTTTGGCGGTAGCCAGCCCGAGCATTGCTGAGATCTACAAGTGGGTGGATGAAAACGGCAAGGTTCATTTCAGCGACCGGAAAAATCACAGCGTTAAGCAGGAAGTGGTCAAGGTAAAGCCAAGCGCCTCCGACTGGTCAGGTTTTGATATCCAGATCAAAGCGGTTGATGTGGCGTTGAGCGAGCAGGAGCACCAGCAGATCGAAGACGGCGTGAACAACGTTTACGAGTTTTTTGATCGGGTGATGTTCTTTGATATGTACAAGACAGTGCCCGTGAACATATTGATTTTTAAAGGTGTGGGGGAATACCAGCAATACCTGGCCAGCCTGGGCAATGGCTGGATGATGGCTTCGTATGGCGTGTACATACCTGGCAGGCAACAGATCGTTGTCTATGTGCAGGAGGACAGAAACCGCACGTTCGAAACGATCAAGCACGAGGTCAGTCACGCGGTGCTAGATACCATTGTTCCCTACGCGCCGACCTGGCTGCACGAGGGGCTTGCCGAACAAATGGAGATGCTGGAGCGCGATCACACCGGGTTGTACTTCAAGCGCCATGCCGAGAATGCCTGGTTCGTCGCCAGGGCCCGCGAAGATGGCCGTTTAAAGGATATTGATCAGCTTTTGAAAATGCAGAGCAACAAGTGGCGGCATTCGGATCAATCAGGGCAGGGCTACGTGCGGGCCCAGTCCGGCCAGTTTGTGTCGTTCCTGCTCGCCAAACCAACCCGGCGGAATTTTCTGGTGCGGCTGATGCACAACTTCAACCGGGGCGATCGAACCCTGGCCTATTACCTGGTGGATGACAATTACACGGGCGGGGTGAAGGTGCTGGAATCAGACTGGCGGAGCTGGTTGTACCGTCAGGGTGAGAGCATTGTTCGGCTTTGACTCCAGCACTTGTTTCCAAACGAGAACGCACGATTGCTGGCAAGGGGTCAGAGCCCCTTGTCAGCAACCTGTTTAACGGGGAGCCATTCGGTCTCGCCCTCAATAAGACTTTTTTTGTCTCCAATTTGAATGGGGATCTGCCAGCGCTTGATCACACTAGGCTGGGATGGATTTTCCACCCGGTTGGAATAGCCTGCTCGCGGTTCAATCCAGCCGTAACTCTTGCCGCCTGAAACCTGTGCCCAACTAGCTTCCGCGGCGTCGGTGTTTTCGACAAACGAAGGAGCGCCTGCTGGGGCAGCACTGGCCCAGGTTTGGCTGTGGCGGTTCACGTCCACGCCCTGTTGCGAGAAACGCAGGAAGGGTTCGCCTTGCTCGCCCATCAGGGTGAGCGGCGAATCGCCGTTATAGGACAGGAACAGACCCGGGCGGGAACTGCCGGGCATGGCGCGCACCAGAGCCTGGCCTTTCAATGCACCGAGATCGGCAACTTTTGCCTGGATGATGCCTGCGGCATTGGGGCGATACTCGAAATGGCCGGAGATCGTGCTTTGCGTATCTCCAAGCTGTACGGGAATCGACCATGTTCCGATGGGCGCGGGTTCACCGCCGTCGACCACCTGGTGAGGGACATCAACTCCGTCGGTGCGCAGCCGAAGATCAAACCAGCCCCAGTTCGGGGTGGTCTCAACCACAGCCCAGCGCGGGTTTTCAGACGCTTCTGCGGGAATCGCACCGGGCGCCATGATGGTGTTGGTGCGGTGGAACTCAGCGGCGCCCAGATCGCCCTTGGCCTTGTCAGGGCCAATGCGCAAAAAGGGCCTGCCGTTTTCATCCTCTACAATCAGCATCTTGTCGGTAGGGTTGCCCACGAGCAGCTGCGGCGCAAGGGTTCTGCGCAATTGCACGCGCAGATCCGACAGTTCCGGCGGTATCGGATCGAGCACGGCATGCACGCTGCCTTTGTCTTCGCCAGAGTTTTCACCATGGCCATGAGCAAAGGCTGTCCACAGCAGGGTGAGGGCAGCGGTTAACAGGGCGACGTAGCGCCGGCCCCGAAGGGGCCGGCTAAGGTTAAGGCAACGCATTACTGGCCGTCGACTTGATTGGTGAAGTCAACCAGCAGGTTCTCCGTCACTCCTGGCAGGCTGGCGATGGTGTCCCCAAGGACTGAGGTACCACCATCAACCGCAACGCCAAGTTCGTTCAGCAGTTGCGGTGAGCCGTCCCGAAGCTGACCCAGTGTCGGTACGGCGCTGGTGGCACCTGAACCCAGATCGAAGATCGGATCCAGCAGCGATCCACCGTTGTTGCCGCTGTTCAGCAGGCCGCCGACCAGGCCACCAATCAAGCCGCTATCGTCGCCATCTCTTTCAGGAGCTGGCTCAAGCTGAGTGACAAGCGGGCTGCCTGAATCGCTGGGATTAGCGATCACGCTGACCGGTGTAGAAGTCGAGGGCAAGCGCATACCGTCTTCGGCTTCATAGCTGACAAACAGCATGTATTGTCCCGCTGGCAGCACCGCACGGTTGCCCGTCATCTTCACTCTCACCTTCTTGTTTCTGCGATCGACGATCGGCAGTTCAACGGCGCGCTGGTCGCCATCAATCAGGTGCGTTGTGGCCTTGCGGCGGATGAGCATAACCTGGTCGATGTCTGACCGGTCTGTGCGGATGTCGAAAACGCCGCCATTGGTTAGCAGCGCAACAGGCGCTTTCTCAATCACCGGACGATCGTCACGGGTTGCGTACGGGGGCGTGTAGATCTCGAATGACGGATCGCGCCCGGCATAGTCTGCAAAGCCCAGCTCATCGAGGTTGATGAACGATGCGTAGGCGGTGTTGATAGGCGAGTGGCCGCCGATCAGTACACGTCCATCCGGCATCAGCACAGCGGTGTTGTGATAGGTGCGTTCACGGTTTGCTGAGGCCATTGGCTCCCAGGTTTCGGTTTCGATGTCGAAACGCTCGGATTGGATGATGGCACCTTCCAGACCGGTTGCGACCACACCATCACGCGTGCCACCAGAGAAGACCATAACGCTGTTGTCCGGCATCATGACGCCTGAGCCGTACCAGCGTGGCTGGTTGAGCGAGCCCGTCAAGCGCGACTCATACGCCATGTCGTCACCGTTTGTGGCAACGGTATCGATGCGCGACGATGAGACCGGCAGATAGCCGCCCGGGCTGCCGGCTGCAACATATGTTGGTACGCCGCCTGCCGTCAGGAATTCAGAGGTGTGGTAACCACCATTTGCGTCCGGACGCAGCGGTAGCTGGATCGAGAAGGTGGAACCGCGCATGCCGGCGCCTATGGCACGCTCAAGTGAGCGATCATCAACGGGGGTTTCGAGCAGCTGCCCGATCGCCGCGGTCGGGTCGCTGAGGGTCTGACCCACCAGATCGCCCAACAGGTTCTGCACCTGATCCGGGTCCATATTCGTCGGGTTTAGAGTGGTGCTCAGCTCTGACAGCCCCAGCTCATTAACGCGAAGTGGCAGGCCGGCATAGCCCAGATCCGTCCACCGTTTGGTTTCAGGATTATAGGTTCCAACGATGTTCCAAAGTGCCTGATCGTAAGCCTGGCCGAAGGGGTTGAAGGCCTGGCCGCCGGCGTTGTAGTAAACATGGCCGTTAGGCAGCAGGTGCATCCGTGGGAAAAGTGGAAGCGAGCGCTGCGCCGCTGAACCGTTGTTGCTCCAGGTGCCGTTTTCAGCATCGTAGGTCTCGGTCTGCGCTACGTTTCGGCCGGATTGGATCGGGTCTTCCGGGTAAACTGGCTTGAGCAACTTGGTGACACCACTGGCGACAAAAATATCGCTGTTGGCCAGGCTGACCAGGCTCGGATACCAGCGACCAAATTCCATGTCGCCACTCTGGGACCAGGTGTTGGTCGCAGGGTCGAAAATGCGGGAAGCCTTCAGGCCTTCGAGTTCCACAACACCCACCGGCAGGCCATCAATGCCTGGCTCGGAGTAGTAGTCGGTACCGCCTACGGCCATCATTCTGCCATCCGGCAGAAACACCACATCCGCGCAGAAAAGCGCGCCGTCGTTAATGTCGGTATTGTCAGCGGTGTCCAGCAGGCCACCGGTCAGTGTGGTGCTGTCATTTCCGTCGGGGTTGGCGCCGCCGTCAATGGGGGAGGGCTTTACCCAGCTGGCCTGATCGTTGCCGTCCAGAGTCATAACGCGGGACTGATCGTTTACAGAGACCTCGCCGAACTGGGCAATAACCGCCAGCTCTGCGTTTTCTGTTCCTTCCAGTGCATTCAGGTAAAGGAAGCGGCCGTCGCCAAGCACGGCAATGGTGCCTGCTGCTGGTTTGCATTGAAGGCTTCCGCTGGCATCAACAATGCACCGGTCACTTGTCGCAATCTGGGCACCATCCACCTGAATGGTGGGCTCTGCAAAAGGATCGCTAAAGAAGCCAACGTTGCCATTCACTTCAGATGGCTGTCCATCGCCTGCACTGCTGCCATCACCCCCGAGTAAACCACCTAAAAGCCCGGCATGGGCCGGCATTGCTCCCGCGATGACAAGTGTTATTGCTGACGTTAACGCTGCTCTCTTGTATCTTTTGTCGAGTCGCATTCCGCTGTCTCCTGGCTGAGGCCGCTTTTCAACGGTTCGGCCATTTTATTGTGTTTGTCGTTAGGCCTATCAGACTTAACGCCCACTCCTGCTACGGGGTAGGCTGCGGCAGAGATGCAGAAAATTTCACATTTTTTTTAAATTCGCGCACAAAGCAGGTCTGTGTTGATCTCGCTGATCGATTTGGCGCCTGTGAGCACCATGGCAACCCGCATTTCCTTCTCGATCAACTCCAGCAGGTTGCTGACACCGGCCTGGCCGTCGACCGACAGAGCGTAGATAAAGGCGCGGCCGAGCAAGGTGCAGTCGGCACCCAGCGCCAGCATGCGTACTACATCAAGGCCGGTGCGGATGCCGGAATCCACCAGGATTTTCAGGTCGCCTTTGACCGCATCGGCAATGGCCGGTAACGCGCGGGCGCTGGACGGAACGCCGTCGAGCTGACGACCGCCGTGGTTCGATACCACGATGCCGTCGGCACCGAAGCGAACGGCATCGCGGGCATCCTCCGCATCCAGAATGCCTTTAATGACCATCGGGCCATCCCAGAACTCGCGAATCCACTCCAGATCTTTCCAGGAGATGGACGGATCGAAGTTGTTGCCCAGCCAGCCAATGTAATCTTCCAGGCCAGTGGTTTGGCCGCGATAGGCGGAGATGTTGCCCAAATCGTGCGGCTTACCGCGCAGACCAACGTCATAGGCCCAACGCGGGTGTGTCATTGACTGCAGGTAGCGGCGCATGGCCGCGTTGGGACCGCTCATGCCGGAGTGCGCGTCCCGGTAACGGGCACCGGGGGTCGGCATGTCGACGGTGAACACCAAAGTGGTGACGCCGGCGGCCTTGGCGCGCTCCAGGGCGTTTTTCATGAATCCGCGATCTTTCAGCACATAGAGCTGGAACCACATGGGGCGGTTGATAGCCGGAGCAACTTCTTCAATCGGGCAGACCGAAACCGTGGACAGGGTAAAGGGAATGCCCTTGTCCGCCGCTGCGCGCGCTGCCTGCACCTCGCCTCTGCGGGCGCACATGCCGGCGAGGCCTATCGGCGCAAGAGCCACTGGCATGCTCAGGGTTTCGTCGAACAGCCGGGTTTCCAGGCTGAGGTCTTCCATGTTTTTCAGCACCCGCTGACGCAGGCCAATGTCGGCCAGATCCGCGACGTTGCGCTTGAGCGTGTGCTCGGCGTAAGCGCCGCCATCGACATAGTGGAACAGGAAGGGCGGCAAGCGGCGCTGGGCGGCGGCGCGGTAGTCGGTCGAGGCTGAAATGATCAACGCGGATTCCTCATGAGTTGTTGAACGTGCCACGGTCGGCAAGCGTAAATTGGTAATACCAATTTACAGGTTTTAAGCGAATAGATTAGAAAAGCATCAATGCCATGTCAAACATTGAAGATGTAGACTTTCGTTCAGAAACTGACATTTCGGTTGATCAAAAGAAAGTCAATGGTTACTCTTTTTGTAAATTGGTAAGACCAAAGGTTCGGCAATGGAAATGGGGCATATTCGCCAACATCGGCTCTCCGACAATATTGTCGAGGAGCTGGAAACCATGATTCTGGAAGGCACATTGCAGCCGGGACAGCGTTTGCCGGCCGAGCGTGCGCTGGCGGAGCGGTTCGGCGTGTCGAGGCCGTCGGTACGGGAGGCGGTGCAAAAACTGGTGGCCAGGGGGCTGCTCATCAGCCGCCAGGGTGGCGGTAACTATGTCAGTGACTCACTGGGTTCGAGTTTTAGTGATCCGTTGCTGGCTCTGATTGAAGGCCGCCCCGAAGCCCAGCACGACTTGCTGGAGTTTCGCCATACCCTGGAAGCCGACTGCGCCTACTACGCCGCCCGGCGCGCCACAGACCTTGACCGCGCGCAGTTGCAGAGCGCCTTTGACGAGCTGCAGGTCTGCTACGCACGTGAGGGTAAGGCAACGCGCGCTGAAGAAGGCGCCGCCGATGCGCGTTTTCACCTGGCGATTGCCGAGGCCAGCCACAACTTCGTGCTACTGCACACCATTCGCGGCCTGTTTGACCTGCTCAAGCGCAGTACGGTGACCAATATCGGGGGCATGTATGAGCTGCGCAGTGAGACCCGGCAATCGCTGGTGGCACAGCACCAGGCTTTGTTCGACGCCATCATGGAAGGCCGCGCCGATGATGCCCGGCGCATCGCCGGCGAACACATCAGCTACGTGCAGGGCATGTTGGAAGAACGTGAGGAAGAAAGCCGCCGGCTGGCCCGCGCTCAGCGGCGCGAGCGGCCGGACAGTCGCTGAACGCGAATCTGGCTTAGTGGAGGCCTACGTTAGAGCGGAGTCTCTGATCAAACCATTGTTAGCTGGCATCACGCTGGTCCGCAGCATTCACGCCGGCACAGCATTCCTCGCGCAGGAAGCCAATTAGGTTCTCCAGATGCTGATATTCGGGGATGCAGATGATGGTGCGGCTGTGCTTCTCCTGCCGGATCAGGCCAACCTTCGCCATTCGCGCCAGGTGGTGCGACAGTGTCGAGGCCGGAATGCCCAGTTCTCTTTGAATATCACCTACTGAAGCACCCTCATGCCCAGCTCTTACCAGGAAGCGAAACACCGACAAGCGATGGCTGTTACCTAACTCGGCTAAGCTGGCGGCGACGTTTTCGTGATCCATCAAAAGTCCTCTGAGTATTATTCGATAATTCTAGAATTGTAGTTGACGAAGTTGATGCTTGCAATCTATGCTCAAGTCATTAATTCGATGATTCTAGAAATATGGAGAGTGTCGCAATGTCAACTCAAGTTCAAGATGCCCTGGGCATGTTCGTGTTCCTCGCGGTCGAACTGTCGGTTCTTTTCATAGGTATCAGTCTTCTGGTGGGGGTGCTCCAACGCCGTATTCCGCCCGCAAAGATTGAGGTGATGCTGGGTTCCAGTCACGGCCGGGGCTATTTGCTCGCCGCTGGCCTGGGGGCCATCACTCCGTTTTGCAGTTGCTCCACGATTCCCATGTTGAAGGGGCTGATTCGGGCAGGTGCCGGGTTTGGGCCGACGATGGTGTTTCTTTTTTCCTCTCCGCTGCTGAACCCCATTGTGGTTGTGCTGCTGGTGGCTACCTTTGGATGGGCGCTTACCGCCATCTACGTGGCTGCCGCATTTGTGGTCTCCGTGGGGGCAGGGTGGTTGCTGCACACGCTTGGCTTTGAGCGTTATGTGCGGGGCACTGCGTCTTGCAGTGATGGTTGTGGTAGCTCAGTAACTGCTACCGCTCCTCCGGGCAAATACAACGGTTTGTGGCAGGAAGCCTGGTCAGATTTTGTGAAAGTGTCGCCCTATCTGTTCATTGGCATTGCTATTGGCAGCCTGATTTATGGCTTCATGCCCATGGGGCTGCTGGAGCAATACGCAGGCCCGGAGAATGCCTTTGCCATCCCGGTGGCCGCGGTGATTGGCGTTCCCCTTTATATTCGCGCGTCAGCGGTGATACCCCTGGCAGGCGCATTAATGGTCAAGGGTGTCGGGGCGGGCACGGTATTGGCGTTAATCATCGGCAGTGCCGGCGCCAGTTTGACCGAGCTGGTTTTGTTGCGCTCGCTGTTCACGCTCAAGCTCCTGGCAGCGTTTGTTGCCGTCATCTTTTCCATGGCAATGGTTGCTGGGTATGCTGCATTTCTGTTTTTTTAATCGGCCGTAAAATGGAAAGATCGTTTGGGCGGGCAGGTAACGGTGCCGTACTTTGCTAGTATGTCCGCCTTTTCACCTGGATAGCGATTTGGCTCTGCACATGAATGCTCCCTTTAAACTGCGGCCTTACCAGCGCGAAGCGGTTGATGCCACGTTGAAGCACTTCCGCAGATCGGATGAGTCTGCAGTTATTGTGCTTCCGACCGGTGCGGGGAAGAGTCTGGTCATTGCCGAGTTGGCCCGTCTCGCCAAGCGTAAAATCCTGGTGCTGACCCACGTCAAAGAGCTGGTGGAGCAGAACCACGCCAAGTACCAGAGCTATGGGTTAGAGGGCGGCGTATTCTCCGCCGGGCTGAAGCGCAAGGAAAACCGGCATCAGGTGACCTTCGCCAGCGTGCAGTCGGTATCGGCAAATCTCGATCAATTCAGGGATGAGTACTCATTGGTCACCATCGATGAGTGCCATCGGGTCAGTGGTGAAGAGACCAGCCAGTACCAGCGGATCATCGAGCTGCTGCGGCAACAGAATGACGCCCTGAAAGTGCTTGGGCTAACCGCTACGCCTTATCGGTTGGCCATGGGCTGGATCTATCGCTATCACTACCGGGGCTTTGTTCGCGGCTCTCGTGAAGAGCAAGATAAGCCCTTTGTGCACTGCATTTACGAACTCCCGCTGAGCTACATGATCAATCGGGGCTTTCTCACCAGGCCCGAGTTGGTGAATGCGGCGGTGGCGCAATACGATTTCTCCGCGCTGGCTCAGGACCGCTTTGGCGAATACGCCGAGAAGGACGTTAACCAGTTGCTGAGCAAACATCAGCGGGTGACTCGGGCCATCATTGAACAGGTGATGGAGCTGGCCGCTGAGCGCAAAGGGGTGATGATCTTTGCTGCAACGGTGGATCATGCACGGGAGATCACCGGCTATCTGCCGCAACACCAAACCGCCCTGATCACCGGCGCGACCGATATGAATGACCGGACGTTGCTGATTCAGCGTTTCAAGCAGCGGCAGTTGAAGTACCTGGTGAATGTATCGGTTCTGACCACGGGCTTTGATGCGCCCCATGTCGATTTCATCGCCATTCTTCGTCCTACCCAGTCGGTCAGCCTGTACCAGCAGATTGTGGGCCGGGGTCTTCGGCTGGACGAAGGCAAACAGGATTGCCTGGTGATCGATTACGCGGGTAACCATGTGAACCTGCATCACCCTGAGGTGGGGGAGCCGAAACCGAATCCCGACAGTGAGCCGGTGCAGGTATTCTGCCCCGGCTGTGGTTTCGCCAATATCTTCTGGGGCAAAACCGACGGTGACGGCCGCGTGATCGAGCACTACGGGCGCCGGTGTCAGGGGTTGATAGAGGGGGTGATAGAGGGACTGCTGGAGCCCGTGGAAGAGAATGGGGCAGGGGCACAGAGCGAGCGCCCTGAACAGTGCGACTACCGTTTCCGTTTCAAGGAGTGCCCACACTGCGGTGGCGAGAACGATATCGCGGCCCGCAAGTGTCACCAGTGCCAGCAAGCCATTATCGACCCGGATGATCAGCTCAAGGATGCCCTGAAATTGAAGGATGCCATGGTGATTCGTTGTGCCGGGATCACCTTAAGTGCCTCTAATGGCAGCAGCGACAGCAAGCTGAAGATCACCTATCACGGCGAAGATGGGGAAGAGCTCAGCGAATCGTTTGATTTCAGCAAGCCGGCACAGCGCCATGTGTTTAACAAACTGTTCGGGCGGCGTTTCGCGAACAGCCAGGCGCCGAAGGAGTTCAAAGGGGCTGACGAGGTGCTTGAGATGCAAGCGCTGTTGCCAGCCCCGGATTTCGTTATTGCCCGCAATCAGAAGCACTATTGGCAGGTGCAGGAGCGCATCTTTGATTATCGGGGTAACTATCGTAAGGCCTATTAGGCGCAAGGCCGGTCAAGTTAAGCCCGCACTTCGTCTCTGACTCTGATGTGGCTGGCTTCCGGCAACCCACTTCATCCACGCCATGTCTAAAGGAACCAGCACGTTCAGTGCGAACAGCGCCCAACCCAGTGGCTGCAGGCTCTCCGCAAACCACACCATCAGGGCAAGTGACAGCAGGCCCCAGGCTACATCGACGCCAATCATCAGATTGAAGTATCGCTCCAGCCACCGTGCATTCATGGCCATGGCGGCCATATCCACGCACCAGAGCAGCATTACCACGCCAACCACCAGGTAGAAGGTTGCGCCGGGGCCGCCCGCCCACTGGGCAATTGGGCCCGCGGCCAGAATGAGCGCCAAGGCAAGGGGCGTGGAGAGGAAAACGTCGCTCAGGATGATTTGCCTGGCACTGAATCGGCGAACAAAGTTATTCATAGGATCACCTCAATCGGGTTTCGCAATGGGTTTGACTACACTTCTAAGCTTCTACCCGGGCGGTGAAGGTCTCAATTACCTATGAGGTAATGGTAAGGACTACCTTGGGCTAGGATAATCGCTGGACACTCGGAATTTTACAGGTAGCACGATGAGCGCCTTTGGTACGCTTTTTAGAGAGATGCGGCAGGGTAAACGCTTGAGCCAGATGGATTTTGCTCTGGAGTGCGAGGTGTCGGCGAAACACATCAGCTTTCTGGAAACAGGGCGAAGCAAGCCCAGCAAAGGCATGGTTCTGCATCTGGCCCAGATGCTACAAACCGATTTGGCAGGAACCAACCGCCTGCTGTCGGCGGCGGGGTATAGCCAGGTTTACTCCGACCAGGATCTGACTTCGCCAGGCATGGCTATGATCAAAGACGCCCTTGAGCACCTGTTGCAGGCGCATCTGCCTTACCCGGCCGTGGTGTTCGATCACGAATACTATTTGGTGATGGCCAACCAGGCCATGCGGGAGATGATGGTAAAAATGGTTGGGTTGGGCGCTCAATTCCCTTCAAGGCCTAACTTTTTGCTGTCGCTGCTGGATGACAAGGGCATGAAACCCTTTGTGGGCGACTGGGAAAATATCGCCTGCCATATGCTGCAGCGCGTTTACCATGAGCACCTGGCCGGCCCCTTCAGGGATCAGCCTAATCGATTGCTGGAGCAGGCACTGACCATGCCGGGTGTTCCGGAACACTGGAAAAGCCACGTGGTGGAGCATCTGGACTATCCGGCGATTCCTTTTACTCTGAACCTGGGCGACCAACAACTCAGCATCTTCTCGACCATCGCAACCATAGGCACGCCCCTGGATGTTACCGCGCAGAATCTGCGGATTGAGCATTTTTTTCCTATGGATGAACGCAGTAAGGCTTATTGGCAGGACTGAGGCGGATACTAATTAAACAATTTTATCTTATTTAGGATACTATGGATGTCTGAGGTTGGTGAATGAGCCAACGAATAGCGAGGAGAGCAGAATGAGCAAGAAAGCCGAAAAAGCGACATTAACGTCAGCCACCATTGAAGAGCAGACTGCTGCTTTCCTCAAAGCTGGCGGTTCCGTTGAGCAGATTGGCAAAGGCGAGAGTGGACAACTTTCTTACTCTGCGTCAAAGCAGGCAAACCAGAAGAAGTAACAGGGGCAGGTTGATCCAGCCCTGATTTTGAAAGTGCCCGGCCTGAACGCCGGGCATTGCCGATCAGATGCTCCAAGCCGGAACTGATCTGGACCCACTTGGTTTTATCCCCCTTCCCGTAATAGCACCGCCGGATTAAGTCGCATGGCCTTCAGTGTGGGCAACAAACCACCAAGCAGCGCCAGTGAGCTGACGATACCCGCCACCATTGCACCCAGCCACCAGAGATCGCCGGCCGGCAATTTCAGTGCAAGATCCGCCAGGGGCAGGGCTATTAGTGCCCCAAGTGCGGTGGCGAAGACGGTCGCAAGGAAAGTCAGCAGCCCGGTTTCCAGGAGCATGGATTGCCGAATGGCTTGGTGCCTGGCTCCGAGACAGTGCAACAGGTTGGCCTCGTAGAGTTGTCGTCGGCGGCTCACACTGACCACGCTCGATAGCACCAATAGGCTTGCCAGCAAGCTGACGGTAGCCACGGCGGCAAGACCCGCCGCGGCCTTGTTGAGCAGGTTGCCGGCGGTTTGCAGCCAGTCGGCGGTGCGCAGGGTGATCACGTTGGGGATGTTTCGTGCCAGCCACTGTTGGGACGTCTTTGCAGCAGGGTCGCTTTGATACACCGCGCCAACGTACCGGCTGATGAGGTTGTCCAGAGCGCCGTCTTGCAGAATGCCTTCGAACCAGAATCGAGTCTGAAGACCTTTCTGTCGGTAGATGGCCTTGATCTCTGCGGTAATCGGCTGGCCTTGGGCGGTGAACTCCACCTGATCTCCAGTCGACAGTCCCAGCTCGTTCGCTTCCCGATCTTCCATGGCCATGAACACTGGCGCGCCCTTGGGTGCGGGCGACGTCCACCATTGTCCGGATACCAGTTCCAGACCCTCCGGGTTGCCGGAAAGGTAGCTGAGCTTGTATTCGTCGCCCATGGCCTCGCGCCTGGCTTGTGAGTCGTTGGCGAGTAGCTCCGCAATGGGTTGCTCGTTGACCTTGGCAAGTCGAGCGCGAACCAGCGGCAGAAGCTCGGTGCTGCTGGAGGCGTCCAGGGAGGTCAGGCCGCTCTCCAACTCTTCCATCTGGTCCGGAAACACGTCATAGAGAATCAGTGCGGGGGATTCGGCCGGTATGGTGGTTTCCAGTGCCCTGAGCAGCGTGGTGACCAGAAGAGTACAGGCGACCACGAGTGTCAGTGCCGTACCCAGGGATAATAGCGTGGCCCGCAGCGGTGAACCGGGCCGATGGAGATTAGCCAGGGCCAGCCGGCGGGCAAAGTTGCCACCGGCAAAGCCGCTGTTTTCCAGTGTTTTTGCACCATGGCGCAGGCCTTTTATCAGCCCTTCCAGCAGACCCCAAAGTACGATCACCGCTAATAAAAACAAGAAGCCCAGCTCAGGGGAGGGTAGCCCCAGGAGTGTAGCGCCGATATACGCAGCCAACAGCAGATAGCTGGCTATACGCCATTTGCGTGGCTCATGGCTGGCGGCCTGAACCTGCCCCCGGAACAGCCCGGCGGGTGGTGCGGCCAGCGCCTTGGCCAGGGAAGGCAACGCGAAGACATAAGCGGTGAGCACTGCAAACAGCCAGCTGAGTAGCAGCGGCAGCAGCCAGAGCTGCAGCCAGGAGGAAGCGCCCTCCGGCCCCGCCAGTGCAAAGGCATCGCCCGCCACACCGATGGCAACCGCTGCAAGTCCAAGGCCTATGGCGCCGCCGATCAGCCCCGCCAGGCTGCCCATAAGACCAATCTGCAACAGATAGATGCCCACCAGTGGTCGGCGTCTCAGTCCCAGGGTCTGCAGGGTGGCGATGGTGCCGAGTTTTTCATCCAGGTAAGCGCGAATACTGTTGGCAACCCCGAGACCGCCAATAAACAGGGTGGTGAAGGCAATCAGAATCAGTGCGGTGGCAATCTGGTCCAGCCGTTCGGCGATGCGTTCGCTGCGTTCGGCAAAGGTGGTGATGTCCCAGCGGGTGTCAGGGAAAGCCTGTTCGAATTCTTCCAGCCACAGGTCCAGGTCGCGCTCGGTCTGTATCCGGTACTCGTAGTCAACGCGGCTGCCGGGGCGGATCAATTGGGTGGCATTCACCGCTTGCTCGGAGATCATCACGGGTAGGCCGCGCCAGTTGGCGTTCAGGCTCCGGTCAGGCTGTTTCTCAATCAGCCCGGTGATGCGGAAGGTGGCGGCACCGATCTGGAGCTCATCTCCGACTGTCTGTTCCAGGCGCTCGGCCAGCAACGGATCGATAACCGCGCCCCAGAACTCCCCTTGCCTTGCCGTCAAGTCTGTACGGGATTGGTTTGGTGCCAGTTGCAGCTCGCCGTAAAGAGGGTAGGCTGCATCTGGAACCAGAATCTCGGCCCGGAAAAAGCCATCGCCCGATTCACTGCTAACAATGGTGTCGAACTCGCGCACCAGCGAGATTCGACCGGTTTGGCGAATCCACTCGAGTACGTCATCCGGTAGGGGCTCGTTAGTGTCCAGTTCAACGTCGCCCCCCAGTATGGCCCGGGTGTCGGCCAGCAGGCTTTGCTCGATAACCCGGTACAGGCTGGCCGTGGCCGCCACCAGGGTGACGCCCAGAATCAGGCAAGCCAAAAAGACTTTCAGTGCGGAAATTCGCGAACGCAGATCGGTGATTGCGAATTTCAGCATCCATAGGATGCGGGTGGAGGATGCGCTGGTAGAGGCTTTACGCTTCATACAATCGCCCACCGTCCATTTGCACGCGATGCTGGCAGCGTTGGGCAACGCGCTCGTCGTGAGTCACCAGCACCAGGGTGGACTTACTCTGTTCGTGCAGATCGAACAGCAGAGACAGCACCTTTTCACCGGTTTCCTGGTCCAGGTTGCCAGTGGGCTCATCTCCCAGCAGCAGGCTTGGCTGGTGCACCAGCGCCCGGGCAATGGCCACCCGTTGTTGTTCGCCGCCGGAGAGCTGCTCCGGGTAATGCTGCAGCCGGTGGCTAAGGCCTACAGAGTCCAACATTGACAAGGCTTGTTCCCGGGCCTTGGGCTGTCCGGCGATTTCCAGCGGCAGGCTGACATTGCCGAGTGCGGTCAGCCCCGGCAGCAGGTGGAAGGACTGAAAGATGATGCCGAGATGCTCACTGCGCCAGTCGGCCAGAGTGTTGGAGTCCATCTCGCTGAGTCGCTGGTCGCCCACCAGTATTTCACCGCTGGTGGGGCGCTGCAGGCCAGACAGCAGCAGTAGCAGTGAGGTTTTGCCACTGCCAGACGGCCCGGTGATCGCCAGTGTGTCGCCCGGCGGCACCGTGAGTGAGGCGTTTTTAAGCACCGATACGGCCCCTGAGTCTGTCGGATAGCTCAGATTAATGTCGCTGATCTGCACACTGGTGGACACAAAAGTACCTTTTTCAAGAAGTTCGAATCGAGACCTACGAATCATAGACGGAACTGGTGCACCGGAAAAAGAATCGGCTACTCGTTTGAGTTAATGAGTTGCATTGGCCGACAAACGGAAGGGCGAAAGTTTTGAGCGGCCCGAATAAGCTCTGGAGTAAGGTGAAACGTAGATGTCAGAATGCTACATACAGCCTGACACTGAGTGTTCATGCAGTGCGCATCTCTTTTTATCTTCAGGACGACTTTCTATGGTAGGTGCTTTTAACTTGGTAACCCCGACGGAAATCGTATTCGGGCGGGGCTATATAGCCCAACTGAACGATCGGGCAACGAAACTGGGTACGCGAGCACTGATCGTGCACGGCAGCAATCCTGGTCGGCTGGCTGCGGTGTTCGAGTCATTGACCACGGTTGAGATCGTGCAAACCCTGTCGGTTGAAAAAGAGCCCGACCTGAATGCGCTCACGGCTGCGGTCGATCAGGGTAAGAAGCTGGGTGTCGATCTGGTGCTTGGCATTGGTGGCGGCTCGGTGATGGATTCCGCCAAGGTGCTGGCGGCCATGCTGCCGAGTGACACCGAGTTGATGCGTCACCTGGAGGTGGTGGGAGACGGTCTGCCTTTAACGGCCAAGCGCCTGCCGCTGATTCTGGTTCCAACCACCTCGGGTACCGGCGCCGAAGTCACCCGCAACGCAGTGATCGATATTCCGGACGCCCAGCGCAAGGTCAGCCTCCGGGATAACCGGTTGCTCCCGGACCTTGCCCTGATTGACCCCGCACTGACTGATAATTGCCCCCGGCACGTCAGCTTGCACTCGGGGCTGGACGCCATTACCCAGGTAATTGAGCCTTACCTTTCGTCTCGCGCCAACCTGTTCACGGACATGCTGTGCAAGGAGGCGATTCCCAAGGGCCTTGCGGCGTTAAAGCAACTGATGAGTGGGGAGTCCAAAGAGGCCCGTGATGCCATGGCTCAGGTCAGCATGTTTGGTGGCCTGGCCCTCGCCAACTCAGGGCTGGGTGTTGTCCACGGCTTGGCAGGCCCGCTGGGCGGCTTGTGCGGTGCGCCCCACGGCGCCATCTGCGGCGCGCTGTTACCGGCGGGCATTGCGGCCAATCGTGACGCTGTGACGGAAGCGGAACACAAGGCTCGTATCGATCAGGTAATCGATTGGATTGCCGAGGTTTTTGAGACCAACTCGGACCAGGCGTTGCCGCGCTTCCATGAATGGATTATCCAAAGTGGCCTGTCCGGGCTTGAGTCGATTGGGGTGACCGACGAGCACATCATTGCAGCCTCGAAAGCGGCTGCCAGTTCTTCCTCCATGAAGGCGAATCCCGTGGTGCTGCCAGCGGCAACCATTGAACACATCATGCGCCAGTCGTTTTGATCAACCATCGTTTTGCCTGGGACAAAAGATGATTAAACCTAGCTGCTACAGCTGTCGGAAAAGGTTTGAGCCAGCTGAACTCAGGCTCTCATACTCTAAGAATTATTGTGAGCAATGCGGAGTGGGGCTGTTTGGCGAGGAGTACTTTAATTTTCCTGAAAAGCCTTCCCCAACTACCCGAGCAAACTTGGTTATGCATTTGTCCGTGATTGTTTTGGGCGCTGCCGGTTTTTGGTTGTTCGCGCATTTTCTGTGGTGATGTAAGTCATTGGCAACATTGCTCCGGAGTTGCGCCTTGTGCGAGTCTGGTCCCTCCTTTTGTTTGTAAAGCAGCACAGGAGAGAAGAAGAATGAACACCAAGCTCAAGAAGTCTGTTGTTATTTCTGTAGTCGCTGGGTTTTCAATGCAGCTCGTCGCCTGTGGCACGATCCTTTACCCGGAGAGAAAGGGGCAGCACTCCGGACACCTTGATCCGGCTGTCGTGATACTGGATGGCATTGGCCTCTTGTTCTTCCTGGTGCCCGGGGTTATCGCCTTCGCGGTCGATTTCAGCAATGGCACCATCTACCTGCCTGGCGGCGTGGCGTCGGTCGATTCAGATAAAGTGAATGCTATTCAAATCTCGGGTGAGGTCACGAACGAGAAGATCGAGCAGGCCATCTTTGAGCAAACCGGAGAGGAAGTTCGCCTGGACGACGAGGCTATTCAATCGCGGGAAGGGACCACAACTTTGAGTGCCCTGAATAGGGAAGTGCGCTTCCTGTAAGGGCCTCAGCCACTGTTTCCGGTGCTTAGATTGCAACCGCAACGGATTGTGGTTTTCGGACTAATCCAGCCATGAGAAATCTGGCTGGCCAGGCTGGCTAAGCGCCTGGATCATGTCATCGGGGTAGGTGCCCCTGTAGTACTGTGCAAGCGTTCCATCCAGCTTCATCTTGTCGAGGGTGTCCTGCCAGAGCTCAACCTTGGCATCCTCGGTATCCAGTGACATGGCAATGTACAGGTACCTGATTGAGGTGATGTAGGCTAGCACCACATCATCCTGGGCATACTCTGAGTCGGCAAGTAACGGTATCCGCCCTATGTCGCTGGTCACCCAGGCGTCCACTCGGCCGTGCATGAGCATTTTCAGGCACTGCGCAGGCTGGGTTGGCTGCTCCAGATTGGTAAAACCCAACGCTAACAGTGACTCCCCGCCAGAGCTTCCCCGATAGGCACATATACCCTTTAGCTTACGCGCATCGTCCAACGTCTCTATCGCAATATCATTATCTTGACGCACAAAAAAACCGGTGGCGACGCGCTTAATCGGACCGACCCATGTGAACTGATCTTCCCGAAGTTCTGTTCGGGCGGTTTCAAACAGGGCGACATTGCCCCCTTTTTGAGCCATTCGATAACCCCGCGCCCAGGGAAGGATTGCAATGTCTCCGGGTTCACCAGCCCGCCTCATCAGTTCTCGGACCAACTCGGCAGTAGGGCCTGTGACACGGCCGTTCTCATCCAGATACTCTCCTGGAGGCGAGTGCTCTGTTATGACCTTCATCGGTTCGCCCCATGTTGGGGGACTGATCAGTCCGATGATTAGAAATATTCCGGTCAGAACTACATTATCCGCACGATCATTCCAAACCATTCGTGATTCCTGTGTCCCGAAAATGGGCGCGCCATCAAAATAACTCGAACCTGTTCTGGGTCAGAGTAGCTAGCCGGAAAGAACTTGTCTGCAAAAAGAAGTAAAACTGTTACGCATTTATCTCTTGGTTCCCTGTGTCAGAAACTCCTGCAGCATGCTGTAACTGAGCCCCCAGATGCAGTAATCCTGATACCGACAGCAGGGCATGTTCAATGTGCCCAGAGGCGTGCGCCAGGGCAGCCTGCTCTGGTTCTCTTCCGCGGAGAGGTAGGCGAGGGGAACCCACACCACTTGCTGAACTTCGTGGTTCAGCGAGACAGTATGCGGGCCTTGCCATTCGTAGACGTAGGGTGTGATCACCATGGGGCGCCAGCGGCTATGGTGGCGGGTAATCAGATCGGATAGCCGAGCCTGGAAGCGGCCGTGGCGAATCAGGTCAACTCCGGTTTCCTCAAGAGTTTCCCGTTCCGCGGCCGACCGGGTTGTGGCGTCTTCCGGCTGGAGTCGGCCTCCTGGGAAGGCCATGTCTCCGGACCAGGGATCGCCTTCCCGGCGGGCCCGTTGGATGAACAGCAATTCTGTTCCACCGTTTTCAGCTTGTCGGTAGATCAGCGCTACGGAGGCGCGGGTCAGGCGCCGCCGGAGCGGTAGCTTCTTGGGCCGCAAGGTGCTGGCCCAGCGTTTGGTTGCCACAGTGTGCTGTCCTTTGGAGGCTGGTAGTGACCAGATTATCCAATCACTTGGCCGGCGTCCAAAGACTCTGCAACTGCCCAAGCAAGGTCGAGCCCACGCCCTGTTCACCGAAAAAACCCAGCACTATCGGCAGGAACTGCTGAATCATGGCGGGATCCATGCCCAGGGCAGAGAACGCCGATTGCACCCCACTCATGGAGGAAATGTTGGAGAGCAGGTTTTTACTCAGGCCGCTGCTGCCTCCCAGGAGGCTGGACAGACCGGTGGCGTTGCCACTCAGGGTGCTCATGGTGTTAGCGCCAAGCTGATTCTTCGCGAGCTGCAACATGGCTCCGGTACCGCCGACGGCTTGTGCTTGGGAAACACCAAGCTGACTCTGCAGTTGGCCGACCAGTTGCTGTGCTTCGCCTTTAACTTGCGTTGCTGAGGACAGTGCTGCAGTACCTTTGGTCAGGCTGTCGTTCAGGCTGTAGGCGTCAACGGTTGGGGTGAATAGATAGATGCTTGAAACCAGGAGGAATTGCTTGAGGATGGTATTCATTTAAATGTCCCTATGGATGTGTTTCAAGGTTAGCAAGCTACATATGGGGGCGGTTCTCGGAAAACAAAGTGGAGCAAATAGCGATATTTTCCCTGGGCAACTGAAATTCCAGGGAAAACCGAAGGGCGTTGAAGCCCTCCGCTATCACTCAGGCGAAGTCGTACTCGCCGCCTTTCTCAAGGGCTGTCTGGTAAGCCGGCCGGGCGTGTACGCGCCCCACCCAAGCGGTGATGTTTGGTCGATTCTTGCCAACGATTCCCCGCGCCACCGAGGCTTCCAGCGGGAAGCTCATTTGGATATCCGCCGCGCTCAGGTTATCCCCCAGGAACCAGGTGTTTTTCGCCAGATGGGCTTCAACAAAGTCCAGGTGGGTTTTGATCATTGGGCCGATGAAGATCTCGTTGGTTTTGTCAGAGATACCCTTGGCGACCGGCTTGATGAAGAACGGCATCGGGCTGGTTTTCACCTTCTCAAACACCAGGCGCATCACCAGCGGCGGCATCAGGGAGCCTTCGGCGTAGTGCAGCCAGTAGGAGTAGTCCAGCCAGGCCTGGCCGCCGGCTTCCGGCAGCATGGTGTCTTTGCCGTAGGTGTGGGCCAGGTATTCGATGATGGCGCCTGATTCCGCCACCACCAGATCACCATCAGTAATCACCGGAGATTTACCCAGCGGGTGTACCTTTTTGAGGCTGGCCGGTGCCAGCATGGTCTTGGGATCACGCTCGTAACGCTTGATCTCATAGGGCACGCCCAGCTCTTCGAGCATCCAGAGAATGCGCTGTGAGCGGGAATTATTCAGGTGGTGCACTGTGATCATGTAGAAACTCCGTTCGTTAGATTAAACCCGATTTGATCATGTCAAAGGTGTCCAGAATCCGTGCCACATACTGGTCCTTTGGGCGAAAGCTGCTTTGGGTGCTCAGTGAGACATCCCGTTCCAAGTGGTCCAGCAGCTTGTGCAGACGCCGGCGATGCAGGCCTATGGCTGCCTGCACCGGGTCCGAAATGACTCCGGACAATGCTGCAAAGGCTGCCAGGGCGGCCATGACCGCTACCATCACACTGGCGGTGGTCGCCAGCGAGGGCTCTGGTGGAAATACGCTGTAGTACCAGCCGCCGATCGTTTCGCCCAGAATAAAGTCCCGGGCGGCCATGGTTTTGGCCAGAATGGACGCAAGCACCACCCCGAGTCCAATGCCACCGGGCGTGAATTTCTGGAACGCGAAGGCGCCCAGCACGGTGCAGGAAATGCTGTTGGTGATATCGGCAGAGGCCGTCCGGGTTACCCGGTACTGGCTGAGCGCGTCGGCGACCAGTGGCTCAATGAGCTTGATGAAGCGTTGGGGATCGACCGGCTCGGAGCTATGGCGGGCGTAAACGGCTTCCAGAGCCTCAATCAGGTAGCTCTCCAGCAGGCTGTTTTCGGAGGGGGTCTTCACCCGGCCCTTGTTCAGCAATTCGTGCTGAATCAGGCTTGAGATGTGCTCCTGCACTCGGGTGGTAAAGCCTGCGGGCACGCGATCGGCCAATCGATGCAGCCAGCCAAGGCCTGCTCGATTGCGAACCAGGATTTTCACCAGGCAGGCCAGGGCGTAAACCGGTGCCCACAGCAAATTGATGGGCGCTCGTATCATGTCCCAGCCCAGCGCCATCCGGTTGGTGGCAATGGCTCCCGGGTAGTGAAAATGACGGTCGATAAACGCCGGTACCCGCGCTCGGCAGTCGTCGAAGTAGCCCTGGATGCCTGAACGGATGGCCTGCTTTATCTCGGCTTCGGAGATAGTGTGTTCGCTCGATGTGGCATCGGACATAGTGGCAGGCGTGTCTGCAGGTAAATAAGTGGTCAGGGCCTGTCACCGCATGGGCGCAAACCGGGCCGTTGTTTTCAGGGCAGTTACTGTATCAGGAATTCGCTGGGCTAAGGCAGCTCAGTGACAGGTCCTTCTCCAGCCGGCAGGTGTTGAAGCTCCGCTCCAGGTTTTGCTCAGTAAACACATAGGTAGGAGATTGAACCTGTCCCGATTTTCCGTTAAATCTGGGGCTTAGTATACTTCTACTACCTTAACCTCTTTCCACAACTCAAACACACGCAACAGGAGCCTGATAATGGCGGAAGGATCGCTCAAGGAACAATTGGCCAGCGCGGTAAAAGACGCGATGCGCAACAAGGACAAACTCCGGCTTACCACCCTGCGTATGGCGCAGGCTGCGGTGAAACAGATCGAGATCGATGAGCGTCGGGATTTGAGTGACGAAGACGTTCTGAAGGTGCTGGATAAAATGCTCAAGCAGCGCCGGGATGCCGCCAGTCAGTACGACGATGCCGGCCGCCCGGAGCTGGGCGACAAAGAGCGTGCGGAAATGGTGATCATCGAGGAGTTCATGCCCGCTGCACTGTCCGAGGATGACCTGGATAGCCTGATCCGATCGGCCCTTAGTTCCACCGACGCACAGGGCATGCAGGACATGGGCAAAGTTATGAACGAACTGAAGCCCCAGGTCCTGGGTCGGGTTGATATGGGCCATTTGAGCAAGAAAGTGCGAGCAGCGCTGGCGGGTTGATGAGTGCCCCGGGCTTCGCTGACTTGAATTGTGCGTGCAGTGCACTCAGCTATCAGAGACAGCCATGACATTTAGCGAGTCAGGAGAGCCGTTATGCATGTGTTCATAGCAGGAGCCAACGGACAGATCGGACAACACCTGTTGCAGGAAATGGCAAACAGCGACCATGAGGCACGTGCGCTGATCCGGCACCCGGACCAGGGGCCGGATTTGCAGCAGCTGGGCGCCACGGAAACCGTGGTGGGCGATCTTGAGCACGACTGTAGCGAGGCCATGAGAGGCTGCGATGCGGTTATTTTTACCGCAGGCTCCGGCCCTCATACAGGCCCGGATAAAACCATCGATGTGGATCAGGATGGTGCTATCCGGCTGGTGGATACCGCCAGGGCGATGGGTATCAAACGGTTCATCATGGTAAGCACCATGCGCGCGGAGGAGCCGGAAAAAGGGCCTGAAAAACTCCAGCATTACCTGAGGGCCAAGCACAACGCCGATGAGCACCTGAAGAACAGCGGCCTGAATTACACCATTGTTCGACCGGGCCGGCTCACCGATGAAGACGGCTCTGGCACGGTTGCGCTCAGTGCCAGACTGGAGGAGTTCGGTGAAATTCCTCGCCAGGATGTTGCCCGGGTGCTGCTGGCGGTGCTGGATTCGGACAACACCACTGACGCTGTGTTTGATGTGGTATCTGGTGATACGCCAGTACCTGAGGCATTGGCGAAACTCTGACAGTGTCCCGCCGCTACCAGCTGAGCCTTACGCTCCCGAAGATGGCATCGCCCAGGCGCAAATCGAGCGTGCCTTCCTCGGAATCCTGGTAGCGGACTCGGGTTTCAACGCTCGCCCCAATTCCCAGAATCACCACCGGCCAGCGCTCATCACCGGAACGGATTCGGTAGGTCAGCTCTGTTCGCCACTCCCTCATGTAGAGCGCGCTTTCGACTTGCTGAGTTTTATCCAGGGTAGCCCAGCGGTCCCCCATACGTTCCATCCGAAAAGCCCACCGGTTATTAGGGCTGTGCCATCGCAGTCGCACCGGAAGATCAATTAGCCAATGGCCGCGGTTGTTGATGAGTTGCCACCGCAACCGGGGCATCCAGCGGAACGAGCCAAAGCGATGATCGCCTCCGATGCCCAGGCTCAGGTCAGAACTCTCATCCAAGGCCCGGAATATGGCAACGCGGCCATTCATCACTTCTTGATGAAAGGCTTGTTCCTTGAACATATTGGAGGTGCCGGCGAGGCTGGTCCGCGCCTCTACACGGTAAAGCCCGTGTTGCCGGTCACCTCCCAGGGTTATCCGGTGCAGGTGGCCATTGTGCGCAGGATCACCGGTGCGGAGACGCAGAGCCTGGTAATCGTAATCGAGGCCGAATGAGCCAGCGGGAAATTGTCGACGCCAGCCTAATCCTCGTTGAACTCGAGATATTTCATCTGATGCCGGTACATCACCTTGCCAGTCGTAGGATTGCCATTGGCGATAGAGCAGGTAGGCGTGGTCTGAGGCTTGGCTGGTGCGAGGCATGACCAGGGCGGCTGTCAGAACAACCACCAGAGGGAAAAAACGCGGTGTCGGCAGACCTGTGAATTGCATGATATTTGCCCTACGCTTGTAGCCATAACGTAGTCAGCCCAAGCGGTGTTCAGACGCCTATGCCCGATAAAGAGCTTCGCACCAAATCCGATAAACAGTCTATCGAACAGTTTATCCATCAGGTCCAGAAATTGCCCAAGGGCGGCGGGGTTAAGGGCCGGCTGATCTTCGCCCTGGACGCCACCGCCAGCCGGGAGGCAACCTGGGACGAGGCCTGCCACTTGCAGAGTGAGCTATTCCTGGCCACCAAGGATCTGGGTGGCCTGGCCATCCAGCTGTGTTATTACCGAGGCTTTCGGGAGTTTAAGGCAACCGGTTTTGTTACGGAAACCGGCCAGCTGCTGAGCCTGATGAACGGTGTGTCTTGCCTGGGTGGCCGCACCCAGATAAGCCGGGTGCTGGCCCACGCGGTGAGTGAAACCCGCACCCAGCCTGTGAAAGCTGTGGTGTTTATTGGCGATTGCTGCGAGGAACCGGTGGACGAGCTTTGCCATACCGCCGGTGAACTGGGCATGCTGCGCACCCCGGTGTTCATGTTCCACGAGGGCGACGATGCCCATGCCCGGGCGGTGTTCCAGCAGGTGAGCAAACTTTCGGGCGGCGCCTATGCGCCGTTTGATCGCAACAGTCCGCAAGTGTTGAAGGATCTTATGGCTGCTGTTGCGGTCTATGCGTCTGGTGGAGCCAAGGCCCTGGAGGATTTTTCCAGCCATAGCTCTGCGGAAGTGAAGCGCCTGACAAAGCAAATCAGATAAGGTAGATAGCGACAATGGTGGGCCGATTAGCCCGGAGTTCCGAGTGCAGATAACGCTAATTTTTCTCGTGATGTCGTTGTTTGCGGCTTTGTGGCTGCGCAGCCTGCCGCGGAAACAACGGGGGCCGGCGGCCATCAAATTGTCGTTAATCGTGGGTACCGTGATCGTAGTGCTGTTGGCTGTGACTGGCCGTTTGCACTTTTTGTTCGCCTTACTGGCGTTTCTTTATCCGCTGCTGCGCCGGGTGCTGCCGTCTCTTCTGACGGGAGGCCTGACCGGCGGCGCCAAGGCCAAGCCGGGCAACCAGTCCCATGTTTCCAGCGAAGTTCTGGAAATGAGCCTGGACCATGACTCCGGAACCATGGACGGCACGATTTTGACGGGCCCCATGGCGGGCCGGACACTGTCGGACCTGGGCGAAAGCGAGTTCCTTGAGCTGTTACGCTATTGTCGGGCGCAGGATGAGGACTCGGCCCGGTTGCTGGAATCCTACCTTGATCGACGGTTTGGTGACTCCTGGCGCGCGGATGACGAGGCTGGTCCTGAAAGCGGAGAATCCGCTGGGGGCGGCAATGCCAGTGGCCCGCTGACCGAGAGCGAAGCCCTGGACATTCTGGGCCTGGAACCCGGTGCCAGTCGGGAAGAAATTATTCAGGCGCACCGCCGGATGATGCAGAAATTGCACCCGGATCATGGTGGCAGTAACTACCTGGCCGCGCGCATCAATGAAGCGAAAGAGTGCCTGTTGAGGTGATGTTGCTGAGTTGATTCATTCTGTTCAAAGGCAGGCCTGCACTGAATCCCCAAGCGCCAGTTTCCCGCCTTCCACCACCCGAGTGGTGATGCCCCCATGCCCGCGCATGGCGTTGTAGCCGCCTGGCCCGAGCGTGGTTTCCATCTTGCTGCAGGGATGGCACAGGCCGGTGTATTCCAGAACCACGTCGCCAATGCGGAAGGTTTTACCTTTCAGTGCCAGCAGGTTCAGGCCGGAAATCACGATGTTGCGCCGGAACACCTCCGGCGCGATGGCCTCGCGCTGCAGGCAGGAGGCAATAGCATGCAGGTGCTCCTGCTGAATCAGCGTTACTTGTCGCTTGCTCGTTTCGCGGCCCTTGAAGCGGTCCCCCTCCAGGCCTGTGCCGGGGCTGACAGTCACTCGCTCAAGCATTTCCATAGCCTGGCCTCGGGCAGGGCGAATGCCTATCCATTCCACCCGGCCGGTTTGTGGCAGGGTGTCCAGCAGGATTTGCATGGGGGTTGGTTCAGCCATGGGCTCTCTCCACTCGATTCAGAAATGCGCCGATGTGCTCGAACGCCTCTTCCGCTTCTGGCAACAACGGCGTGAACAGATGCCAGACATGCACCATGTCTGGCCAGGTTTTCAGTTCTACCGGCGAGCCAGCAGCCCGCGCTTTCTCAACGTAGCGCTGCGCGTTCTCCAGTAACAGTTCCGATTCGCTGACGTGAATCAGCGTGGGCGGCAGCCCGTGTAATCGTCCCCGCAGGGGTGATGCTATCGGGCTGGTGGGCAGTACCCGCATGCCCAGCACGGTTCCCCACCACAGCAGTGGCATGGGTATTCGGGCCATTTTTTTCACGGTCGGCCCCAGCATGACATCGGATTCCAGATTGGCCCGGCTGCCCAGGGAAGTCAGCATCAGCTCGGTGGACGGTGACAGGGCAATCGCGGCGGTCGGTGCTTGCAGGCCCTGGTCCCGTATCCAGGCGATAAGGCCCAGGGTATGGCTGCCACCGGCAGAGTCGCCCGCAACCACCAGGAAATCGGCTGAAGCCTTACCATCCGGACCGTTGTCCAGTAGCCAGCGATAGGCCCGCTGGCAATCGATGATGCCGTCCAGGTAGCGGTTTTCTGGCATCAGCCGGTAATCGATTGCGAATACGCAGGCCTGGGTTAGCCGGGACAACCGGTCGGTAATGGCGCGATGGCTTTTGGGGCTGCCAGCAATCCAGGAACCACCGTGAATGTAGAGAATGCGCCGCTCGGGTTTTGCCCCGGGTGCGATAACCCACTCGCCTCTGGGTGAACCACTGGCCGGTGAACGGTTGTCCGAGGCCAGTTCCAGGCCATCGCTCATGCTGTCCATGTACCTCCGCAACGCTTTGACTCGGGCAAGCCCATGCAGGCCGTCAGCGGCTGCGTGCATGCCCTGAACTATTTCCAGAACCTGTTGGCGAGCGTCATCGTGTTGCTGGGGAGGAGGTGCCTCAGTTTGATCCCTAGTGCTTCGCTTCCGGCGAATGAAAAACACCACGGCAGCGATCAGCGCGACCATGAACAGGCCAAACCACATCATTGCGAACCAGGCCATTCCGAATATCATAGTCAGTCCTTAATTGGCGGCATCCCGGAGATGGGCTACTTTGCCATACTAATTCAGTTGCTCAGTATCGCATCAATGCAATACTCAGGCCTGTCTGGATTTCGATGCGTGGCATCTGCAAAATACGCTTCTTTGTTAACAGTTTTGCCAGAATAGCTGAGTGGCGGGACCGATTTTATCAGTAGGGATTAGAGACATTGGATCATCGAGGATTGCTTGCCGCCTGGAGCGACGATAAGGGCTTCGGCTTCATAACCCCTGCTATCGGCGGCGAGCGCGTTTTCGCCCATATCAGCGCCTATGCCGGGCGTGGCCGGCCATCGGCAAACCGGGAAGTGAGGTACTCGCTCACGGAAGACTCTCAGGGCCGAATACGGGCTGGGCAGTTTCAGTACACAGGTATTGGAAAACTCGGTGCGAGTGTCGCGCCAGGTTTCTGGCTGGCTCTGCTGGTGGCTGTCGGCGTGATTGGTGGCCTGAGCAGCGCGTATGAGTTCGGCTATGTGCCCGTGATCGTGCCGGCGGCTTACGCGGCAATGAGTCTGCTCGCATTGATCATGTACGCGATCGACAAAGCGGCTGCCGTGAAAGGCCGACGGCGTGTGCCGGAGAATCGCCTGCACCTGTTCGAATTGCTCGGTGGTTGGCCTGGAGCCTTGATCGGCCAGCAGCTATTTCGCCACAAAACCCGTAAGGGGTCGTTTCAGCTCGGCTTCTGGCTGTGTGTCATCCTGAACGTTGGTGTGCTTGGCTGGCTACTCCTTTGCCCGGAGGCGGCGCTTGCTCGGGGGACGCTCGGAATCAATCCTTTGGAATTGGGTTGGTGGTGACATCCCTGTCCGCCAACCCGCCAATGAGCCCTAGTTTTTGGCGAACAACTGGCCCATGTCCTTGAAGGCTTTGAACTCAAGGGCATTGCCGCAGGGGTCGAACAGGAACATGGTGGCCTGTTCGCCCACCTGTCCCTGGAACCGCACATAGGGCTCGATCACGAACTTTGTGCCCCTGGCCTTCAATCGCTCGGCCAGCGCCTCCCACCTGTCCCAGTCCAGCACCACGCCAAAATGCGGCACCGGTACGTCGTGCCCGTCCACGGAGTTGCTTTGGGCGTTCTCCTGGGACGCGGTTTTCGGGTGTTCGTGGATGACCAGCTGGTGGCCGTAAAAGTTGAAGTCTACCCAATGGTCGCTGGAGCGCCCTTCTTCAAGGCCAAACACCTCGCCGTAAAAGGTCCGGGCAGCAGCCAGGTCGTACACGGGAATTGCCAGGTGGAACGGTGACAGGCTCATGGATAACTCCTTCAGACCTGGTTGTTTAGGCCTGGTTGTTTAGACCCAGTTACTTGGCGCTGGTAACGTATTTCAGGACTTCAACCACTTGCTCAGGTGTTTGCGCCCAGGCCATGGCCGCAGCGTCTACTTCCTTGAGCGGGTGGATGATGTCGTCGTTGTGCAGGGTGACATAGGGCGTGCCCATGGCCGCGCAGTAGCCTGCATCAAAGGCGGCATTCCATTGCTTGTACTTGTCGCCAAAACGAATGATGGCCAGGTCGCATTGCTCCAGCATGGTCTTGGTGCGAATGCTGTTCACCTTTGAGGACTGGTGGTCGCGCCAGAAGGACACGTCTGGCTTGCCCAGGACATCACCGGCGGCATCGCTGGCCTCGTGATTGGTAACCGGGGCGGTGAATTCCACCGGCAGTCCGGCGGCCTCTGCGCCGGCCTGAATCTGCTCGCGCCAGTCGGTGTGGATTTCGCCGGAAAGATAAACGGTCCAGATCATGGAGGTTTCCTCAGTTGGTGTCGGAACGGGTCGGTCTGCGACCCGGGAAAAGTGGGGCCCTATCATACGTGAGCCGGAGACCGGATGCCCATGCCGGGGTTAACCTCCACCCAACACTAATCAAATCGTGCCTACGGCCATGAGCGCTTTAAGTCGCGGCGCGAGCCGTCCATAGTGAGAGGTGTTGGAAATACCATTGATCACTACGTATCCCCCCTATCACCGTCTATCACGAAAGGAGACATGTGCCGATGAGTACCTACAAAGCGATAAACCTTGTGAAGCGGCCTGCCGGGAAGATTGGTCCGGAGCTGTTCGAAGTAGTGGAAAAGACCGTCCCGGAACCCACTGATGGCGAGATCTTGGTTCGGCAGACTTACATGTCCCTGGATCCGGCCATGATGGGCTGGATGAGCGAAGACACCGACAGCTACATTCCACGGGTGGAACTCGGCGATGTAATGCGCTCATCGGGCATTGGTGAAGTGGTGGCCTCCCGCCATCCGGATTTTGCCGAGGGTGATCAGGTTATCGGGATGTTTGGCTGGCAGGAAATGGCCCTGATGGATGGTGCGGGTGTGAATAAGGTGGACAAAAACCTGCCGCCGGAAATGGCGCTGTCGGTGTTTGCCCTGCCAGGTCTGACGGCTACTCAGGGGCTGTACGGTTATGGCCACCCCAAGAAGGGTGAGACCCTTGTGGTGTCCGGCGCGGCCGGCTCCGTTGGTTCAATCGTGGGCCAGCTGGCCAAAGCCGATGGTCTGCGAGTGATTGGCGTGGTTGGCAGCGACGAGAAGGCCGACTGGATCGTCAACGAGCTTGGTTTTGACGGCGCGGTGAACTACAAGACCGACGATTTGGGTGCGAAACTGGACGAATTGACGCCGCAAGGAATCGACGTCTACTTCGAGAACACCGGTGGCCCGATCCAGGACTATGTGTTCGAGCGGATGAATGCCCATGGCCGTGTGGTGGTGTGTGGCATGATCGCCGACTACACCGCGGCTACTCCGCGCCCGGGCCCGAACTGGATGCGCATCATCAAGAAGCGCCTGTCGATTCAGGGCTTCACCATGCCCGATCACCGGGACAAGACCAAAGAGCTTCACGCCAAGCTCACGCCCTATGTTCAGAATGGCCAGATCAAGTACCGGACTCACGTTCTGGAAGGCCTGGAATCGGCCATGAGTGGTCTGTCGCTGTTCCTGACCGGCGACAACAAGGGCAAGCTGATGGTTAAGTTCTAGCGTGCATCGATTTGGCCCCCTGGTGTCTGGATGACCAAAGGGGGTAAGCGATCCCGGCCAGGCGGTTGATCGCAAAGGCGTGTGCAAGCAGTAGAAATACGCCAGCCATCAACACCGGGAGTTGTTCAAGGTGAGGCATGAGACCCAAGGACACGATCAGGGCCGTTGCGCCGGCTGGTGGATGCACCATGTCGAGCGCCACCATCAAGCACCCCGTCAGGCCCATTGCCATCGCAACAGCGCCGACACGGGCAACATCCACACCGGTTAGGAACGCTGATGGAGCATCATGCAATCCGAATGTATAAAGGCTGGCAAGCCCCATGACGGCGCCGATAAAGTGCCCGCACAAAACATTGCGCGGTGATGCGGCCTGGGCCATCGGTACATGAAACAGGATGAACGCCGTGGCGCCGAGCGACGGGAAGATGAAGGCTTCCTGCGTTACCAGAGCCAACACGGCGACTAGTGCGATACTGAAGCCACTGTTCACCAGGTTGAACACAGCCATGACCGCGGTGGCGCTATATTTTGCCGTCAATCGCTCAAGGTGAAGCGTTTGAAGCACGCCGCTGACGAGTTGCCAACGTAGTTTCTCGTTCCTTCGACTCATACAGCCTCTTTTGCACCAAAAGAGTGCGAGAGGCTAGGTCAGGCCTTGCGTTAAAGCAACCCGTAATTGTCGATATCGTTTATCGATTCGATGCCCAATACCGTTTCTGGCCAGTGCCGCGTCAATCGCTCTGTTTCAACCCCATCTCCCAGAAGTCGATCTCAAGCCGGGTGGCGTCGCTGAAGATACGGGTGAGTTGCTGGAACCGGGTGTCGGAGACATCGGCGAGTCGCGAATCCAACCACTGAACCTCCGCCTGCATGGCGTCCTGAAAGTCTTCACTTTCGTACATGGCAATCCAGGCATCGTAGGGATTGTTGTTGCCCCGAACGGTAGTGGCCCGGCTGTTTAGCCAGTTGGCGATTTCACCATAACCGACCATGCAAGGCGAGAGCGCCACGTGCAGGTCCAGCAGATCGCCCCGGTTGCCGGTGTCGAGCACATACCGTGTGTAGGCGAGGGTGGCGCGGGCTTCTGGCAGGTTGGCCAGCTCTTCCTCAGAAATTCCCCACTCCTGGCAGTAGCTGATGTGTAGATCCAGCTCTACGTCCACGATGGCTTGCAGTCCTTCCTTGGCATGTTTCAGGTCCGACAGGGTCGGGCTTTTGTAAGCCGCCAGGGCATAGGCGCGGGCGAACTGGATCAGGAACAGGTAGTCTTGCTTGAGGTAATGCTGGAACGCCTCCGGGGCCAGTGAGGCATCGCCCAGCTGCTTTACAAAACTGTGTTCGATGTAGTCACGCCATTCGGCCTGGCAAGTTTTCTTGAGGTCTTCAAACTGGTAGGGCATTGGGGCTCCTGAGTAGGGGGCTGGCGAGTGTCAGTAGCAGGAATTGGGTGACGAATCCGGATTGATGTCGCCGGCCACCTCTTCCGGATCGATGCCGTGGCTGATAAGGACTTCCCGCACAAAGTTAACCTGGGCCAGGATGCGGTCGGCATCGTCGCTGTACTCGAATCGATTGATCTCTACCGGTTGCGGCATGAAGGTAAAGGCGGTTTTCAGTGCAGTGAGAGTGTCTTCGTCGGCCATTGGGAATACTCCTTGTCATGCTGTTTGTGTGGCTGCATGGAAGGAGTATACCCAAGCCTGTGGTCTGGATCAGGGGGTCAATGGGTGACTTTGGTATCAGCCGTTGCCCGTTTGCGTGGAGCGGAGTTTTTACGTGAAGAGGCGCGGCGTTTCTGCCTGATCGGGGTCGGAGGTGCTGGCTCGTTGCGCACGTAGGCTCCGGGCGCCGGCTCGATTACCGGTAGTTCGCCATCCTCGACGGTGCGGGCGGGCACTTTGCCATCACCAAACTGTTCAGCCCAGGCGACCCAATCCGGCCACCAGGAACCTTCGCTCTGCTTGGCACCCCGCAACCATACCTCTGGATCCGGATCGTTGTCATCGTTGAGCCGGTAGCCATACTTTTTCTTCTCCGGCGGATTGATGATGCCTGCGATGTGTCCGGAGCCGCCCAGTACAAACCGTACGGGGCCGCCGAGATTGCGTGAACCCTTGTAACAGGACGTCCAGGGGGCGATGTGGTCCTCAATGGCCGAGGCAAAGTAGGTTGGGATTTTTACCTTGCCCAGATCAATCGGTGTGCCCGCCAGTTCAATCGCGCCGGGTTCCCGCATCCGGTTGTTCTGGTACATGTTGCGCAGGTAGAAGCTGTGCATGGCAGCCGGCATTCGGGTGGCGTCGGCGTTCCAGTACAACAGGTCAAATGGTGCGCTATCACGGCCCATTAGGTAGTTGTTGACGAAGAACGACCAGATCAGGCTGTTGGCCCGAAGCATGTTGAAGGCGGTCGCCATCGAAGCACCATCGAGATAGCCCTGCTTGTTCATGACCTTCTCGAGTTTGTTGATGGCGTCTTCATCAATGAACACTTCCAGGTCGCCCACGTCTGAGAAGTCCATCAGGCAGTTCAGGAAGGTGGCGCTCTTGACACGGTTGTCGCCGCGGGCCGCCATCCAGGCCAGGGTGCAGCCGAGCAGGGTGCCGCCGATGCAATAGCCAACCGTATTCAGCTCACGCTCGCCAGTGGTTTCTTCGATGGCGTTCATGGCGGCGATGGGGCCTTCGAGCATGTAGTCTTCGAAGCTCTTGTGGGCCAGCTCCGGCCCGGGGTTCACCCAGGACACCACGAATACCGTGTGGCCTTGTTCTACCCAATAGCGGATGAAGGATTTTTTCTCGCCCAGATCGAGGATGTAGTACTTGTTGATCCACGGTGGGATCACCAGCAGCGGCCGGCGGTGCACGGTGTCGGTGGTTGGCTTGTATTGGATCAGCTGCATCAGCTCGTTCTGGAAAATCACATCGCCCGGTGTGTTGGCCAGATTTTCTCCCACCGTAAAGGCGTCCGGGTCGGACATACGGAAGGGCATGGGGCCTGAGCCCTCATCCAGATCTCGTAGCAGGTTGGCCAGGCCTCGCAACAGGTTTCTGCCTCGCGTGCGAATGGTTGCCTGCAGCACTTCAGGGTTGCTCAGGATGAAGTTGCTTGGGGCCAGAGCGTCGGTCATCTGGCCGGTGAAGAACTTCAGTTTGCGCCGGGTGTGGTCGTCCATGCCGCGGACATCATCAAGGGTGTCTATGATCCAGCGATTGGACAACAGGTAGGCCTGTTTGATGACGTTGAACGCCATAACCTCATTCCAGGCCTGGTCGCGAAAGCGTCCGTCACCCGGTTCCGGCTCCACTACGCTCAGCGGCTTATTGCCTATGCTGCTGGCCAACAGGCCCGACCAGAATTCGGTGGAGTCTTTGATCAGTCGGATCTGGGCAAAGAGCAGCGTGTCGGGCTGGGTGGCTAGCCGGCCAGTCAGGGACAAAAACGGCTTGGCCATGCTCTTGATGCTGGCCGGGTTGGGCTCGCCGCCGCGTAATCGCCGCAGGATTGAGCGTTTCAGCAGTCGGCCGCCGTGCTTGCCGGCCCGCACCAGGGACCGGCTTACAACGTTGGGTTCGAACTCTGACGGCGATGGTGTCTTGATCGGTTTATCTGCCATGGTTCTGCTCTTAACCTCTCGTTGTTACATGTACACGCCGCCGTTCACATTGATCTGTTGGCCGGTGATGTAGTCCCCTTCCGCTGCCAGGAAGACCACCGCGCGGGCGATTTCCTCGGGCTTGCCAAAGCGGCCCATGGGCACTCGCGAAATAATGTGTTGGCGAATGTTCTCGGGCACCTGGGCCAGCATTTCGGTTTCGGTGAAGCCCGGAGCAATGGCGTTAACGGTGATGTTGTACTTGGCCATTTCCAGCGCCAGAGTCTTTGTGAACGCGATGATGCCGCCTTTACTGGCAGCGTAGTTGGCCTGACCGAAGTTGCCGGCCTGGCCGACGAAGGAGGTGATGTTGATGATGCGGCCGTACTCCTGGTCCATCATGATTTTCAGTACTTCAGAGCAAGTGGCGTAGACACTCCCGAGGTTGGTATCGAGGACGTCATTCCAGTCCTCGTCGGTGAGTTTTTTCATCGACTTGTCTTTGGTGATGCCGGCGTTGTTCACCAGTATGTCGATACGCCCCCATTTCTCATGGACCTGGCGTATCAGGTTTCGGGCCTCTGGCATTTGGGATAGGTCGGCCTGGAAGGCCAGGGACCGAACGCCGTTCGCCTCGATTTCTTTGACGACCTCATCGGCCTCGGACTGACGTGAACGGTAATTGATGGCGACATCGGCGCCGCGCTGGGCTAGCTGAAGTGCAATGTGCCGACCGATGCCGCGAGAGGCACCGGTGACGATGGCAACCTTGCCTTTAAGGTCTTGCATGAGGCGCTCCTTGCGATCTTCTTGTGGGCTGGCTTGAGTGGTTTTTGAACATTCAAAAACCCCTATTTCAAGCTAGCAGAGCGCCCATGAGGCCACAAGAAATCAGCGCAAAGAGCGCACTCAGGCGCTGCGGATGAAGCCCTTCAACTGTGGCGCAATTTCCTCGCGCCAGCGGCTGCCATTGAATACTCCATAATGGCCAGCATTCGGCTGCAGGTGATGCAGGCGCCGGGAGTCAGGCACGTTGACGCACAGATCGTGGGCGGCCCGGGTTTGACCTGGGCTGGAAATGTCGTCTTTCTCACCTTCGATGGTCATCAGGGCGGTATCGCGGATGGCGGCCGGATTCACCAGCCGGCCACGGTGTTTGAAGCAACCGCGGGCCAGGTGAAATTCCTGGAAGACACGCTGGATAGTATCCAGATAGTAGGTTGCCGGCAGATCCATCACCGCCAGGTACTCGTCGTAGAATTCGCGGTGGCGATCGACCTTTTCGGCTTCGTCATCGCGAATGGATCGGTACAGCCCGCGATACGCATCCACGTGGCGATCGAAGTTCATGTTCACAAACCCGGTCAGTTGCAGGAACCCCGGATATACCTGACGCATCACGCCAGGGTAGGGCGCGGGCACCGGGTGTACCAGATTGCGTTTGAACCAGGCCAGGTTGTGTTTGGTGGCCAGTTTGCACGGTGCGGTGGGATCAACACGTCCGTCGATTGGGCCACTCATCAGCGCCAGCGAGCGCGGTGACGACGGATGGTTGTCCTCGGCCATGATGGCGGTGGCGGCGAGTACTGGAACTACTGGCTGGCAGACCGCCAGTACGTGAGTGTCCGGCCCCAGGTGGTCAATGAAATCAATGACGTAATCGATGTAGTCGTCGAGGCCAAAATCGCCCGCCGACAGCGGAACCTTACAGGCATCGCGCCAATCGGTGATGTACACGTCGTGATCGGGCAGCATGGCTTCAACGGTGCCGCGCAGCAGTGAGGCAAAGTGCCCGGACAGCGGCGCAACAATCAGCAGCTTAGGATCATCGGGCCGCTCTACATTGCGCTCAAAATGCTTCAACTGGGCAAAAGATTTGCGTTTGACGATGGCTTCATTAACTTCGACCTGCTGACCGTCGCAGGTCGTGAATGGCAGATCGAACGCTGGCTTGGGGTAGCGGCGGGTGAGGTCGTTGAACACCTCGTAGGCCGAGGCAACGCTGCGGGCGCCGGGAAGCCGGGAAAAGGGGCTTAGCCGGTGTTGTAGCAAGGTGCTCTGGGTGGCGCTCATCATGCGCATGGGCATCAGCGCTGCGCGGCTCATCTCGTGGGCAAAGTACATCATAGTCTTGTCCTGCTTGAGTTCTGGATTGCGGTATCTTCGAGCCGATCCCTTGCCTCATGCACCACCTGATGATCTATCAGGGTATTACCCGTGATCAGCAGATTATCATACTTTGGTCGCTGTGCGTTTGGTAAGCTTTTGACTTCACCCAAGAGGAGTCTCCATGTTTCGCATTCAGGTTGAACGCACGCTCGCCAAGGACATCGATGCTGTTTTTGAGGCCATTACCGACCATGCCCGCTACGAGCGGTTTCCCGGTGTTGATAAGTCAGTACTGGTAGAGCATGGCTCGCAGGAGAAGAATGGCGCCGGTGCGCTGCGGATTATTGGCGCTGGGCCGTTGGAGCTGTACGAACGCATTACCCGGTTTGAACGGCCGACGCTGATGCACTACCGCATTGAGCAATCGAGCCCGTTCTCGGTACAGCATGATAAGGGCGAGATTCAGTTGCAGCCGGTGGGCGAGCATACCAGGGTGACTTGGATATCCGAGGGCCGAGTGCGGGTTCCGGTACTGGGCCGGCTGTTGGATCGGTTTGCCGAGCGCACGTTTATCAAGGCGTTCAATTCCTTGCTGAAGGCGGTTGAGCGGCTGTAGGTGAGGCCGCTCAACCGATCGTGCCCGATGCGCTAACCCTCGATGACTTCGCGCTCGAATCGGCCAAGTACGGTCACGATGATGAGGGCTAGCAAAGTCACCATGCCCGCCAGTGCCAGGGTGCCGATGCCGCAGGCCACACCGATGGCACCCGCGATCCAGATGGAAGCTCCAGTGGTGATGCCCTGAACATTGCCACGGCTCTGGATAATGCAGCCCGCACCCAGAAAACCGATGCCGCCGATGATGCCTTCCACGATGCGGGTGGGGTCGATACGGGCGGATGGGTCGCCCTCAGCGGTGGCAAGCAGGATGTGCATGCCCATGATGATGAATGAGGCAGCGCCCAGCGATACCAGCATGTGAGAGCGCAGGCCCGCCGGTTTACCCCGCAGTTCTCGCTCTAGCCCCAGCAGCAGGGCTAAACCGGCCGCTGCCAGAAGCCGGATGGCCATCTGCATAAACGGAATTTCGCTCTCAAACACTGCCTACCTCCTGTTTTCTTGTAATGGTGTCCATATGGCCGCGACATCCGCAGACCTGGGGTCATGGGCCAGTTGAGGAGATTAGCACCTCCAAGCCGCATGATGGGATTCCGCGCTATAATTAGAGAGCAATAACACGGTCAGGTGGCAATTCCATGCGCGAGAATGACGCCCTCGACTATTGGCACGGCCAGGGCCCCGACTATTTCCGTGAGCTTTCCACTTTCGGTGCATTACCGGACGAAGCGGTGTTGCGCATGCTCCAGAAAGGCCGCGTTATCAGCCTTGAGGCCGGCGAGCGCCTCTACTCCAAGGGTGAGAGCAGTGAAGAGTTCTACATTGTTCTCAGTGGCAGGATGAATTCCTGGATGCCGAGGCGAGACGGCGGCTGGACGCTTGCCCGTTGCCATGAGCCCGGCGACGATATGGGCTTTGTACCGATGATTGCGCTGGTTGATCGGCCAGCCAGCACCCAGGCCGAAGTTAATTCGGTTGTCCTCGAAATCAGTTGCGGCCAGTTCCTGGACTTGCAGCAAAAAGAGCCGGACGTTTTTGGCCTGATGTTGCTAAACCTGGTCCGGGGTATGGCCAGAACCGTTATCACCATGGTGTCGATCATGGCTGAGCGGGATTCCCAATTGCACAAGGTATATTCCAAGGCACCCAAGCCCATACAAAAGTGACCTGATCCCCTGGTCAGTATGGGGCTGGTTGCGCGCCGACATTGTCATGTTACGCTGACCGAGACTGATGTTAGAGCTGTCGGAGAGGTCGTTTTGACGTCCATATCGAGCACAAAATTTGCTCTTTTTGGCGCTGCACTGATTGCGATCAGCTACGGGCTTGCGCGCTTTGCTTTCGGCTTGTTTGTCCCACCTATCCGCGCCGACTTGGCGTTGTCCCCGGATTTGATCGGTGTTATCGGTGCCCTGCCGCTGATTAGTTTCGTGTTGTCGACCTTGATTGCGCCTTTGGCAGCTGTGCGTCTTGGTGCCCGCAATACTGCCGTGTTATCGGGCGCTTTCGGTGCGGCCGGGCTGGCCTTGATAAGTCAGGCTGCTGGGGCTTGGTCGTTGGGCATCGGTGTTTTCGCTTGCGGTATCTGTACGGGCTTGATGATGCCTGCCCTGACCGCGGCCATGCAGGTACTTGTGGACCGAAGCGTACACGGGCGGGTCAGTTCTGTGATGAATGCGGGCACCAGTATTGGTGTCGCCTGTGCAGTGCCTGCGGTCCTGTTTCTGGCCGGAATCTGGCGGTACGCGTACATGGTGTTCGCTATTCTGGCGGTGATAGGAATGGTTGGTGCCTGGTATGTAATTCCCTCGGTGTCTCGGGTTACACCATCGGATGCGGCGCCGCCTGCGCCCATCACCACCGTGCAATGGTGGCGGCTATTCAGGCTTTCGCTGTTTGCGTTTGCGATGGGCTTTGTCTCGGCCGCGTACTGGATCTTTGCTCCGGATCTGGTAGTCAGCCTAGGCGAGATGCCTCCCAGCGCGACCGGGTGGTTATGGCTGGCAGTAGGCATCGCCGGACTTGGCGGTGCCGTGATAGCTGACCTTGCAGATCGCAACAACCCGCCTATTACACAGGCGCTGATGCTGATGATGCTGGCGACGAGCCTCGCGCTGCTGGCAGCCAGTCCCGACCAACTGATTCTGTCTGCTTTTTCCGCGATGGTTTTCGGATTGGCCTATATGAGTCTGACTGGCCTGTACCTGATGACCGGCATCCGGCTGTTGCCGGGCCGGTTGTCGATGGGCCCCGTATTGCCTTTCCTGGCCGTCTCCCTTGGCCAAGCCGTCGGTTCGCCTATTGTGGGCGTGTTGGTAAACAATTTCGGTTACAGTGACGCGTTTGCCATCTTCTGTGTGATTGGCATTCTGGTGGCGCTGCTGTCGCCCCTGTATCCGGATTACATTGCTGAGGAGACTGGAGAGGCTGTGGAGGAAGAAACTGGCTTGCAAGCGGCGTATGACTATCAGCTTCAAGATGATGAGGGTGAACCCTACAGCTACGACACTCCGGCCGACGGCCCCGAAAAGGAACCACAATGACGAAGCCAAGTGAAGCCAGGCAGCGGGCGATCCTTGAGCGATTGGACAAGTTCAGTCGCTTTACCGACAGCAGCATTGGCATTCCCTTCACCAAATTCAAGATTGGCGCCGAAGCCGTCATCGGCCTGTTGCCGGTAGTGGGTGACATGGCCGGACTGGTGTTGTCTGGGTACGTGCTGGTTGAGGCGCAACGAGCGGGAGCCAGCAAGGACGTGAAGCTGCGGATGCTGCGCAACATGGGCATCGATTTTCTCGGCGGCCTGCTGCCTGTGGTAGGCGACGCCTTTGATGCCATCTTCAAGGCCAATACCCGCAACACCCGCTTGCTGAGAAACTATCTGGAAGAACAGTTGGCGGTGGAGCCGCCTCCGCCGCCGTTCCCCTGGATGACTTTGATCTGGCTGTCGGTTCTGTTTGCCATCGTCACCGGCGGGCTGTCGCTGGTCCTTTGATCGTTTTCCCCTTTACTCAACCACTTTGAATAGCTTGCCCAGACCGGTTTGTGGCTTCAATTTTCCGCACAGTCGCAAGGCTTCCCAAAAACTGACCTGATTGGCGGTCAGAACGGGTTTACCAATGGCCTGCTCCAACTCCGTCAGCCAGGCGGCGGAATGCAGCGCGGTGTCGGGAATGAGTAAGGCGTCTGCCTTCTCGCGTGTGTTGGTGATGGCGAAATCAATCACATCTTGCCTGCCCAAGGTGCCCACCTCGGCGGCAGTGGCAATGCCCTGGCTGGATAGGTGCACCACGTCGATGTCGAAATGATTCAGGAACTGGTGGAACCGTTGCGCCACATCCTCGGGGTAGGTCGCTGCAATGGCCACGGTTTTCGCATCGATTGCCTTCACAGCCCGGGCGAATGCCATAGCGGTGGTTGATGCAGGTACGCCGAGGAGTTTCTCCAGGGTGTCGATCTGCTGGCGAATGCCGTCCAGGCCAAGCACGAAGCTGGCACTGGTAGAGGTCCATAGCACCGACTCAATGCCGGAGCCTGCAAGCGCCCCAGCCCCGGCTGTCAGCCTCCCGACACTGCCCATTTCACTGAGCGCTTCCACTGTGTGGGCATCTTCCTGAAACTCCGTGTGAACGAGATGAATCTCGGCATGCGGCTCTGTCATGGAGCCCATCCGTGGGTAGTCGTCTTCGGCGGCGTGGCCGGGGTAGAGGAAGCCGAGTCTGGCCGGTGGTGATGTGTGGGTCATGTTCAGCTATGCCCTCGTTTCTTCTCTGCTAAGTGACTGGAATGAGCCTAGCCCAGTCCAGTCACTTACGCCTGTGATCGTCTTAGCTATTTCTCAGTTTGACCGAGGTAACCCGGTTTCGCGAACTCTCAGGCTGACGTTCACGGTTACTCATACGAAGACCTGCAATGACCGTCAGTGCCCCCAGCCAGATGGCCATGGAATAGCGTTCGTCAAACCAGACGACGCCGATGGCCAGCCCAAACATCGCCGCGACGGCGCCAAGCTGGCTATAGAACACAGGGTTGGAACGTTTTTGTAGCTCGAATGCGCAGTAGTAAGTCAGAGCGGTCAGCAGGCCTTGAGGAATAATGATGGTAAGAAACTGTGTCCCGTACTCTGTTGAGACCAAAGGCGTTCTGAGTGCCACAGCCAGCGCACCCAGAGTCACGGCAGAGGCGAGCAGAGTGCCGGCGGCCAACGTCATGGGCATGGTGTCGGTTGGCCACGCCACTGAACGATAGACATTACCGATGGATAGTGAGACTGGAATCAAAAGGCCGAGGGCGAACCAGAGCCCACTAGGTTGATGCATCTCCGTATGTCGCTGGAGCACAATCCAGGCGCAAGCAGAGACCGCAATTGCCAGACCTGTGAGCTTTGCCCAGTTCCGGGATTCCAATCCCATTGTAGTCGCAATGAGGAATGTGAATATGGGCGGCAGGGCATACATGATGCCGGTGAAGCCGGCGCCCAGTTTGGTCACCAGATAAAACGCGATGGCGTTGGGAATGGCTATGCCGGTCAGACCGCTAATCAGAAAATACTTGGTCAGCCGCCGCTTGAAAATAGCGCAAGGCCGCCCGGGCCAAAGAAGCAGAACCGCGCCTGCTATGAGTGTTTGCCAGAACGCATAGGTGATAGCTGGAACCCCCTGAGCTGTAGCCGCTTTTGCCAAGGCCAGCATCAGTGCAATGAGGAAACCATTAGCCAGCAGTAAACCCCAGATAATTGCCTTGGGTGGCAACGGTCGGTTCGCGATCAGGGCAGTCATGGTCCGCCTCCTAAAGTGTGCGGGGGTGAAATATCTGATGCTCAGTCTGCCTGATACTATTCATTTGATAACTGGGTCTATTCGAATAATACTTGTTCCACTTTGGAAACTATTCAGGAGCAACTATGGCCACTGACAAACTGGTTGCCATGAAGGTTTTTCGGCGTGTTGCGGAAGTGGGCAGTTTCACCCGAGCGGCAGACGATCTGGGTGTAACCGCTGCGACGGTCAGCAAGCACATCGCTTTCCTGGAACAAGACGTAGGTACTCGACTAATCAGCCGGACGACACGGCGCATGCATTTGACCGATGCGGGGCTGGCGTTTCTGAAGCGAACCCAGGCCATTCTGGACGATCTTGAGGAAGCGGAGTTGGAGGCCAGAGGATTTCAGGCTGAGCCCAAGGGGATCATCCGGATCAACGTGCCTATGTCATTCGGTCTGACTCACATTACCGAGGCCATCGATAGTTTTCTCATTCGTTACCCGGAAATAGAAGTGGACCTTCAGCTCAGCGATCAGATGGTTGATCTTGTCGAGCAGGGTGTTGATATCGCGATTCGGGTCCGTAGTGCGCTCCCTGACTCGAGCATGCTCGCCAAGCCTTTGCGGCAGTCGCGGAATATTGTCTGCGCGTCACCGGGGTATCTTGCAAATGCCGCGGAGATCAAACGCCCTACTGATCTTGTCCAGCACAATTGCCTGGCTTTTACCCATCATGATCGTCCCAGAGTCTGGGAGCTGGGAGAGAAACAAGTCACGGTTAATGGCAATTTCAGAACTGATAGCAGCCTGGCCATTCGTCAGAGCCTGTTGCGAGGTTTGGGGGTGGGGTTTCTCCCGCGCTTTCTGGTACAGACGGATATAGAAAACGGGACGCTGGTTCCGTTGCTTGAGGAATTTCCTCCCAAGCCTTACACCGTGTTTGCCATCTTCCCTCCTGGGCGGAAACAGCCAACGAAAGTCCGCCTTTTGCTGGAGCATGTGGATCAGCATTTGGGGGAAAAGCCCTATTGGGAGTAGCGTCTTGATGGCAAGGCGTTAATCGGTTTCGGCCTGATTGTTTCAAAAATGGAAAGTATAAAGTTCCATACTGTCCGTTTATTAGTGTTGGCCTGTTTCATAGAGTGAAAACCTCCTATCCAAACGAGGTGAGATCCATGAAACGTTATTCAGTAGTGCCCCAGATCACGATGCCGTCCGGTCACCATCCCTTTAAAGGGGGAGAAATAATGGATATCCACTCCGCTCTGGATTGGCGCTACGCCGTCCGTGAGTTTTCTCCGGAGAAACTGGATACCAAAATCGTTGAAAACCTACTGGACGCCACGCGCAAAAGTGCTTCCTCCTACGGCCTTCAGCCTTACAAAGTAATCATGATCGAATCTCAGGATCTGCGCAGGGATTTGCTGCCGCACTCCTATGGACAGCATAAGGTTCTGAACTGTTCTCATTTGATCGTCTTTGCCGTAGAGACTCGCGTTGGTGACCACACCGTTGATCGTTACATCACGAAGTACCAGAACGTCAGGGATGTTTCTTATTCAGATATTGCGGGTTACGCCGATCATATGAAAAAGGCTTTAGCCGCAAAATCGGAAGCGGAACAGACGGGTTGGGCGCATCAACAAGCCTACATTGCGCTCGGGACGCTGCTTGCGGCAGCGGCTTCTATGAGAATTGACAGTTGTCCCATGACCGGGATTGACGCCCGTGCCTATAACCAGATTCTGGGGCTCAACGATCTAGGGCTGGAAACCAGCGCCATTGTCGCGCTGGGGCTCCGGAGCCCGAGAGACCATAGCTCGGATTTACCCAAGGTCCGCTTCGATTTTGACGACTTCGTGATTCGACGCTAGGAATTGTGAACCGGAACCCATACCGCTGAAACCGGGAAGCAGTGATCGCGTCGGTGAGCATCAGGACGATATAAGGGGGAAATGTGATCAGGGTCATTTATCGCTGGCGAGTGTCGTCGGAGAACTTTGAGGCCTTCAAGGTCGCCTGGCGTCATACAACCAACCAAATTCATGAGCAAGTTCCCGGCGCTTTGGGCAGTTTCATGCTTAAGGCCTCAGAGGCCGAGGAAGAAATTCTAACGATCGCAAAGTGGGAATCGCTGGAGGCCTGGCAGGCGTTCTGGGGGGCTCAAAACCCGGAGCAGATGGAGGGCATGCGAAAGCTGGGTACGCAGCTTTCCGTTCAGGCCTATGATGAGATCGAGGATTTTACGCGTTAATCGCTAGCTTCGGGCCCACGGAAGGAATCGTACACAACGTAACAGCGCTGTGCGGGGTTGGTGGACAAGTCGAAGCCGACGCGTGTGTAGCGGTTGTACAGACGAGTTTCAAGCCGGGTGTTGCAAGGAGTCGGCGAAAAAATGAAGCAGGCCGATACTGGGTCTCAGTGGCGACCTGTTGTGTGAAGGTTATCGAGTGTTCTGACTGCGCTTAATTTTGCGGGAAAGGCCGACACTCAGAAGCCCCAGCGACAGCAAAGCCAAGGTCCCTGGTTCGGGAGCGCTGATTACCACCCCGGGATTCTGGGTGAGCGAAACATCGCCGGTCCAGGTGATTCGGTAGTCGCCGTGGTCCGATCGAACTCTGTCGCATTCCTCGCCAATTCCATCGGCACAGGAGTCAGGGTAGAAAGCCGACTCATTGATTCCGGCCAGTATCTCGTTCATAGAGAGACCAAACGCACCGACAGCAAGAAAGTAATCGCCGGCGGTCAGATTGGATGACATGAAAGAGTCGTAGTAGTGAATTGAACCGTCGGAGCCGAGAGTGGTTGGGGAGTCGTCATTGCGATTGATCTTGTCGTCTTGGGTTAGAACGCCATCGTTTTTCAAAAGGTAAATATAGGTGTCGAGGAACGCCAGCTCGCCGTCGCCATTTACATCCCGGGCCAAGCCGGTAGTTGCCTCGATTTCCCATGAGAGAAGGTCAAACGTGACATCGCCACCTGAGGTCGAAAATCCCCATAGATCGATGGAGGATTGAGTTTCACCGAGCCGTTGGATGGTGCCTTCGGTTATCAGCCCGGCCTTCGCCAAGCTCGCACACATAATACTAGCCACTAAGAAGGTTATTATTTTCATACTCTTTCCCTAGAGTTATTTGTTTTCTCGCACGGCTGCATGTGAGCAAGATACAGACCAATAATTAATGCATTGTTTTTATTGGCATTAATTAAGGTTGTAAGTTTTTTGCAATAGAAAAGTAAAAGAACCTGACGTCAATCTGCGTGACCCCGTTCAAAAAACATTTGCAGCTAACAACTGGCGTGGAATATCAATTGCTCCCGTTGTTCGCTCGGGGCCTGCAGTGGGAGCAGACTGTATGGTTATTTCTGAAGTGGAATGCGACTTGTAAGAAATATGGACACTGCGATGAATCGAGGGTGGGCCGTGTGTAGACGCCTTACCTTGCGGCGTACCCCAGAGTCAGGCAACGCTAGGCGGTTGCGGTGGTCGGACAACACGCCAAAGCGCTCACGCAGTCACTGAAGACTTCACTGGAAAAATGGCTGTGATCCTCTGGGCCCTTCGCAATAAATAAGCCGCCGCCGGATTCGGTAATGCCACAGTCAATCATCAGGTTGTCGCTGAGCTCGAAGTCCTCAATGGCGTGGCCAAGCTCGTCCCGGCTGCCGGAACCGGCGCGCTCGTGATAGCTCTGGCTGTTCATGGTAAACCCGAACGCGGGCTTGCCCTGGCCGATCATATAGCCCACTTCGAACACCGTACCCGGGTCCGCGCTAATGCCCCTGAACGGAGTCAGGTTGGCGATAATGGCATCGCAGCTGTCCATTAGCTCCCGGTTTGCCCGGTAGATTCGCAGGCCTTGATCCTGCTTCGATTCGTGCTCGGGGAACGCCAGATCAGTATCCAGTGGGTCGACACCCTCAAATCCATGCTCCCGGAGCAGTCGCTTTTTCTCGGCCACGATGGCCCGGTGTTCCTGTTTCGGAAAAAAGACCTCCGGGCCGGCGAGGTAGATGCGGTGTGGGGAAGTCATCGGTGCTCCTTGGCAGTCTATCTTTTCAGGCCTCGATCAGTGCAGGACGGAACATATTCGAGGCCTCATGCGTTGCTCTTTGTTAGGCTCTTAATGAAATAACAAGGACAACATCAAATGTCTCATTTTAATTCGTGCCCAGTGGTCGAGGCGACAGTATGAGCGACTACAACATCAATGGCCTGGCCATTCCGCTATTCCTCATACTGATGCTGGTGGAGTACGGCGTGTTGCGGCTGCAGGGTCGCAGTTTGCACCGCTTTAACGACAGTGTGAACAGCCTGTCCATGGGCCTTTTGTTGCTCATTTCCGATGCCTTGCTGAAAGCCTATACCTTCGCGGTATTTATCTGGCTGTGGCAGAACCATCGGTTGATCGATTTTCAGGTGGAGAATCCGATCACCTGGCTGGTGTTCTTTCTGGGCGTCGACTTCTGTTACTACTGGTTTCATCGCATCGCCCACCAGATCAACCTCCTGTGGGGCGCGCACGTGGGTCATCACCAGGGTGAGGAATACAACTTCACCACGGCGTTGCGCCAGAGTGCATTCCAGTACGCTTTTTCCTGGGTGTTCTACTTGCCTCTGGCGGTGCTGGGCTGTCCGCCGGTGGTCTTCGTGGTTCAGTTCGTGGTGCTCAAGATGTACCAGTTCTGGTTGCATACCCAGTCCATTAACCGCATTCCGATAATTGAAGGGGTGATGTCTACGCCGTCTAGCCACCGTGTACATCATGCCAAGAACCCGATCTACATTGATCGCAATTACGGCGGCACCCTGGTGATCTGGGACCGTCTGTTTGGCACCTGGCAGCCGGAGCTGGCGGACGAGCCGTGCCATTACGGGACAACCCGTCCGCTGGATACCCTGAACCCGGTTCGCGCCAACCTGCAGCACTGGTCGATGCTGGCCCGCGACACCATCAACACCGCGCGCTGGCAGGACAAGGTATCGCTGTGGTTTCGGCCCACTGGCTGGCGCCCGGCGGATTGCCTGGCTATGGACGCCGCTGATCCGGGCATGCAGAAAACCGGTTGCAGCGACCGGCCCAAGTACGACCCACAGACCACTCCTGGCAAAAAGCTCTATGTGGGCTGCTCCATGATGCTGACATTTATCGTCTGCACCGCGTTTATCTTCTTCTCGCCACAACTGCCCGGGTGGCAGGTAGCTACGGGAACGGTGCTGGTGATCGGCGGGCTGGTCATTGCCGGGGATCTGTTGGAAAACCGGACCCGCTTTCAGTGGCTCGAGTGGGTGAGAGTGCCACTTCTGGTCTGGTTCGCCGCAAGCCTTTGGGGCGCAACGGCTCTGGGCTGAAAGCCAATGCCTCCGTCGATCCGGGTCAACCCTCCAGATCTGGCGGAGGGGATAATGAGGTGACGCATTGTAACGCTTATGAGGTGTCACCGTGGACAAAGACTCCCCCTGCAGTTGCTAACGGTGTACCCCTACGAGAAATCTTCGGTGGGCACTCTGCTGCTTGGCAGTGTCAGTGAAAAAGTGGTCCGGCATGCCACAGGGCCGGTGACTGTGGTCGGACAATAAGGCCCGCTTGCGATTTCCGTTCGGGATACTGAGGTCAGCCCGCCTCTTTCACCCTGTCCAGCGTGAGACCTTTACGGACTTAGAATCTGTATTTCCCGCCGCCACCGGTTCATGAACACATCGCGACGCATGGGATCCACGAATGCCAGGAGTGAGGCATCAATGGGAATTGGGTATAGGCGCTCGCCAACCTGATCCCGCAGCCGCTGCGAGGTGTAGGGACCGACCACATCCGGCAGCACACTGAACAACGGCGTTTCGCCGGCGAGAATCTGTTGGCCGTCGGCGCTCAGCAAGAAATTCATGAATGTACGGGCGGCCTCGGGGTTGGGCGCATCGCGATGGATGAACGCCATGCGCATCATCACCAATGAATAGTCTTGAGGGATCTGCACAATAAGCTCGGGATGGCTGCGGGCCCACTGGATAGCGTAAGAGCCCAGCAGGTTGTAGCCGACCCAATAGCGCCCATCGGTGAGCCCCTCGAGCATCTTCTGAGTGGAATTTTCAAGGTGCACGTCGGCCGCGCCCAGGGCGGCAACCAGATCCCAGAATCGAGGGGAATAGCGGGCATCTTGCTGGAACAGGGTATAGCCGATGCCGCTTCCGGAGGGGGAATAGGTTGTGACCCGGCCACGGAGCATATCCTTATGGGTGTTCAGGATGGTGTGGAGGTCGGCATGGGTCTGGGGTGGCAGCATGTGGCGGGCCAGATCGAGCCGGTACACGGTCACGATGGGTTCGAAGGTAAACCCAAACACTTCGTTGCGCCATTTGGCCCAGCTTGGCCACTCTCGGGCGGCGCTGCTGTCCAGTGGTTGGGCGAGGCCGTCATTTACCCGGGCCATCTGCCAGGGCATGGCCGAGCTGATGACCACATCGGGGGCTGGTGAGGCGTTTCGGGCCCGTTCATCCACCTCAAGGGTGGACTGGTCCTGGAAGGACACCTCAATTTCCGGATGGGCCTGTTCAAATGCTGCAAGCAATGGCGCCACCACGGGCAGATCCAGGGCGGCATCAACTTCGAGCGTGGTTTTATTCTGTGCCATTGCCGCGGATGGCAGTAGGCCCGCCGCCAATAGCAGTGTTATCAAAGGTGCCGAAAAGTGCGCCCACAACCAGCGTTTCATGTCAGGTTTCCTCGGCCAGAACTGGGAATATAATGCATATGCACAGACCGTGGCCCGGCTCGCTGTGAATTTCGAATGTTGCCTGATGCCGTTGCACGATGGAGTTGACGATAGCAAGGCCGAGCCCGGACCCCTCGGTGTCCTGGCGCCCGCCGCGCTCGAAAGGCTGGTGCAGACGGTCCAGCAACTCTGAGTCTACGCCAGGGCCGTTGTCCTGAATCCGCAGTTCCACCGTGCTTTCCTGCTTGGTCAGGCTCAGGGTGATCTCGCTGCCAGCCGGGGTATAGCGCAGAGCGTTGTCAATAAGGTTGCCGATCAATTCGTGCAGAGACCAGGGTTCGCCCTGAATATAAACTGGGGCGTCGGGCAGGGCAGCCATGCCTAAATCGTGATGTTTTGCGACGTTGCGATCGGCCCACTCGGTGATCGTTTCGCGCAACAGGTCCGACAGATCGATCTGCGTCTTTGGTCTGGCCTCGGCGTGGCGCAGGCGTGACAGGCTGAGCAGTTGCCCGGCAAGGCGGCTGGTGCGTGCGCTGCTGTCATGAACGGTTTGAAGCGCCTTACGCCAGTCCTCCGGCTGGTTGCTTTGCAGTGCCAGTTCGCTCGTGCTTTGCAGCCCTGCAAGAGGTGTTTTCAGCTGGTGGCTGGCATCGGCGCTGAAGCGCAGTAGCGCATTGCGGCCTTCCCTCTGTCGTTCGAAAAGAGCGTTCAGAGTTTCCGCCATGTCGTACAGCTCGCCCGGCACTTCCGCGTTCAGGGGGCTGACGTCATCAGCTTTGCGCTGGCGGATGAGCTGTCGCAGGCGCCGGACCGGGCCCAATGCCGTTCGAATGGCCACCAACATTAGCAGCCCGGTCAGCATAACCATGACAACAAACCGGATCAGAGCCTTGGTGAACAGGTCTTGAGTCAGGGATTCCCGGCCGGAAAGGGTGTGGCCGACCCAGATCTGCAAGGGCTCTACGGATTCCCAGCCAGCGGATTTCAATTGGCGGCCGTGAACCCTGATGGGTGCGCCGGCATACTGAAGGAAGCTCCAAACCGGCTCAGACTGACGTGACGCATGGTGATGCAGTGTCTCCAAAGTCGCCGCATCCAGATTGCCCGTCACCGACTGGCCGTCGTTGTCCACAACCGCATAAAACACCCGCTCCTGCTGCCCGGTTGCGAGCATCTGAAAGGCGGCGGCGGGTATCTCCACCACTGGCTGGCCGCCCTGCCACTGGACCGCTTCGCCGATTGTCAGGCTGGCCGCCTTTAGCAAACTGTCATAAGCACGATCTGCTGCCCGCTCCGCGCTGGTGTATGCCTCAATCAGCAGAAATGTGCCAAGAACGCCAAACGCTGCGAGCAGCCAGGCACCTAGCCGCTGTTTCAGGGTGCCCTTAACAACGATCACTCCGGATCATCCTCGAGGCGATATCCCAGGCCGCGCAGAGTGCGGATGCGCACGCCGCTGCCTTGCAAGCGTTTGCGCAGTCGGCTGACGTAGACCTCTAAGGCATTGGGGCCGGCCTCACCAAAGCCGAACAGCCGGTTAATCAGGTGCTCACGCGGGGCAATACGCCCTGCGTACAGGAGCAAACCCTCTATCAATCCCAGCTCCCGGGGCGGTAGGTCCAGATGCTCACCGAACAAAGTGGCGTGGCCGGAGGCGGGATCAAAGCACAGGGGGCCAAAGCGGAGATGATTGTCGATGCGCTGCTGGCTCCGGCGAAGCAAGGCCCGCACCCGGGCCTGGAGTTCCGGTAGGGAAAATGGTTTGGTCAGGTAATCGTCGGCACCCAGGTCCAAGCCTTTAACCCGCTCTGCTACGCCGTCGCGGGCCGTCAGGATCATGATCGGTGTGGTATCGCGTCGCTCGCGAATTTCCTCCAGTAACGAAAGCCCACTGCCATCCGGCAGACCCAGGTCCAGTACCACCAGGTCGAACTGGTTGTGCGCCAGTGCAGCGCGCGCCTCCTTAAGGCTGGTGAATACCTCCACCGTGTTGCCCAGGGGTGCCAGGCCCTGATGCAGAGAGTCGGCAATTAACGGGTCATCTTCAACGATCAGCAGACGCATGGCGGGTTTCTTGAAAGTGGCGGACAGCGATTATCGATGGCTGACAGGTTAATGACAGGTTGTGTCCATAGGATAACTCTGGCCATCGATACGATGGGTGGCGGAGGCGCGTCGCTGCGCTCCGCTCAAAACAAATACAACAGGAGTTCGACATGAAATTCAACACCGCATTCCTTCGCCGGTCTGCAGCCGCTGTTATGGGCGCTGCCTTGATGACCGGATCCGTTCAGGCCTTCGCCAAACCCACCGAATGTATCGCACCTGCCAAACCAGGCGGTGGTTATGACCTCACGTGCCGTCTTGCCGCCAATGCCCTGCAGGAAACAGGGTTGATCGACCAGCCCATGATGGTCAGCTACATGCCTGGCGGTATCGGAGCCGTCGCCTACAACCACGTCAACGGTGTTCGTAAGGACGACCCCAACCTCATCGTTGCCGCCAGTACCGGCGCTGCCGTTAATCTGGCACTGGGCAAATTTGGCCAGTATGACGCCGACGAAGTGCGCTGGTTGGGTGCCCTGGGTGTGGATTATGGCGCCATCGTGGTGAAAGCTGATGCCCCCTGGCAGAACCTGAAAGAGCTGGCCCAGGATCTGAAGACACAGCCTGGCAAGATCGTCTTTGGTGCCGGTGGTACTGTTGGCAGTCAGGACTGGATGAAGGCAGCGCTTACCGCCAAGGCAGCCGATGTTTCACCCCGGGATTTGCGCTATGTGGCCTTTGAAGGTGGCGGTGAATCTCTGGCGGCACTTCTGGGCGAGCACATCCATGTGTTCACCGGCGACCTCTCTGAACTTCGCCCACACCTGGATTCCGGCAAAGTGCGCGTGCTGGCTGCGTTGGCCGAAGAACGTGTGGGTGGCCCTTACGCCGATATTCCTACCGCGGAAGAGCAGGGTTACGACGTGCAATGGCCGATCTGGCGTGGTTACTACATGGGGCCGAACGTGAGTGATGAGGCATACAACGCCTGGGTGGCGCGACTGGAAGAATTGGCGGGTACCGAGAAGTTTGCCGAGATGCGTGACGCGCGTGGCCTGTTTCCCATGGAGCGCTATGGCGACAACTTCGACACATACGTGAAAGAGATGGTTGTCCAGTTCAAGGAATTGGCTAAAGAAGTTGGGCTGACACAATGAGAATTGCCGCCGACCGTATTCTGGGGCTTGCCTTGATCGGTTTGGCGGCATTCGCCGCCTTTAATGCCTCACAGTTTCAGGTGAACTTCAGCTACGAGCCCGTTGGGCCGAAAGCATTCCCTATCCTGCTATCGGCCATTCTGGCCACCTTGTCACTGGTGCTGGTGTTCCGGCCCGGCGAGAACGGTGACTGGCCCGACAAGCGAGTAACCCTGAAGCTGTTAGCCGTTCTGGGAGTGCTCCTGGTTTATGCCTTGCTGTTTACCCGTCTGGGCTATGTCGTCATGACCTTCCTGACCGTGCTGTCCCTGGCCCGCCTTTTTGAGGCCTCCTGGAAAAAAGCCGTGATCGCTGGAGTGCTGATGACCCTGGGGAGCTATTACCTGTTTACCCTCGGGTTGGGTATTGCTTTGCCAGGCGGCCACTGGCTGCCCGACTTCAACTGAGGTGCCTGGTATGTTCGATTTTCTGATTCAAGGTTTTGACGTTGCCCTCAGCCCCATGAATCTGGGGCTGGCTTTTCTTGGGGCACTACTTGGTACGTTGTTTGGCGCGCTGCCAGGCATCGGCCCTATCAATGGCATTGCCATTCTGATGCCGCTGGCCTACACCCTCGGGTTGCCTGCGGAGTCCGCGCTGATCCTGCTGGCGGGTGTTTACACGGGGGCAGAATATGGCGGACGTATGTCCAGCATTCTGCTAAATGTGCCGGGCGACGCCGGCGCGGTGATGACTACCCTTGATGGCCATCCGTTGGCCAAGAAGGGACTGGCTGGGCCGGCGTTGGGACTCTCTGCGGTCAGTTCGTTCGTGGGCGCAACCATTGCCATCATTGGCCTGACGTTGTTCGCACCGCTGCTGGCGGAAGTGGCCGTAATGTTTGGCCCGGCCGAGTTCTTCGCACTCATGGTTTTTGCCTTTGCATCCATGTCGGTGATGATGGGTAACGACCCGATCAAAACCGGCATTGGAGCCGTGCTCGGTGTGCTGATTGCCATGGTCGGCGTCGACTCCGGTACTGGGGTGATGCGGTTCACCTTCGGCATGGCTGAGCTGTACGACGGCATCGACTTTGTGGTGATGATCATCGGCCTGTTCGCTATCAGCGAGATCCTGCTGATGCTGGAGCATGCCCACGGCAAGAACGCGAACCAGGAAATACCGCCACTGGGCCGTGTGATGGTCAGCGCCAAAGAATTGCTTTACTGCAAGTGGGCGATGCTGCGCAGCGGTGTGATCGGTTTCATCGTGGGTGTGTTGCCAGGCACAGGGGCCTCTGTAGCAGGTGCCGTCACGTACACCACTGAGAAGCGTCTGTCCGATAAGCACAACACCTTCGGTACCGGCGATATGCGCGGCCTGGCCGCCCCCGAGGCAGGTAATAATGCCTCCGCTGCTGGCTCTTTTGTACCGATGCTGACGCTCGGCATTCCGGGCTCAGGAACCACTGCGGTTCTGCTTGGCGCGCTCATGCTCTACAACATCACGCCCGGCCCCATGCTGTTTACCGAGCGCCCTGAAGTGGCCGGTGGCCTGATTGCCTCACTCTATATCGGCAACCTGGTGCTGTTGGCGCTCAACCTTCCGCTTGCGGGCCTGTTTGCCAAGACCCTCACCATGCCACGCTGGGTACTGGTGCCGGGAATTGCGATTCTGGCGTTTGTTGGTGTGTATCAGCTGCATTCCGATCTGATGGCCATTTACCTGATGCTGATCATTGGTGTTTTCGGTTATGCCTTGCGCAAACTCGGCTTCTCACTGGCGCCCGTGATTCTGGGGTACGTGCTGGGCGGACTGATGGAAGATAATCTGCGCCGGGCGCTTTCCATCAGCGGCGGGGAAGTTGGCATTCTGTGGAATTCAGCGATCTCTGTTGGCTTGTGGATTGCCGCCGTGATGCTGTTGGTGTTGCCATGGATGCTGTCTCGGGCATTTTCCCGCAAGTCGCCGGTAACGGCATGATGGGCCTGGGGATTCAGCGTTGATCGCCCTGATCAAAGAGCGTTGCATCGCGGGTGGCAGACTGCTGCCCGCGCTCGCGATTGGCGGCGTAGGCGGAGGTCTGGCCTACGCCGTTCACATGCCCTTGCCCTGGTTGCTGGGTGCCTTGATTGCGACCACGGTGCTCAGCCTCGCTGGCGTTCGGCTGCAGGCGCCCACCAACTCACGCAAAGCAGTATTGGTGGTAATTGGTGTCATGCTGGGCGGTGCCTTCACGCCAGATCTGGCCGCGAACCTTGCGCTCTGGAGTATCAGCCTGTCCATCATGTTCATGGCTACGGCAGTCATGATCGTGGTCTCGGTTTGGCTTAGCCGCCGAGTTGCCGGAAACTCCATTGAAACCGCTATCTATTCCGGCGTTCCCGGTGGTATCTCCTCCGTCACCCTGATGGCCGCCGACAGCAGTGCCGATTTGCGGATCGTCGGACTGACCCACGGGGTTCGCATTCTGGTGGTGTTGCTGGTGATTCCGCCCTTAATGCAGTGGTCTGAGCACGTTAGCCTTCAGCAGCCCAGCATGACACTTACGCAGTGGCTGGCGTTTCCAGGCTTTGACGAAGCGCTGATGCTGGTGATCGCGGGTGTTGCGGGCGCCTGGCTCGGCCAGTGCCTGCGGCTGCCAAATCCGTTGCTGTTCGGGCCCGTGCTGTTATCTGGCGCGCTGCATGTGAGTGGTCTTAGTGAAGCGACAATTCCGCCGGTGATCATTGCTCTGGCCCAGATTGTAATTGGGGTGTCAGTTGGCGCCCGGTTTGTTGGGGTGTCGTTGGCGTCGGTAGGCTCTAGCGTCGTGATTGCCCTGGTTCAGGCTGTGGTGCTGCTGGTTATTGCCATCGTCGCCGCCTGGATTGCACACGTGACGACCGGGTTCTCACTGGCAGCGGCACTGCTGGCGTATATGCCGGGTGGCGCTCCCGAGCTGAGTCTGGTCGCACTTTCCCTGGGAATTGAGCCGGCTTTTGTCACTTCGCATCACTTGGCGCGCATCACCATTTTAATTCTGTTGATGCCGGCGCTCGTGGCGTTTTTGAGGCGTGTTGGGGACTGAATGATTTTGGGAGCCCGCCGATCATTCGCGGCGGGCTCGTTATCTCCTTGGAATTCTCTCAGCTCAGTTACACTGACCTGCCTCATAGAACCCTTCGCCGGTTTCCTTTACCCAGGTATAGATCCCGGATACGGAGCCGAGGAAGTCATCCCCTCCCGTCGAATAGTAGCCACCGGCGTAGTAAGCGCGGCCTGCGTTGTCGTGGTTGAGGTTGGTGTCGTTCCAGTCCTGACAGGCAGGGGGCTCACCGCCACCTCCGTTTCCACCATCGCCACCACCACTGCACGCGGTCGGTTCGCTGGCGTACCAGAGCCCCGGATCCCCTTCGTACAGAGTGACGCTGTTCCAGGTGTCATAGGACGCGCCGATGTCGACGTCGTCGCCATTGGCGAACGTGCGGTAGTTGTAGGCACCGCCGGCATAAGCGCGGCCTGCGGAGATGTGCGCGTTGGGCGAGGCCGTGGCTTGCTCACAGGTTTCGGTCGGGGCATTAGGGTCATAGACCACCACCTCGCGGTCTTTCAAAGTGGTATTGCTGTCACTGTCGGTGGCTGAGTAGGTGCAGGTGTAGGACCCGATGGTAGAGGTATCCACCGCACTGCAATCGGCCGTGACAGTGACCGAACCGTCCTCCGCGTCGTCAGCGGTGGCGCCCGGGTCGGTGAAGGTGGTGTTAACGGCCACGTTCATCGGGTTGTCGCCAATCAACGTGATGACCGGAAAACCCTCGGGCTGGGAGCCATCACGGCTATGGCGGTCAAAGAAGTCCCAGATGAGGTCCGGGTAGCTGGGGCCGACTTTCACAGACCATTTGCCGTTGTTGCCATTGGCGCCGCCAACCCAGTAGTGCCCGTGATTCGTGTCCTGGGTATTGGGGGTGGATAAAGGGCCATCGAGGTAAATGGTCTCCACCACCGAGCGGGTGCCGACAGTACCGTCTTCGGTATATCGGATGTGTTGGCAGCTGTAGTTGTTCTGGTAGTAGGGCGCACACGCGGTGGATGACGCCTGGGCCTCGCTGGTGGTGTCATAGGCGGGCGTGCCGAAAACCTTGAGATGTGCATCGCGAGTGTTATCCGCTGCCGTTTTCAGCACGGTGCAGTCATTCTCGTTTTGCAGCACCATCAGCGGAATGGGGTAACTGTCATCCAGTTCGTTCTGCATATCCGAGACCACTCGGGAAACACTGTGAAAATTGGCGCTCCCCGGACACTGGCCGGACAGCGACACCGATCCGGCATCTTCGCCGTAAGGCAAACCGGCCGCGGGTGCAGCAGCAGCCCAGTATTCGTTATGAGTTACCGCGGCAACAATGGTCATGGCGCCGCCGGAGGATAAGCCGGTGATGAATCGGCGGTTGGGATCGATGTTGTAGTTGGCCTCAACGGCAAGGCCGATCTGGTGCAGGTCCTCCGTCTCGCCGGCGCCTTCGTGACGATGGTGGTCGAACCAGAATCCCCAACAGTTCTCGTTTCGTAGACCGTCGTAAGTGGTGATAAACGGAGCCACCAGAATGAATCCGTAGTTGTCGGCAGCGGCGGTCAGGCCCCAGTCGTTAAGCACATCATTGTTGGTCTGTTTGCAGCCATGCAGCGCCATCACCATTGGGGCGGGTGAGGCGACATTATCCGGCACATACACTTTGTAGTCCCGGGCGCGGGACTGGCTGTAGGGTTGTTGTGGCAGGGAATAGGAGTAGGTTTGGCCCGCAGAGGAGGGCGCAGCTGGAGCCATCAGCAGGGCTGACAGCATGAGTGTCGACAGCGCGGTGCCAACGCGCAGTGATAGGGATGAACGTGTGATCATCGAATGCTCCTTTTATTGGATTTATTTTTCGGCGGGTAATGCCAAGGAAGTTTCGTGCCAGCTATGTAACTATCTGAATTTATTGGTTTTGGTTTGTGGCCGGTTGGGCGAAGTGGCCGGGATGTCGGACGGGGTGTCTGGATTTCCTGACTAAAAAGCATTAACAGAAACTCCGGGAAGCGTGCTAAAACTCGCGGCCTCGACAGCGGCCTGCGCAGATCTTCGTGAGCCTTGTGTCTTTCTCAACCAATCGGGATGACGATATGTCAGACAAATTTTTCTACAAAGGCCGTCAGGATGCGCGTCAGCATCACACCCGTTACGGCGGTTTTCAGACCAACGCAAGCCAGAAGAGCGGAACCCGGAAGTTCCCGCTGTCGCTGGTGGTTACCAGTGAAGCGCGCAAACAAGAGATCGAGACACAGGTGGCCGAGGCCGGGCTGTACGCAAACGTAGCTCTTGATACCCGCGAAGGCGCCACTGAATCCATCAGCGAGCTGACTGTCATTCTGAACAAAGGCAATACGGTCACCGCGGAGAAATTGCCGTCTCGTAACGACCCATGCACGTGCGGTAGCGGGCTTAAATTCAAGAAATGCTGCGGCTGACAGCAATTGAGGTGAATTGATGATTATTTGCGGTGTTGAACTGAGCGGCAGCGATGCGGTGGTGTGTTTGCTGAACCTGGATCAGGGGCAGTTCAGTCTTCCTGAGTGCAAGGTGCGCAAGCTTACGCTTAAGAAGAATCACACCAGAGCAGACCTGCAGGAATTTCAGGCCTCGTTCGCGAAGCTGCTTTCCGACTATAACGTGCAAAAAGTCGCGATCAAGGAGCGGATGCCGAAGGGGAAGTTTGCGGGCGGTGCCATCAGTTTCAAACTGGAAGCAACCATTCAGCTGATTTCGGAGGTCGACGTGGAAGTGACACTGTTGTCGCCAGCGCAGATCAAATCCACGCTGGCTGCAAATCCGCTGCCGATCACCTTTTCGGAGACCGGCTTGAAGGTGTTTCAGGAGTCCGCGTTTGTCGTCGCGTTTGCGGCACACATGGCGAAGTAGCATCTGTTAGTATGCGGGCAAGTTTAAATCACCCGTCTAATCGTGGAGTCTCTTGCCTGTGAAGCGTTCTTTCCTGTTTGCCATCGCCGCCATCACGCTGTTGTCTGGCTGCCAAACCTCGACCTATATGTCGTCTGCGGCGACTGATGGCGATGGTGTTACCTGCAGTGAAATCTACCAGGCTTTCAATGCCTACGATCGTGACCGCCAGTCCGCAGAGGCTCTGGCGCAGCTAAGTACTCTCGTCAGCCCGGAAGCGGGTAGTTACGCCGAGATGGGCGTTAATTCCGCCTCCAAGTACTACGAACAGATTGAAGCCAGCGCCAATATTGCGTTGGCTATTCGAGGGTGTCAGCCGGTTGGATGAAGCCTGATTGCGAAGCCTGCCCCCTATTCCGAAAAACCTGCCGTCGTCGCTCGAATAGCGTCAGCTTTTTAAACACTATCGGCGCGTAGGCTGAGCTAACTGCTTGTCTGCAAAGCGTCGGCATTAATAATGCTTGAGCACTCTTTTCTTCGCCTCAAAAGGAACTTGGTGCCATGCGCTTTTTCATTTTGGTTTTCCTGTCAATGGCCTGCTCGATAGGGTGGGCCGCACCCATCACGTATATCTTTGAAGGTCACACGACGGGAATTCTTTCTAACGTCGGTGATTTAGATCCACGGAGCGCCTTAATTCGAGATGATGGTTTGGTGATAACCAACGGCAATGCGTTCATGAGTGGTCAAATCGTGTTTGATCCGATGGCGACGCGCAGCGGGGCCGGAGGCACTGGCCGGGGTGAGGTTCTATCCTGGGCGTTTTCGACGCTCGGTCTGACTTACCACAATGCAGGCGGCGCCTTCCACTATCTGAACTTTTTAAGTAACTCATTTGTATACGCTGACGAAGTCCCCCTGGGAGGATACGGCCCTGACGTAGTAAGCATGGATCTCGATTTTAGCGGCTCGCCGTTCGCTTTCGGGCCAGATCATTTTCCAATTGAAGATTTTATCGGGGGACGCTTTTCTACTGCCATCGACTTGGCCTGGGTTAACGACAGTATCACCATGTATGGTTTGACTGGGGTGATTACTTCGATGCGCGCTTCGGTCGTACCTGGCCCCTCATCGGTAGTGACGCTGTTAACCGGGCTGCTCTTTGTGTGGGTGAGGCGTCCCTCTAAGAAAGTGTTGCCCAGCTAATAGCTGCAAGATTCAGTTTTCTGTGAAGCATTCTTCACGGGATGCGGGTTCGTCTATGCCGCCTCAAACTGTTAGCGCGAAGCTCAGCAGCCAGCGGTTTCCGCGTTGAATTTTCTCGACGCGATGCTGGTGAAGGTCTGGGCGAAACAGAACGATCCGCCCTGCCAGATTAAACAAATTCCGATCACAGATGAACTCCCCGCCCACCTTTGGTTTAACCAGTACGCAATTGAGTTTATATAGGCGCCCCTTGGCAATCATGTCCAGGTGGGGGCCCACCTTATGGCCTTCCGGGTAGCGCACAAGATAAATATTCAGTCGTTTCGACCGAAGGAGGATTCGGGTTTTCACATTCGCTGTCATAATGACAATAGTCTCACAATGAATTTTAAGGAACCAAACGTCTTATGCGATCTGTTGCTCTTCTTGATGGTGGTCTTGGCCAGGAAATATACCGGCGCGCCCGCGAGCTGAGCTCTCCGCTGTGGTCGGTCGCCGTCATGCTGGAACAGCCGGAGGTGGTGACCAGTGTGCATGAGGATTTCATCCGGGCCGGGGCCCGAACCTTGTCGCTCAATACCTATGCGGCCACGCCAACCCGGTTGCGAGAGCAGGGGATGCTGGATCGTCTGGAAACGATTCATCAGCAGGCCTTCAATGTGCTGGAAAAGGCGATTAAGGCTGCCGGCGTCGACGTGGACATTGCCGGTTGTTTGGGGCCTTTGGTTGGCAGTTATAAGGTTCAGCCAGATCGCACTTTCGACGATCTGAAAGCCGAATACGATACCCTCGCCCGACTCCAGTCTCGTGCCGACGTTCTTCTCATCGAAACGATGACCAATACACTGGAAGCGAAGGCCGCCTGCGCTGCGGCTCAGGCTTCAGGCAAGCCCTATGGCGTGGCCTTTCGCCTGGAGGGCAATGGCAAACTGAAGTCTGGCGAAAGTCTTTCAGAGGCCATTGCTGCCGTCGCAGCTTATACCCCCACGGCGGTCATGTTGAACTGCTGTGACCCCGAACTGGTCACCGCTGCCATGCCAGAGCTCGTAGGCCTGTATCCCCACGTTGGCGGTTACGCCAACGCCTTCAAGTCGGTGGAGGCTATGGCGCGTGGCGGCTCAGTTGATGCCTTGGAGGCCAGGCCTGACGTTTCCCCGGGCAGTTATACCGAAGAGGTTCGTCATTGGCTGGCGGATGGTGCCAGTGTGGTCGGTGGCTGCTGCGAAATCACACCTGCCCACATCCGTCACATTGCGGATTCTCTGGCCGACGAGTTCACTCTTGTTCGGTTTTCACAACTGCCTGGGCAGGACTGACAGTCAGTCCGTCCGGTTCTGCTGCTTCCGCCTTGACCGTCGGGCCTCGATATACTGCATCGCATCGCTATGAAGGGGCAGGTGTAAAGCGTCGAGCAGGTCGTAACGGTTATATCCCAGGTCAGACAATATCTCGTCCCGCTCCGCCAGCAGTGACCGAGCCATGCGCCGGAAATTCTGGCGCCGCGAATAACTCTCCATCCAGGCGGTAAACGGCTGATACGGGGCAGATTGATGATGGTTCTTGAATGCCAGCATGGTCGTCACCTGTCGGTTAGCAGTTAGCCCTTGGTACGCGCTTGGTTTTTCGCGTCTTACAGTCTTACCAGCGCTTCGAAACACTAGGATGGCTGTCATGATGCGTTCAATCAAACGAAAAGAATTTAAGTTTGCCTTCAGTTATGCTTAAGTGAGATTTCACCCTTCACCACGGGAGGCGAGGCACGTGAACATGCCCTTGCTCGATAATGACGTACTCCGAACCTTCGTAGCTATCTCGGAATGCGGCACCTTCACCGAAGCCGCCAAGATGGTCCACCGCACTCCTTCTGCACTGAGCATGCAGATCAAGCAGCTTGAACGGAACCTTGGCAAAAGCCTGTTTATCCGGGCGCCCCGACAGGTCACTCTGACGGCAGAGGGCGAGGTGCTGTTGGATTACAGCCGACGATTGCTCCGCTTGAATCAGGAGGCGGTACAGCACTTTATTGCCCCCTCGCTGGAGGGCAAAGTGGGAATCGGCACATCGGATGATGTGGGAACCCGGATTCTGCCGGAGGTCCTAGCTCAGTTCGCTCGTTCCTATCCGGCAGTTCTGGTGGATGTGGTGGTCGGCTCCAGCAAGCAGAACTTGGCCCGCCTGGATTCCGGGGACTTGGACATGGTGCTGGTTACGGTCGCCAATGAGGGGCGGGAAAGCCGTGGCGAGGTGGTTCACGATGAGCCGTTAGTCTGGGCCGGCCGGGAAGGCAGTTCTGCATTTCTTCGGACGCCGCTTCCCATTGCCCTGGCGCACGAGGGTTGTGCCTGGCGCCAGATGACGCTCCGGGCTCTGGACCGTGTCGGTAAACCCTACCGCATTGCCTATACCTGTGAACATTGCTCCGGGCAGGAGGCGGCCATGGTGGCTGATCTGGCGGTGGCGCCGTTCCCCAAGAGCCTGGTTCGGCCTCCTTTGAAGCAGATAGTCAGCGATGACTTACCGGATATCGGTTCCTACCAATTGGCCCTGGTTCGCCGTGGGTCCAACCCTCTAAACGATGCCCTTGCCAGCCATGTAAAAGGCGCGTTTCAGAGTCTCAGGTAAATCGGCAGAGCCTGTTGGGCTAATGAAGGGGCTAACGAATGGGCTGGGCGAAGAGTGCGCTCAGGCGTTGGTCTTCATCCGAGCGAAAGTCATCCAGGCCAAAGCGTGCCGGGCAGGGCACTTGATTCGGTGAGAGGTAGGTTTTGAACAGGCGATCCCAAAGGGTAAGAACCTGCCCGTAATTGCTGTCAGTCTCCGGCTGACAGGCCGAGTGGTGAATCTGGTGCACTCTTGGGGTGACCAGCACTTTCGCGAGTTGCTTTTCCAGGCTTTCAGGCATGCGGACATTTGAATGCGACCAGAGCGCAAAGCACCGGTGTAAAAGCACGTACGTCAGCAGGTGAGCGGGAGTGAAACCCAATAGGCCAATAAACCCAGTCATCAGGATGAGTTTCAAGCCAACCTCGCCAGGGTGGTGCCGGAAAGACGTGGTGACGTCCATGTCCAGGTCGCTGTGATGGGTGCGATGCAAACGCCACAACCAATGCAGTTCATGACTGAAACGGTGCACCCAGTACAGACTGAAGTCCATGATGATAAAGGCCAGCAGTGTGCCCCACAGTAGTCCAAGGGAGCTGGCATTAAAGGCCTGCCAAGGCCCGTCGACTGCGACCAGTGCTAACGCCAGCGGCAAACAGAAGCGAATCACCTCGTTGGTAAAGGCAAGCCCAATGTTATTGCACCAGCGGTCGAGACGGGAATAATGTAGAGAATTTCTGGCAAGGATGGGCTCAAGCGCCAGCAGCAGAACGACTCCGACCAGTGTTACCAGCCCATAAATTCCCATGAAGCCCCTCGCCGAACAGTCTCATCGACCCGCGGAATGCGATACAGCCAAAGCTCGCACCCCGCAGCGCTGACCTACTTACGAAACTTTCTTGCAAGAAACAGCATGACACCTGCGGTGGCAAACAGGCCGAGAACACCTGGCTCAGGCACCGACGTCGGTGGTGGGACATAAACATCACCGGCGATTGCTGAGGTAGCGACCAGTGATAAGAGCACTAAGGTTGTTAGGATTTTCACAGTAAGAACTCCCTTTCGTGGGTTCCCCGATACCTAAGCAACATCCGCACCCAGATTATAAAGCACGGAAAATCAGTAAATTAAATTCTGTTGGGAGAGGTGGTGTAAAAGAAGTTGACGGTTTTGCTCCTAACAGATTGCTAGGAAAGGGCAGGAGTGGGGGAGCCCATGCCAGTGTGCTCCCCCCATACAACAAGCGAGGCCCTTATTTCCTGAAAAACGTCAGGAACGCGCCAGCGGCAGCGGCAGCGGCACCGCCAATCAGGAACAACATGGTTTCATCTGTGTATTGGCCCGTAAGGGTTTCGGAAATTTCTCCGCCAACCGACTGAGTGGACTGGTAGCCGAAGAAGAGTAGGGCAATACCGACCACGAGCAAAACTACACCAACGAGTTTCGAGCTTCCCATATCGAGTTCCTTATCTGGAGTTTGTGGAATGTGTCCCTTGGAAAACCCTTGGAGCTTGTCATCTCAGTGATTTTGCAGCAAGAACATTGTAGTAAGTTCTTACGATTCGGCTTTTTCGATCAATTTGCCATCAGATTCTGGCAGTGCCCGGTTTCAGGGGCTCCCGGCCACCTATCCTTCATGTGCTAACACAGTTATCCACAGATGTTGTGAGTAATTTGGCGCGTCGAAGGGGAGTTATGAACACAGGCGGGAAAGGCCTACGACGCTTGTTTGGCCTGATAAAACTGCCGAACGGCCGTTAGCAACCGGTCCACATCCTGGCGGTTAACATCCCGGTGGGTGACAAAGCGCAGTGGATTGCCGGCGTTGATCAGGATGCCTTGCTCAGCCAGGTGATCGCGCAAGTCGGTGGCTTGGCCAACTCGACAGCGAGCATAGACGATGTTGGTTTGGGTGCCAGATGGGTCAACATCCAACTGACGAATATCGGCGAGCCCGGCGGTCAGAGCCTGGGCGTTATCATGGTCTTCCTGCAGCCGTCGCGGCCCTTGGCCCAGTGCGATCTTGCCGGCTGCGGCCAGGATGCCGGCCTGGCGCATGCCGCCACCAACCATCTTGCGCAACCGTCTGGCGCGCTGAATGAAGTCCTCCGAACCCAATAGCAGTGAGCCTACTGGAGCGCCCAGTCCCTTCGATAAACAAACGCTGACTGAGTGGTAGTGCCGGGTAATCTCCGTAATGTCGCAGTGGCAAGCGGCCGCGGCGTTGAATACCCGGGCTCCGTCCAGGTGCAGTTGCAGCCCATGCTCATCACAAAAGGCGCGCGCCTGGCGCTGGTATTCCAGGGAAAGTACCTTGCCGCCGATGGTGTTTTCCAGTGATAGCAGGCGGGTCATGGCGAAATGAAAATCGTCAGCCTTGATCGCGGCTCGGGCCTTGTCCAGATCGATACTGCCGTCCGGCTCATTCTCTATGGGCTGGGGCTGAACGCTTCCAAGCACGGCTGCTCCGCCGCCCTCGTAGCGATAGTTATGGGCAGCCTGACCGCACAGGTACTCATCGCCTCGACCACAGTGGCTCATGATGGCCAGCAGGTTGGCCTGGGTACCGCTGGCGGTGAAGAGAGCCGCCTCAAAGCCGAGCCGGTCGGCGGCGTAGGCTTCGAGGCTGTTGATGGTGGGGTCGTCTCCGTAGACATCGTCTCCGACCTCGGCACGCGCCATTGCTTCGCGCATCTCAGGGGTTGGTTTGGTCACGGTATCACTACGGAAATCGATCAAGGTGCCAGCTCCCAGGCTCTTCGTTAGATAGTGGCCAGATAGCTTCTCCAGCCTACGAGCGATGTTATCGCCTTGGTGCCCTTCAGGCCAATCTGCTGCGAAGTTGGGCGCTTACCTCTGCGGTCAGCGATGTTGGCTGTCGCGGATGATTTCGGACAATGACACCGCGCCATCCCGGACATCATGGAACGCACTGGATGCTTGTTCCACTTGGCCGGCGCCCGATTCGGCGTGTTGTTGCACCTGATCCATCTGGCTCGTCATCTGGCCAGTGAGGTCATGATTGGTTTCTACCAGATTGCCAATCTCAACGGTCGACTGCTGCGCCCGGGCAGCAAGCTGACGGACTTCATCAGCCACCACCGCAAATCCGCGCCCGTGTTCGCCTGCTCGGGCCGCCTCAATGGCAGCATTAAGAGCCAGCAGGTTGGTTTGTTCGGCAATGCTACTGATAGTCCCGACGATATCGGTGATGTTTTTAGACTGTGACATCAACTGTTCCGCCAGCGCAGCACACGTGGTTACTGCCGAGGAGCATTGATTGGCAGCCTCCACAGCGGCCTGCAGGGTTTCGGTACCTGATTCTGCCTTGGCGATGGTGTTGTCAGCGGCCTGAGTAACGGCTTCGGTGATGGCCCGCAAGGACTCTGTTTGTCGTACTTTTGCAGTGATATCACTGGCGAATTTAATGACCTTGATGACCTTGCCAGCGGTGTCGAAAACCGGGTTGTAAGTGGCTTCCAGCCAGATTTCGTTGCCATTCTGGTGGCGCCGCTGAAACTGCCCCGAGCGGAAGTTGCCTTTGGCCAGCTCCTCCCAGAATTTGGGATTTTCCCGGTAGAAGTCCTCGTAACAGAACATCCGGTGGTGTTGGTCCTTGATGTCTCTGAGCGCATAGCCGGTGGCGGCCAGGAAATTGTCGTTGGCGCTGAGGATGTGGCCTTCGGGGGTAAACTCGATCACGGCGAGGGAGCGGTTCAGTGCGTCGAAGACAGCCGCGTCTGCTATGCGTTTGTTGGTGGATTCGGTGATATCCGAGGCAAATTTCACAATCCGAACCACGGTACTGGCCTGCATTACCGGAAAGTAGTTGGCCTGCAGCCACACCTTGTCGCCAGCCTTGGTAAAGCGCGCGAATTCTCCATTTTGGGGTTCGCCGCGGCGCAGGGCTTCCCAGAAGGAACGATACTCGCTGCCTTTAACGTAATCACTGTCGCAGAACATGGCATGGTGGCGACCGACCACTTCTTCTTTGGTGTAGCCGACGACATCAAGGAAGTTCTGGTTCACATCGGCAATGGTTCCGTCTGGGGTGAACTCAATCACTGCATTGCAGTTCTTGATTGCCTGGATGTAGTGGTCCTGGTTGGAGAGGGTTTCGGTGAGGCGGGTTTCGTCCTGGCGTCGTTTGACAACAAACATAGCGAAAGTCCTTTTCGTGATTGTCCATCGTTGGAATTCGAGAGTAGAAAATAAGTAGCCGCTGCGCTAGCTCACGACACTAAAAACTACAAAACGCTACTAAGTCCTCGGATGACCCTATAATTCGAAACGGCCCGCACTTTTTCTCCGGACCAGAATTCATTCGCGTTAGCGAGTGCGGCCGGGTTGGCAGGGTGCGGCAGAGTCTTTAACATCCAGTGCTCATTTTTCCGATACGGACGCGCCCATGAAGTTTCCTGTGGTTACTGTCACGCTGGTCACAGCGGCACTGATTTACGTGGTCTGGGACCAATCACAGGAAAAGCCGGGGCCGGTTGATCCCAGTCGGTTTACCAATCTTGCAGCCAATCCGGTCGAGCGCGGTACGGTGGTGGATTGGGCTGCCGATCAGGTTCCGCAGCTGTGCGAAGACGCCTTCGACGCCGCCCTGGGTTCCGATGCCCACACTGACTGCACGAAACGCAGCGAAAAGCGGGAGCCCACTTGTCGCCGAGCCATGGCCGACCGGTTTCCCGGTATGATCACCTCAGAGCCGGTATTTCGCGATCTTGCTATCTCCGCCATGAATTGCCTCGTGCCGCAGTCTGCTAGACTTCAATGACCGTCTCACCCACTCCATTCAGCCGATTCCAGGCCAGCCTCAATGTCTGAAGATCCCCTGAAAGCATTATCCGATATGGCCAGTGATGCCCATGCGCGAATCCAGGCCGCCCATGAACACATCAATCCGGTGGTGGAAGTGCGTCGCGGCATGCGTGACGCCGGTATTCCGGCCGATGTCATGACCATCGACTGCCTGCGCACCCGCCGGCGGATCACCCTGATTCTCCATGACGAGCAGCCGGGCACCCTGTTGTACCAGTTCGTGACCATTGAGGATGAGGTGGGGGACAGTTTCCAGAGTATGGCCCTGACCGATGTGACGGTTCAGACCCTGGTTGCCTGGATTCAGGACTACTTCGACTGACAACGGCCGCGCCGTAAAGGATGCAATGTCATGGCGACAGTGGACGTTTTCATACTTTGGGGATTGGCGTTACTCACGGTGCTCGTGGTTTTGGCGACGCTGTTGCCGATGCTACGCCACCCGCACTGGGTCATTCGGGGCTTCGATTTTCCCCGGCTGCAGTTAGCTGCGGTCGCACTGGTAACTCTGGTGCTGCAGCTTGCCCTGCTGGACTTGGATCGTTCTTTGAGTTGGTTTTTGGCCACGGCAACTGCGTTCAGCCTTGGCTGCCAGTTGTGGTGGATTCTGCCCTATACAATGCTCTGGCCCCGAGAGGTTAAAGCCGCCCGTCGTGGTGATCCGGAGCGCACAATCACCATCCTGACGTCGAATGTGCTGACATCAAATCGCAACGTCGGCGCCCTGATCAGCCTTGTGGAGAAGCACCAGCCGGATGTGCTGGTCACTCTGGAGTCGGATCAGTGGTGGGAGGATCAGCTGGCGGTGCTGATATCCCGCATGCCCTATACCATCCAGTGTCCGCTGGACAATCTTTACGGCATGCACGTGTTCTCACGCTTGCCGCTGATTGAGGCAGAGTGTCGTTTCCTGATCGAAGACGATGTGCCATCAATGCACGCTCTGGTGGAGCTGCGTTCTGGTGAAAAGGTCCGGATTCATTTCCTGCATCCGGCACCTCCAAGCCCGACCGAAAATCCGGAATCGGCAGAACGGGACGCGGAACTGGTGATTGTCGGTCGCAGTGTTGCCGACACTGACGAGCCGGTGATTGTCACCGGAGATCTTAACGACGTGGCCTGGTCGCCGACCACGCGCCTGTTTCGCAAGGTCAGTGGCCTGCTGGATCCGCGTGTGGGGCGGGGGTTTCACAGTACCTTTCATGCGGACTATCCGGTGCTGCGCTGGCCCTTGGATCATCTGTTCCACAGTGAGCATTTCACCCTGGTGTCGATCCAGCGTCTGCCATCCATCGGTTCTGATCATTTTCCATTGCTCACCAGCCTGCGCTATGCCCCAGTGCGGGGTCAGGATCAGGAGCCGCTGAAAGGCAACACAGATGATGATCAATGGGCGAAGGAGCTGGCCCGCGAGCAAGGTGCCAGCAAACACGACGTGCCGGAACCCGGGCAGGGGCCTGAAGAGATCAATCGTAAATAAGGAGCGCCGGATACGACCCGGAAGACCTGCCCATGGGTGCCGAGCGCAGCTTCACTCAGCCCCCCAAACGTTACAGGAATCTAACTGAGCACAGCCAAAATCGTGGTTTTGGCTCCAATCGAGTGTGCTACGCTTATTTTCTAGCGCCAGCCGAATGACAGGCTCCACAGTGACTGTCGTCCTGTTAGGTGTTTACGATGATCGAAAAACCAATGGTTCAGGAGGCCTCACAATGGAAGCGAAATCCAGTCAGGACGAATACAACCAGGTTAAGAAAGATCTGCAGCAGCTGCGTGAAGATTTGGCGACTCTCACCAAGGCAGTATCTGAAGGTCAAAAGAGCAACATCAGCAGTCTCCGGGACGAGATCCGGCGGGAAAGCCGCGAGGCGTTTGATCAGGTTCGACAGAAGGGCAACGACGCCTTTAATCGGGCCCGGGATGCCGGCGACAAAGCCGTGCACGACGTTGAGCACAAGATAGAAGAGCGCCCCTTCCTGAGCGTTGTTCTCATGTTTCTGGCCGGGGTTCTGGTTGGTAAGTTGCTTGATCGCTAACCATGCTTGACTCCGCCCAAGCGAAACTGCAGGGGGCCGTACGCAAGGCAATTGCTGCGCTGACAGCATTTGTGCTGTCGATGGTATTGTTGACGGCCCTGCTCATCACCGGGTTTTACCTGTTGATTCAGGCCGCCATCCTGGCACTGTCGCCATTCATTGGCGAGGCTGGGGCAATGGCCACGGTCGGAGTCTTGTGCATGTTTTTGCTGGGGGTGTTCTTCTGGCGTATGACCAGCACCCCCAGTGCCTCCGCGAAAAAGGAAGGCACGGACTCGCGCGGCGAATCCTCAGTTGAGGCTTTGCGGGGGTTGATTCGCAATAACCCTCTGGAGGCGGCATTGACTGCCTTTGTGGTTGGTGTTGCCCAGCAAGGCGATCCACGCCTCCGGTCCCTGTTAATGAAGGGTGGTATGGAACTGATGAAAGAAGCGGAAGCCGATGCACATTCTCAGTCCGAGCCAAAATCTCAGTCCGAGCCAACTCAGCCCGAGTCAGAACCCGAAGATACAGCGGCCGCTGCACCCGGCACGGCCGATCAGGAATCTGGCTCCACCCTCCGATAAATAGCCTCCAGCAGGCTGTAGGTACCGAAGGCCACTAGCCCAAGTGCCACAAAACCAATCAGCCACGTGCCAAACGGGCTGCTGCGGAAGGCGTCAAACATCTCGGTCATGCCGCCCGCCTCATCGGGGTCGATCTGGTAAGCGGCGATCACAAAGAAGGTTCCGGTGATCAGGAACACCAGCCCACGTATCGCCAGGCCGAACCGGCAGATCGGATAGGCCCAAACCTGCACCAGCGATGGCATGTCGAAATGCTGGTGGAACTGCGCCGTGGCGCCTTTCTTGGCATGGCCGAATCCCGCACCCAGCATGACCGCTCCGATAGCAGCCACCATCCATCGGCCAAACGGCTGTTGCATAAGCCAGTTGGCAAGGCTTCGAGAGTTGTCGCTCGAGGAATCATCGCCAATGGATATGGTCAGGCTGATGGCAAATACCGCGAGCAGTGTGTGGGTGATGGCACTCACCAGCAGGCTTAGCCGAATGGTGACGCCTTTCGGCCCGAGGCCGTGATCATCGGTGTCTTTGATCGCCTGAACACAACGCCATAGGGCGTACCCGATGAGCCCCAGTGCCAGTGCAGCCAACAGCACGTGCCCCAGAGGCGCGGCCAAGAGCCGTTCCAGGGCACCTCGGCTTCCGGTGGTCTGACCGCCCTGGCCAACCGCCGCAACGGCTGCCAGGCCGCCCACCAGCAGGTAAACAATGCCACGGGCGGCATAACCCATCCTCGCCATAATGGAGATGGCGTGTCCGGCCGCTGTAGTCATAAAGCTCCTCTCGGTCGAGTTACTTACCCAGCAATTCGCCGATCGCGCGTAGATTGACAACGTGATCACACAGGGACTTGGTGATCATCAGAATCGGGGTGGCCACAATCAGACCAACGGGGCCCCAAAGCCAGCCCCAGAACAGCAAGCCGATAAAGATGGCGACCGCGTTAAGACTGGAAATGTAACTGGTCAGCCAGGGCGTAAGCAGGTTGCCCTGAATGCTGGTAATCAGCAGCGAGGTGCCTGCGATAATGATGGCGTTATCTAACGCACCAAACTGGATGAATCCGGCGACACCGGTGCCAATGAATACCAGGAATGGTCCTAAGTAGGGTACCCCGCTGGCGATACCGGCCACCACACCCCACAGGGCCGCCTGTTCGACGCCCAGGCCGAGAAACGCCAGCCAGGTCAAAATCCCAACAAACAGAGCACCGATCACCATCACGAACAGGAACCGGCGGATCTGGTGGTGCAGGTCATCCATGATTCTTGCCGCCTTGCGCATACGGCCAAATGAGGGGCCCGATATCCGCACCACCTTGCGCCGGTACAGTGAGCCAACGGCAAGTAGGAAATACACCAGCAGCAACACTGAGAAAAACTGCGAGATGAGAATCAGGGCGGCAGGCGAGCCCCTGATGACGTAAGCCTGGATATCCATGGGCTTGTCCACCACCCGCACTGGCGTGATGCCGGGCTGATTTGAGATGGCATTTTGTTGGTCCTCGGCCGCGGTTTCTTCGATCTGCTTGGCGGCCGTTTGCGCTTTTTCCATGATGCTTTCTTCAGTGTCGCCGCTGCGGGCTTCTTTGCGCTGGAACTCCTGAATGGCGACCGGAACCTTATCCAGCATGGCCATGGCTTCCTGTTTCAGGGGCGCGCCTGCGGCCGCAATGATGCCAATTAGAGATGCCATGACGATGGCAGCGCCGAGAGGACGAGGAACACGAATCCGATCAAGCAGTGAAACTACCGGATCCAGTGCATAACTGATCAAAACTGCTACGACCAGGGGCAGCAGGACAGGTTGGGCCCAGTCGATGAAATAGAGTGTGGCAATACTGGCCAGCACGATAAGCGCCACGCTTCGAATGCTGATGGCGCCGATCAATGGTGCTTGCGACCGCTGAGCATCGGGTTCTATCTTGCCGTTGCCATTGCTCTGATCCGTGCTTCTCCCATCGTTCATTTCTGAATCCTTTCCCTGCTTGCTGGATCTGAGTTTAGCGCGCTTTGAGAGGTGCGTATGTTAGTGGGTAAGTTCAGCATGGCTCAACGTGGATGCCATCGATGCGCACAAGTGTGTACAAAATTTAATCAGGTCGCGGCTAAAGCAAGCATCTGTGCGTCAGGTCCCCGCGTAAAAGACTCTTACCACCCATTACGGGGATCACTGAGAGAGGTGAACACGATGAAATCTTCAGGACTAATCAAATCAATGCTGGTCTCCATGTTGTTTGTGTTTTGTGCCGCTTCTGCGCTCCCAGCGCTGGCCGGGCATCACGAGGCTGGCGAAAAAGAGATGATGACGGTCGTTGATGCTGCTGCCAAAGCCGACAATCTGAGTACCCTGGTGACCGCAGTAAAAGCCGCAGGCCTGGTTGAAACGCTATCGGGGTCAGGCCCCTTCACGGTGTTCGCGCCCACCAATGGGGCCTTCGCGAAACTGCCTGATGGCACTGTGGAAGCTCTGCTGAAGCCGGAAAACCAGGATCAGCTGAAGTCGATCCTGACCTACCACGTGGTGGCAGCAAAGGCCACGTCCTCGGCCGCCATGCAGATGGTTGAAGACGATGGTGGTATGCACGAAGTAACCACAGTACAAGGCGGCACCTTTACGCTGATGATGGAAGGTGGCTCGTTGATGATCGAAGATGCCAAAGGTAATAAGGCCAAGGTGATCAAGGCCGACATGATGCAGTCGAATGGTGTCGTTCACGTCATCGACACGGTATTGATGCCGTAACGCCAAGCATTGACCCAACAAAAAAGACGGCCGCGAGCGGCCGTCTTTTTTATGCGAGAAACCGTCCTACTTAATCCACTTGTCTCCCCAATGTGTGATATCACGCTCCTTCTCCGCCTGGATGGAGCGAAGGCCAATGGTGGATTCCGGGGCTTCCGCCGCCGCAATCTGTTCATCAATAACCCGAGTTGATAGCGAGAGCCAGCTGGTTACAAAGGCAGCAGCATCGCCGTTGATTTCCAGGGCGACTTCGTCGACGTTAGTAATGTCGTCACACCCGGAGTGATAGCACGGGTCGTAGGCCACACCGGCGTCGCCGCCAAACTTGGCCGCCTGTTCCTCGGTTTTGATGCCTTCGGCACCAGTGAACAGCCCGCCAAAGGCAATGCCATCCTCGAAGAACTGAGCGTAGTCCGACCGGAAGCTGATTTCGGTGCCCTCGTACGCAATGTCTCTCAGTTCAAAGTACTTTTCGAACAGCGCTTCGGTGGCCGCAGAGCCGGGAGGCCCTTCCAGATCAAAGTCAGAGCCATCGCCGTCGTAGATGAAGTTGCCGAAGTTCGGTGAACCAATCATGTCGTAGTTCAGGTACACCTTGATCTTGGCTTTCTCTTCTTCGCTCAGATTGTTGACGTAGTACGTCGAGCCAACCAGACCCGCTTCTTCGGCACCCCACCAGGCGAATCGAACCTGATTGCGGGGTCGGGCCTTCTTCATTTGCAGGGCCAGCTCAATCAGAGCGGCGCTACCCGACCCATTGTCGTTAACCCCAGCACCCTCGAATACGGAGTCCAGGTGCGCGCCGGTCATCACGACATTGTCCGGATTGCCGCGTTGCGTTTGCGCAATCACGTTGAAGGTTTCGGTCTGCTCTCGGACCACATCAACAACCACGCGGAGCTGCAGGTCGTTTTGATCAACCCAGCCGGCACCAATGCCATAGGTGGTGAAGACCACGGGAACACCGCCGGCATAGTCACCGCCCAGCGTGGCGTTGAGCAGGCCTTTGCGATCCTCGGTGTTGCCCTGGTTGAAAATAACCACACCCGAGGCGCCCGCGTCGGCCGCATTGGTGGCTTTCTGGCCAAAGGCACAGGCTCCGCGCTGGACCACGGCGATGGCACCGGCCGGGAAGCCGGCAAAGTCCTCCGGTTCGCAGCCACTTGTGGAAGCATTGTCCGGCCCCAGGTCAACATCTACAGCAATAGCCGAACCGGATACGTCACCTGGCTCGGTTTGCGACAAATAGGTGAAGTCCTCTTCCCACTGGTAGTCCACGGGGGTGGGCGCCAGAGCCTGAAGGGTGCCGTCGCCGATGGGATAGAAGGCGTTGAATGGGAAGGGCTGTACAGTAACTTCGTACCCGGCGCTTTCCAGTGTCGACCGAATATAGTCTACGGAGGCATCGTAGCCTGGCCGTCCGGCGGCACGATTGCCGTCGTTCGCCTGGGCAATGCCATAGAATCTGTCGAGGTGATACTGGATGTTGCTGGCCTGCATGCAGCGAGGAAGTCCGAGCGGCGAGCTGTTCAGAATGCCAAACCTGCATTCGTAGCTGCGCAAACGATCTGGGCTCCAGAATTCGTTGAGCAGGTCGGCGGTGGATTGCTGGCCAGGTGAGGCCTGTGCAGTTATCGTGAAGCAAAGAGATCCCAAAGCCAGCATGTGGCTTGCGGTGTTGAGTCGCATTGATATTCTCCAATCCTGGGAGTTTATTGTTGGTTTCAATGGGGGCAACACAGCTTCCATAGATGCCCACTGCTAGCCTAGTTGTGGAATTTAAAAGGTCGAGCGGGAAAAGATTAAGAATTATAAAGGTGCAGCCAGCTTGTAGGCATTGTCCCAGACGTGATTGGCGGAGATACGTGATAGGCTCCGCCGCATACGCATTCCTACCTAACGTCCCGGAGTTAAAAGACGATCATGAGCAGCGATCCGTTAGAGCAAGTTCTCGAAATGAATGGCGAAGAACGTTACGACTACTTCCTGAATGAAGTGCTCGAAGAGCGCGAGATCTGGATTCTGGTCAATGGTGACAGCCACTTCCTGAAGCTGGAGTCAGAAGACGAAGGTGTGGCGTATTTGCCGGTTTGGCCCAGCGCGGTTTTTGCAGCGGCGTACGGCAATGATTCCGACGACCTGTCGCCTAAAAGCATCTCCCTGCCTGACTTCTTCAAGAAGTGGGTGCCGGGCCTGACCAAAGACGGCTTGGAAATCGGGGTGTTCCCAGGTGCAGATGACACCCTGTGGATCACCGAGCCGGAAGAGTTGAAGCGCGACCTCCAGGACGAGTTGTCGAACTTCTAAAGCCGCCTACACTGGGATCAGTCCCTATTCAGGAGTAATGGCAGCATGCTGGTTTTCTCCAATCCCGTGGGTTCCGGCTCACTCTGGTTCGATAATCTGGCCACGGCCGAGGGTACGCCCGTTGGCTACGATCCCCAGGCCAGGGCCTTCCTGCCGGTACGGCCGTTCTGTGCGAACCGGGAGGTCATCGGCTGCAACTGGATTGCGCCGGAAGAGGGCGCTTTCTGCCGCTCCTGTGCCATGACGGCGCTGGCGCCGGATCCGAGCATTCCCAACGCCATGCATAACTGGGCGGAAACCGAAGCCGCCAAACGCTGGGTGCTCGACAACCTGGGCCGTTGGCATTGGTTCCGCCCGGAAGATCCCGGAACTCGCCCGATCTTCCACATGTTGGCCGAAGGCCTGACCCCGGTCGCCATGGGCCATGCCAATGGTGTGGTGACGATCGGCGTAGCCGAGGCAGATCCGGTGGTGCGAACCAGCCGGAGGGAGGCCCTGCAGGAACCCTACCGAACGATGGTGGGCCACATGCGCCATGAGATTGCACACATGCTCTGGTGGCGGCTCAGTCTGCGGGAGGACTTCCTGGAGTCATTCCGCGCGGAGTTTGGTGATGAACGTGCTGACTATACAGCGGCACTACAGCGTCATTACCACGATGGCGCACCGCCGGATTGGCGGACGTCCTACCTGACCTCCTATGCCTCTGCCCATCCGCACGAAGATTGGGCTGAAACCGCAGCCCATTTACTGCACCTGACCGACATTACGGACAGTGCCGTTGCCTCGGGCCTATCGTCCGAGGAGATGCCCGCTTCCCAATGGGACCCGTATTCGGAACCGGACACTGCACGCTTGATCAATGTGGCTGCGTCACTGGCCATACGGGTTAATCACATCAACCGCTCCATGGGGCTGTCGGATCTGTATCCCTTCGTTTTGTCGCAAGCGGCCCAACGAAAACTGGCGTTTGTTCACGGTTGGTTGCGCCGAGGTGCTCAGGGTCGGTGAAGTGTGGACAAAAACTTGCCCACAAAAACTGTGGATAACTATGTTGGCAACGCAAGGATAGGTAGCTTGGAGCGCCTGATACCAGGCGCTCTGGAAATGTGACCGTTAATTGACCGGTGTTGGCAAAGCTGCCGGCCACCCTGGTTTCCCGTCAGAACTCAAGACATATTTTGCCAAAGTGACGCCCGGATTCTTCGTGTCGGAAAGCGTCGGCAATATCCTCAAGCCCAAAGGATTGATCGAGGATCGGGTGCATGTCATTGGCCTCGATCGCCCGGATCATTTCCTGCTGATGAGCGCGGCTGCCCACGATCAATCCCTGCAGGCGAGCCTGTTTGGCCATCAGCTTAGCGGTAGGCACCTCGCCCTCACGGCCGGTCAATACACCAATCAGTGAGATATGCCCGCCAATGCGCACGGCATCGATGGATTCCGGCAGGGTGCCCGGACCACCGACTTCAATGACATGGTCTACACCTTCACCGTTGGTGAGTTCCTGCACCTTCGCACCCCAGGCCGGAGTAGTCTTGTAGTTGATGGTGTGGTCTGCACCCAGCTCACGCAAGCGCGCCAGCTTGTCATCCGACGACGACGTCGAGATCACCGTGGCGCCCATCATCTTGGCGAACTGCAAGGCAAAGATGGAGACACCTCCGGTGCCCAGAGTCAGCACGGTATCACCGGCTTTCAGGCCACCGTTCACCACCAGTGCGCGCCAGGCGGTCAAGCCGGCGGTGGTCAGAGTTGCCGCTTCGGCGTGGCTGTGGCCTTTGGGCGCGTGGGTAAACCAGTTGGCGGGACGGACAACCAGCTCGCGGGCATAGCCGTCCTGACCATCCCCGGGTGTGGTGGAGAAGTTATCGATGGGGGCTGGGCCATCCAGCCACTGGGGGAAAAAGGTTGATACCACGTTATCGCCGGTTTTGAATTCGGTGACGCCTTCGCCCACGGCCTCAACGGTACCTGCGCCATCGGCCATGGGAATGCGATCGTCTTCGGTTGGGATAGCACCGACCACCACGGCGTAATCGTGGAAGTTGAGTGAGCTGGCACGGACGCGAACGCGAATCTCGCCCGGTCCGGGTTGGCCTGGCTCTGGAGCCTCACTCAGCTGCAGTTGGTCCAGTCCGCCCGGTTTGCTCAGTGTTATGCGTTTCATTCCAGGGTGCTCCCGTTTGGTCGGTTTAATGTCGGTTAATCAGTCGCTAGCTCCATGACTACAGATTGTGGGGGTAACCGGATCATTCAACCCTGCTCCTCCAAATTCTGGCGCTTCAGGAACGCCTGTAAGATCAGCGGGTGAATCACCAGGGTATACAGACACAGCACCAGTGCCAGGCACAGCATGTATTCGCGATAGATGTAGTCCTCAGGCAGCATCAGTAGCAGGGCCACAGAGACGGCACCGCGCAGGCCGCCCAACACGAGAACGTGCTGCCAGGCCATGGGTACGTGATCCTTGCTCAGCTTCAGCAGCAGACTGCCGCCGTAGATGACCAACATTCGGGCGATCAGGAGTACGGCAATGCTGCCTGGGATCAACCAGGTGAAGGGGAAGTCGTGCCGGCCCACGGTGACCCCCAGGGCAAAGAACAGGATGCCGCCGGCCAGCTGGCTGATGTAATCCCAAAAGCCGACGAAAAATTCCGGGTGGCCCGCTATAGGCGTCACGGGCTTGGTGTCTTCGGAAGCGGCGGGCCGGCGCTGAAACACGAACATCCAGGCGGCGAACATCACCGTGATCACACCCGACACGTGCAGTAGCTCTTCGGCCACCAGAAAGCCGCCGTAAACCAGCGCCAGGGTGATCGAGATGCCCGAAAACTGATTCTGTACCGACCAATAGCGGATCAGGCGCCCAGCACACCAACCCAGGGCCGAGCCGAGCAACACAGCCACCAGAACCATCCAGCCGAAGGTCAGGGCGGTGTTGGTGAGGCTGAAGGTTTCCATTCCGATCACCAGTGAGGCCATGGTAAAGAACAGCAAAATGGCGGTGCCGTCGTTGAACAGGGATTCGCCTTCAATCAGCGCTGCAAGCTTATGAGGCACGTGGAAGCGCTGGAAAATGGCGGAGACCGCCGAGGGGTCGGTGGCGGCGACTGCTGCAGCGAACAGAAGCGCATCGCCGAGGGGCAGCACGGTTACGGCATACAGAGGTACCCCAATCAGGAACAGGGTGCAGACCACGCCCACGGTAGCGAACAGCAGGATTGGTCGGCCCTCCGATTTCAGGTGCTGGGGTGACAGCTCCCGGGCGCTGGAAAAAATCAGCGCTGGTAACAGCAACAGGATCACCAGGTCCGGAGATAGCTCGAGTATCGGCAGCGAAGGGAACGATTTCAGGGTCAGGCCATACAGCAGGCCAGAAATCAGAATCCAGGATTCCGCCGGCAGGCGGGAAGACCGTGCGAACACCCGAAGCGCCGCCAGCACCAGCAGCAACACCGCAAACCCGCCGAGTGTTTCGGGGAAACTCGCGTGGGTTTCCATCAGCTCTGATCTCCCTGTCCTGGGCTAATTACTCCGCGATGACTCGCTTGAACCACTCCACGCCGAACCGAACTCCGAAACCCTGGATGTCCGAGGGGATGTGCCCCAGCCCGCCCTTGTGAGTGCCTGTGGACGCCATGTCGACGTGGAGCCAGCCCACGTCTTTATCCACAAAACGCCCTAGAAACCGCGCGGCGTATATGTGATCGCCTGCGCCGGCGGTCCGGCACTGTAAGGTGTCGGCGACCTCGGATTTCAGATCGTCGTCATAATCGTCCTCGTACGGAAATGGCCACACCCGCTCGCCACAATGTTCACCGGCCTGAATGATGGGTTCTACCCAGTGGCGTCGATTGGTGAGGGCGCCGGCCATGCGATTGCCAAGGCTTGAGACCACGGCCCCGGTGAGGGTGGCGTAATCGAGAATGGCGCGTGGTGGTTTCCGGCAGGCCAGGGCCAGGGTGTCGGCCAGAACCATGCGGCCCTCGGCATCGGTATTGATCAATTCAATGGTGGTGCCATTGAGGGCGGTTACTACATCGTTGCATTTCACGGCCCTTGAGCCGATGTGGTTCTCGGCCAGCGCCAGCCAGCAGTCCACCGGTGCCGGGAAATTAAGCCGGGTGAGGGCCAGCAGGGTACCCAGCGCGACCGCACTGCCCTGCATATCTCCGTGCATTCCCAGCATACTGCCGCCGGTCTTGAGATTACTGCCGCCGGTGTCGAAACAGATACCTTTGCCTACCAGGGCCAGTGGCCGTTCCTCGGCGCCGGTCATGCGATACCTCAGTTGCAGGATGCCCGCATCCCGGTTGGGGCTGGCCTGAACCACGGATAAAAAGGCACCCGCTTTCATCTGTTCCAACTGGTCGCAATCGTAGAACTCCGCCTCCCAGCCTTCCTGGTGGGCCAGAGCTTCCGCGTATTCCCGGTAGATCGTCGGGGTAAGGTAGTTGCCCGGCAACTGAGTCAGCCAGCGTGCAAGATTGTTGCCCTCGGCGGTTGCCTTGGCGTAACGGAAGTCGGCGGTTTCAAACTCACCAAAGAAATTCATAGCGGCCAGTTGAGGCTTTTCTTCGGCCTTGTCCGAGAGTCTTGGCAGCTGGAACAGGGCGGCATAGGCGGCCGAAACCAGGGCTTCGGCCAAAATGCAGGCGATCCCGGGCTGCTCGAGCAGTGAGATCACGTTGATCTTGCGGCAGCGTTCTGCCATCAATGGCGCGAGCAGGGCCCGGGCCTGGCTCAGGGCCTTGAAACCGCGGACGTCAGTCGAGACAAAGCCGATACTGGTGCGGGTGCCTCGGGGGCCTGATATCAGTATCGGATTGGTCGCTTTCGGGAAATCGGCCAGGCGCAGTTTCAGGTAATCGGCCCAGGGCGCCTTGTCCATAACCTCCCGGTGGAGGTCAGGAACCAGTAGTATCAATCCCACGCCAGTATCGAAGTCCCAGGAGGCGGGAATGCGGTGGTCCACATCCAGTTTCAGGTCCGGTAATTTAGGGAGTTCTGGCTTCATGGTGGGGTGCTCCAAACGGTTTCGAGTGCAGCCTCGTTTAAGGATAGTTGTATTCCCCGGGGAATACCTCAGCACCCGGAAAAGAACCCTTGAGCAGGCTGTGGATTGGGCTAGTCTTTGAAGATCCCCTTTGCCTCGGAGCATCCCACCATGCCTATCACCGATTCTGCTGACTGCGATCTCATTTTCTACACCAACCCCATGTCTCGAGGGCGCATTGTGCGCTGGATGCTGGAAGAGGTCGGCGCCGACTATCGCCAGGTTTTGCTCGCCTATGAAACCGATATGAAAGCCGATGACTATCTCGCCATCAATCCCATGGGTAAAGTGCCTGCCTTGATGCACCGTGGCCAGGTGGTAACCGAATCTGCCGCCATTTGTGCCTATCTTGCCGATGCCTTCCCGAACGCGGGCCTGGCGCCTGACCTGGCTGATCGGGCGGCCTATTACCGGTGGCTGTTCTTTGCAGCAGGCCCTCTGGAGGCGGCGGTAATGGATCGGGTACTCAAGGCCGAAGTCACCAGCGACCTGGAGAAAATGGTGGGCTACGGCACCTACGATCACACCATTGATACCCTGGTGCAGGCGGTATCAAACAAACCCTACATCGCCGGCTCCCGGTTCACCGCGGCTGACGTCTATGTGGGCTCCCACATCATGTGGGGTATGGAGTTCGGCTCGATTCCCAAACGACCGGAATTCGAGGCCTATGTGGAAAAGCTGGCAAACCGGCCTGCACTGGCAGCGGCAAAGGCTTTGGACGACAATCTTATCCCCCAGTGATTGAGTACGGTCATTTAGTGTCCAAGAATCGTCAGCGCCCTGTTCTCGTGGGCTGGGGCGCTCTGTCCTTGCTCTGCTAACACAGTTATCCACAGTTTTTGTGGGTAATCATGGCGCTGTTGAAAAGGCCTCTTCGGGGAGTGGTCTCGGGCTCCGGAAACTGGCACAGTTCACCACTCCTATCGAACAATCACAGTAAGAGGAAAAGCCGGTGACAGATCTTGTCGATTACCAACTAAATGACGGCGTTGCGACCATTACCATTACCAATGGCAAGGCCAATGCCCTGAGCCATGAGGTGTTTGAAGCGCTGAATGCGGCCCTGGACCGGGCGGAATCGGACGAGGCCGTGGTTATCCTGACCGGTCAGCCGGGCATTTTCTCTGGTGGGTATGACCTGAAGGAGATGCAGAAGAGCGCCAGCGAGGCCTCTGCGCTGGTGACGGTGGGTTCCAAGCTGACCCGTCGGCTGTCGGCTTTCCCGTTTCCGGTGATTGGCGCCTGCAGCGGCCACGCCATTGCCAAGGGTGCCTTTATCCTGTTGTCAGTGGATCACCGCATCGGCGTTGAGGGAGACTTCAAGCTGGGCCTTAATGAAGTGGCCATTGGCATGACCATGCACCGCGCGGGCATCGAAATTGCCCGGCACCGCCTGACGCCTGCCCACTTCCAACGTTCCGTAGTGAACGCGGAAATATACGGGCCCCAGGGCGCGGTGGACGCAGGTTTCCTGGATGAGATTGTGGCCCCGTCTGAACTCAGTACTCGCGCCAATGAGCTGGCACAACAGTTCAAAAAGCTGAACATGCGGGCGCACAAGGAAACCAAGCGCAAAGCCAAGGCCGAGTACCTAGCGCTGATGGATCGCTGCATTGAGCAGGATTCCGAGCACCTTGGGCTGGCGGGCTAAGCTTTTTGCGGCCATTGATGATTGGAATCTGATCGGGCATGGAGACCCGCAATGCGCAGACTTGCAGATCATGTTGACTGGCAGTATGTCTTTCGGGAGTACTGGAACCTTTACCGTTTCGGATCGGCCGGCGGTAACAGTGTTATTCGTTCGCACCTGAAAGACGTCCGCAATCGCCTGAATGCGGAGCTTGAAATCAATCCTGAAGTTGCGTTTGATCAACCCAACAGTTTGCCGGTGTGTGCCTGGTTGGGAAGGGCCATGGATCAGGGGCTCAATGAACCCACAGCACCACTGGTGCGTTCACTTGCCCGGGTTATCGATCAACTGACCTGGCGCTATGGCTACGAACGCATGCGAAAGGGTCTGGCGCGCAAATACGCCTACTCGGAGCTGATGGGGCCAAATGGTCCCGTGATTAGCAAGAAGCTTATTCTCGGCCTTGTCCTTTTTGCCCCCCGATGCACCTATCCTGAGCACAGCCACGACGGTATCAGCGAATCGTATATCTGCCTCAGTGGGTCGGTGTCGGACAGCAACTACAGCGTGTTCACGCCGGGGTCGTTGCTGTTCAATCCACCGAAACGCGCCCATCGAATGACCACGGGTGATTTCGAGCCAACCTTGTTGGCTTATGCCTGGACCGGTGATGAAGACAAGTTGGCCCACCAGAAGATGGATTTCTCGATCAAAAAGTAAAGCAGTACATCGGGCAAACAGCCGGGTTCCGAGCGGGCCCTAGTAAGCACCTTCGCTGTAGATCAGCTCGTAGCTGTGGCTGTAGATCTCGAGGATGTTGCCGAACGGATCTTCCATGTAGATCATGCGGTACGGCTTCTCACCCGGGTAGTAGTAGCGCGGCTTTTCCATGCGTTTCTTACCACCTGCAGCAACGATACGCTCTGCCAGCCCTTCAACGTCCGGATCCTGAACGCAGAAGTGGAATACACCGGTCTTCCAGTACTCGAAGTTGTTCTCCGGATTTTCCTGGTTTTTGAACTGAAACAGCTCAACGCCGATCCGGTCGCCGGTGGACATGTGGGCAATGCGGAAGTTGCCCCAGCCCGGACCAAACACGTCGGTGCACATTTCGCCGATGGCACTGTCGTCTTCTTCGATGTCGGTCGGCTTCATGATCAGGTACCAACCCATGACTTCGGTGTAGAACTTCACCGCTGCTTCCAGGTCGGGTACGGAAATGCCAATGTGTGAAAAGTTTCTTGGGTAAACGTTGCTCATTTGCTGTTACCTCTTGCCTCTGTGACTGTGCAACTAGGTTACAAAGCCTGATTGATCACGTAAAATTATCATTTTTAATGTGTTCGAGTATGAATCGTAATGATGAATCCCGTCTGGTTACGTAGCTTCTGCACTCTGGTGGAGGTTGGCCATTTCACGCGCACCGCAGAGCGCCTGCACATGACGCAATCGGGTGTCAGTCAGCATGTGCGAAAGTTGGAAGAGCAGCTTGAACTGTCTCTGCTGGTTCGTCAGGGCAAGCAGTTCACCCTGACCGATGCCGGTGAGCGGCTGTACCGCGAGGCCAATGTGATAGTCGAGTCGCTGTCCGATCTTGAACGGCGGGTTGGCGCGGATCCGGCCTTCGAAGGCCTGGTCAGAATCATGTCGCCCGGCAGTGTGGGGCTGAAGCTGTATCCGCACCTGCTGACTTTGCAAACGCAGCATCCGGGTCTGGTCATCGATTACCGCTTTGCGCCCAACTCTGACGTTGAGCGGGCCATTGCCGAATACCGGGTGGATGTGGGTATCATGACAAAGCCCGCAGCCCTGGATGAGGTTGGTTTCAAGCCAGTGGGCGAAGAGGCCTTGTTGCTGGTGACACCTGAGGGGATGGATGAACCCAGCTGGGACCAGTTAATGGCGCTCGGGTTCATCAATCATCCGGACGGGGCTCACCATGCGGGCTTGCTGCTGGGGGCTAACTACAGCGAGTTCCATCATAGCAATCAGTTCCCGTCGGCCGGTTTTTCCAACCAGATCAGCCTGATTCTCGAGCCGGTCAGCCGGGGCTTGGGGTTTACCGTATTGCCGGCTTACGCCATCGAAGCGTTCCAGCAGCCAGAGACAGTAAAAACCCACCGGTTGGCAACACCAGCCAGTGAAACCCTGTTTCTGGGCTTTCGTCGCAACCAGCCTCTGCCCAATCGGGTCAGCACCGTTATCGATGCTATGCGCGAAGGGCTGGATCTGAGTGCTGGCGATTCGCCCGGAATGGTGTAGTTTGGAAAGATTCAGAAGGTGTGCAGTTTTCAGAAAGTAATCAGTTCTTTATTACAAAATCCGGAGGTCCAGCGTGTCCCAGTACGAGCAGTTTGCCAGTGATAACTACAGCGGTGTATGTCCCGAAGCCTGGGAGGCTATGGCCGCGGCAAACCGCATGGACGAAGCCGCCTATGGTGAAGACAGCTGGACCCAGCGGGCCGCTGATGACATTCGGGCGCTGTTTGATACCGACTGCGATGTCTTTTTTGTGTTCAACGGCACCGCGGCCAACTCCTTGGCCCTGGCCTCTATTGGGCAATCCTTTCACAGTGTCATCTGCCACGAGCTGGCGCACATCGAGACCGACGAATGCGGAGGGCCGGAATACGCTTCCAACGGCGCGAAGCTGCTGTTGGGGCAGGGGCCGGATGGCAAGCTCACGCCTGAGAGTATCGAGCACCTGGTCACCAAGCGCACCGACATCCATTACCCGAAACCGAAAGCCCTGAGCCTGACTCAGGCCACAGAAGTTGGCACCCTCTACACCCCTGAAGAATTACGCGCGATCCGGGCCATGGCGGATAAGTACAACCTGAGCATCCATATGGATGGCGCCCGGTTTGCCAACGCAGTGGCGGCGCTGGACGTGCACCCATCGGAGATCACCTGGAAAGCCGGCGTGGATGTTCTGTGTTTCTCTGGCACCAAGAATGGCCTGGCTCTCGGTGAGGCCGTGGTGTTTTTCAATCGACAGCTGGCCGAAGATTTCGAATGGCGTTGTAAGCAAGCCGGTCAGTTGGCGTCCAAGATGCGCTACATTTCGGCGCCCTGGTGTGGACTGCTGGACAACGATGTCTGGTTGCACAATGCCCGGCACGCCAACGCCTGCGCCGCACGGCTGGCCAGCGGGCTGGAAGGCCTGCCCGGCGTTTCGCTGCGCTATCCCCGGCAGGTGAATGGCGTGTTCGTGGAAATGCCCGAACCGGTGCAGGCGGCGCTGCGGGCCAAAGGCTGGCGGTTCTATAATTTCATCGGTGGCTCGGCCCGCCTGATGTGTTCCTGGGCAACCACAACCGAACGCGTGGATCAGTTTGTAGCTGATGTTCGTGAACTGGTGCGTTAACACAAACTTCCGCCGGCGATGACCTCGGGGACGGACAGCGCGGTTCTTTCTTTTGCCGGTGTCTGAGCTAGACTTTAATTAGGTTTTTGGCACCGGGGCTTTGCCCATGGAAACCGACCCAGACCGCGCCCATCAACCCAGTGTTGAGTTTCTGCCGCAACGCCTTTGTTGTCTCCTGTCTTTGTGCGTCGCTATTCTGCTGACGCCTTTTGCCCAACCCGTTTTCGCCGACTCGTCCACAGATCTCCATGCGGTTTTAGATGGGAAAACATTCCAAAGTCAGCTTGGTGTTAAAGGCGCGCCTGGGGACATTGACGACCTGCTGGTGTTCGATGACGGTGAATTCGTTTCGGAGGAGTGTGAGCGCAGGTGCGGTTACGCCAAGGTGGAGTACTGGGTCAGAGCAGAGGGTGATGCTGTCCAGATGCGGGCCGATGTTCCCTGTACCGAGTCTGGTGCGGTTATGTATTGGCGTGGCACTGTCAGGGGAGACGAAATCGAAGGGTCGATTATCTGGGTCAATAAACGCTGGTACTGGACCTTTGAAAAAGAGCTCTGGTTCAAGGGCCGGCTAGTCAAGGGACAGCAGCCATGATGTTGCCGACGGTGCCGGAACACCGGCGGTTGGTCGGTTTTCTGAAGCTCGGCGTGTTCGTCGCCATCGTTGTGGTTGGCAATCTGATGACGCGGGGTGTCATCGATGGGCTCGATCTCAATATTCGACCCTCCAACGAGCCGGCGTTGCACCGTATCATCATGATATCCATGGCAGCTTATATCTTGCTGATGGCGATTCCCTTCGTACCAGGGGTTGAGATAGGTCTGGCCTTGATGATGATTCTTGGCCCAAAAATTGTGCCTCTTGTGTTTATCTGCACGCTCACTTCGTTATGTCTGGCTTACCTGATTGGTCGACTGGTACCGGAGTCGAGCATTGCTCAGTTTCTTCGGGAGGTGCGGTTGGAAAGAGCGGCGAAATTTCTTGCCGGGTTTGAGGGGCTCACGCCCGAGCAGCGTATTGTCAGGTTGACGGAACGCACTCCCCGAAAGTGGTTACCCTGGCTGGTTCGGCATCGCTATGTCACGCTGCTGGTTGCGATCAATCTGCCCGGTAACATGGTCGTGGGCGGTGGGGGAGGGCTGGCGATGATGGCTGGTATGAGCCGGCTTTTTTCGCCGTTCGCTTTTGTGCTTCTGGTTGCCGTGGCTATTTCGCCGATCCCAATTTTACTGCTGTTGTTCGGAGATGCGATTGCCAGTTGGCCTATCTAGATTGCGTTGCTCCAAATTTTCCTCCGCCTGTTTCGTTTCACCCCGTTCCATCTGCAAGTTACGGTCGCTAGTTTTCGCTCTTCGTGGTATATCAGCTAACCTGTTTAGCTCAACATTTTTGGGAACCTAGCAATGCCAAGAGCAAGTGAAATCAAAAAGAATTCTGCAGTGGATTACGATGGCCGGGTGTATTTCGTGAAGGATATCGAGCGCTCGGTGCCTCAGGGGCGGGCTGGAGGCAGCCTGTATCGCATGCGCATGTACGACGTTGTAACCGGCAGCAAGATTGACGAAACCTTCAAGGATTCAGATATGCTGAATCTGGCGGATCTTACCCGCCGGCCGGCCACCTTCTCCTACGCCGACGGCGAAGAGGTCGTGTTCATGGACAACGAGGACTTCACCCAGTACAGCCTGAACCGTGAGGCCATCGCCGATGAGCTTCTGTTCATCAGCGAAGACACCCAGGGCCTGATGGTGGTTCTGGTCAGCGACGCGCCGGTATCCCTGGCCTTGCCGCCGACGGTGGAGTTAGACATCAGCGAGACCGATCCTTCGATCAAGGGCGGCTCCGCGACCGCGCGTACCAAGCCGGCCACCTTGTCGACCGGACTGGTAGTGCAGGTGCCGGAGCACATCTCCACGGGCGATCGGATCAAGGTGAATGTGGAGGAACGCAAATTCCTGAGCCGTGCCTGAGCTTGTTCTAGGAGGCTGAATGACCAATTCGAATGCCAAGCTGGTGGTTTTTTACGACGGCTCCTGCCCGGCCTGTATCAAGGACCGGCGCTGGTACGAAAAGCTGGCGGGTAAAACCGGCGAATCGGTTGAGTGGCTGGATATTACCGGTCGTGATGATGAGCTGCGCAGTGAAGGTATCGATCCCTACCGGGCCCTGAGAGAATTGCACGTGAAAGACGCCCAGGGCCGGATTCATCGCGAGATGGATGCCTACATTTTGTTGATGTCCCGCGTGCCGGTGCTGAGACCCCTGGCCTGGCTAATTGGCCTGCCTTTGATACGACCGGGCCTCGCCCGGCTCTACCACGCCTGGGTCAGCCGGCGGCTTGATGCCGGTGCCGACTAAGATCTAATCCCCTGCGGGTGCATAAGAGACTATCGTTACAGTGAAAATTAGAGAACGCCAGCTCATCCGCCCCGGCATTCGGGGTTGGGATCGGTTGGCGTTTTTGCGTTAACACCAATAACAATACCGCGAGGACATTCTATGTTGCAGAGACTGACCAACGGCTCAGTGAAACTGGTCGAGCGTTACCTGCCCGATCCCTACGTACTGGTCCTGCTGCTATCGCTAGTGGTGTTCGTAGCCGCTATCGTTTTTGAAGGCCAATCGCCGCTGCAAATGGTGCAGTACTGGGGCGATGGCTTCTGGAACCTGCTGACTTTCGCCATGCAGATGGTCCTGGTTCTGGTCACCGGCTTTGTTCTGGCCAGCACCCCATTTTTCCGCACAATCCTCAAGGCCCTGGCCCGGTTGGCTAAATCTCCCGGCCAGGCGGTTATCCTGGTCACACTGGTGTCGCTGGCGGCAGCCTGGATCAACTGGGGCTTTGGCCTGGTGATCGGGGCGCTGTTTGCTCGTCAGGTGGCGCGGACAGTGCCTAACGTGAACTATCCGCTGCTGATTGCCAGCGCGTACAGTGGCTTCATGGTGTGGCACGGCGGCCTGGCCGGTTCGGTGCCCCTGGTGATTGCCACCGAAGGCCACTTTACTGCCGACATGATCGGCGTGATTCCCACCAGTGAGACCATTTTTGCGCCGTTTAACCTGCTGCTGGTGCTGGCCATGTTCATTGTCATACCGGTGGTGAACCGGATGATGATGGGTAACGATGACAAGCACGTTGACGCCACCAAGCTGGGTGACGAAGCCCCACTGCCACCGCTGCAGAACGATCGCCCGGCCGAAAAGCTGGAAAACAGCCTCATCCTGGCCCAGGCCATTGGGGTAATGGGGGTGATTTTTGCTGGTTACTACTTCCTGGCGCGCAGTGGTTCCCTGAATCTGAACATCGTCAATTTCATGTTCCTGATCCTGGGTATCATCCTGCACGGTCGGCCGTCACGCTTCATCGCAAGTGCCAGCGAGGCGGTTAAAGGCTCTACCGGTATCATCATCCAGTTTCCGTTTTACGCGGGAATCATGGCGATGATGGTGGATTCCGGGCTGGCCAGCAGTCTGTCCAACTGGTTTGCCAGTGTTGCCAACCCGACCACCTTCCCGCTGTTTACCTTCCTGAGTGCCGGTATTGTGAATATCTTCGTGCCGTCTGGTGGTGGTCAGTGGGCGGTGCAAGCACCGATCATGCTGGAAGCTGGCGCCGCACTGGGTGTCGAGCCCGCCCGCACGGCCATGGCCGTGGCCTGGGGTGACGCCTGGACCAACATGATTCAGCCGTTCTGGGCATTGCCGGCGCTGGCGATTGCCGGTCTGTCTGCCAAGGATGTTATGGGCTACTGTCTGATCGTGTTGCTGGTTACCGGCGTGGTGCTGGGTTTCGGGCTGATGTTTTTGCCCTGATCACCGCCCACCAGAGCGGGCAGCCGGGCGTTGACGCGCCCGGATGCCCGCAAATGCGGTAAGGTGTGGGCTAGTCTCCGAAAGATCGTTCCCGATAGACAGGCCCAGCAAGAAGGAAGTACCTGAATGACCGCAAAGCACTCCCAAGGCTCGAAGCCCGTATCGGCCTCGGCCATCGAACAACACGTCTACAAAGTGTTCCCGAACGATATGAACGCCCACAACACGGTGTTCGGGGGCATGATCATGGCCAAATGTGATCGTCTCGCTCTGGTAGTTGCCGAAAGGCATTCTGCCCACGTGTGCGTGACCGCGGCGGTGGATTCCATTCATTTTCGTGCGCCTGCCAAAGGCAACGACACCCTGCTGTTCAGCCTGTCGTTGAATCGCAGCTGGGGCTCGTCCATGGAGATTGGTGCGCGGGTGGAGGCCGAGAACAGCTACACCGGCGATACCCGTCATATCCTGTCAGCGTTCTTTACCTTTGTAGCCCTGGATGAAAACGACAAGCCGGTGGATGTGCCCGAGGTGATGCCTGAGACGGATGAACAAACGCGGCGATTCGCGAACGCCCAAGTGCGTCGCGACGGTCGCCTGAAAACGCGTGAGAAACTCGCCAGCCGCTGATCCGGGCGCCAATCGCACATTTCCAGCTACTGGAATGCGGTCTACACTGATAACTGAAGTCGTAGTTATGAGCAGCCAGCAGGTTTCAGTTTGGATCAGATCAAGCCCCTGCCCATAGGCGCCCAACACTACATCCTCATGCTGATCCCGAGGCTAATCCGGGACATTGAGGAGTTGGGGTTGCCGCACATCATTCGGACTTCCAGCTTTACCGAGCGGGAAGTCACTACCCTCTACTTCGAATTCGTTTCCGTAAACCGGGTGCTCCCAACCGAGCCGAAAAACATTGCGCCTGGGCTGTGGCCGCACCTGATTTATTGCGTGCAGGTGATGACTGAGATGGTGAATTCCGCCTCCATGGAGGAGCTGGCGCAGGCCCGGGAACAGGCCATCCAGAAATTCCTCCCTCACGCCCGACAGTCGGTGGAGAAGGAATACCGGGATCAGTGCCGGGATGGAACTGTGGACCTGCACCTGGCGGGAGTGTTGCGACAAGACAGCTCGCCCGATCATTCTCGTGAACTGTGCATGGAGGCAATACGGCTGGAGCGCGAGCGGCGAATAGCGTCAGTAAAGGGGCTCTCCACCGCGCACCTGAATGTTCACTCGGCGTGTATCGTTGAAGCCGCTAAAGCCTTCGTTGAACAGGCCCGTGCGGACGCACCTGAGAACTTCGGGGTGTTGGACCTGGTGGTCCGGTTACTGGACCTGCTCCGCCTGGTGCACGTGCTTGAGACGTCGCCGTCGGCGCAGGCGGCCATTCCGGCTGATTTTTCCGTCGACAACATCGTGCTGGGCATTGGCAATGCGCTTTACCGCGAAGAGCTGGGTTTGCGCTTCACCCAGGTTAAAGCTCCGCGTCCTTAACGTTTTCCATCACCACAAAAGTACTGGTCTGCAGCACATGGGGCAGAGCAGAGATCTGCTCGCCCAGCACCTGCCGGTATTCCGCCATGTTCCGGGTGCGCACTTTCAGCAGGTAGTCGAAGTTGCCGGCAATCATGTGACATTGCTCCACCGCGGAAATCTGCTTAACTGAATGGTTGAAGGCGGCCAGGGCATTGCTGCTGGTGTCGTCGAGGGTAACCTGGGCAAAGGCGATGTGAGACAGGCCGAGTTTGGTCTGATTGACCAGCGCCGTGTAGCCGGTGATATAGCCCTGCTCCTCAAGCCGCCGCATGCGCACCTGACAGGGCGTCTTGGAGAGGCCTACGCGGGATGCCAGCTCAGTTACTGTTATCCGGGAGTTTTTCTGGAGTTCGCGAATAATGGAGTGATCGATTCTATCCAGTTCGACCATAGGGTCCGTTCCTGAGTGTGTAAATGGCCTGTTTTGCGCCTGAATATAATCAAAAAACCTGTGTATGGAAACTTCTTAGCCAATTCGGCTGTCTGGTTTTGTAGGCGAAATGATCTTCTGACGTTCTCAGGACGTAGGCGTGTTTATGGCACTGGAAATTTTCATCGGTAACAGCCTCAAGTCACAATCCATTGCGAACGTGACGTCATTCTGTACTGGCCAGGAACGCGTGGGCGAAGGAAGTTTGGCTAGAACATCGAAATCTTAAAGCAAATTAATAAATTTTTCCCGCGAAAAAAAGACAGAACGCCTCGTGAGTTTCGTTTTTAAAGAGAAAATGTCTTTGTCGTTCTCGGTAGAATGCCGGTAAGACAATTAATGAAGAGGGTGTAGCAATGAGACCGCAGCAATCAGAGACGCCGACATTGGTCGACAGCCGGCTGGCCATTCGTGATTACTACCTTGCTGACGAGCATAAGGTCGTCCATGAGATGATTGCGGGCGCACAGTTGTCGCCGAGTGAGCGCGAAGCGATTTCGGCCCGCGCCGCTGATCTGGTGCGTAGTGTGCGTAAAAACGCCAAGCCCACCATTATGGAAAAATTCCTCGCCGAGTATGGTCTGACTACCAAAGAAGGCGTAGCGCTGATGTGTCTGGCCGAAGCCCTGTTGCGGGTTCCCGACAGCATGACCATCAACGATCTGATCGAGGACAAGGTTACGTCCGGCGCTTGGGGCACCCACCTGGGTAAAGCTTCGTCCCAGTTGATCAACACCGCCACCATCGCCCTGTTGATGACCAGCAACCTGCTGAAGGAATCCGAGCGCAACAGCATCGGCGATACCCTGCGTAAGCTGCTCAAGCGTTTTGGCGAGCCGGTTATCCGCACCGTGGCTGGCCAGGCCATGAAGGAAATGGGTCGTCAGTTCGTGCTTGGTCGCGACATCGAAGAAGCCCAGGACGAAGCCAAAGAGTACATGGCCAAAGGCTACACCTATTCCTACGACATGCTGGGTGAAGCCGCGCGTACCGACGATGACGCCAAGCGCTATTTCGACTCCTATTCCAACGCGATCGACAGCATTGCCAAGGCGTGCAAGGGCGATGTGCGCAAGAACCCGGGCATTTCGGTGAAGCTGTCCGCGTTACTGGCCCGCTACGAGTTTGGCAACAAAGAGCGGGTGATGAATGAATTGCTGCCCCGCGCCCGTACCCTGGTCAAGAAAGCCGCCGCTGCCAACATGGGCTTTAACATCGATGCCGAGGAGCAGGACCGCCTGGATCTGTCCCTGGACGTCATTGAGGAGCTGGTGGCCGATCCTGAGCTGGCCGGCTGGGATGGCTTTGGCGTGGTGGTGCAGGCCTACGGCAAGCGCTCTTCCTTTACCCTGGACTGGCTCTACGGCCTGGCCGAGAAGTACGACCGCCGGTTCATGGTGCGTCTGGTTAAGGGCGCCTACTGGGATGCCGAGATCAAGCGTGCCCAGGTCATGGGTCTGGACGGCTTCCCGGTCTTTACCCGCAAAGCGTGCAGTGACGTGTCGTTCGTTTCCTGCGCGACCAAACTGATCAACATGACGGACCGGATTTACCCACAGTTCGCCACCCACAACGCCCACTCGGTGTCCACGATCCTGGAGCTGGCCAAGCTCAAGGGCGTGAGCAGTTACGAGTTCCAGCGTTTGCATGGCATGGGTGAGTCCCTGCACAACGAGGTCCTGAAGGCGAGCGGTGTTCCGTGCCGCATCTATGCCCCGGTCGGGCCGCACAAGGATCTGCTGGCGTACCTGGTTCGCCGTCTGCTGGAAAACGGTGCCAACAGCTCGTTCGTGAACCAGATCGTCGACAAGAGCATTACCCCGGAGGAAATCGCCAAGGACCCGATCGATGCGGTCCGTGAAATGGGCGATAACATCTCCAGCAAAGCCATCGTGCACCCGTTCAAGCTGTTCGGGGACCAGCGCCGCAATTCCAAGGGCTGGGACATCACCGATCCGGTCACCGTGCAGGAAATCGATGCCGGCCGCGACGCTTTCCGCAGTCACCGCTGGAAAGGCGGCCCGCTGATTGCAGGCGAGGTATCCGGTACCGAAGTTCAGGTGGTGCGTAACCCGGCCGATCCGGAAGATCTGGTAGGCCACGTTACCCAGGCAACCGATGCTGACGTTGATACTGCTGTATCGGCGGCCCAGGAAGGCTTCAAAGCCTGGTCTGCCAAGTCTGCGGAAGAGCGCGCTGCCTGCGTGCGCAGGGTCGGTGAGCTTTACGAGGAGCACGCCTACGAGTTGTTCGCGCTGACCACCCGCGAGGCGGGCAAGTCGCTGTTGGACGCAATTGCTGAGATTCGTGAGGCGGTGGACTTTGCCGAGTTCTACGCCAACGAAGCGGTCCGCTACAAAGACGCCGGCGATGCCCGTGGCGTTATGTGCTGCATCTCGCCGTGGAACTTCCCACTGGCCATCTTCACCGGTCAGATCCTGGCCAACCTGGCCGCCGGTAACACCGTGCTGGCCAAGCCGGCGGAGCAGACCTCCTTGCTGGCAATCCGCGCCGTGGAGCTGATGTACGAGGCCGGTATTCCTAAAGACGCGATGCAGCTGCTGCCGGGTACCGGCGCTACTGTCGGTGCCGCACTGACTTCCGACTCCCGGGTTTCCGGTGTCTGCTTCACCGGTTCCACCGCGACCGCGCAGCGCATCAACAAGGTGATGACCGAGAACATGGCGCCGGACGCTCCGCTGGTGGCGGAAACAGGCGGCATGAACGCCATGATCGTGGATTCCACGGCATTGCCGGAGCAGGTTGTCCGGGATGTGCTGGCGTCGTCGTTCCAGAGCGCCGGTCAGCGTTGTTCCGCCTTGCGCATGCTGTATGTGCAGAAGGACATCGCCGATCACCTGTTGGAAATGCTCTACGGAGCCATGGAAGAACTGGGCATTGGCAACCCCTGGTTGTTGTCCACCGATGTCGGTCCGGTCATCGATGAAACCGCCCGCAAGAAGATTGTCGATCATTGCGACAACTTCGAGCGCAACGGCAAGCTCTTGAAGAAACTGCCAGTGCCGGATAACGGTCTGTTCGTGTCTCCGGCGGTACTGAAGGTATCTGGTATCGAGGAAATGGAAGAGGAAATCTTCGGCCCGGTGCTGCATGTGGCGACGTTTGAAGCCAAGGACATCGACAAGGTGGTGGATAGTGTTAACGCCAAAGGCTACGGCCTGACCTTCGGTATCCACAGCCGGGTTGATCGCCGGGTGGATCGGATTGCCAGCCGTATCAAGGTGGGTAACACCTACGTGAACCGGAATCAGATTGGCGCCATTGTTGGCTCCCAGCCGTTTGGCGGTGAAGGGTTGTCGGGCACTGGTCCGAAGGCCGGTGGTCCGCAGTACGTGCGTCGCTTCATCAAAGGCAATACCGTCGAAGTGCCGGCGCAATCCGGTGGTAAGTCGGTGGATGCCAAGAAGCTGCAGAGCCTGATCGGCAAGCTGGATTCACTGAAAACCCAGAAGCCAGATGACCGCATGGCCCTGCTCAAGCCGATCTTCGGTGACCTTCCGGCGCCACTGGACGCCCACGCTGAGGAAATGCCGGGGCCAACCGGCGAGCTGAATCGCCTGACCAACCATGCCCGTGGCGTGGTGCTGTGTCTCGGGCCGGATCAGGCAACTGCGCTGGAGCAGGCCGGTGTGGCGCTGTCTCAGGGCAACAAGGTGGTCGTGGTTGCGCCAGGCGTTGAAGTCAAGGTCAACGAGGCGGCCAAGGCCGGTCTGCCGATCGTGGGTATCGACGGCCAGCTGGAGCCAGAAGCGCTGGCAACTGCCAATGGCTTTGAGGCCGTGGTCAGCTGTGCCCAGCAGGAGTTGCTGCGTGATTATCGCCTGGCCCTGGCCAAGCGCGAAGGCGCACTGCTGCCGCTGATCACCGAGCACAGGCTGGACCAGCGTTTCGTGATCGAGCGCCACCTGTGTGTGGATACTACTGCAGCCGGTGGTAACGCAAGCCTGATCGCGGCGTCTGAGTGACGCCCGATCCGGCACCGCGGGCTTATCAGCCGGTGGTGCCGGGTGCTCCCTGCCGTAACCGGTGATTGAAGATCATGCGTCGGGCTTCCGCCTCTGCCACATCGGTGAGGTAGAAGCTCACGGACGCACCGGGTGCCCGCTGGGCCAGTTGGCCTGCTCCCAGGGCGCTCAATGATCCGATCTTCGGATATCCGCCAATGGTCTGTCGATCCTTCATCAGGACGATGGGCTGGCCATCGGTGGGAATCTGGATAGAGCCATAGGCAATACCTTCCGAGATAATGCCGTCCAGGTCGCCGTGGATGGCTTCCCCCGACAATCGATACCCCATGCGGTCGATATTCTGACTGACCTGATATTCCGAAGTGAAAAAGCGGGCCCGGGCCGAGCGTGGAAAATGTCGGTACTGGTAGCCGGGAATCACGCCTACTCGTAAAGGTTTCCGGTAATCCGGAATTTCACTGTAGGGCACGCTCGCCTTGGCAACAGCCGATGGCGGCGCCAGCGGTATACGGTCACCCTTGGCTAGTTTGGCGCCGGTGCCATCCAGGCCGCCAAGCTGTTCCCGGCTGACGGTAGCCGCGCTACCCAGTCTGGCCGGCACGTCCAATCCACCGCTCACCGCCAGGTAGGCTCGTAAACCCACCACCGGCATACTGAAGCTGAGCCGGTCGCCCTGTTTGATTTCGTAGGTTTGCCAGGGGGCAATCGGGCGTTCGTTCAGGCGTGCCCCCAGGTCCGCCCCGGTCAGGGCAATGCTGGTATCGCTGTGGGCCAGCAGGCTCAGACGGCCGAAAGTGATTTCCAGCTGTGGCGCGTTCAGGGGATTGTTAAGCAGGCGGTTGGCCCACAGAAAGGCGTGCTCATCCATGGGACCACCAGTGGTGACACCAATGTGCTGGTAACCAAGCCGGCCCATATCCTGAACCTGCGTCAGCATGCCCGGATCCAATACTTCAAAGCTCATCGAATTGGCCCCCGAGGCTGATAAATTCTTCCCGGTCGATCGAGCGGAATTTGATCCGGTCGCCAATCTGCGCCAGGGCCAGCGACTCGCTGTCCCAATCCACCATCTTGCTGGGGGTGCGCCCGACGATCTGCCAGCCGCCCGGTGTCGCGCTGGGGTAAATGGCGGTTTGTGACCCGGCAATACCCACGCTGCCCACCGGCACTTTCAGCCGCGGTGTTGATTTTCGGGGCATGGCAATGCGCTGGTCGGTACTGCCGAGAAAGGCAAAGCCCGGGCTGAAACCAATGGCGTAAACCCGATAGGTCTGCTCGCTGTGAATGCGAATGACCTCGTCGGTGGACAGGCCGGAGAACTCGCAGACATCCTTGAGATCCAGGGCAACCTCGGGGCCATAGTAGACCGGCAGTTCGAGGGTCTGGGCTGCGGCGTCGTCCTGTGCTTTTTCGGCTCCGCCTTCCAGGGCCTGGCGCAGACGGGTGTGGATGCCAAACCGGTCGATGCGTTCGAGGTCGTAACAGACCATCACCGAGGTGTAAGAGGGCACCAGGTCGGTGATGACATCCGACAGCGCCGACCGGATGTTGTCGGTCGCCTGCTTCACCAGTCCCGCAGTCTCATCGCAGATGGTATCCCCGAAGTAGACGATGCAGGTGCTTTCGTTGATGCCCTCGATTCTCATAGCGCTTGTACGACCTGGCGCATATGGCGGGCGGCCTCAACGGCGTGGGTGCTGTCACCGTGGATGCAGATGGTGTCGGCCCGGATCGGGATACGCTTGCCGGAAATAGAGGTCACCGTGCCCTCCTTGATGATCTGCGTGACCTGTTTTTCGATGGCCTCGGTGGATTCGTGCACCGCACCCGGCACCGAGCGTTTCACCAGCCGGCCCTCGTCGCTGTATGCGCGATCGGAAAATGCCTCAAACCAGACATCGATACCGAATTCTTTGGCGCGGTCGAGCACATCGTCGGCGTCGGGTGTGGCCATGACTACCAGTGGGCAGTGAGGCGCATAGTCCCGGACTGCGGCCATCACCACCGATAGGGTGGTGTGGTCAACGGCCATCTTGTTGTATAGCGCACCGTGAGGTTTTACGTGCTGGATAGCAGTGCCGTGGGTGCGACAGATGCCATCCAGAGCCGCCATCTGATACACCAGAATGGCCTTGAGTTCGTCCGGGCGCAGGTCGATATCGCGTCGGCCAAAGCCGAGCAGATCCGGGTAGCCCGGGTGGGCACCGATGGTTACGTTTTCCGCGATGGCCATGCGCACGGTCTGGTCCATGGTAAGCGGATCAGACGCGTGAAAGCCGCAGGCAATGTTGGCCATGTCGATGAAGGGCATTACGTCGGCATCCATACCCTTGGTCCAGCTACCGAAGCTTTCGCCCATGTCACAGTTGAGTTTCATTGGAATCCTCCTGAAACGTGCGTGTCGTGCCCTAGCCCTGACTCATGGTTTGAGGCAGGTAGGTGACAATTTCCGGGAACCAGCCGATCAGGAACAGCGCCGCCATGATCAGCAGGAAGAAGGGCAGAGCCGCACGAGCGACGTACAGAATGTCTTTGCCGGTCAGAGCCTGGATAACAAACAGGTTAAAGCCGACCGGCGGTGTGATCTGCGCCATTTCCACCACCAGAACGATAAAGATACCGAACCAGAGCATGTCGATACCGGCCTGCTGCACCATCGGCATGACCACCGCCACCGTCAGAACCACCACGGAAATACCATCCAGGAAGCAGCCCAGCAGGACGAACAGCGCGGTCAGGCACACCAGCAGCTCAAACGAGGACAGGGACATGCCGCCGATCCATTCGGCCAGTTCCCGGGGGATGCCCAGGAAACCCATGGCGAGGGTGAGGAAGTGCGCACCCACCAGGATCAGGCCGATCATGCAGGAGCTCTTCACCGCACCGAGCAGGCTTTCCTTGAAGCTTGACGGGGTCAGGGAGCCCGTGGCCAAGGCCAGCAGCAGGGCACCAAAGACACCCAGGGCGGCCGCCTCGGTTGGGGTGGTAAAGCCACCGTAGATTGAACCCAGCACGAAGACGATCAGGCCGACAATTGGCAGCAGCATGCGCAAGGCTTTGATCTTGGCGGCGAAGGAGATTTGCTCCTTCTTGTGTACGGGCATCTCGTCTTTATTGAGCTTGGCCCATATCATGGTGTAACCCATGAACATGGCCACCAGCATCAGTCCGGGCAGGGCGCCGGCGATGAACAGACGGCCAATGGACACCTCGGCGGCAACCCCGTAGACGATCAGGATGATCGACGGCGGAATCAGCAGCCCCAGGGTGCCGGAGCCGGCCAGTGTGCCCACTGCCATGCGGTCGCTGTAACCCTGGGCTTTCAGCTCTGGTAGCGTCATGCGGCCGATGGTGGCGGCGGTGGCGGCAGAAGAGCCGGATACCGCCGCAAAAATGCCGCAGCTCAGAATGTTCACGTGCAGGAGTTTGCCCGGCAAGCCACCCATCCAAGGGGAAAGCCCCTTGAACAGGTCCTCAGACAGGCGGGTGCGGAACAGCACCTCACCCATCCAGATAAACATGGGCAGCGCGGTCAGTGACCAGCCAGTGCTGGCGCCCCAGCTGGAGGTGGCAAAGAGCAGGCCGATCTGGTCGTTGCCAGCCAGTAAAAGGCCCAGAACACCGATGCCAACCAGGGTCAGTGAGACCCAGACGCCCACGGCGAGCATCAGGATCATCGATACGGCGAGGATGATGGAAAGTAAAGTGGTATCCATCAGATTTCCTCCAGGTTGATGTCGCTTTCGTGCTGCTGGTAGGACGGTGTCTGCTTGCGTAGGACCGCAACCAGATCGTCCAGGATAGCGATGTTAAGGGCCAGCATGCCCAGCCCTACCGGGATCTGCGGGATCCAGATCGGGATCGGAATATAGCCGTGGGATACTTCCTCAAAAATGTAGGATTCGTACACCATGTGCCAGCAGTAGTAAGTCATGTAGCAGGCCAGACCGAGACCGAACAGAAGCACGAGCAGTTCCTGGATGAAGCGGGCCTTGGCAGGCCACTTCTGGATAACCAGGGTAACCCGGATGTGGCCACCCTCGTGGAAGGTATAGGCCAGGCCGAAGAAGGTGGAGGCGGCGAGCGCGTACCCGGACACGTCCTCGGCAGACGGAATGATAAAGCCGAAAATCCGGCCAACGATCTGCAGCAGTATGACCACCATGATCAGTGCGATGCAGAAGCCGGCGGCGTAACCGGATGCCAGATAAAACTTGTCGCGAATAGAGCTCATGTCAGGTGCCTCCCAAGTCGGCCCTCCCCGGAACAGACCGGCGGAGGGCGTCTTGTACGTCCAGCGTTAGCGGTAGTTTTCGAGAATGGCGCCTACTTCTTTGGGCGCTTCCTGTTCCCATTCCTTGATCATGACGTCGCCAATCTTCTGGAACTCTTGCATCAGCTCCTCAGAAGGCTCGGACACCGTGATGCCGTTTTCCGCCAGGATTGCGGTGTCTTCTGCGGCGGTGACGCGCACTCCGGTCCAACCCCGATCTTCAGCCTCGGCGGCAGCCTTCAGGATGACCTGGCGCTGCTCATCGCTGAGCCGACGGAAGGCGCGCTTGTTGGCAACCACAACGTTTTTGGGAATCCAGGCCTTGATGTCCGTGTAGTGGGACAGGTAGTCCCAGGCTTGGCCATTGGCACCGGTGGAGGGCGAGGTGATCATCGCGTCGATGATGCCGGTGCTGAATGCCTGCGGGATTTCCGGTACCTGCACCGTGGTCGGTGTGGTGTTCATGAGATCGGCAAGGCGTGAGGTGGACGGGCTGTAGGCACGCATCTTCAGACCTTCAAGGTCGCTCATGCTGTTGACCGGAGCCTTGGTATACAGACTCTGGGCCGGCCAGGGTACGGAATACAGCAGCACCATGCCCTCTTTATCGAGTTGCTTCTCAACTTCGGGCTTGGCCGCTTCCCACAATTTCCGGGCGTCGTCGAAGTTGGTCGCCAGGAACGGGATGTTGTCGTGTTTGAACACGGGGTGGGTGTTACCCATGATACCGATAAAGATCTCGCCCATCTGAACCTGGCCAGTGCGAACCGCGCGCGGAATCTCCGGGTGCTTGACCAGTGAGGCGCCGGAGTGGACGGTGACTTCGATGTCGCCATTGGTGCCGTCCTTGATGTTCTCAGCGAACTCATAGGCAATCTTGGTGGGCAGGTTGGCATCACCGTAAGGGGTCGGCATATGCCATTGATCAGCGCTAACTGCCGAGGTGAAGAACGCCCCGGTCAGGAGTGTGGCTGTTGCAAGTTGCTTGAACATAGTAATTCTCCCGTTCTTTCGTTCTTGTTGCTTTGGTCGTGGATGGGCGGCTGTTAAAGCACCGCCAATTCTTCATTTAACCGCTCAGTGAGCAGCATCTTGCCCGGTACGTGGGTGATCGCAATTGGAGGCCGAGCGTTTTCCAGGGCCACTTGAGGCGTCACGCCGCAGGCCCAGAACAGTGGTAATTCATCGCCTTTGACCGTCACCGGATCGCCAAAATCCGGAATGCTGATGTCGCTGATGCCGATCAGGCGCGGATCGCCGATGTGCACGGGGGCGCCATGGGCTTTTGGCAGTCGTGTGGTGACCTGAATGGCGCGTATGGCGTCAGCGGCATTGAAGGGGCGCATGGACACCACCATGTCACCGTGGAACCGGCCGGCTGGCCGGGTGGCGATGTTGGAGCGATACATGGAGACGTTTGCCTGTTGCTCAACGTTCCGGATCGATAGGCCGGCACGAGTCAGGGCGTCTTCAAAGGAAAAGGAGCAGCCGAGCACGAAGGTAACGAAGTCGCCTTGCCAGAGATCCCGGATGTCGGTCACGGTTTCGGCACGCTCGCCGTCCCGGAATACCTGGTATTCGGGGATGTCGGTGCGGATATCCAGATCATGGCCGAGGTCTGGCAGTGCCGGGTTGCCGGGTTCCGATACTGCGATCAGTGGCAGAGCCACCGGATTGCTCTGGCAATACATCAGGAAGTCGGCGGCCCAGTCCGCAGGCAGGATAACCACGTTGCCCTGAACCAGGCTGGGCGCCATGCCGCTGGTTGTGCCGGTGTGAGCTCCGGAACGAATGCTGGCGCGCAGCGGGGCCGCCTGATCAAGCAGGTTGATCTTGAACTCCGAATAATCACCTATGGGCATGGCGGGAACTCCCGATTGAATTATTAATTTAGTTGTTGTTCACAGGTTATGCCTCCTGTTGAAAAAATCTAATTATGGTTTTTTGGGTTTAGCTATAAAAATTAGTTATCAGGTGGCTCTGAGTAGGCCTTGGAGATGCCCACGGCCAGGTTGGCGGCCAGCTCTGCAACCGGGTTGAAGGGCACATTTGGGTAGGACGCAGTAAATTCCAGTTGGGACGGTGTCCACGCGGTATCCAGCCGAACCAGTTGGCCGTTTTTCAGCTCATCGGCGATAACACTCAGGGGCAGCGTCGACACGCCAATGCCGTCGATGGTCAGCCGGCGACAGGCGGCCAGCGAGCTGGAGGAGTAGAAACGGGCGGGGAGTTCATCAAGTTGGCTGAACTTCTGGCTGATCTCGGCGAACGGCTTGGTGTTGCGGGCGTAAGTCACAATGGGCCATTCTGCCAGCTCCTCCAGATCCAGCCGTCGATTCGGCAATTTCAGGTCCGGGCTCGCTACCCACATCAGCGGGAAACTGCACAGCTCGCGGTTTTCCATCTTCGGCTCAGACACCGGCCCCATCAGGAACGCCAGATCCAGGGAGCGGTCCATTAGTCCGGTCCGGAGATTGCTGGTAACGTCGACGGTGATTTCCACGTCCAGATTCGGCACCGCCTTGTGCAGCTCGCGGAAGAACTGTGGCAGCCAGGAATGGACGATGGTTTCGGATACACCCAGCCGGAGGATGCCCGACAGCAGCGCCACACGGTCCGCCCGTTTGCGCAGTTGTTCGGACATGAACACGATTTTCTCGGCGAAGGGCAGCAATTCCTGGCCCTTGCTGGTCAGCAGGGTCTTGCCGGACTCCCGCTCAAACAGTTGAACCCCGAGTTCTTCTTCCAGCGCGGCAATCCGGGTGGAGATGGCGGGTTGGGTGGTGTACAGCCGTTCGGCAGCCTTTCGGAAACTGCCAAGGGTAGCTACCCAGATAAAGGTTTCCAGTCGTTTAAAATTCATGGGCTCTCAGGTGGCCATGGGTTCGCGGGCGATGCGCGCGGGTGATAGATGCGCGATTGTATAGTGCCCGGTAAGACTCTGGGCACATTGGTATTTACAGGATAGCGCAGACTGGCGGCAGGAACCCCATCGCCAATGGGAGGGGGCGGCAAGCAATTACAGGGATCGGCGGGCCAGTTGGGGCCCGCCAGTATTACACGGCGTCTTTGTAGAGCGAGCGGACGGGTTTGGCGAAGACCTGACGGACCATGGGTTCGAAGTATGACAGCGGAAGGGTTTCGCCGTTCGGGTCGAACGCGGGCGAATCGTACTTGCTGACAAACTCAATGGTGCGCATGAAGTGCGGGTGGTCCTTGTAGTTGTCTCGCAAGTTGCGGTCCATGCCCAGGTAGTGGAAGAAATAGTAGCCCTGGAAAATGGCGTGGTGTTTTACCATCCAATGATTGGCTTCGCTGACGAACGGTTCTAACAAGACCGCCGCCACATCGGCGTGGTTGTAGGAGCCCAGGGTATCCCCGATGTCGTGCAGCAGGGCGCACACGACGTATTCGTCGTCCTTGCCATCCCGGTGGGCCAGGGTAGCGGTTTGCAGGCAGTGGGTCAGTCGGTCAATGGGGAAGCCGCCAAAATCGCCTTCCAGCAGCATCAGGTGGTCCATAATCCGATCCGGCAGGCCCTTGGCGAAGTTGCCAAAGGATCGTGCGATGGTTTGCCAGTCCTCGGCGGTGCCGTCTTTCATGTGAGTAAAGCTGGCCTGAGGGGCGGTTGTTTCGGTCATAGGGAATGCTCCTTTAATCGCGGAAACCGGTGTCGATGCGGTCGAGTTTGCGCAGCAGGCCCGGCCAGGCCAGTTGGCCACCCATGCCGCGGGTAACCTGCTCCGCCTGCTGGCGGATGGTGTCGACAATGCCAGCCGGAATCGGGGTCATCTCCCGGTTGCCCGACAACGCCTGAATCTGCACCTCACAGGCCCGTTGCAGGATGTACATGCCCAGGAACGCATCGGCGATACTGCCGCCGGTGGTGAGCAGGCCGTGGTTACGCAGTATCATGAAGTTGTTGTTGCCAAGATCCTTCTGCAGTCTTGCCTTTTCATCTTCGCGCAGGGCCACGCCCTCGTAATCGTGGTAAGCCAGGTTGGAGAGTGGGAACAGGCTTTGTTGTGACAGTGGCAGCAGCCCGTCTTTCTGGGCTGACACCGCAACACCGGCGGTGGTGTGGGTGTGCATCACGCAGGTGGCGTCGTCACGAACCGCATGGATGGCGCTGTGAATGGTGAATCCGGCCGGGTTAATGTCGAAATCGTCCGGATCGATCTTGTTACCTTCCTGATCGACCCGCACCAGGCTGGAGGCGGTGATTTCCTCGAACATCATGCCGTAGGGATTGATCAGGAAATGGTGCTCATCCCCGGGTATGCGGGCGGATACGTGGGTGAAAATCAGATCGTCCCAGCCGTACAGTGCTATCAGGCGATAGGCTGCAGCCAGGTCAACGCGAAGCTGCCATTCCTCGGCACTGACTTCGCCCTTCTTGGACGGGACCGCAATACGTTCAGACATCACTGGCCTCTTTATATGTCGTGTGATTGTTGTTGTGGTGTTTGTTTAAGTACTGGTCTCAGTGTAGGCAGTAGCACGAGCACAACACTGTCAAATCATTTACATTTGGAGGCATGTCGATGTGGGAATCCGGGTATGTCTGATCTGAAATCGGTGTTGCAAGCCTGCCCTTTGTTAGGGGGGCTGCCGGCCGCAGGCTTCAAGGAAGCCGAGGACCTTTCTCGCTGGCGTCAGTTTCGGGCCGGTGAATCAATCTATGACAAGGGCTCCATGCAGTCGTCGCTGTGTGTGATTGCCGAGGGCACCGTGCGGATCAGTTCGGTTAACTCGGAGGGCCGGGAGGCAACCCTGATCATTTTCGGCCCGACGGCCTGGTTCGGTGATACCGTGTTTTCACCAGGCACGCCAAGGGTCTATGGCGCCACCGCCCACGAAGATGCCCGCGTGGTCGAGTTGCCCGGTGAGGGCTTTCGCCAACTATTGGCCCGCTACCCCGAGGCCTACCCGCGGGCCTTGGATCTGGTGAGCCGGCGACTGTGGTCGGCGATGTCGATCATCGCCGATGACGCCTTAAGGGGAATTGACGCGCGCGTTGGTCGCCGATTACTGTTCCTGACTCAGATTCAGGGCCACGGTGACCGTTATACCCAGCCGATAACCTTCCGTCTCACCCGGGAGCACATTGGCAACATGATGGGCATGACCCGACAGGGTGTGCATCGGGTGATCAAGCGTTTTGAACGTGAGGGTTTGCTGAGACTGGAGTATGGCCGGATCACCATCACCAACCCGAAAGAGTTGCAGGCCTACCTAGCCGGGTTGCCAGATTAAGTCTGACTGGCCACTTGGCGAATTGAATAGCGCGAGCCTTGCCCGGGCCCGCAGTATCGCCGATTTCTGAGAGGGAACGTTGTTGTGCTGTCATTGAACTGGTCTTTGTTGTCAGTCTTTATCCCCACCTTTTTTGTGGTTTCGATCACTCCGGGCATGTGCATGACCCTGGCGCTGTCTATGGGCATTACGATTGGTGTACGCCGGGCCCTGTGGATGATGGCTGGGGAGTTGGTCGGTGTGGCCGTGGTGGCAACGTCTGCGGCTATTGGTGTGGCCACCTTCATGTTGAAATACCCGACTGCATTTGCCGTGTTCAAATACGCCGGCGGGGCCTACCTGGCGTGGTTGGGCATTCAGATGTGGCGTTCGCGGGGCAAGATGGCGATGCCGGAATCCGAGGAAGACGCGCCTGCGCAGGCCACCCGCGGCCAGCTTGCCACGCAGGGTTTCGTGACGGCCATCGCCAATCCGAAAGGCTGGGCGTTCTTCGTGGCCCTGTTGCCGCCGTTCATTGATAGCAAACTGCCAATGGCGCCCCAGTTAACGGCGCTAATCCTGATCATTCTGGCGCTGGAATTTCTGTGCCTGCAGCTCTATGCCCATGGCGGCCGCGGTTTGCGCAAGCTGCTCCGCCAGGGTGGTGGCGTGAAGACGGTGAACCGTGTGGCGGGTAGCCTGATGTTGCTGGTGGGAGGCTGGCTGGCCTTCGGCTAACAGGTCAATTAGTCCCGTAACGCTCATGCAGAATGCCGACCCGATGCACGTAGGCCTTGGTTTCGGCGTAGGGAGGCACGCCCTGGTAGCGGCTGACCGCGCCGGGGCCGGCATTGTAGGCCGCCGTCGCTAACCGAATATCGCCGTTGAAGCGCTGCAGCATCTTGGCCAGGTAATTCACCCCGCCTCGAATGTTCTGTTCGGCCACCAGGGCATTAACCACACCCAGTTCCTTGGCAGTTCCCGGCATCAGCTGCATCAGTCCCTGGGCACCGACCGGTGACAGGGCTTTCTCGTTAAACGCTGACTCGGCGTGAATCACCGCCCGGACCAGAGCCGGATCAACTCCGAATTCCCGAGCCGCAGTTTTAATCTCATTGTGATAGGGGCTGGTGAAGAGCGGCGTCTTGCGCCAGTCGACACTGGAATCGGGGTCACAGGCGTAGCAGTGGAAGCGAATCACATCGAACTCAGCCGTGGCCGGGCGGATACTGCTGTACGCAACCACCCCGTTGTCATCCTCGTAGCGATACACGGTATCGTTGCCGCTGGAGGGACGCGGCTCGGTTGCCTTGACGTTGGTGTACTCGACAGTGCCGTCCGGATGCACGATGCGCTTGACGCTGTCGGCATGTGCCGGAGCTACGCACAGCGAAGTCGCAATGGCGAGCAATAGGAGTAGGGCGGCTGGAGTCTGGCCTGGGCTCATTCAATATCCGTGCGGTTTTGTCCGGTTTTCCGAGGCCGATCCTGGCCCCTGCTACCGAAAGTATACGGTTTTATCGCCGCGATAAAACCGCACGAATTGTTTGTTAATCGTTACTGTTCGAGTACTGCTGGCCAGTTCTCATTGGCGAGCCGGACAAAGTTCTCGGTATCTGCCAGCCAGCGGTCCTGAATGTCCTGGTTGTAGTTCAGGTACAGCTTGCCATCCCGGACAGTCCAGTGCTTGGGATCACCTTTGGCAAGGTAGCCCTGGCTGACCGCCCAGGCGCAATACCCTCCGTACACCGGCGCATAGGCTTCCGGATTGGACTCGAACTTGGCCCGGTTCTCAGCACTGGCGAATCGCCAGGTGACACCCAGATACTCAGTGGTGTGGCTGGACGAGCCCTTTACCGCCTGCTCGGTGTCAAAGTAGCTGACCACATCGTAGCCGCCGGCCCCCGTGTTGGAGAGCAAGCCCGTGTACACCGGATCTTCTGCGGCAGTGGCGGGACCGGTGAGCATAACTAGCAGGAACGACAGTGTAAAAGCACGAAACATGGCAGTTTCCTCTCAAGGGACGGTATAGTCCTTAGACCAAAAGCCTGCGCGGTTGTTACAGTCGCGCGTCATCTTTTCTGGAGTATTAATGGCCCAACCTGATCCGCATCGCAACATAGTTCTCATTGGTATGCCCGGCAGCGGCAAGAGTACCGTCGGCGTGCTATTGGCCAAGCGACTGGGGATGGGGTTTGTGGATACTGACTTGCTGATCCAGGAACAAGCCGGGCGCACGCTACAGGCAATTGTGGATGAAGACGGGTATCAGGCGCTTCGGCACGTGGAAGAGCAGGTGTTGTTGGATCTCAATGTCAGCGCCAAGGTTATCAGCACCGGTGGCAGCGCCGTCTACAGTGATCAGGCGATGCAGCATCTCAAGTCCAATGGTGTGGTGGTGTTCCTTGATATCCCTTTGGAGTTGGTGATCCAGCGCATTGGCGATCACAGCGCCCGAGGTATTTCCCGGCGACCGGATCAGTCGCTGGAAGCCCTGTTCGAGGAACGGCTGGCGTTGTACCTCCGCTACGCAGACATCGTGATCGATGGTGAAGGGCAGGATCAGGAGCACACCTGTACCGCAGTGGTCAGCGCCCTCACGGGATGGTCAAGTTAGATGCTCTTGCGGGAAAAGTTGGCCAAATGGCGGGAAAATGGAGCACATTCTGACAATATCGTAGAATTAACTATGGCCAAACGAGTGTGTCGTCTATAGCATCACGCGCCCAATTTCCAAACTGGCTGTGTGAATGTCTTCCATAGATACTGCAATACCAACTGCCGATACCTCTGGTGTTCGACGTATTGGCGATCCTCTTGTTCTTGCCCTGACAATGGGCTTCATTTTTCTTTTCGTGGGCTGGTCCCTGACTGACGCAGAAGGCCTGTCTGCCGTCATCAATTCCGGTTTCACCTGGACCGCAAAGTACCTGGGTTCGTTTTTCCAGCTTCTGTTGCTGGCTACGTTCTTCATCGCCCTGGTGGTTGCCTTTGGTCGCGCTGGCGTTGCACGCCTGGGCGGTCTGGAGAAACCTGAGATCAGCACGTTTCGTTGGTTGTCGATGATTCTCTGCACCCTGCTGGCCGGTGGCGGTGTGTTCTTCGCCGCTGGCGAGCCCGTCTATCACTTTGTGGTAGCGCCGCCGGTGTCCACCGCTGAGGCGGGTACTGCTGAAGCTGTGGCGCCTGCCATGGCGCAATCATTTATGCATTGGGGCTTTCTCGCCTGGGCTGTTCTGGGCTCGCTGACCGCTCTCGTGCTGGCGCATGCCCACTACGTTAAAGGCAAGCCCCTGCAGCCGCGCACGCTTCTCTACCCGGTACTGGGCGAGCGAGTCATGCAAGGCTGGTTCGGTGGCGTGGTCGACGCCCTGTGTGTGATTGCCGTAGTGGCAGGCACCGTTGGCCCCATCGGGTTCCTGGCAACTCAGATGAGTTTTGGTCTCCATGAGCTGTTTGGCGTGGCCGATACCTTCACCACTCAGCTGGTGATCCTGACACTGCTGGCCGGCGTTTACATGACGTCCGCAATCACCGGTGTTCACAAGGGAATTCAGATCCTCAGCCGTTTCAACGTCATCCTCGCGTTGGTTATCGCGGCCGTGATCTTCGTGTTTGGTCCGACGCTGTTCCTCACCAACACCTACCTGGCGTCAATGGGCGAGTACGTGTCGTCGTTCTTCGCGATGTCGACAATGACCTCAGAAACCGCACCGGACTGGTGGATGAAGTGGTGGACGGTGTTCTTCTTCGCCTGGTTCATCGGCTACACGCCGCTGATGTCGATTTTCGTGGCGCGGATTTCCCGTGGTCGCAGCATTCGACAGACCATTCTGGCGGTCGCCATACTGGCACCTATCGCCACGTCGATCTGGTTCACGCTGCTGGGCGGTTCCGGCATTTATTATCAGCTTACGGGAGCCTTTGACCTGACATCGGCGTTGAACAACTTCTCCTTTGACGTGGCCACCCTGACCGTTGCCGAGGCTCTGCCGGGCGGCACGCTGATGGCTGCAGCAATCCTGTTGCTGACCACCATTTTCGTCGCCACGACTGGTGATTCCATGAGTTACGCCATTGCCACCGTAGGTGCTGGCCACGATGAGCCGCACTACCTGGTACGGGCGTTCTGGGGTGGTGCGATGGCACTGATGGCCGCGATTCTTCTGTATATGGGGGCGGGGCAAATTGGTGTGCTGCAGCAGTTCATAGTGATCACGGCGATTCCCGTGTCGCTGATCATCCTGCCGTCGCTGTGGACCGGGCCGAAAGCGGCCTATGCCATGGCCCGGTCACAGGGTATCGCGCTCTAACTGCTGCGCTGTAACTGTTGGCTGAGTCAGTACGACAATGTTTTTCCGGCTGGGGACCCTACTTGGGGCCCCGGCCGCGAAGAACATTGACGACGACGGAGACCACCAACAGCACAAGGAAGATGAAGAACAGGATCTGTGCGAACTCTGTTGCCGCACCGGCAATCCCACCAAATCCCAAAACGCCTGCAACTACGGCAATGATCAAACAAACAATCGCCCAATAAAGCATTTTCTCTCCTCCTTAAAAGAACGTATTGATCACTCTAGCACAGGGTGCTGACTGGCTATGGTTCCTGCGCAATTTCCCGCAACGCATCAATGAGCGTGTCGGGTTCCTGGGCACCTGAGATCAGGTACTTCTGGTTCACGATATAGGCGGGTACGGCCGACACACCAGCCTGTTGATACCGGGCTTCGTCTTCGCGCACCGAGTCGGCATAACGATCAGAGCTGAGTACCGCTCGCGCGTCCTCGGCATCCAGTCCTACGGATGTTGCGCAGCTTGTGAGAACCTCCGCATCGGTCACGTTCTCCGCACGGCCAAAATAGGCCTCGAACAACGCCATTTTCAATTCAGTTTGCTTTCCCTGCTCACCGGCCCACTTCACCAGCCGGTGACCATCGAAGGTATTGCGGGTATAGCGTTCCTGCAGCTTCTCGAAGTTCAGGCCGAGGTCTTTGGCAAGCTCCATCATCTGGGCCTGGTTCGCCCGCATCTCATCCTCACTACGTCCGTACTTGCGCGCCAGTGCCGGCAGGATGGGTTCACCATCACCGGCAGGGTCCGGGTTCAGCTCAAAGGCGTGCCATTTGACCTGAATGTCCATGTCGTCCTTCAGGGCCGCCATCGCTTTTTCCAGGCGAGCATAGCCAATGGCGCACCAGGGGCAGGCGATGTCGGAAACTATGTCAATTTGCAGTGTGGTCATGGGGGCTCCAGGCGTGTGGCTTTAAATCAGCCTACCTGAAACGGGGGAGGACTGTCTTGTGGTGGCTAAGTTACGGTAGTGAAAGAATTTCTGCGGTAGTCAGTGGCCGGTAATCGCCAGCGGCGAGATCTCTACTTAGGCGGATCTCCCCCATCCGCTCCCGATGCAACGCCGTTACCCGATTACCGACCCGATGGAACATGCGCTTGATCTGATGGTAGCGGCCTTCATAGATAGTCACTCGTGCCTCCCGCGCGCCCAGTTGCTCCAATTGCGCGGGCGAGGTGTGGAGCTGTTCGTATTCAAACCATAACCCTTCGGCGAAGCGTTCTGCGGTTTCTTCGCTGATCGGCTCTGCGGTGGTGACGCGGTAGACCTTGGGGATTTTGATCCTGGGTTCGGTCAGTTGGCGTGACCACTGGCCATCGTTGGTGAGGATCAGCAGGCCGGTGCTGGAACGGTCCAGCCGGCCGGCAATGTGCAGGTCCCGGTGCAGGTCTGGAGAGATCAGGTCCAGCGCAGTGGGGTGCTCGGAGTCGACGGTAGCGCTGAGATAGCCCGCGGGTTTGTGCAGCATCAGGTAGCAGGGTGTGTCGGCAGCCTGAATAACCTCGCCATCCACTGCCACGCTGGAGAAGCGATCCACTTCCTGGGCAGCAACCCGGCACGGTAAGTCATTCACCGTCACCCGGCCGGCGGCGATCAGGGCGTTGGCGCGCTTGCGACTGGTGCTGTCCTGGTTGCTAAGAATTCGGGAAAGCTTCATGGTGCTAATCGACTATGCTGAAAGAATCATTGAAAGATACGTTGAAAGAAACCCCGACAATACTACGAGGAACTGCCATGCCATTCTCCGCTGATCACCTTGCCGAACTCAATCTTCTGGCCCAGTTTGAATCCACCTCCAGCCAGGAAGGGATCAAGGTTCATGCTCATTCGGCAGCCCCGGAAACGGTCAAAGCCGCGGAAAACCTGTTTGCCCGAGGCTTGATCAGTCAGAAGGACGGCGGCTACCTCACTCCCCTGGGGGCCGAGGCGGTTGATCTGACCCAAAAACTTCAATCCATTCTCAGCAGCTGACTTGAGTGATGCGATGGGCGCAAGCTGATAAAGGCTTGGGCCCGCGCCCACCGGAGGCGGTGTCCATGGGTAGCTGGAAAACCTCTCCCATTCTCTGGATGGCGCTCAGTATCACCAGCGTTGTTACCGTCGTTGGTGTTCTATACGCCCTGGGCGTCCATCGTCAGGTGCTTGATCTGCTGCACTGGGTCGACCGTCAGGGAGCCTGGGCGGCCATCATGTTCACTGCCATCATGGCGCTGGCGATAGTGCTTTTGTTGCCGGGCGTGCTGCTTACCACCGGCGCAGGTTTTGTATTCGGCGTGGTGGAGGGCACCACCTACGTTGTTTTGGGCACCACCCTGGGTGCTGCCATCGCCTTCCTCATTGCCCGGTACTTTCTTGGTGATCGGGCTCACGTCTATATCCAGAACCGTGTCGGGCTGCTGGCGGTCAGTCGGGAAATGGCTCCCCACGGCTGGAAGATCGTGCTGTTGACCCGGCTGATTCCTTTCTTTCCCGGCAAGCTTTCCAATTTTCTGTTCGGTCTGACCAACTTTTCCTTCAGCGGCTTTGTTGCCGGGACCTTCATTGGCGTGATTCCGTTTTCGCTGCACAACGTGTACCTGGGGTCGCTGACGGCGGACCTGTCGACTCTTGGAGCCCGCGAAACCGCCAGGACGCCCCTTGAATGGGGCATCTACGGTGCCGGCTTTGTCGGCACGGTGGCGGCGGTGGTGTTTTTTAACCGGCTCGCCCGCCGGGCATTGGCGCGCTATCGGGTGGAGGCCCAGGCAACCGACCTGAGGGAGGAGTGAATGAGCTGGATGAAATGGTTGCCGTGGCGCTACCTGGTCAAACGCATGGCGCACCAGCACGGATTTCTGGATCCGATCGCGCTCCTGAGCAAACTGCACAGCTTTGCCCAGCCCTCGGAGGTGGGCGAGCCGATTGAATTGCTGCGCGCGGGTGTGGTGTTTCACGCCCGAGGACTGATCAATAGCCGCGTTATCCAACACAATCTAGACTGGGTTTGGCCGTACTGGATCGAGCGCCAATTCGACCCTAATGACCCTGCCTTCATTCCTCGGGCCTTCTCCATCACCCACATTAACCTGAGTAACCGTAACTGGACGGCAATCGGCCTGCCCGATGTCGATGACTTGCCGGTGGTGGACCCCAGAGGGCTGGTGACACCGCTTTACGATGGCTGGTCACTGGACGGCTGGTTGCTGGCAGACGATGGCCGTTGCCTGTTGCCATCGCGATGCAAAATCAGTCGGCAATGGCTGGAACTGGAAGACAACCCCTGCGTGGTGACTGAATCGGAGATGGATGGTTTGCGTCTGGTCAGCCGCGCCCAGGTGGTGATGGAGCAAGGCCGGCCGGTTTGTCAGTTAGAGCTGCAGGGTCATTCGGATGTGCCGGGGTCACTGGTGGTGTCGCTGCGCCCGGCCAATCCCGAGGGGGTGTCGTTTATCCGCCGGGTGAAATTGTCGCCCCAACGGAATGCCTGGAAAGTGGATGGCCGGCACTCAGTGCAGTTCAGCCGACCGGCGCAAAGTCATCATGTGTCGGATTATCGGCAGGGTGATGTCCACATTCATCTGGCCGACATTGCCGATCAGAACGAAGGTCGCTGCGATGTTGGTCTGGTGACCGCGGCGGCACTGTTTCCGGTCAGGGCCGGCAAGGCCACAACTCTCACAATTACCGTGCCGATGGGAAAAGAGACCGCGTCCAGGGCCACGCCGGAATCCTGGCCTGAAGCATTGGATGGGCATGCGCGCCTGGAGTGCCCGGATCCAACCTGGCAGTTCCTGTATGAGGCAGCAATGCGCTCATTGGTGCTGCATTCCCCGGATGACGTTTACCCCGGCCCCTACACCTACAAGCGTTTCTGGTTTCGGGATGCGGCCTTTATCGTCCATGCGCTCCTGTGCGCAGGGCTGACCCAACGAGCCGAACGGGCCCTGAGCCAGTTTCCGGAACGGCAGTTGAAAAACGGCTATTTCCGTTCTCAGGAAGGGGAATGGGATGCGAACGGTGAGGTGCTGTGGATTGTGCAGCGATTCCACGCCATCACCGGCCGTAAATTGGCCATGGATTGGTTTGAACCCGTCAGCAAGGGCGCGCACTGGATACAGAAAAAGCGGGTCAGCGGAAACATCGACAAACCCCATGCCGGGCTCCTGCCCGCCGGTTTCAGCGCCGAGCACCTGGGGCCCAACGACTATTATTACTGGGATGATTTCTGGGGCATTGCTGGCCTCAAAGCCGCATCCAAACTGTTGGCCAAAGATGATCCGGAATCCAGCGAGGCGTTTGCCGCCGGTGCCGAGGAGTTCTCCCGAACCGTGGACCGGAGTCTGGCCAGTTGCCAGCGTCGGCTAAAGCGCCGGGCTATGCCGGCCTCGCCCTATCGGCGCCTCGATGCCGGCGCTATTGGTTCCCTCGCCGTGGGCTATCCCACCCAGCTGTGCGAACCAGATGATCCGCGTTTATTGGACAGCGTCGAGTTCCTGCTTGAGAACTGTTTCGTGAATGGCGCCTTCTATCAGGACATGATCCACTCGGGTCTGAATGCCTACCTGACCCTGCATGTGGCTCAGGTGCTTTTGCGTGCGGGTGATGCACGGTTTCTGGCGTTGATGGATGCGGTGGCGGAGTTGGCATCGCCAACCGGGCAGTGGCCGGAGGCGATTCACCCGGGCACTGGCGGTGGCTGCATGGGCGATGGTCACCACGTCTGGGCGTCCGCCGAGTGGGTGTTGATGGTGCGCAACTGCTTTGTCCGGGAAGAGGGCGATCGGCTGATTCTGTGTGCCGGCGTTCCCGAGCGCTGGCTCGAACAGGAGGCGCCGATCCGGTTCGGGCCGGCACCCACCGGTTTTGGCACGATTACCGTCACTATTCAGCCCCACCCCGGTGCACCGCCGGAGGTTACCTGGACTGGCAGTTGGCACCGAGAAGAACCCACTGTTGAGGTGCGGTTGCCGGGCTGGAAATCCTGATCATCTGTACTGGTTTCTAAAGCAGTTTTCTGTATCTGTTTTGTTTGCCTGCTAACTTCTAGAGTACTGTATCTAAAGTACAGTGACCGAATAATTCACGTAATCCGGCTGCCACGCATGCGTTCATTCTTTTTCTCGTTTTTTGTTCCCGCCCTGTTTGTCTGGCTCTGGAGCACGGGCTTTATTGGCGCCAAATACGGCCTGCCGTTTGCCGAGCCGTTTACGCTCCTGCTGATCCGCATGCTGCTGACTCTGGTGTTGCTGATCGGCCTGGCCTGGCTAATGAAAACCCGCTGGCCCGGTTGGCGTGGCGCCGGACATCTGGCTGTCACCGGGATTCTGGTGCACGGCTGTTATCTGGGTGGGGTGTACTACGCCATTCAGGACGGTATGGCCTCCGGCATCGTGTCGCTGATTGTCGGGCTCCAGCCCCTGGTCACCGCGGCTGCGGCGGTGGTGTTCCTGAAAGAAGCGGTCAGCGGCCGGCAGTGGCTGGGCCTGGCGTTGGGCTTGATCGGCGTGTCGTTGGTGTTGGTTGAGAAGTTCGGCGGCACCGGCGTTGAATCGGGCATCTCACCATGGGCGCTTGCCTGGACCCTGGTGGCGCTGGCGGGTATTTCCATGGGCACGGTGTATCAGAAGCGCCACGGCACGGGTGCTGATCTGGTCGCCGGCACGATCATCCAGTATGCAGCCGCCGCGACCCTGTTTGCCATCGGCGCTTTCGCGCTGGAGTCCCGCGAGGTTGAGTGGAGCCTGCAGTTGCAGCTGTCCATGGCCTGGCTGGTACTGGGCGTGTCCATCGGCGCTATTTTGCTGTTGATGTGGCTGATTCGTCAGGGCGCCGCGTCGCAGGTGGCGAGCCTGTTTTATCTGGTGCCGCCGGTGACGGCCCTGGAAGCCTACCTGTTGTTCGATGAACGCCTGGGCGGCCTGGCCATGGTGGGTGGTCTGGTCGCCATTACCGGTGTGGCGCTCGTGGTCACCCAGAAGAAAAGCGCATGAGTGATGTAACCCGAGGCGTCTGGTTCGGCCTGTCTGCCTACACCATTTGGGGCTGCTTTCCGCTGTTCTTCGCCCTGTTCGAGGGCGTGCCCGCGTTTGAAATCCTGGTGCACCGGATTGTCTGGTCCTGTGTTTTCCTGGCGCTGGTGATCAGCGGCTTGCGGCGCTGGTCTGCGGTTCGTTCGGCCCTTAGTAATCCGCGCCAGCTGTGGCGGGTACTGGGCTGTGCGCTATTGATTGCGGCCAACTGGGGAATTTATATCTACTCGGTGGAAACCCGCCATGTTCTGCAAGCCAGTCTTGGCTACTTCCTGACACCGCTGGTGAACGTGGCACTGGGCATGCTGGTGCTGCGCGAGCGCATGGGGCCCTGGCAACTGGCGGCAGTGGTGCTGGCGGGCATCGGCATACTGATCCAGCTGGTTATGCTGGGGGAAGTACCCTGGATTACGTTGGTGCTCGCGCTGACCTTCGGTACCTATGGCCTGCTGCGCAAGCAGGTGCTGCTGGATGGTTTGTCGGGGCTGTTTGTCGAGACCTTGTTGTTGCTACCGGTGGGGTTGATGACATTCGGCTGGCTGGGCTACGCCGGTACGTCCCATTATGGCGACAGTGTTTCCGTGAGTGCCTTGCTGATGGCCAGCGGCATCGTGACTGCCATCCCACTGCTGCTGTTTGCCGGCGCGGCCCGGCGGTTGCGCCTGTCCACCGTGGGCTTCCTGATGTACATCAATCCCACCTTGCAGTTCTTCATCGCGTTGCTGATCTTCGACGAGCCGCTGAGTCAGGTGCAACTGACTAGCTTCATCGTCATCTGGGTAGCGCTGGGTCTGTACAGCTGGTCGTCCTGGCACTACCGGCCGCGGGTGCCGGCAGGCCAGAACTGAACCCGGTTCAGGCGAGACGTGCCAGCAGGCTGTTGATGGCCTGAGCAAAGGGCACAGGCGAGTCCTCCTGCAGGAAGTGACCACCCTTGAGAGTGACATGGGGCTGGCCCTTGGCGCCGGGAATCCGATCCTGCATGTAGCGGTCACCGCCACGGGTGATCGGATCGCCATTGCTGAACGTGGTCAGGAACGGTTTGTCCCACTGCTCCAGTACCTTCCACGCCGCGCGGTTGGCCTCGGTAGCTGGGTCATTGGGTGTCATCGGCACGAGGCGCGGAAAGGCGCGGGCGCCGGCTTTGTACTTCTTGCCCGGGAAGGGTGCGTCGTAGGCCCTTAGTTCGTCCGGCCCGAGTTTACGGAACGAGCCGGTGTTGATGATCCGGCCAATCGGAAACCAGGGGCTGTGTAGGGCGAAATTCTTCCAGATCTTGAACGCCGACGGTGCCTTCTGATCACCGGTGGGCAGCATGCCATTACCCACCACTATGGCCCGGAATCGGTCCGGATTCTCCGCCGCCAGCCGCAACCCCAACAGCGAACCCCAATCCTGGCAGACCAGGGTGATGTCTTTCAGGTCCAGTTTGTCGATGAAGCTTTGCATCCAGTCCATGTGCTGCTGGTAGCTGTAGTCGTTGATCGATGTGGGCTTGTCGGATTTGCCAAAGCCGATCAGGTCGGGCGCCAGCACCCGATGGCCGGCGGCAGCGCAAACCGGGATCATGTGACGGTACAGGTAGGACCACGACGGCTCGCCGTGCATCATCAGAATTGGCTTGGCGTCACCAGGCCCCTCATCGACGTAATGCATGCGCAACCCGTCCAGATCGACGTAGTGGGGCTCGAAGGGGTAATCGAGCAATCGCTCAAATTGATTCTCGGGAGTTCTGACGAAATCCATGGCAGCCGCCTTGTGGTTGATTATGCTTCTTTTAGGAGGCCGAAGGGCCGTAGTGAATGAGTCTGCCCAGTCCGTTCGGAGCCGTCAATTTGCCGGTCTGACACTGGCCCCGAAAACATCGGCATCATCACTGCGGGTGTGGCCACCCTAACCAACGTCGTAAGGCGGCTTAGACGCTCATGGGGTATGGTTGACTCAAATTTGTTGCCGCGCAATTGGCGCGTTGAAGCAGAGAGCAACATGGACGCATTCGAATGACCCATTGGCTGATTGCAAATCCCAAAGCCGGCAGCGGCGAGCGAGGGCGTGAGTTCTGGCTCGAGTTACTTTTGGCCGCCGGTATCCCGGAACCGCAATGCCGCGATTTTAATGACGATGCCTGGGAAGATCAGGTGCAGGCGGGCGACGTGGTGATGGTGGCCGGGGGCGATGGTTCGGTGAACATGGGTGCACGTCTTTGCCGAAGCAGGCAGGCGATCCTGGCGGTGCTGCCATCCGGCACCGCAAACGACTTTGCCCGCAACCTGGGCTTGCCGGAGGAGCCGAAGCGGTTGTGTGCGCTCATCGCTGAGGGCGCCACTCAAAACGTGGATGTTGCCGAAGTGGGGCAGACGCTGTTTCTGAACGTCGCTCATATTGGCCTCGGAACGCTTCCCGCGCGGGAAGCGGAGGGTGCTCATAAGAAACTGTTCGGTCGGTTCAGTTATGGCCTGGGGCTGTTGCGCCGGGTCAGTGCCAGCCGTGGTTTCAAAGCCGAGATCCGCTGCGACAACGGGGTGGTCAAAGGCCGTTGGCTGTCGATAGCCGTTGCCAGCGGCGCCTTCTTTGGTGGTGGTAATGAGATTCCCGAGGCCTCTGCCAACGATGGTCAGCTGGATGTGATCGCGGTCAAACCCCGGCCGTTGCTTCAGTTACTGCTGACGTTTGTAATGGTTCGTCTCAACAAGCGCTCCCCCCAGCGTACCAGCACCATCGTTCACCTGAAGGGCACTCGCTGTTCTGTCGACACCGGTAAGCCGAAAACCATCACTGCCGATGGCGATGTGATGGGGCAAACACCCCTGGAGGTGAAATGCCGGCCGAACTGTCTCTCGGTGATCGCACCGACCATTGTCAGTACCGCAAAAGCGCCTCCGGAGGACACCGTTATCGGTTAAGCCGATCCCCATCAGATACGTTTTGTCACTGACTTTTCGAGTGGATCCAGTGATCATGGCCGCCGCCAAAGTTGATCAATCCGATTGATCGGAAAGCCTTTTTAAACCCGTACCGTCACTAAGGAACAATAATGCCGAGAGAATCTGCCCTGGCTCTGCCCAAGCTATTGCACACGCTCAAGATCACCCTGGGAGCCCTGGCCTTGATGGCTGCGGGCAGTGTGGCATCAGCGGCAGAACGGCTGTACATCTTCACCGAGAACTATCCTCCTTATAACGCGTCGGCTTCGGGCAAGGGCTTTGCCCACGGCGAGGAAGACATCACTGGCATCTGTAGCGATATGGTCAAGGCCATGCTGGCCCGGGTCGACTACGACTACGTCATGAAAATGCGCGCCTGGAGCTACGCCTATGACTGGGTTCAGGGGCGCGAGAATCACGGGCTTTTCTGTACCGCACGAACCGATGAACGTGAAGATCTGTTCCAGTGGGTTGGCCCCCTGGCTTCCATCAAATGGACCCTGTTTGCGGCGCCGGACTCGGACCTGTCGCTGACCAGCCTGGAAGACGCACGCGAGCTGCAGATTGCAGGCTATAAAGGCGATGTGATGTCCGAATTCCTGGTGAAGGAAGGCTTCAACGTAGCCATGGGGTTGTCCGGTGATGTGAACACGCGCCGGTTGATGTTGGGTCAGGCCGACCTTTGGGTTACTGATGGCCTTGTCGGCCCGCTGGTTGCCGAGGAGGAGCATGGCATTACCGGGCTCAAGCCGGTACTGGTGTTCCGTGAAACGCCCATGTATCTGGCGCTGAGTAACAACACCGATCCTAAGGTGGTTGCCGATCTCCAGCGGGCTATAGATGCTGCTCGGGCAGACGGTGAGCTAGAGGCTATTGCCCAACGTTACGCTCAGTGAGCGCGCTCTGAGTCTGCAGAAATAGCCACGGACGGCTTGCTGCGCTGCGGTGTCACATAGCTGAACCGGCGGCGATACTCTTCCATGGTGCACCCGACATTGCGCTTGAACAGTCGCCGGAACGAGCTGGCGTCTTCGTAACCCACGTCCCAGATAATCTGGGCGGTTTGGCGTCGGGTCGCTTCAAGTCCGTGCTTTGCGGCTTCAATTCGCAAATGCTGCAGGTAGCTCAGCGGGGTTTCGCCGGTGGCTTCCTTGAACCGGCGCTTGAAGGTACGGGGCCCCAGGTGCGCTCGTTCCGCCAACTCATCAATGACGATGGCGTCGGCGTAGTGTTGCTCCAGCCAGCCCTGTACTTCGCCAATCTTCTCGTCCTGGTGGGCCCGGCTGCCATAAAAGCTCATGTAGGGCGTCTGTTCCGAACGCCGGGCATCAAGAATCAGTAGCTTGCTGCAAGCGACAGCCAGCGCCGGCGAACCCAACCGTTCAACCAGATACAGGCACAGATCCATGAACGAGGTAGCGCCACCGGCACAGAGAATCTGGCCGTTATCCACCAGCAGCTGATCGCTCTCAAGCCGCAGCTGGGGGTAGCGTCGGCGAAACGCCGGTGCCGCTCGCCAGTGGGTGGTGGCCACATGCTGCTCCAGCAGTCCGGCCTCAGCCAGCACAAAACTGCCGGTGCAGACGCTGGCTACAATGGCACCCCTTTCAACCGCTGCATGCAACCAGGGATGGAGCGGTCGTGACATATCGAGCGCCGCATCGATATGGCGGTCACCCAGGACCGCTTCCATGGCCGAGCCAATGATGATCACATCGGCCGGGTAGTCCTGCCAGTTCACTGTCGGCACGATGGGTACGCCGCTGTAGGAGTGCACCGGCTCGCCATTCACGGTGACAATCTGGCATTCGAACCGGGGATCATCACGATTCACCCAGCGGTCGCAGTAATTGGCGGCGGCAAAGAAATCCATCACGCCGATAACACCACTACCGTGGCAAAAGGGCAGGGCCACAATGGCGATTTTGATCATGATGAATGTCCTTTTTGGCATCTACAGTGTCAAATATGACACTCCGGCGCAGGGTTGGCAAGCCGTAATCTGACACTGTCAATCAGGTCGGCCCCTTGGCCGACAGCGAAGGAGGAAGGGTCATGACTGCTCAATTCACAACCAACACAGGCTCAGCAACACGTGTTCCTCTTGACCGCGTTCCGGCCCGGAACTCTGGTGTCGCCGCGGTAGGGAAAGCCCTGCAAATGCTGTATCGGGTAGCGCCGAACACTGCCGGCAATATTGCTGAGACGTTGTTCTTCTCGCCGCGACGGCTGCCGTTACCCATTCGGTACGAGCATCTGCTGGATGAGGCTGACAGCTACACCCAGATTCAGCTCGGTGCCGTCACGATTCCGGTTTACAGCTGGGGCTATGGCCCGGTGGTGCTGATGGTCCACGGCTGGTCAAGCGGCGGAATCCAGTTTGGTGCCTTCGTGCAGCCGCTGGTCAGCGCCGGCTATCGGGTGGTGGTGTTCGATGCACCGGGCCATGGCCGGGCCCAGGGCAGACGGTCGAGCCTGTATGAGATGACCGAGGCTGTCACCAAGGTGGCCGCCAGTGTCGGCGCCATCGACACCATCATTGCCCATTCCCTGGGCAGCCTGGCCGCGGCTCGTGCGGTGGTGGATGGGGTGCAGGCCCAGCGGCTGGTGTTGCTGGCCCCGCCCAGGGACCTTGATTCAGTGGTCGCAAGTTTTGGTGGTGAGCTTGGGTTCTCACAAGCCATGGTGACCGAGCATCGCCGGCGCATGGAACAGGCATTTGGGGCACAGGTGTGGCAGCAGTTCTCATTCGACACCCTGGCACCCGATCTGATGCCCCGGGGTTTGGTGGTGATCGACCGGGACGACAAGTCGGTGCCGGCCAGTCACAGCGATGAGGTTCATTTGCAGTGGGCCGGTTCTGAACGGATGCAAACCCAGGGGCTGGGGCACAACAAGTTACTCTGGCACCCAAGTGTACTGGAACGGATCCAGCAATTCATGACAACAGCTGCCTAGAACCACAGCCCGATCTTCGGATCGGGCGTTTTTCGTTCAATGGCAATGCCCCGGGATTCGAGTAGCTGAATCAGTCTCTCGGTATCGTCGACATTGAGAAAACTGCCCAGCGAGATTGCGGTATTGCGATGAATCAGCGCCAGCTTCGGTGGTGCAAACGGGTGGACAGGAGCGTCCAGGTGAACTCTCACGTAGGGCCGAGGCAGGGTCCACTCCGTCAGTTTTCGGGTGCGGCCTTTTTCCAGGTGGATGTTGCTCTCGTCAATGGTCAGAACCTCACGTCGCTGGCAGGCCCGGGAGGTCAGGTAAATGCCGGCGGCCAGGGCAGCGAGTTCCAGCCCGGCAAAGGGCACGATAACCCAGGCGCCGGCCAAGGCCATGCCAGTGGCAATCAGAGCGGACAGAACCAGCAATGCCAGCCAGATCTGGACGTTGCCACGCCAGCTCAATGAGCGGTTGGGCGTCAGCAGAAGCCGAACGCCGTCCTGGGAGTTGAGATGCTCGACCATCTTTCAATGCCTATGGAATCGGCCTTCTCGGTATACGACGGGTGGTGCCACTCCGATGATCGCTCGCGTCTGAAGGATCGGTAATTCAAATGGGGGGCAAACCACGACATACTGGCGGCCTGATATTAATGATAGTCAACACGGCCTGGTAGCGAATCTGTGGCGCGAAAATCCCTCATCCGAAGATCTCTGAGCAAACTGGCGTGGATGCTGGCGGGCTTACTGCTGTTGCTGCTGGCCGTGATTGTGTTGCTGCGGTTCGTCAATCCGCCCACCTCCAGTTTCATGCTGGGCCACCGGTTGTCGCAGCCCGACCAGGCCCTGCATCAGTACTGGGTGCCGTTGTCGGAAATTTCGCCGTGGATGCCGCTGGCCGTGGTTGCCAGTGAGGATCAGCGGTTCCCCGACCATTGGGGCGTGGATTTCGCTGCCATCCGTAAGGCGCTGGCCGAGTACCAGGCGGGTGAGGGCCTGCGGGGCGCCAGCACAATCACCCAGCAGACCGCCAAGAACCTGTTTCTGTGGAATGGCCGAAGCTTTGTGCGCAAGGCGCTGGAGGCCGGACTGGCGCTGGGCATTGAGGGGTTGTGGCCGAAGAGGCGAATTATGGAGGTCTATCTCAATATCGCCGAGTTTGGCCCCGGGATTTACGGCGTGGAGGCGGCAAGCCGGCGTTATTTTGGCATTTCAGCCAGCCAGCTATCGCCGATCGAGGCCGCGCGACTGGCGGCAGTGCTGCCCAATCCCAAGTCTCTGAGTGCGGTATCGCCGTCGGCTTATGTCTGGGAGCGGGTATCCTGGATTCGCGGTCAGATGGCCCAGTTGTCGGGCCTGAACTATTTGCGCGATACGCTGCAATAGCGCCGTTCCGGTCGCCCGACGTTACCGTAGCTGACCTCTGCCGCTGCTTCGCCCCGGCCTACGAGAAATTCCAGGTAGCGCCGGGCCGTGGTTCGGGAGGCGCCCATGGCGGCCCCGACTTCCTCGGCACTCCATTCGTCTCCGGTTGTCAGTACCTCACGGATTTTATCCAGGGTAATGCCATCAATGCCCTTGGGCAGCCTGTTGGTGTCCGCCGGTTCCGCAGGGCCTTCGTCCTGGCCGCTACGGGGCAGCAGTGCATCCACTTCTTTCTGGGCAACCTGGTCCAGGCCGGACAAGCGGTTCAGGTGCTCCCGATAGCGGTTTACTGCTTCTTCCAGACGTTCAAACACCAATGGCTTCAGGATGTAGTCGAAAACCCCGCCGCGCAACGCGCTGCGCAGGGTGTCCACTTCCTTGGCGGCGGTGATCAGAATGACATCGCTGGCGCTGTCCGAGGCCCGCAGCTCACGCAGCAGGTCCAGGCCGTTGCCATCGGGAAAGTAGACGTCAAGCAGGATCAGGTCAGGGCTAAGCACATCGATCAGGTCCCGGGCATCGGCCAGCGTGTGGGCAATGCCGCAGAGCTCGACATTGTCCAGACGTTCAACAAAACGTCGCTGAATTTCCGCAATTTTACGGTCATCTTCGATGATCAGCAGGCGTATGGTGGTCAATGACTGGTCCCCCTATGGGCTCGTTTGGGTAGATACAGAGTAAAGCGGCTGCCGCCGGTGGTGAGATTCTCGACCGTGATCGAGCCACCCCACCGAGTCAGGAACTGGCTGACCAGGTGTAGGCCATAGCCACGAGCGGTGCCGGCTTTGGTGCTGACACCTTTCTCAAAGATTCGCTCCCGGTCCGCCTCCGGAACGCCGGCGCCCTGATCTTCCACCTCGAAAATCAGGTCGTCGCCAAGATCCGTCATCGACAGGGCGACCTGTCCGCCTTCGCCAATCGCCAGGCGTGTGGCTTCCAGCGCGTTATCAATCAGGTTGCCAAGCACGCTCACCAACTGCTCCCTGGGCAGGTCGTCGGGCATGTCGGCCATCTGGCTGCCGGGGTCGATGTTCAGCGCCAGGCCCATTTCCCGGGCCCGGTTGTATTTGCCGAGCAGGCAGCCGGCGATGACCGGGTCGGGAACCGCTTCCAGCAACAGCTGAATTAGTGCCTGGTGATCGCTGACTTCACTGCCGATCAGGTTCAGTGCCTCGTCGGTAGCGCCAATCTGGATCAGGCCGGCGATGGTGTGCAGCTTGTTGGAGTATTCGTGGGTCTGGCTGCGCAGGGTATCGGCGTATTGCTGGATTCGGGTCAGTTGGCGGCTGACCTGGTCCACCTCGTCCCGCAGCCGGAAGCTGGCCACCACACCGATAATGTCGTCGCCCTCGCGCACCGGCAGCCGGTTAACGATCATTTGGCGGTTTCTGAGCCAGACTTCCCGGTCAAAATCCGGTTGCCCGGTTTTTAGAACCGACATCAGGTCGCTCTCTGGCAGCACCTCGAGAATCGGTTTGCCGGCCAGGGCCATATCCGGTTCCAGGCCCAGGGTGTTCAGGGCAGTGCGGTTCACTGTGGTGATGATACCGTCACGATTGATGGCAATGATGCCCTCGCGCACCGATTGCAGGGTGGCGTCCCGCTCCTGGAACAGCCGGGCGATTTCCTCCGGTTCCAGCCCGAAGATGGCCCGCTTGAAGCGACTGGCGATGATAATGGCGGCGAGGATACTGACCAGCAGCATCACCCCGACCACCCCATAAAGCACGAAATTGTAGCGTTGGATGGTGGTTTCAACCTGGTCGACGCCGTAGCCCACCGACACGATGCCGACTATGTCACCACTGGCCGGGTTGATCACCGGTGCCTTGCCGCGCATGGATTCGCCAAGACTGCCGACGGCCCGGGCAATGTAGGCCTGGCCGTCGATCAGGGCCTGACGACCGGTGTCACCGTCATCATCTGCCATGGAATAACCCAGGCGTGACGGATCCGGATGGGCTAGGCGCACCGCCTGGTCGTCACCAATCACAATAAACAGGGCTTCGTTGGTCTCGGCCAGTCGGTTGGCCAGCCGATTCAGGCTGCCGGTTTCACGTTGCTCTACGCCCTCGATCACTGCCGGTGTGGCGGCCACGGTCTTGGCGACCATCAATGCCCGCTGACCGATTTCCTCATACAGGGATTCGCTCAGATAGTACCCGGCAAAGACACCAATCAACGCTGTCTGCAGGGCGCTGACCAGGCCGAGGGTCAGAATCATTCGGGTTTTGAGTTTGGTTTTTCGAAGCACTTCTCGAAACACCGTGCTGGGGTTTGTTGTCATTTTGATTCAGGTTAAAGCACCGGGGCTGTTTTTGCCCGTGAACTTTATGCACAAAAAAGCCTTTAGGTTCTTTATAGGTATTTACGCGCACAAACTTTAGGCATTCGGTGTTCGCTTCTAGTCTATGGCTGAATGGCTCCCACAGCACGTTTATCGAGCGGCGAAACAGAGGAGCCATCACAACAACAAACCAGAGGTGAACCCAATGATGATCAAGCGAACCCTGTCTTTTGTAGCCATGGCTGCCTTTAGTGTTTCCGCGCTGGCCTGGCAACCCTCCGGCAAAGTGGAATGTATTGCACCGGCTGATCCGGGCGGTGGCTGGGATTTTACCTGCCGTAGCGTCGGCAACGTCATGCAGGACCTTGGCCTGGTGGAAGGCAGCGTCCAGACAATCAATATGGCGGGTGCTGGCGGTGGTGTTGCCTACGCCCACACTGTCAGCAAGCGCGCCGACGATGACAAGCTGATTGTTGCTGCTTCCACCGCTACCACTACCCGCCTGGCCCAGAAGCAGTTTCCGGGCATGGACGCCGGTATGGTGAAGTGGGTCGGCGCCCTGGGTGCTGACTACGGCATCATCGCCGTGTCCAAGGACTCCGAGTACCAGAACCTGAATCAGCTCTTCGAAGCCGTGAAAGCCAATCCCAAGTCGGTCAAGTTTTCCGGCGGCAGCGCCCGCGGCGGCTGGGACCACCTGAAAGTCCTGATCGCTGCCAAGGCGGCCGGTGTTGAAAAGCTCCCGTCCATTCCGTACCTGTCGTACAACAACGGTGGTGAGGCCATGACCCAGGTCGTGGGTGGCCAGGTTGATGCCTTCACCGGTGACGTGTCCGAAGCAACCGGCTTCATGGACTCGGGTGACCTTCGAGTGCTGGCGGTGCTGTCTGAAGAACGCCTGCCCGGCAAGTTCAGCCACATTCCGACTGCCCGTGAGCAGGGTATCGATGCCCTGGGCCCGAACTGGCGTGGCTTTTACATGCCGGAAGGTGCCTCCGAGGAATCCAAGGAATACTGGGTAGCCGCTGTGGACAAGCTGTACGCCAGCGAAGAGTGGAAAAAGGTGATGAAGAGCAACGGCCTGATCCCGTTCCACCCGCCAGCGAACGAGTTTGAAAGCTTCGTGCGCCAGCAGGTGCAGGACATCGAAACCCTGTCTCGTGAAATCGGGCTGCTGAAATGACAGGTTTTGGTGATCGAATCCTCGGCTTGGGCCTTCTGGTCCTCGCCGTTGCCTACGGCTGGGCTGCGCAGCAGTGGCCCGAGCCGTTTGGCGGCGCCGAGGGCGTGGGCCCGGAAACGTTTCCTACCATCCTAGCCTTTGTGTTGGTCATCGGCAGCCTGTACCTGATGGTCAAGCCCGATCCCGACGCCCAGTGGCCCGTGCGCAAGACCGCACTGGAACTGGTTACCTCGGTGGTGGTGCTGATTATCTATGCGCTGCTGATGGAACCCCTGGGCTTCATTATTTCGACCACGATGGCGGTTGGTACGCTCAGCTGGCGCATGGGCGCAAGGCCACGCATGGCGTTTATTACTGGCCTGATCAGTGCGGTGGTTGTGTTTATCCTGTTTAACTACGGCCTGGACCTGAGTCTGCCTGCCGGCCTGCTGGAGGTGGAGTGATGGAAACCCTTGGCTTTTTGATGGAAGGGTTTGCCGTCGCGCTTACCCCCTATAACCTGATGTTCGCGCTGTTCGGGGCCTTCGTGGGTACCCTGATCGGCTGTCTGCCTGGCCTGGGCCCGGCCAACGGTGTTGCCATCCTGATCCCGCTGGCCTTTACCCTCGGGCTGCCGCCGGAAACCGCCATGATCCTGCTGACCGCGGTCTACGCCGGTGCCATGTACGGTGGTCGGATATCCTCGATTCTGCTCAATATTCCCGGTGACGAACCGGCGATGATGACTTGTCTCGACGGCTACCCCATGGCCCAGAAAGGCCGTGCCGCCGATGCCCTGGCCATTTCCGCCGTGGCGTCGTTTGCTGGTGGTCTTATCGGCACCATTGGTCTGATCATGCTGGCGCCAATCCTGGCCAAGTTTGCCCTGACCTTTGGCCCGGCCGAGTACTTTGCGCTGTTCCTGCTGGCCTTTGCGACCCTTGGCGGCATTACCGGCAAGAACCCGATGAAGACGGTCATTGCCGCCACCATCGGCATCATGATCTCCACCGTGGGTATCGACATCTCCACCGGCACCCAGCGCTACACCTTTGGTGTGCTGGAGCTGTACGAGGGCATCGACTTCATCCTGGCGATCGTGGGTCTGTTTGCGATTTCCGAGCTGCTGTTCTTTGTGGAATCCCGAGTGGGCGGTGGCCGCGAGAAGATCAACGTGGGCAAGCTGACCCTGAGCTTCAAGGAACTGGTCAGCACCATCCCGACCCAGTTGCGCGGCGGTGTGCTCGGCTTTATTGCCGGGGTCTTGCCAGGCGCCGGGGCTTCCCTGGGTAGCTTCATCAGCTACACCCTGGAAAAGCAGGTACTGGGCAAGAAGGGCAAGTTTGGCGAAGGCGACATTCGCGGTGTGGTCGCACCGGAAGCCGGTAACAACGGTGCCTCTTCTGGTGCGCTGGTGCCCATGCTGACCCTGGGTGTACCGGGCAGTGGCACCACGGCGGTTCTGCTGGCGATGCTGATCTCCCTGAATATCACGCCGGGCCCGCTGATGTTCACCCAGAACGCCGACATTGTCTGGGGCGTCATCGCGGCACTGCTGATCGGTAACGTCATGCTGTTGCTGCTTAACATCCCGCTGGTGGGCTTTTTCGTGAAGCTGCTGTCGGTGCCGCCGATGTACCTGTTGCCAATCGTGACCATGGTCGCCTTCGTTGGCATCTACTCCATCAGCCACAGCACCTTTGATCTCTACTTCATGGTGGCCTTCGGTATTGCGGGTTACTTCCTGCGCAAGCTTGAAATTCCGCTGGTGCCGATCATCCTTGGCCTGTTGTTGGGGCCGGAAATGGAGAAGAACCTGGGCCACGCGCTGATCCTGTCCGACGGTTCCTGGAGCATTCTCTGGGGTAGCTCGTTGGCCGTGGGGCTCTGGGTGGTTGCCGGTCTTGGCCTAATACTGCCGTATGTGGTCGGGCCACTGCTGCGCCGGCGCATGAATGCGGCCATGAAAGAAAGCCCGGTCAGCGACTGACCGGGTAGTGAAGATCACGCCTTAGGCGATCTGTTGTCAGCTTTGCACCGGGCTTCCCCTTTGGGATGCCCGGTGTTTTTTTTATCCCCTCAGTCATTTTTTCCATTCGAGCCGATCAGGGCGGCGAGTTCGTCGGTCTGAAGGCAGTCGCCCCGGTCCCAGGTGGTTTCCAGTTTGTTACGCAGCGCCAGCATGGTTTTGTGGGTTTGCTGCAGCGCCGCGATCATGGTCTCGGATTCGGCAATCTTCTGGTTCAGGCGGTCCATCACGTCGTCGTGGTCCCAGCCCTCGGTCTGGCTAAAAAGGGATTGCATGTCGTCCAGGGTGAAGCCCAGGCGCTGGCCAAACTGGATTAACTGCAATCGTTGAGAAGCCGCCTGATCGAACAGGCGATAGCCACCCGCTGAGCGGGTCGTCGCAGTGAGCAGGCCCAGATCTTCGTAGTAGCGGATGGCGCTGCTATTAACGCCAGCGGCTTTCGCCAGCTCGCCAATTCGCATCATGTCACGGCCCTCCAAAAACACTTGAGCTTAAAGTTGACTTGAATGTTAGTCTGCCGTAAATCCCGAATTAAGGCCAGTCACTCATGATCAGCAAGGTTTTCCAGCCCTATACATTGCCATCCGGCCGCAGTCTCAAGAATCGATTGGTGAAAGCGGCGATGGAGGAGAATATGGCGGCGCCGGGACAGTTGCCCGGTGACGATCTGTTTAACCTCTACGATCAGTGGGCCGCCGGCGGCACCGGGTTGCTGATTACCGGCAATGTAATGGTGGATCGGCTGGCAATGACGGGCCCGGGTGGAGTGGCCCTTGAGCGAGACACGGAACTGGCGCCGTTTCAGGAGTGGGCGGCGGTCGTCCAGGGTAAGGGGGCGGCGATCTGGATGCAGATCAATCATCCGGGCCGTCAGGTATTTCGGCGTATGGGCGGCCGTAACCTGGCGCCGTCGGCGTTTGGCTTGAATCTGGGCAAGCATTCGTCGCTGTTTGATGTGCCCAAGGCGATGTCTGAAGACGACATCGAAGACGTGATCCAGCGTTTCACAGACACCGCGATGCAGGCCGAGAAAGCCGGTTTTGACGGCGTTGAAATTCATGCTGCCCATGGCTACTTGCTAGCCCAGTTTCTGTCACCGCTGACCAACAAACGCTCAGATCGCTGGGGTGGTCGCCTGGAGAATCGGGCGCGGTTATTGCGGGAAGTTGTGATTCGGATTCGAGCTGCGGTTAAGCCGGGATTTGCCGTGGCAGTGAAGCTTAACTCGGCGGATTTCCAGCGTGGCGGATTTGAGCTGAGCGATGCCCGGGAAGTGCTGGCATCGCTGGAGGGGCTGGGTGTTGATCTGGTGGAGTTGTCCGGTGGCAGTTACGAATCACCGGCGATGCAGGGGCGCACCGCCGATGGCCGCACCCTGGCCCGGGAGGCGTATTTCCTGGAGTTCGCCCAGGCGCTCACCGATGCCTCATCGATCCCATTGATGGTCACCGGCGGTGTGCGCAGGTTGTCCGTGGCGCAGGAAGTATTGGATTCCGGTGTGGCCCTGGTGGGCATGGCCACGGCGCTGGCGCAGACCCCCGATTTGCCACGGCAATGGTCCACTGATGCCGATGCCAGCAGCGAGATTTTGCAGGTGCGCTGGAAAGACAAGACCCTGTCGGGTCTGGCCAATATGGCCATGGTTCGGCGTCAGTTGCGCCGGATGGGCGACGGGCTCCCGCCGGCTCGCCGATTATCAGCCATACTGTCGGTGGTTCTCGATCAGTATCGGCTGGCCAAGCTGACCCGTTCGTATCGCAAGGCGCTTGGTCTGGACCAGTAAGTTACCAGTTGAATGGGTTTCACCGATTTAAAGAGCCCCGACCAGAAAGGCAATCCACGAGAGTGAGTTAAGGAGGCAATGCGTTGAACGTCATGGTACTGGGAGCCACCGGACTGACCGGGGCGGCAGTGGTCGAGAAACTGCTGGAACGGCCAGAGGTGACTTCGGTGGTAGCGCCGGTGCGTCGCCGGGTTGGCCCTGAACACCGCAAGCTGAACCAGCATCAGGTGGATTTTGACGATCTGCAAGCCAGTGCCGATCTGTTCGCCGTGGATGCAATCGTTTGCTGCCTGGGCACCACCATCAAGAAGGCGGGTTCTCGCGAGCAGTTCCGTAAGGTGGATTTCGGCTACAGTCTGGAGGCTGCGCGCCTGGGCCGGGCGGCCGGAGCACGGGCGTTCATTCTGATGTCCGCCATTGGCGCATCCTCAGATTCCACCATTTTCTACAACCGGGTTAAGGGCGAACTAGAAGACGCAGTGCGTGAGCTCGGCTATCCCTATCTCTCGGTCTATCATCCCAGCCTGTTGCTCGGTGACCGACAGGAGCAACGCACCGCCGAAGGCCTGGGTATCAAGCTGATGCCCCTGGTGAACCGGGTCTTGCTCGGCCCGCTGGAAAAATACCGCGGCGTGCAGGCATCCACCGTGGCCCAGGCCATGGTTAATGAAGTCTGTGCGCTGGACATGGACGCCCCTACGGAACCTGTCCAGCACCTGCGGGATTATCCCGAGATCCAGAAGCTGGCAGGCTAGCCAGCCTCACTTGCCGGCCAAAATCCAGCCCGCAGCCTTTTCGGCAATCATCAGGGTCGGGGAGTTGGTGTTGCCACTGGTGATGGTCGGCATCACGCCAGCATCCACTACCCGAAGTCCGGTTACACCCCGCACTTTCAGGTGCGGGTCCACTACCGCCATAGTGTCGTCCGCTCGCCCCATACGCGTGGTGCCCACCGGGTGAAAAATGGTGGTGCCAATGTCGCCGGCCAGCTTCGCCAACTCCTCATCGGTCTGGTACTGCAGTCCCGGTTTGAACTCCTCCGGCTGGTACTTGGCAAAGGCCTGCTGTTCGGCAATCCGACGGGTGACCCGCAGGGAATCGGCCGCCACCTTCCGGTCCTCCTCGGTACTTAAATAGTTGGGCGCGATCGCAGGTGGAGTCTTCGAGTCCCGGCTGCGAATCCGCACCGATCCGCGGCTGCTCGGGTTGAGGTTGCAGACGCTGGCGGTGATGGCCGGGAAATCGTGCAGCGGCTGTCCAAAAGCGTCCAGGCTCAGGGGCTGAACGTGGTACTCAATGTTGGCGTAGTCATAGTCCTCTGAGCTGCGGGTAAACAGGCACAGTTGCGACGGCGCCATGCTCATGGGGCCGGAGCGTTTGACCAGGTATTCCAGACCAATGCGCGCCTTGCCCAGCAGCGAGTTGGCCATGGTGTTCAGGGTGATTGCGCCCTGAACCTTGTACACCGAACGAATCTGCAGGTGATCCTGCAGATTCTCGCCGACTCCGGGCAGATCCTTGATCACCGGGATATCGTGCTCCCGCAGCAGGTCGGCAGGCCCGATGCCTGACAGTTGCAGTAGCTGGGGTGAGCCAATGGCGCCGGCAGACAGAATGACTTCCCGGCGCGCCTGGGCCCTGATCTCGCCCTGTCCGGGCCGCTCCACGCGAACGCCAGTACACCGGGGCTGCTCACCCGATGCCATCTCCAGGCCAAGTACGTGGGTTGAGTGCCAGAGGGTCAGGTTAGGGCGCTTCTCGGCGGTGCGCAGGAAGGCCTTGGAGGTATTCCAGCGCCAGCCGGAGCGTTGGTTAACCTCGAAATAGTCGACGCCTTCGTTGTCGCCGCGATTGAAGTCGCGGGTGCGGGGAATGCCGGCCTCTACACAGGCTTCGGCAAAGTCCTCCAGAATCTTCCACTTCAGGCGCTGGTGCTCAATCCGCCATTCGCCACCGTGGCCGTGGTAGTTCTTGTGCTCCGGGTCGGCGTCGCCGCCGTCATCCAGACGATAGTGATCTTCGTGGCGCATGAAGTCGGGCAGGCAGTTGTCCCAGTTCCAGGCCTGCTCCCCGGTGACATCAGCCCAGTGGTTGTAGTCCCGGGCCTGGCCGCGAATGTAGAGCATGCCATTGATGCTGGAGCAGCCGCCCAGGGTCTTGCCCCGGGGATAGATCAGTGACCGGCCGTTCAGGCCGGGATCCGGTTCGGTGCGAAAACGCCAGTCGGTGCGCGGATTGTCGATGCAGTACAGGTATCCCACCGGAATGTGAATCCAGTGGTAGTTATCCCGGCCGCCGGCTTCGATGAGCAGTACCCGGTTATCCGGATTTGCGCTCAGCCGGTTGGCCAGCAGGCAGCCGGCTGAACCGGCGCCCACGACGATGTAATCAAATTCGAGCTGTCCCTGGGCATTGTTGTTTTCGGACATAGCTATCTCCCGGACCTGGGGCGAGTTACTTGGCGGTAGGCATGACAAATTCGGCACCGGCATCAATGGAGTCAGACCAGCGCTGCATGATCGACTTCTGCCGGGTGTAGAACTTCACGCCTTCTTCACCGTAGGCGTGGGTGTCGCCGAACATGGAGCGCTTCCAGCCGCCAAAGCCGTGCCACGCCATGGGCACCGGGATAGGCACGTTGATGCCGACCATACCGACCTGAATGCGGCGGCCAAACTCACGGGCCACGGTGCCGCTTTCGGTGAAGCAGCTGACGCCATTGCCAAACTCGTGCTCATTGATCAGCCGGATGGCGGTGGCGATGTCGGGAACCCTTACACAGGCCAGTACCGGGCCGAAGATTTCTTCTTTGTAGATGGTCATGTCCGGTGTTACATGGTCGAACAGGCTGCCGCCCATCCAGAATCCTTCATTGCAGCCTTCGCCGGTGGTACCGGCGTCAAACTCTCGTCCGTCCACAACCAGTTCGGCGCCTTCTGCCACACCCTTGTCAATGTAGCCGGTAATGCGCTGGTGTGCTGCGGCGCTGACGATCGGGCCCATCTCGGCGTCCAGTTTCATGCCGTTTTTCACCTTCAGGCTACGGGCACGTTCGGCCAGCTGGGGGATGATCTTGTCGGCCACGTCTCCCACGAGCACCGCCACGCTGATGGCCATGCAGCGTTCGCCCGCGCTGCCATAACCGGCACCGATGAGGGCGTCCACGGCCTTGTCCAGATCCGCATCGGGCATGACCACCATGTGGTTCTTGGCACCGCCCAAGGCCTGAATGCGCTTGCCGTGGCGGGCGCCGTTTTCGTAGATCAGGTTGGCAATCGGGGTGGAGCCGACAAAGCTCAGGGCCATGACATCCGGATGCTCGATCAGTGCTTCCACCGCGCCCTTGTCGCCCTGGATCACGTTAAACACGCCGTCGGGCAGACCGGCCTGCTTGAGCAGGTCGGCGATCATCAGCGAGGCGCTCGGATCAATGGGGCTGGGCTTAAGCACAAAGGTGTTGCCGGCGGCGATCGCCACCGGGAACATCCACATCGGCACCATCACCGGGAAGTTGAAGGGAGTGATGCCGGCAACAACGCCCAGAGGCTGGCGCATGGTCCAGTTGTCGATACCGGTGCTGACCTGGTCGGTGTAATCGCCTTTCAGCAACTGCGGAATACCGCAGGCAAACTCGACAATGTCGATGCCCCGGGCTACTTCGCCCTGCGCATCGGTAAAGACCTTCCCGTGCTCACGGGTGATGGCTTCGGCCAGTTCGTCTTTGTGCTGGTTGAGCAATTCGAGAAATCTGAACATGACCCGGGCACGGCGAATCGGCGGGGTGTCGGCCCAGCTTGGAAACGCTGCAGAAGCGGCGGCTACGGCCTGATCGACGTCGTCATGGTTGGCCAGAACAACCTGGCCCGAAACTTGGCCGGTTGCCGGGTTGAACACATCCTGTTGGTGGCCGGAGCTGCCCTCTGAAATTTGCCCATTGATATAATGCTGGATCGTTGGATTGCTCATGCTAGCCCCTTTGATGTGTGCGAATGGCTGTACTGGATGCCGATTCAGAAGCCTTGAATAAGGGATCTGATAAAGTTTGTACAAGAACTGAGCAGATAATTTACGGTGGCTTCGGGGCTTGGGCAATTGAAAGTTTCTAAAGCATGATATAAGTAATGCTTATATTGAGAGTTGCTGAGGAGGGGGTATGCAACACCTGCAAGGGTTACGAGCGTTCGTGGCGGTTGCCCGTGAGGGCAGTGTGTCCAGGGCGGCGGTTCGTCTGCACCTGACTCAGCCGGCGGTGAGTCTGAAACTGAAGCAGTTGCAGGATGATCTGGACCTGAAATTGTTCCGGCGCAAACCCCAGGGCCTGGTGCTCACCGCCGATGGCCAAAGCTTGCTGCCGGTGGCGGAAAAGGCCCTGGCCGGGCTGGCCGCGTTTGAACAGAGTGCCCGCGCCCTGCACAGCACAGTACGGGGGCGGCTCAAGATCGGCACCATTGTGGACCCGGAATTTATCCGGCTCGGGGCTTTTCTGCATCGGTTGGTGGCCCGGGCGCCGCAGCTTGAAACCGAGTTGCACCAGGGGATGAGTGGTCGGGTACTGGAGCAGGTGCGCAATGGCAATCTCGATGTCGGCTACTTCCTGGCCCCGCCGGGCGCAGGTCCGGTTCTGCCCGAGCTGATGCATCGGGAACTGACCCGGTTTGATTACCACGTGATTGCGCCAGCCGGGTGGGCTACACGGCTTTCAGATACCCGCTGGTCCAGCCTGGCGGCGCTGCCCTGGATCGTGACGCCGGAGGATTCGGTACACAACCGATTGCTGGCCAGTGTCATGGAGCCGCAGGGGCTGGTGCCCCAGGGCGTGGCCCAGGTGGATCAGGAGGCCTGCATGCTCGACCTGGTTCGGGCCGGAGTAGGGCTCAGTCTCGCCCGCGACGCCCTGGCCATGGCCGAACGTCAGGAGCGGGGCCTGGTGGTTGCGGAAGGAGTGCGCATACCCTGCGCCCTTAGCTTTATCTGGCGCAGGGATCGCGAGCATGAACCGGTCATCGCCGAGGCCCTGGAGGCATTGGCCGGGGTCTGGCTGCTTGAGGGCCTCGGCTCGCCGGGTCTAGCCGAGCGTGGCGTCCAGAAACATCATGATCACAAAACCGACCAGTAGCGAGAAGGTAGCCAAGGTTTTGTAAGAGTTCCGGTGGGTTTCGGGAATGATCTCGTTGCTGATGATGAACAGCATGGCACCGGCGGCAAAACCCAGGGTCCAGGGCATGATTGGCTCCGCCAGCCACACCAGTGCCGCTCCGAAAAGACCGCCTATCGGCTCGGCCAGCCCCGTGAGCAGGGCAATACCGAAGGCTTTCGCCCGGGAATAGTTGATCGCCAACAGGGAAAAGGCCACCGCCAGACCCTCCGGAATATTCTGGATGCCGATCCCTGTGGCCAGCACATAACCGTTGCTGACATCACCACCGGCAAAACCGACGCCGACCGCCATGCCCTCGGGAAAGTTGTGCAGGGTGATGGCGATGATGAACAGCCAGATGCGCCGGATGTGTGCGGTATTTGGGCCTTCGCGGCCCAAGCCAAAGTGCTCGTGGGGCAGCTTCTGGTGAATAAAGAACAGTGCGCCGGCGCCTGACAGCACACCGAAGATAACGATCAGCGCGGCTCCGCTGGTCGTGCCTACCAGGGACTCGCCGTAATCCAGCCCGGGCAATAGCAGCGAGAAGAACGAGGCCGCCAACATAACGCCGGCTGCGGCCGCCAGCATGCTGTCCTGCAACCGGTCGGTCAGGGTTCGAAGGAAAAATACCGCCAGCGCACCGACGCCACTGGCCAGGCCGGCCAACAGGCTCGCCAATGCACCTAGCCAGACAATGCTGATGTCGGAAGTCATGGAGTCTCCGGTTGGGGTCTTATCAAACAAAGAAAACCCCCGGAGCTCTCGCTCTGGGGGTTTGTCGACAGCAGCGCGTGCCGGTTAGGCCGCCTGCTTACGACGCCAGGCCAGTTCATTCTCAATGGTTGCCTTGGGCTGGAGCATGGCAAAGTCGATGTCGTCGATCTCCTTGCCATCCTTCAGGCGCTGTACGAAATCCGGATTGGCCAGCGCTTTTTTGCCCACGGCCAACAACGCTCCCGGGTACGCCTCTGCGCGGTCCTGATGGTTGGTTTCGTCAATACCGCCGTTGATGATCAGCTCAATGCCGTCGATTTCGGCGACCACGTCGGCCAGCGACTTGTCACCCTCGACGAAGGGCGCCCGGTGGACATCACCGTCAGTGGTATGGATAAAGTCAGCACCGGCGTCCCGGACCGCTTCGGTAATCTGGCGGAATCCGACTTCGCCTTCAGGCAGCTGATAGTCGGGATCAGTTACTGCGACCTGCGACAGGCGAATGCCCACTGCGAAGTCGTTACCGACCGCCGCTCGTACCGCTTTGATGGTTTCCACCACTACGCGCAGACGATTCTCCAGGCTGCCACCGTAGGAATCTTCGCGACGGTTGAAATGGCTGCTCAGGAACTGATTCAACAGGTAGCCGTTGGCTCCGTGCAGTTCGACACCGTCGAAACCGGCGGTTTTGGCGTTAACCGCGGTCTTCACGAATCCTTCGATCGCGAATTTAATGTCGGCCTCAGTCATCGCTTGCGGCGTTTGCCACTCAGACTGGTCGCCGTAAAAGCCAAGGGGTGCGCCTTTTGGCTGTACGGCACTGGGCGCCAGCGGCTGATCGGTGTAATGGTTGGCCTGGAACTGGGCACCAGCGTGCATGAGCTGCGCAATCGCCTTGCTGCCCGCGGCGTGAATGCGGTCCACAATGGTTTTCCAACCTTCAATGTGCGCGTCGCTGATCAGGCCAGGCTGATTGGCGTAGCCCTGGCTGGCACGGTCATCGGTGTAAGTGCCTTCGGTAATCAACAGGCCAAACCCGCCTTTGGCGTAGGCTTCGTAGTGGTCAGCCATCAGCTCATTGGGGGTGCCGTCGGCCTCGGCGCTGGTCCGGGTCATGGGCGCAAGCGCAAAGCGATTGGCCATGGTCAGGTTGGTAAATCGGGTGTTTTGCATCACGTCGGTCATCTGGTTCCTCCCATTCTTGATCGATTGTTCAATTACGGATCATCCGCGCCAGCAGTTCAGGTTTAAAGCGATATGATCCGATGAAGCCGGTCAGATTTTTTGAGCAAGATGGGGAAAATGCAGACAAATCAACGGTCAGAATGGCCCAGCGACCGCTCCGGATCGATTTCATCCCGAACCAGCTGTTTGAGCTTGGTGATTTCAGGGAACCCCTGTTGTTCTTTGCGGGACCAGATGCGAGTGCCGTTTACCCACACCTCGAAGATTCCCCCGTCGCCCGGGTGGAGCGTGAGTTCGTCGAGCTGGCCTTCAAAGGTGGTGAGCAGTTCCTGCGCCATCCAGGCTGAGCGCAGCAGCCAGCGGCAACCGGTGCAGTAGTGAATGTCGACGCGGTTGGTCATGGATGGGAACTCCTGAAGTTAGGGCGCTGGTTGAAAATGAGGCGCATGCCGACGATTCAGTCGGTTTTGTAGGTCGGGTAGATGGAGCGCGACAGCGTCGGCTCGCAGCCGACGACATTCCGGGCCTGCTTGTGGGCATGAAGATACCAGCGCTCTCCCGGTTTGGAAAAGGTCTGGTCGGTGATTTTAAACTCCACCGTTTCCATGGTCTGGGGGATCGGCGAACCATCGGCATGGCGATAGACACAGCTGGTACTGACAGTCAGAGGTGTGGCAATCGGCAGCTCGATAAAGCCCTCGTCGGTGATCGCGGGCGGCGTGCCGGCCACAGAGAGTACCTTAAGGCAGGGCCCGTAATGGTTCTTCTCGAGTTCTTTCAGGTATTCGCTCAGACAATGTTGGGCGCTCAGGAAAACGGTATTGCGCTCAGTGCCTTGCCGGGTGTCGGGCAGCGATTGGCACCCGGACACGATCAGGATCAACGTCAGAATAGCGAAGGCGCGTGTCATGGTTGCTCCTTGTTATCGTTGGCTTGGGACTCCTGATAGGAGACCGCAGCAGGTGTCAGGCCATGGCTGCCGCCTGACGCGTCCTCCCGAAGGCGCGCCAGCAAGCGGCTATCACGATTATAGATGTCATTGCGGAACTGTAGCTGCCCGCGGTTGTCGACCCAAGCCGTCCAATACTGAATGTAGACGGGAACCGGCTCAGGTAACAGGATGGTTTTGGGTTGGTTGGAACCGACTGTGTCGTGGATGCGCTCCCGGTTCCAGTTCGGGTCGCCCAAGAGTAATTGTTCTGCCAGTGCGAACGGTTGCTCCACCCGGATACAGCCCGAACTGAAGGAGCGGTCTACCCGACCAAACAGATCCCGTGATGGGGTGTCGTGGAGGTAGACATCGTACCGGTTTGGAAACATGAACTTGATCTGGCCCAGTGCGTTGTTGGGGCCCGGGTCCTGCACCAGCTGGTATGGGAAGTTGTTCGGTGACAGTGAGCCCCAGTTGATGGCAGCGGGGTCGACCTGTTGCCGGTCGGCGCCCCAGCCGCGGTATACCTTCATATTCAGACGCTGCAGGTAATCCGGATCACGGATGATCCGGGGTAGCTGATCCTCAATCATCAGTCGGCGCGGCACGGTCCAGGTCGGGTTTAGCACCAGGTAGCGGATCCGATCACTGAACACCGGGGTCTGTCGGAAAGGCTGGCCGACAATCACCCGTTGGCGCAGCAGCTCGACGCCCTGATCCATCATTTTCAATTCGTAGCCGGCAATATTGACCAACACGAATCGCTCACCCAGTGACTCCGGCAGCCAGCGCCAGCGCTCCAGACTGGCATCGATTTGATGCACTCGTTCGATCGGCAGCAGGTTGATCGCGGCCAGGGTGGCCGGGCCAATGATGCCGTCGGGTTCCAGGCCATGGCGGGCCTGGAACAGGGGTAGTGCGGTCTCAAGTTCGCCGCCGTACAGGCTGGGGTCAGGCGCACCTGATCCCGAGAGGTCGCCAAGGGCGGTCAGCCGCCGCCGGATTTCGATCAGTCGGTGGTCCCGGTCGCCGGGGCGAATGGTTGCCCCAGTGGGAATGGGCAGCCAGGGCCGGCCCAGCAGTCCGGTCATGGTCTGACGGGCCTGCACCAGCCTGTGGTAGTCGGAATGGGTCGGCCGCAGGGCGTCGACGGCTGCGCTAATATCCCCATTGACCAGTGCCGCCGCCAGAACCTGGCCCATGTTGCGTTGCCGCCGGTTCGCAGTCCATTCGGCGTGAATCGTGTATGGGCTGACCTTGCCCTCGAGCAGATGCGAGCCGAGCATCAAAAAAGCATCGGAATACAACAGGTCCAGATCGGCCTGTAGGTCGTCAGGAAGGTCCTGCATCGGGCGATTCGAGAGTTCCGCCAGGACATCGGCGTGATAATCCCTCGGGTCCAGGCCGTCACGGCTGGCCGATTCGATGGCCTCAAGCAGCTGGTGGCGTTGGTCTGCACTGCGCCAGGCCCGCTCGTAGCTATTGGCGGCGTAGAAGTTGGAGAGTGCCTGCCGGGCCAGCAGGCGATTACCCAACACTTCCACGGTAAAGCCCGCGTCCAGTGCCTCAATCCGGGCAACAAGGGATTCATTGGCTTTGGCTGAGGAAGAAAACCAGGGGAAAAGGGTTACAACAAGCACCAACGCCAGTGCGCTGGCGACGGTTTTCGATCCGGGCATGGGGCCCCTCCGATTCTTCCCTGAACAACATCAGATGACTACAAGTGACCTGGGTATTGGACGTTACCAGAGCCCCATTTGTTCCCCCGCCGGGCGGCGGAACAGGTCATTTCGCAGGGGTTCGGCCTGGTGAAGGTTCAGTCCAAGCCGTTTCGCCTTGTTCGAGAAGCGCTGGCGGATCAGGTCGGCGTAAGGGCCGATACCGGTCATCCGGCGCCCGAAGGCAGAATCGTAGCTCTTGCCGCCCCGTAAATCACGGATTCGATTCATCACGTGCTCGGCCCGCTGCGGAAAGTGCCGTTGCAGCCATTCCTGGAACAGCTCGTCGAGCTCCAGGGGCAGGCGCAGCATGATCCAGCTGGCACGGCTTGCACCGGCTGAGGCGGCGGCCTCCAGTATCGCCTCAATCTCCTGGTCGTTGATAAAAGGAATCACTGGGCCGAGGATGATGCCGGTGGGGATCCCGGCGCTGGCGAGTTTTTCAATCATCTTTAGCCGGGTGGCCGGTGCCGCAGTGCGTGGCTCCATCCGCCGTTTCAGGTCATTGCTCAGGGTGGTCAGGCTGATGCGCACGGAACAGAGGCCCTGTTCGGCCAGTTCGGTCAGCAGATCAAGGTCTCTTAGGATCAGCGCGCCCTTGGTGATGATCGACACCGGGTGGCGGTACTCAAGCATGATTTCCAACAGCTCGCGAGTGATGCGCCGCTCCCGCTCCAGCGGCTGGTAAGCGTCGGTATTCACGCCCAGGGCAATGGGGGAGACGGTATAGCCCGGCTTATCGAGTTCTTCCCGGAGCTTGCTGGCAGCGTTGGGTTTGGCGATCAGCCGGGTCTCGAAATCCAGCCCCGGCGACATGTCCCAATAGACGTGTGTAGGGCGGGCAAAGCAGTAGATGCAGGCGTGCTCGCAGCCCCGGTAAGGATTGATGGATTGATCAAAGGGTACATCCGGGGAGGTGTTCCGGCTGATGATGGATTTAACCGACTCGTTGACCACTTCGGTTGCTACCGAATCGGGGTTCAAGTCGTCCTCGGGCGCCTGGTACCAGCCGTCATCCTGATCGCGGTCGGTGACGATAGGCTGGAAACGATTGTGAGGGTTGAGGCCGGTAGCTCGGGTTTTCATGGCAAATCCAGATACTGTTTATTTATACAGTTATTGCCATGCTACGCCTGCGATCTGAGCTGTGCAACTTTGCCTGACGTGTGTTTTGGTGATCGGCGAATTCGGCCCAGGTTGGGTATACTCTGAGCCCGCGCATTCACCCAGCCTTAAGGACCTTATGTCGGACCTCAGTCTTGTTCAGTACGTTTTGATTGCAATGATCTTTGTCTGGAGCGGTTTTGTCCGTTCCGGGCTGGGATTTGGCGGGGCGGTGTTGTCGCTGCCGTTCCTGTTGCTGGTGTTGGATGAGCCTTTGGTGTTCTTGCCGATCATTGCGGTGCATCTGTTGGTGTTCTCCTCGCTGACCATCTGGCTGAACAACCGCAAGCGGAAGCCTGTTGATCCCTCTGAGTCGGCAACGGAAGCCAAGTCCAGGGGGGCTGCGGAGAGCACGGTGGATTGGCGCTACTTATGGCGCATTCTGGGCATCATGATCGTGCCCAAACTAATTGGCGTGTTTGGCCTCATCACCATGCCCGGTAACGTGCTCAGCGCCATCATTTTCGTGATTGTGGCGCTGTATTCTGTCTCCTACATCATCAACAAGCCGTTCCGCAGTGGCAGCAAAACGGTGGATGCGGTGTTCCTGATGGTCGGTGGCTATATCAGTGGCACCTCGCTGATCGGTGCGCCCCTGATCATCGCGGTTGTGGCCCAGCACCTGCCCAAAGAGAAACTGCGGGACACCCTGTTTGCGCTCTGGTTCATCCTGGTGCTGATCAAGATGGCCGCGTTTGTGTGGGTTGGGGTGGATCTGCAGTTGATCCACCATCTATGGCTCTTGCCTTGTGCTGCGGTCGGTCACGTCATTGGCCTGAAAGTGCACGATCGGATGTTGCGGGCAGAAACGCCGGTGTTCTTTCAGGTGCTGGGTGCCGTGCTGCTGGTTGTCAGCAGCATCGGCATGGTCAGCGTGCTGGGTTAACTGGCCCGTCCGAACACCCGCTCAAAGAACCCGGCCGGCTTTACGTCGGCAACGGGCAGGTCGTCGACTTCGTCCATCGCCCGACGCCAGAATCGCTCGGGATCGTCCAGATCAGTTGCCAGTGCCCGTTCATCCTGGCTGTAGTGGTTGTGGTCGCCGCTCAGCCCCCTCGCCATCAACTCCTGGGTCCACAGATAAACAGTACCGCGTATGGTTCGCAGGAGCCGGCTGTAGACATCGCGGCTCAGGTTGATCGCAAGCTCGGCACTCAGGTTGATCTGTTGTTGCAGCTCTACCATGTCGTCCTGGGTCAGCAGCACCCGGTTACCATCGCCTTTACGGCTGGTCAGACAAATTTTTTCCATCGACTTGGCGTCGTCAAGCACGTCGAGGTGGCCAAATTCCTTCCTTTGTGCATCGTTTACCGGTGCCGGAATCCAGCCATACTGAGGTGAGCGGGCAACAATATGGCCGGGAAGATCTCGGCGGTAGGGCGGTGCTTGTTCCCGGTCCTGATAGCCCTCGAATTCGGCTCGCAGCCAGGCCGCCATCTTTTTGTGACGGAGCATCAGCGCCAATGCAATGGCCGAGGGCAGGATGCGTCCAAGCAGTTCGGATGCGTCTTTGGTGCGTTCCTCAAGGTGGTTCACAGATGCAGACATAGGGTCCTCCGTGGCAGCGGAAACGAGTCGTGGCCAGCCCCGTCTCCCGGCGTTATTGTTGTTGTAAGGCAGCCCACCGGAATGTGCCCGGTTGGGTGTGACTAAAAAGTAGACAGCTCTGGTAGCACCTGCCGTTGTAGATACGTTACTGCTTTGTAACGAAGCGTAAGCGAACGGGCTGAGGAGGGTGGCATGAACCAGCATCAGGACTTTGCGTCACGTCGCGCCTGGATGGTGGAGAACCAGATTCTTGGTCGCGGTATAACCGCAGCTCCGGTGGTGACGGCGATGAGGCGGGTGCCGAGGGAGAAATTTGTCAGCCCAAGCCTGATTGATGAAGCCTACGATGATGGCCCTTTGCCCATTGGTTTCGGACAAACCATTTCCCAACCCTACATTGTGGCTTTGATGGCGGACGCGATGGATTTGACCGGTGGGGAAGTGGTGCTCGATATCGGCACCGGTTCGGGTTATGCGGCCGCGGTGATCGCCTCGATTGCCGCCCGGGTGTTCAGCATCGAGCGGGTGCCGGAATTGGCCGAATCAGCGGCGCAGACACTGGCGGCCGAAGGGTATGATCACGTGGTGGTGCGTTGCGGCGATGGTACCTTGGGCTGGCCTGAACAGGCGCCCTTCGATGGTATTTGTGTGGCGGCGGGAGCGCCGGTGGTGCCCGAGGCGTTGAAGCAGCAGTTGCGGGTGGGCTGCCATCTGGTCATTCCGGTCGGGTCCGCGCACACGGTGCAGCGCTTGCGCCGCATCACCCGACTATCGGAGACGGAGTTTCGCGACCAGAGCCTGGGTGATGTCCGCTTTGTGCCGCTGCTCGGCGAGCAGGGATGGTCCTGAGCCATCCCGCCGCTGGAGCAGGCGAGCTTAGCCGCTGGCGTTGGTGCTTTCGAAGATCTTGTCGGCCGAGGCGGCAACAAAACCGCTGTACAGCTCACCGTCGGCTTTCGGGTATCGCCGTGCGAACTCGTAAAAGCAGCTTGGAATGGTTTCTTCCCGATCCGAGAATTGTACCGGTATCCGGTCGGCCATGGTGGAGGATTGCTCCAGCAATTCAGCCGGGGAGCCTTTCACTTCGCCACCCGAGGCATTCACCGCGTAACCGTTGTCTTTCAGTAACTGGTTAATTTCCAGCACGGTCTCGAACTGGTTGAGGTGGTTGATACTCACGGTGAAATGGTTGGCGCGATAGCCCCAGGCTGCCATCCAGGCCGCATACTCGCTCTCTTCCAGCAGGGTGCGGTAGGTTTGATAGTCTACGTCCCAGTGACGACCGGAATACAGGAAGTCGTCTGCCTTGACCCGGCCCGGGTCAACCTGCGCCACCAGATCCTTGACGATGGCCTGAAGCTCTGGCGAACACTGCTCTACCAATAACTCCGATATGAACACTTTGGGCGCGTCCGGATCCGGATGTTCGTAATGCCGGGCGTAGAGTTTCTTGGCTTCAAAATGGTACTCGCCACCCTGAACGTAGCCGAGGCTCAGGAAATGTTCGGCCAGGGCATCCAGCCCGACCGGGGCCAGATTGAAGGTGCGCAGGGCGATGTGATCGTTAATGATGGCCTGCCCCTCTTCGGCGCCCAGGATGCGGTGAATCTCCTCGGCTGAGGGAGTGACCTCCTGGTAGTTGCGCCAGAGCTGCTGGAACAGGGCATTGCGATCAGTGTGCATGAACAATCTCCGGACGAAGGTGATGAGTGTTGGGTGCCGCGTCGCGCTGACTGCTTGCCAGGGGCAGGGCGCGGCAGGTTTGGCCTGGTTCGAGGCCCATCTGGTCGGCCAGGGCCGGGCTCAGGCACAGGGTGTTAGAGCCTGGCCGGGTGTCTGCCCCGGTCAGCACCGTGGCCCTGAATTCTGCGGTTCCAGTATTGGTGATCAGCAACGGCATGGCAATGCGCTCGCGGCTCCGTTTCTGGAATTCGGTGGCCGGCACGGCATCCACTTCAACCTGCCAGGCTTGGGACTCCCGCACGCTACGGATCGATGCCAGCGGGCATTCAACCGTCGGGCCCGCGTCGAACAGGTCCACCAATCCCTTGTGCTGGAAACCTTCGGTTTCGAGCAGGCGCAGCGCTGGCCGGGTGCGCTCATGCACCTGACTGATCACCGCCCTGGCTTCAGCGCTCATCAGGCAGGTGTACAGCGGGTGCGACGGCATCAGCTCGTCAATGAAATGGGTGTAGCCGGAGCCAACTAAACGGGTGGCCGAGGCAAAATCCATATCGACAAAATGGGTCTTCAGCCAGGACCAGAACGGAGACTGGCCGGCGTCGTCAGACACCCCGCGCATCTCAGCGATCACGGTATCGGAGAACCGCTCCGGGTGGAGTGCCATAAACAGGAACCGGACCCGAGACAGCAGTTTGCCCGCGTTGGCGCGTCGGAATTCCGGGCGCAGGTACAAGGAACAAATCTCGGTGCAGCCAGTGTAGTGGTTGCAGCGGGTCAGGGTTTCCACATTGCGTCGCAGGCCCAGATCCCGGGAATGGTGAGTTACGGTGCTGCGGCGGAAATGGTGAAGCGGGCGGGTGCGACCGGCGGCGGCTTCGATGCCGGTGGTGCCCATGATCTCACCGGTGGTCTCATCCTCCAGTACAAACAGATAATGCTCGTCACCGGGCTGAGTCACCTCGCGCTCAAAACTGGCAATGGAATGCTCGATCTTGCGAGCCAGAGCGTCGCGATCGGGCATCAGGGACGTAAATCCGGGGCCGGATTCAACGGCAATCTGATACAGGGTATCCAGATCCGTGACTGCAATCGGGCGAATGAACATGGCCAGCATCCTGAAGTGGTTTGGCACAGTATGAACAGTAGAACTGCCAGATTGCAGATGCAGTTTGAGCGAAATGATCTATGATAATGGCAAATTGATTAAATGGGTCGCCAAAATGATAGGAAAACAGGATCAGAAGCTACTGATGCTGCTGCGCCACAACGCCCGGGCCAGTATTACCGAACTCGCCCGAACCCTGCATGTGTCCCGGTCAACGGTGCAAAATCGCATTGCGCGTCTGGAAGCCAGCGGTGTTATCCGGGGCTATTCGGTGCTGTTGGGTGGAGAGTTTTCAGCCAACCAGGTGGAGGCGCACGTGTCGATAAAGGTGCTACAGAAACTGACGGCCCGAACCAACACCGCGCTGGAGGGTATTGCCCAGGTCTCGCAGCTGTTTTCAGTCAGCGGTGAGTACGACCTGATTGCCATCGTGCAGGCCCAGTCGCTGGAAGAACTGAGTGCAGTGCTTGACGATATTGGCAACCTGGAAGGGGTGGAACGCACTAACTCGGCGGTGGTGTTGGAGACACGCTTTAGGCGCTAGTTTGCAAAGACGGGCAGGAATCCACCTGCAGGGCCGCTCTGTTTTGCTCAGGCGCCCAGCAGGCCAACCGCGGCGCAATAGATAAAAGCACCAGAGCCCATCAGGATGAGGCCCCAGGCGGGGAAAATCAGAGCTGAACGAGACGATGTTTTCATGCGCACCTTCTGTTGTTGAGAAAGGGTTGGGCCAGTGTTGAGCAAGCTGATACGCCTGCCCTGACACTCTAGACCATTGCCCCGGTCTGTCACGGGGTGTTTGTGACCAAGTGCTCAATTGTGAACGCATTTGTTACACAGGAAGACTGTGCTGGATATTGAGCGGTGGCGAATTCCGACTACTATAAATAAGTCCGAATACGTCCAACCTCAACTAAAAAGAATGATAACAACAACAAGGAGCCGTAAATGGCCATTGATCCGCGAAAGCAGACGTCGTTGCACTGTCTCTATTTCTGGGCCGAAACTACCCCCGATGCGATTTATCTGACCCAGCCCTACCCGGACGGACGGGTGGAAGAACTGACGTGGAAAGAGGCGGCCGATCAGGTCTCCCGGATGGCTACCTATCTCGCAGGACTTGATCTGCCAGCGCACAGCAACATCGCGCTCCTGGGCAAGAACAGCGCTCACTGGATCCTGGCCGATCTGGCCATCTGGGCCGCCGGCCATGCCTCGGTACCGCTGTACCCGACCCTGAATGGAGAAACCGCCGCCTACGTGCTCGAGCACAGCGAGGCCAAACTGCTGTTCCTGGGCAAGATGGACGGAACGGCGGACGGCTGGAACGATATCAAGGGACGTATCCCGGCCGACCTGCCGGTAATTTCGTTGCCAATGTCGCCTCGGGACGACACGCCCAATTGGCTTGAACTGGTGGCCCAGAATGAGCCAGCGGAGCCCAGGCTGCCCGACCGCGATTCCCTGGCGACATTGATCTACACCTCAGGCAGTACGGGGCGGCCAAAAGGAGTCATGCACAGTTTCCGCACCATGATTTCTGTTGCCGACGGCTTGCAGCAGATATTCCCGGTGTCGTCCGATGAACGCATGTTGTCCTATTTGCCGCTGGCCCATGTGGCCGAGCGGGCCGCGGTAGAGACCCAGTCGTTGTATTACGGGTTTCATCTGTACTTTGCCAACTCCCTGGATACTTTTCAGGAAGACCTGCAACGAGCACGCCCAACCCTGTTCTTCTCGGTGCCCCGATTGTGGATGAAGTTCTATCTGGGGGTGAATGCCAAGTTGCCGCCCAAGAAACAGAAGCTGCTGTTCAATATTCCGGTGGTCAAATCACTGGTGAAAAAGAAGGTGCTGAAGCAGCTCGGCCTGGACCATTGCCGTGCCGCACTCACCGGTGCCGCGCCGCTGTCCGGGGAGATCATCGCCTGGTATCGGAACCTTGGGCTGGAATTGCTGGAGGTGTACGGAATGTCCGAGAACTTCGGCTATTCCCACGCCAACCGGCCCGGGCTGGCCAAGGTAGGCACGGTCGGCAACGCCAATCCAGGTGTTGAACATCGCATCGCCGAAGGTGGCGAGGTGGAGGTCAAGAGTCCGGGGCAGATGCTCGGCTACTTCAAGAACGAAGAGAAAACCCGGGAGGATGTCACTGATGATGGTTTCCTGAAAACCGGTGACATGGGCGAAATCGACAGCGATGGCTGTCTGCGGATCACCGGCCGGGTCAAGGATCTGTTCAAGACCTCAAAGGGCAAGTACGTGGTGCCGGTGCCCATTGAAAGCCGTTTTAATCATCCGCAGGCGGAAGTGGTGTGCGTGGCCGGTGCTAACCAGCCGCAGCCGTGCCTGATGGTATTGCTGTCCGAGGAGGCGCGGGATCAGCTGGAAGCGGGTGGTGACCGCGTCGAACTTGAGCAGGAACTGGCACAGCAACTGGATGCGGTGAATGCCGAATGCGAAGCCCACGAAAAGCTGGCTTTCGTGGTGGTGGTCAAGGAACCGTGGACCATGGAGAACGGCATGCTGACACCCACCATGAAGATCAAGCGGAACGTGATTGAAGACTTCTACACCCGAAAGATGGACGACTGGTTTGGGCAGAAAAAGAAAGTGGTCTGGGAATTCTGAGCCCTGAAAACAAAAACGCCGGTGCTTCCTAACGGGAACACCGGCGTTTACAAATCCTTTTGCGCTGTTACCAGCCCTGTGGCACCCACGCCTTTCCAGATCGGGTTCAGTGACCGCCCTGCATCTGAGTCATATCTGGCGCAACGGCTCCTGCCTTGCGCTTCCACGACCGAATCTTTCGGCTGATGAACTGAACCGCCTGCTTGGAAGCAGCACGGGTGTACTGGCGCCTGACCTCTTCACTATTGTGGAGGATACTTGACGGCAGTGGTTGTACGGTTGCGATATGGTTCTGAGTCATAGCGCCTTCCTCCCTTTGTCAGGTGTATTAATTAGCGATCTACCTTTAACTTGGACCAAAGTATAAGGGTTCTTTTTTGCAGTAGTAATACGTTAAAATCCGTACTCACGTTGCAAATATGCAGTCATTATGGATTGGGATTATCTTCGATATATACGCGCCTTGGCAATAGGCGGAACCCTCGCCAAAGCTGGCGAATTGCTGGGTGTGCATCAAACCACGGTGCTACGTCGACTGGACCAGATGGAAGAGTCGTTGGGAGTGCAGTTTTTCGAACGGAACCGCGATGGTTTGCAGCTGACCCCAGTGGGCGAAACCGCCTTCCGTGAGGCTGATCGGCTGGCGGTCGCCATGGAAAACCTGGAGCGCAAGCTGGTGGGCCAGGATTCCGCGCCGGTGGGTAAAGTCAGGCTGGCCGCGGAAGACGCCACTCTGAATGCCTTGCTCAGTCCGATCCTGGCGGACCTGGTCCGGGAGTTTCCGGATATTGAGCTGGAGGTGCTGACTGACAACGACGTCGCCAACCTCAGCCACCGGGAAGCCGACCTGACCCTGCGCTGCGACAACAAGCCCCAGGCTACCCTGGACGGCGAGCGCATCGCCGCCGTCGAATCGGCGGTCTACGGCGCGGCCCGCTATTGTCGTCGCAACCGGCAAATGGACATCGAGAATGATCCGGAGGCCTGTGTCTGGATCGTGCCCGATGAAACCTTCAGCCATCTGGCCACCGGGCGCTGGTATCGCAAGCATCTGAAAAACGCCCAGTCGCTGATCCGGTGTAACAGCCTGCAGTCCATGCACTCACTGGCCTGCGCCGGTGCCGGGTTGGCGGTATTGCCGTGTTACCTGGGCGAAGGCGCGAAGGAATTGCGCCGGCTGAGCGATCCACTGGAAGGCGAGAGCGTTGACCTCTGGCTACACGTCAGCCAGGACACCCAGCAGATGGCCCGGGTGCGGATCGTGATGGAGTTTCTGGTGGACCGGCTTCAGGGGCTGGAATCGACCATCGAAATCAGCGGCTCGCTATAAAACCAGTCAGCCACAAAAAGGCCAGAATTGGTACCAGCGCCAGCATTGGAATTCCTGCTCGCACACCTGAAGCTGATTGTCGTAGCGGAAGGCCCGGGTCTGTACCCGGCCGGCCAGGGCGGTGATGTCCGGTTTCTGGTCAAAGGTTCGGCGCTGGTAGCCACCCCGACCCTCGTGGTAGGCCAGGTAGAGCTGGCGAGGATTGTAGAACTCGATGCCCAACTGCCGGTGGCTCAGATGGTTGTACCAGCCCACAAAGTCCAGGGCGTATTCCATATCGGTGCGAACGGTAAACCAGCCGTCGCCGTTGGCGGCCAGGTATTCACGCCAGGCTGGATCCAGCGCCTGGGCATAGCCGTAGGCCGAAGTTGGCCGGGCCCATGGAATCAGGCCCCAGAGCAGGGTTCTTGGCGGGCGGGCATGGCTGCGAAACGACGACTCGTAGTACACAAAGGCCATCTGGGTGGCAATGGGAGTACCCCAGCGGTGTTCGGATTCGCGGGCGTAGTCGTACCACACCGGGTGTTCCCGGAAGATTTCGCACAGGTCTTCGGGATTGGCGGGCGGGTCCGGCGCCAGCAGGCTAAACCTCAACGTGGCCCATACCCCCATCAGCAAGCCGAGCACTGGCAATCCGTACCACTTTACCCGTGACCGCCAGTCATTAACTCGGCGTGGTCGGCGTCCCTTGCGTCGGCGCCCGGGTTGTCGGATTTTCCCTACCAAACTGTCATCTCCAATGCCCATGGATTGCTTGATGCCTGAGCGGAACACATGTCATAAACAGGGCCTGCACATAACGAGATGGTAGATAAATGAAGCTTGGCACCCTAGTTAAACCTGTTTTAGTTGCCGCCCTGCTGGTTTCCGGCAGCGCCACAGCAGCGCCGTCGGCGCAGCAGGTCCTGGCCGCGTCACCGGTGGACGACATCGTTGCCCAATACCCGGCCATGATGAGCCAGGGTATCCGCGAGGGCCTGAAACGCTCCAACCAGATACCGCCGATGGTGGCCGAAACCATTGGCTACGTGGTCAGTGGCAGTTTTCGCGCCGCTGATATTGAACAGCAAATCGTAAAGGACCTGGAAGCCGGTTTGACCGATCGGCAACTGGAAGCCGTCGCGGACTGGTACCAATCGCCGGTGGCCAGAAAAATTTCCGCTGCAGAAATCGTGGCGTCGGATCCGGCCATGTGGAAAGAGATCAAGGCCAGGGCGCCGGCGCTCAACGAGAAGTACCAGGGCAGTGATCGTGCCCGCCTGTTCGACCGGTTCGACAGTGCCGCCCGCGCCACGGAAAGCGCCGTGGATACGTCCATTGCGGTTCAGCTCGGTCTGGCCACTGCCATGGCCGCGTTCAGCAGCGACTCGGTCAACTACGATCAGCTCAAGCAGCGCATTGAAAGCCAGCGTGGCGCCATCCGGGGTATCGTGGAGCAACAGGTGTACGAGAGCTATCTGTTTACCTACGAAACCATCAACAACGAGGAAATGAATCAATACGTGGCGTTCCTCGAAAGTGGTCCGGGTTCGGCGTTTTCCCGGGTGGTCACCGACAGCATCCAGCAAGCCATTACCGATCCGATTGAGTCGGTTGGCAAGCAGATGGCACGGTTTCTTTCTCCGGAACAATCAAGCGATCAGTGAAGCGGCAAAGCTCGGCATAGACCTGCTCCCGGCGCCTTGCGTATCGGTGCGAGAAGTGGAACGCCACCAGTTGCCGCACGCCCGCGGCGTTGGCGATGCGGGCGGTGGCCTCGGTGGTCAGGTGACCGGTTCGTTTGGCCTGGTCCACGTCTGACACCATGAACGAGGCCTCGCAGAACAGCGTGTGGGCACCGCGCGCCAGATCGGTCATGCGAACAATGTTCTCCGGGGTGTCGGCAAAGTCCGTGGCGTAAACCACCGGTTCGCCGGCGGTCTGGATCAATATTCGGGCCGCCAGATCCTCGGCCCGGTAGCTGGCACCGTTACCGGGTGAAATCAGTTCATCCGGGCGCTTTCTCAGCACCGCCAGCTTGAGGTCGTGCAGCCAGGCCCCGGCCTGGGCACCGATCTCCTGCAATGCATTCTTCCGCACGTTCAGCTTGCCAAACGGCTCCCAGGCATAGGCCATTACGGGTGTGCCATGGTCCAGCATCGCGGCTCTTATCCGGAATTCCGTTTCCCGATGGATCACGCCTCCGGGCGTGGGCAGGTCCTCCAGGGCTTCCGGCGTGCCCGCACCGGCGTTCAGTTGCCAGCGTTTCAGGTGGTCGCCGTGCCACTCGTGCACGATGAATCTGGGGCCGCGGTCTTCCACCCGATCCCACAGCAGCCCCCGAACCATGCCGGCAATATGGCCCAGCAGCCCGGGCGGGCCAAACAGCCGGCAGGAAGGGAAGTGGCCGATTCGGCTGCGCAGGAACCACAGAAATCCGCCAATGTGGTCGGCATGGCAGTGGGTGATGAAGACATCGGTGACTTGGTGTGCCGACCGGAGCGCCATGCGTCCGCTGTCACCCATATCGAACAGCAGACTGCGGGATTCGTGCAGCAGGCGTAACTGCATCAGTGGATCGCCACCAATTCCGTTGACCAGGGAGGCCACGGCGGGCCCTACCCGCACGACTATCTGAGGATCGTGACCATTGCTGGTGAGTGCGCCCAGTTCAACGCTTATCTCGAATGCGCCCCTGCCATTGTGGTTCTGCTGCATTAGGTCCGCCTCCCATTGCCGCCGAGCATCGCCCGGTGTGCTCGAAATTTGTACAACCGGCGATTTGGGTCCAATCTCATAAGTATATGCGAACAGGGAGTTACTCCCATGGATTTCAATGCTTATCAGAAAGCGTTGTCGGTTCAGTCGAGGGGGACTGAGTGCCCGTTTGCACCCGCGGAGTACGAACAACGCCTCATGTGCGTCCGTCAGCGCATGGCTGATGACGATATCGATGCGCTGTTACTGACCGACTGTTCCGACATCTTCTATCTAACCGGCTACAGCACCTTCGAGGTGTCGGTTCATGTTGCCCTGGTGGTTACTGGCTCGTCTCTGCTACTACAGGTTCCCTCCATCGAAATGGGACCGGCGATGGTGACGACCCGGGTGCCAAACGTGTCCGGCTATCGCTGGGAAGGTATTGGTGAGGTGTTGTTACCCTTGATTGATGCTCTAAACGATTCGGCTGACACCGTGGGCATCGATGCCTGGCATGGCTCACTGCGACAGGGGGTGTTGGAAGGCCTGAAGGAAAGGCTCTCAGGTGTGCGCTTTGTGGATGCTGGCGGCTTGGTGAAGAAGGTCCGGATCGTCAAGTCCGGGGCCGAGATCGAGTTCCTGCGCGAAAGCGCCAGGATCACCACGGCCGGGCTTCAGGCCGCGGTGGCAAGCGTGCGCCCAGGGGTTACCGACAACGACATTGCCGCGGTTGGCGCCAGGGCACTGCTTGAAGGTGGCAGCGAATTCATGAGCATGCAGCCGATTGTCACCACCGGCCGGCGCAGCAGTGTGATTCACACCAATCACAATCGGGTACGGGTGGAGCCGGGCGAGCCGGTATTTCTTGAGTTTGGTGCGGCCTGGCATCGCTACACTGCGCCGATGATGCAAACGGTGGTCGCCGGAGAGCCTTCTGCAGAAATGCGCCGGGTATTCGATGGCTGCCGGCGGGTGGTGGACGCCTTGCTGGAGGCGATCAAACCAGGTGCAACCTTTGATTTCGCAGCGCAAGAGGCTGAAAGGGCGTTGGCTCCTCTGGCCAGGAAGGTCTTTTTCTCTGGGGTGTTCGGCTACACAGTCGGGGCCCAGTTTCCGCCGTCTTGGGTGGAGGGCTCGGGCTTCATTGCCCGCGGTGGCAATACCGAGTTCATGCCGGGCATGGTGTTCCACTTGCCGATCTGCCTCAGGGTGCCGGGTCAGTGGGGGATTGGCTGCAGTGAAACCGTTCTGGTAACGGAACACGGCGCCGAAACCCTGACCGCCAATCCGTGGTCGCTTATTCCAGTCTAAGTTCCTGCAGGAAAACCGTCCGCGGCTCCGACAGTCCGTTTGCAAATAGGGTCAGGCGGCGCACCTGGCGCAGATTCATGGTTCTGGTAGCCGGTGCCTGCTCAATATCCTCAAGTGCGATGGTGTGGCTTGAAGCCCCCGTTGTCAGGGTTAGCCGGGTGTTGTATCGGTCACTGAGGGCATTGCTTCCCCGTTCGTGCTGGATGTCATTTATTCGCAGGATCAGGGTGAGAGGCTCGGGCGCCGGGTTGTGCAGGCGCAGAGTCAGGGTGTCGAAGTCCCGCCAGTCGGATGGCACCCGGTACAGAGAGGCACCGGAGTAGCGTTCTGTGCCCAGTTCGATTTTCAGACTCTGGTCGTGTGTATCGTTATGCCGGGGAGAGGGTTCAACCGACCCGCGCCAGTAGAGCGACGGATTACTGTGGTCAAAGTCGTAAACCTGAGGCAGTTGGTGCTCAAGCTTGAAGTAACGGGCCGCTTGCACGCCGGTGGTGCTCAGTTCGTAAAGCAGCAGCAGGGAGCTCGATAGAGCCAGGACAGCGGTGATTGCACGGTTGCGCACCCGGAAGGTTAGCACTGGCTGCCAGGCCAGAACGAACCAGAGGCCGATCAGGTTGCGCAGAAGATCCCGCAAGTCGAAATCGCGGCCCATACCTGCTTGCACGGTTTCAACCGCAATACCAAACACCAGCACGGCGGCCGTCGAAGCCAGCCACAGACGCCAGCCTCTGAACCAGCGCCGGGGATTCACGGCGAGGGTCAGCAGGGCAAACAACAGAACATGACCCAGATTCCAGGCCGCGAAGTTGAAGCCACCGGGGAGCCAGTCGGGTCTGCCGATAAACAGGAGAGGGGTGATCAAGACAACACCCACAAGGGCCAGCGAACGAAGTCGCTGCCCCTTGGGCGTGTTGGCTGGGATACTGCCTGAAGCCATTAGCTGCGGCTGGTAACTTCCAGCAGGTGATAGCCGAACTGGGTCTTGATCGGGCCAAGCACGGTGTGCAGTTCGCTGTTGAAGACTGCCTTGTCGAACTCAGGCACCATCTGGCCCGGGCCGAATGATCCCAGGTCGCCGCCATTGCGGCCAGACGGGCAGGATGAATGCTGCTTGGCGACTTCGGCGAAATCCTGGCCACCTTCGATGGCTTTCTTCAGTTCTTCACACTTCGCTTCGCTGTCTACCAGAATGTGGCGTGCAGTTGCCTGTGCCATGGTTTAACTCCTTACGTGGGTTATTGAAAACGTCAGAACCGGAATGCTGCCCGTACCCAACGTTTGAGGCAAGGGCTTTTTATCCGTGTTTCTGCGGTCTCACGATTGATCCTGCAAACCTGTACAATGCCGGCTTTCTTTTGCCGGCGCCAGCCACTCTGGGCTGTACCGGCCTCACGTCTATAGGTTTCTGATTGATTTCCACCGCCAATATCACCATGCAATTCGGGGCCAAGCCCCTGTTCGAAAACGTCTCGGCTAAATTCAACAACGGTAATCGCTACGGCCTGATCGGCGCCAACGGTTGCGGTAAGTCGACCCTGATGAAGATTCTTGGCGGTGACCTTGAGCCCAGTGCCGGCCAGGTTATGCTGGAGCCCAACGTCCGCTTGGGTAAGCTGCGCCAGGACCAGTTCGCCTATGAAGAGTGGACGGTGATGGACACCGTGATCATGGGCCACGAAGAGCTCTGGAACGTGAAGAAAGAGCGCGACCGGATTTATTCCCAGGCCGAGATGAGCGAAGAGGACGGCATGGCCGTGGCGGACCTGGAAGTACAGTTCGCCGAGATGGACGGCTACACCGCCGAAGCCCGTGCTGGCGAGCTGCTGCTGGGCCTGGAAATTCCCCTGGAAGAACACGAAGGCCCCATGAGCGCCCTGGCTCCCGGCTGGAAGCTGCGGGTGCTGCTGGCCCAGGCGCTGTTCTCCGATCCGGACGTACTGCTGCTGGACGAGCCCACTAACCACCTGGATATCAATACCATCCGCTGGTTGGAAAACATCCTGGTGGCACGTAACAGCACCATGATCATCATTTCCCACGACCGCCACTTCCTGAACAGTGTGTGCACCCACATGGCGGATCTGGATTATGGCGAGCTGCGCCTGTTCCCGGGCAACTACGACGAATACATGACCGCCGCCACCCAGGCCCGCGAGCGCATGCAGGCGGACAACGCCAAGAAGAAGGCCCAGATTGCCGAACTGCAGCAATTCGTGAGCCGCTTCTCGGCCAACGCCTCCAAGGCCAAGCAGGCCACCTCCCGCGCCCGTCAGATTGACAAGATTCAGCTCGAAGAGGTGAAGCCTTCAAGCCGGGTGAGCCCGTTCATCCGCTTTGAGCAGGGCAAGAAACTGCACCGTCAGGCTGTGACCCTGCATAAGCTGAGCAAGGGCTTCGATGGCGAAACCCTGTTCAACAAGCTGGACCTGCAGGTGGAAGCCGGCGAACGCGTGGCCATCATCGGCCCGAACGGCATCGGTAAAACCACGCTGCTGCAGTGCATGGCAGGCGCTTATGAGCCCGACGCCGGCGAGGTAAAATGGACCGACAGTGCCGAGGTTGGTTACTACGCCCAGGACCACACGGCCGACTTCGCTTCAGATGACACCCTCAGCGACTGGATGGCCCAGTGGACCACCGGCGGCGAACAGCTGGTTCGAGGAACGTTAGGGCGGATGCTGTTCTCCGGTGATGACATTGGCAAGTCGGTTAAAGTGATCTCTGGTGGTGAGCAGGGCCGGATGCTGTTCGGCAAGTTAATCCTGCAAAAGCCCAACGTGATGCTGATGGACGAGCCCACCAACCACCTGGACATGGAATCCATCGAGGCGTTGAACCTGGCGCTGGAGAATTATCCGGGTACGCTGATCTTTGTCAGTCATGATCGGGAGTTTGTTTCTTCTTTGGCAACGCGCATTATCGAATTGAGTGCCGATGGGGTTACTGATTTCAGTGGTTCTTATGATGATTATCTTAAGAGTCAGGGTTACGTTTGATTCTTTGAGTCTGGGGGCTGGGCATCCGGGAAACGCTGCCCAAAACCCGCTCCTTCGGCACGTCCATGTGGCGCTTGAGCTTCGCCATCCATGGCTTCGCACAGTTTTGGGCAGCGTTCCCCGGCTGCCCGATCAAACTTTTGTGTGGCCTTCAAACACCTAAAAGAGATTCGCATGTCTGAGACAGAAGTTATAAGCGCAACCCGCAAGTGGGTCGAGAACGTGGTCGTCGGCTACAACCTCTGTCCATTTGCAAAGAAGGAGCTGATTCGGGATCGCGTACGGTTCGTGGTCTCTGACGCCGCCGACGAAGATAGCTTGCTGCAAGCGTTGCATTCAGAGCTTCAGCACCTGGACGAAGAGCCCGAGGTTGAAACCACGGTTTTGATCCATCCGGGTGTATTGCAGGACTTCGAAGCCTACAATGAGTTTCTTGATGCGGCCGATGGTTTGCTGGCCTATCTGGATATGGAAGGCGTATATCAGATTGCGAGCTTTCACCCGGACTACCAGTTTGCGGGTACCGACCCGGAGTCGGCGGAGAACTACACCAATCGTTCTCCATACCCGATGCTTCACCTGTTGCGTGAAGCGAGCCTGGAAGCCGCGATTGAAAGCCATCCGGACGTGGACGGAATTCCCGGTCGAAACATCAAGCTGACTGAAGAACTGGGCGTTGAAACAATGCGCGAAGCTCTCTTAAATTGCATCAAGAGCGCTAAGACTCCCGGGGAGTAGAACGAAGAGCAGGTGGAGCCTCCTTTCCAAAACTGTGCGAAGCCATGGATGGCGTAGCTCAAGCGTCACATGGGTGAGGCAGAGCGTTAATGAAGCGAAGCTTCATGCGACAGCCGAACGACCGCAATCTGTGATTGCGGGCAGGACCCCATAGGGGTGCCGAAGGAGCGGGTTTTGGAAAGGGGGCTTCACCTGCGAAAGCACGGACTAGACGTTAAAAGGCCGAAGCCAGCTAACCCGCAAGACCAAGAGGCAACGAGTGGGACTTCTTTTCGAGCAAATTGACAGTCAACCGTCGGAAATCGGCGAGATCACCCTTAGGCGCCGGAAGATTCCGGCCATTGGCGACCGCGATATCTTCGAGGTAAAGCTCGGAGAAGAATTCCTGATGTCCAGCATGTTCGTGGACGCTGAGATTGCCCTGTCAGACCTTGGCTTGAACGAAACCGAAGGCGACAACCTCAGTGTTGTCGTTGGCGGGCTGGGGCTTGGCTACACCGCCGTGGCAGCACTCAAGCATGAGCGGGTTGGCGAGTTGCTGATTGTGGAATACCTGGAGCCGGTCATTGGCTGGCACCAGCAGGAATTGGTGCCGCTCGGAGCGGACATCAATACCGACGGCCGCAGCCGTTATGTCCATGGCAGCTTTTTTGATCTGGCGGTTGCTGAGCCCAGTGAGGGTGGATTTGATCCCGCATCACCGGGCAGAACCTTTGATGCCATCCTGCTGGATATCGACCATTCGCCCAGGGCCCTGCTGCACGATTCCAATGCCAGCTTCTACACCACCGAGAATATCGGCAAGATGGCACAGCAGCTGAAACCGCGAGGCATCTTTGCCATGTGGTCGAACGAAGGGGAAGACGAGGAATTCATGGCCGTGCTGCGGGACGTGTTTACCGACGTTGCCTGCCATTACGTGCGCTTTTTTAATCCGTTTCAGAACAGGGAATCGTTTAACACCGTATACGTAGCCCGCAAACCGGGCTGAACTTTCCGGAGTCTGTATGCCTGTGACGACCCACCGAACCCGACCCTTCAGTTCCAGCCAGCGCCTGCCGGAAACTGACGATGCGCCAATTCTGCACGAGCCGGAGCATGCCGGTGGCCTGCTGGCGGACTTTATTCGCCGTCATCCCCGGTTGCTGATCCTGACCGGCGCAGGCGTCAGTACCGATTCCGGCATTCCCGATTACCGGGACGGCGAGGGCGCCTGGAAGCGCAAGCAACCGGTGCAGCATCAGGCCTTCATGGACAGTTACGAAACCCGGCAGCGCTACTGGGGCCGAAGCCTGATTGGCTGGCCGGTGATGCGAAATGCCGCGCCGAACCCATCCCATCACCATATCTCCGACCTGGAGCTGCTTAATCACAGCAGTCTGGTGGTCACCCAGAACGTTGATCGGCTGCACCAGAAAGCAGGCACCCGGGCCGTGACTGACCTGCATGGCCGGGCCGATGAAGTTATCTGCATGAGCTGCGATTACCGCTGCCTGCGGGACGAGGTGCACGATCGCTGTGCCGATCTAAATCCGGGTTTTCAACATTACAAGGCGGAGACGGCGCCGGATGGCGACGCGGATCTGGAAGTGGATTTCTCGGATTTCCGCCCAGCGGGTTGCCCCAAGTGTGATGGCATCCTGAAGCCAGACGTGGTGTTTTTTGGGGATTACGTGCCCAAGGACCGGGTGTATTCGGCGCTGGATGTGCTCAAGGCCAGCGATGGCCTGCTGGTGATTGGCTCGTCGCTGATGGTGTATTCCGGGTTTCGTTTCTGCCGCTACGCCAAGGAGTGGAACAAGCCCATTGCCACGCTGAACCTTGGGCGTACCCGGGCCGAGGACTTGGTGGATCTGAAACTGAATGCGCGGATTGGCGAGACGCTGGAATCGGCTATTTATAGCCTTTGAATCGGTTGTGAATCCTGGCAAAAAAAGAGCCCACCAATTGGTGGGCTCTTTGCATTAGGCCGCAGGCCGGCGGGTCCAGGAACCGACTGCCACCTGTTGCGCTTACATCAGGTTGTAGATGAACACGGCTGCTACTGCCACGGGGGTGAAGTAGCGGATGGTGAAATACCACAACCGGAACATCGGGCCGGACAACGCCAGCTCTTTTTCCACCGCTTCGCGGGACATCACCCAGCCGGCAAACACAGCAACCAGCAGGCCGCCCAATGGCAGCAGGATGTTGGCGGTAAAGAAGTCCAGCAAGTCGAAGATGGTCTTGCCTTCGAACATCGCAATGGCGCCCAGCGGTGCAAAATCCGACCACAGGTTCAGGGACAGGATGGAGGCAATACCAAGGGCCCAGCACACCACACCGGCGCCCAGGGTGCTCGCGGTACGGTTCATGCCTTTACGCTCTTCCAGCCACTCGACAATGGGCTCCAGCAGGGAGATCCCAGACGTCCAGGCCGCGAAGATCAGCAGCACAAAGAACAGGGTGCCGAACAGGCTGCCCATGGGCATCTGGCCAAAGGCCAGCGGCAGAGTCTGGAAGATCAGGCCAGGGCCGGCGCCAGGCTCAAGGCCGTTGGCGAACACGATCGGGAAAATGGCCAGGCCGGCCAGCAGCGCAACACCGGTGTCGATCACCGAAACAGCAATAGAGGTCTTGGCGATGGATACGTTCTTCGGCAGGTAGGAGCCGTAGGCCATCATGACCGCCATACCCAGACTGAGAGTGAAGAAGGCGTGGCCCAGGGCGACCAGAATGCCGGAGGTTGAAAGCTTGGAGAAGTCCGGCTGGAACAGGAAGCTCACGGCGCGACCAAATTCGCCGCTGGTCATGGCGTAGCCCACGGCAATCAGCAGCAGCACGAACAGGCCAGGCATCAGAATGCTGACGGCACGCTCAAGGCCAGCGCGAACGCCCTTGGCGACAACGAACATAACCAGTGCCATGAACAGGGTGTGCCACATCAGCAGGGTCAGCGGGTCGCCCAGCAGGTTGGAGAAGATAGCGCCAATGGCTTCAGCCGACTGGCCTACCAGTTGGCCGCTGGCGGCGGTACCCACATAAGACACAGCCCAGCCGCCAATCACGGAATAGAACGACAGGATCAGGAAGCCGGCCAGTACACCGACCGCGCCGACCATGCGCCACGCCGGCTTGAGCCGGTCGCGCTCGGCAATCATGCGCAGACTGTTAACGGGGCTGTGGCCACCGCGGCGGCCGATCAGCACTTCCGCCATCATGATTGGCAGACCCACTGCCGCAATACACAACAGATACACCAGGACAAAGGCGCCGCCGCCGTTTTCACCGGTGATGTAGGGGAACTTCCAGATGTTGCCCAGGCCGACGGCCGAGCCGGTTGCCGCCAGGATGAACGCCAGTCGGGAGGACCAGAGCCCCCGCTTGGCGTTGGAGCCTTCCAGTGCCTCCGAGTGGGCGGCACTACCTGAATCTGATACAGACATAACTGTCTCCTGCTTGGTACTTGTTTTTGTTTGGGAAAGCAGGGGCCAAAGCGAACTCCGGCCCCAAAGAAATCGATGCCAGGGGTTATCCGACCCGCGCCAGGCGCTCGGTCAGGGAGTCCACTTTGGCAACGTGTTTGCGAAACCGTTCTTCCGCCAGCTCATTGGCAATGGTGCCGGTTGGCAGGCCGCTCCGGTCAGAACGGGTAAAGATTTCCTTGAGCGTGTCGCCGATGCCATTGACGTGTTCGCGCACGGTGTCGGGAGAGGCCCCGGTACGCTCGTAGAACACGTCGATGATGCCGCCGGCATTGATAGCGAAATCCGGTGCGTACAGGATTCCGCGGTCTTTCAGGGCCTGATCGTGGTCCGCGTGCTCAAGCAGATTGTTGGCGGCGCCGGCCACGATCCGGGCTTTCAGTTTCGGAATGCTAGTGTCATTCAGCACCGCGCCCATGGCACAGGGTGCGACCACATCCACGGGCAGGTACAGGATGTCTTCAGCGGACGCTGGTGTTGCGCCCAGCTCATCCACGGCGCGCTGCATGTTCTCGGCAAAAATGTCGTAGACCCACAATTGCGCGCCGGCCTCTTTCAAGTGCTTGGCCAGGCGAAAGCCGACATTGCCGATACCCTGGATCGCAACCTTCAGGCCTGTCAGGTCGTCCCGATCCAGCTGATGCTTAACCGCCGCCTTTAGACCGACGAAAGTGCCCCAGGCCGTTGCCGGTGAGGGGTCACCGTTGCTGGGCTTGCCATCAAAACCCATACGCTCGGCAACGCCGGCGACGTTTTGGGTGTGGCGGCCCATGATCTTCAGGTCGGGTACGCTGGTGCCGGAATCTTCCGCCGCGATGTATTGGCCACCCAGACTCTCCAGGTGTTTACCCATGGCTTCGAGCAGGGCTTCGGATTTCTGCTTGCGTGGGTCACCAATGATCACGGACTTGCCACCACCAAGGTCCAGATTGGCCAGGGCCGATTTGTAGGTCATACCCTTGGACAGACGCAGCACATCACGCAGCGCTTCTTCGTCGGTGGCATAGGGATACATCCGGCAGCCGCCAAGCGCGGGTCCGCGAGAAGTGTTGTGGATCGCAACGATGGCCTTCAGTCCGGTTTCCGGGTCGCAGAAAAAGGACAGATGTTCGTGGTTGTCGAATTCGGGGTGGCTGAATACGTTCATGGCGTTTCACCTATCTTTCTTGGCTGGAACTACCCTTGTGGGGCCTGAACAGCCGGTGTTTTGTTGTTAGACCGCGGCACTCGCGATTCGTTGGTGGTGCTGACTCCAGGTGCCTGTGCTCAGGATGGCGCAAGCCCGGATGCCGGAATGCCGATCGATGTCAGGTGAGAACGTCTGTTTGATGCAGAGGGGCATACGTGCGCGTAACGCAGTCTGCCTGGGTGGCGTACTGAATGTGGCATGTTGAAATCCCCTCCACCTCACCGGATCGCGGCAATGGCGGCAGTCTTGTTGTTGTCGACCGGCTTTTGGCCGGCGTTGCGATTTCAGTTGTCCGATTCGCGCGGGAAAGTACCGTTTGAAAGTGCCCTTTTGGGGCCGGACAGAAAACAAACTAATTTCTTTTTACGTGAACGTCAACTTGCAAAAGCTAATCAATTTTCCCGGTCGCTTCGAAATCACGGCAAGCACTTGTGACCCCAGCAATTTTTATAAAAAAGGGGTATATCTCAGCGGCCATTAGCGCGAATCGTTTTGAGAGTCATCACCGTCACCTAGGGTGGCTGCGGTATAATAAGGATTGTGGTTGCCCGCTCTGATTGAGCGAAGGAGGGAATCATGAAACGATTGTTTTATATCGTCGATGCTATCGACAATGTGGAAAGCATCTCCGACGACCTGCACCGCGACGGCGTCTCCAACTGGCGGTTTCATGTGGTCAGTAAGGACGAAGCCGGTCTGTATTCGCACCATGTTCATAGCGCCAGTGTGCTGGATCGCACTGATCTGCCAAGGTTTGTGGAACGGGGGCTGATCATCGGCGGTCTGTTTGCACTGTTCTTCATTCTGCCCCTGGCACTCTGGGGCGACCTGGCCTGGCCAACGTCGGCGTTTGTGGCCATGGGTGTGTTTGCAGTGCTGGCGGGTGGCTGGCTTGGAGGCTTCGGCGGAATTGGCACGGAAAACTACCGGATTCGGCGGTTTCACAAGGACATCGAAGCCGGCAAGTACCTGATCATGGTGGATGTGCCTAAGGCGGATGCTGCGCGTGTTGAAATGCTCATGCACCGATTGCATCCCGAAGCGGCCCTTGGCGGCGAAGGCAGCAGTATCAACAATCCCTTTGCGGCAGCGGATGGGCGAGTGCATATCATGCATTGAGCCGGTCGTGAATTGAGCCTCGATTAAGGGGGGGGTTCGGTATTTACCTATACGCGGTCAGAGGAAACTAACTTAGCTTCCTCTGATGTCCGTCGCTTCCTACGCATACCAGATCCAGCCGCACAAAGTCCGTCAGGAATTTTTCCGGCTCTTTCCCATCTCCCTGTTCGTGGTGGCGTTTGGTGCTGCCTTTGGTTTGGCGGCTACCCAGCAAGGCCTGCTCCCACTGGAAGCGATGTTGATGAGCACCACGGTATTCGCTGGTGCTTCCCAGTTCGCGGCCACCGATATGTGGGGCACCGAGGTCTCGGTGCTGCCGCTGATTGCAGTAGTGTTTGCGATCAATTCCCGGCATCTGTTGATGGGTGCGTCCCTGTACCCGATGCTCAAAGACGTGGCGCCATTGAAGCGCTACGGCCTGCTGTTGTTCCTGACCGACGCCAATTGGGCGGTATCTGCCCAGGAATACCAGAACGGCCGACGTAACCTGGAAGTCATCCTCGGGGGCGGGCTGGTGCTCTGGCTGGCATGGCTCGTAGGTACCTGGCTGGGCGTGTACTTCGGTGGTGTGCTGCAGAACCCCAAGAGCCTCGGGCTGGATATGGTGCTGGGTTGTTTCCTGCTGGCGATGGCGCTGGGTGGCAAGAAATCCCCCAGAGTTCTGGTAGCCTGGGGCGTGGCCGCCCTGGCGTCACTGGCTGCGTGGAAGTGGCTTCCGCCGCATACCCACGTGGTCGCCGGCGCATTGGCCGGTGGTCTGATCGGCTACTTCTGGCTGGATCAGCCGCAGCATGCGGAACAGGAAGAGGGGCCGGCATGACCATCGAAACCACCACTACGGGTGTTCTCGCCCTGATTGCCATCATGGCGTTGGTTACTCTGATTACCCGGTTTGGCGGCGTGTTCGCCATGTCGTTTGTCCGGATTAGTCCGCGCATCGAGAGCTTCATCAACACCATGGCCAGTTCGGTGTTGATTGCCATCGTCGTGCCTATGGCGTTCTCCGGCGATGCCGGTGCGGTTGCAGCGCTTTCGGTAACAGCTGTGACTATGCTGGCGCTGAGGAAGCCGCTGCCGGCCATTGGTGCCGGTATTGCCGCCGCAGGCCTGGTGCGCTACCTGTTCTAGACGAGTGCGCTACTGGCCTGCTGAGGCAGCCTCTGACATCGGGTTGGGATTGCGCAATGCCAGCTCGCCGATGCCGGGCAGCTTGATACCCAGGGCCATGGGGTTCACACCCAGAGACAGGCCCAGAATGTTCAGCTCCAAACCCTCTCGCACCCCCGCGAGGATCCCAAGATATCCTCCCATTGAAAGCTGGTAGCCGGTGCCGCCCGGCACCTCCGCTACTATGCGATTGCCCAGATAATCCTTGCCGATGGCGTTGCTCGGCAGTGCCACATCCAGTCCCGGTACTTCCCGAATTACCCAGGCGGTAAAGGTGTTGCTGTTGGGTCCGGGCCAGGCTTCGTATTCAGTGACATAGGGATAGGCGTCCACGGCCTGATAGATGGTCGGGATTAACGCTTGTGCTTCCGCGCCGCGAATGTCGGCGTACAGTTCGGGCCTGGCGCCGTACCAATGGCGATCGGGTTCGCTCAGGCGGGAGCTGACCACGTAGCGACGCCAACCAGTGACTTCATGAACCCGATACTGCTCGGCGCCCGCCTCCTTGGTGGCAATCCAGGTGTGCACGGCAAAGTAACCACGCCAGCTCCAGGCGCGGGCTCCGTAAATCTGAACCACCGCTTCCGGATGCTGTTCCGGGCGCGGCGCGATCCCGGCGCTGGCGCGGGTTGCGGTTCGCCAGCTTTCGGCACCCTGCAGGCTGCTGTTTGTGGCCAGGAGCAACGGGCCTGTCAGCAACATGAGCAGGGCGCCGAGGAACCAGGCGGAGTATTTCAGCGTTCGCTTCATATCGGTGTCCGGGGTGGGGTATTAATTATGTTGGCACTGATATCCGATACGCGCCAATGCCTTCGCCAGATTGCATGACACCGGCGCTGTTTGCCGGCGATGGGGTTGTCTTCTAGGCTGAATATACACGTCAAAAAGCGAAGGCTAAGGAGTGGTGCCATGTCCGACCATCATGTGTACAAGAAGGTGGAAATCATCGGTTCCTCGCGCAAGAGCATCGAAAACGCGATTGAGAATGGTCTCGAGGAATGCAGCAAGAGCATTCGCAATATGGAGTGGTTTGAAGTGATGGAAACCCGGGGCCACATCGAGGATGGCAAGGTTGGCCATTATCAGGTGGTGATGAAAGTGGGCTTCCGCATCAAGGATAGCTGACGTTGATCACCCGGGCCCGGATGGCCACGGTCAGGCGATTCATCAGGTCCCGGGCCTCGCCCTCATAGAGGGTGTGACATTTGTCCCGCAATACCCGGCGTTCGTGATCCGACGGTGAACCGGCGGTCTCTTTCAGCAGGTCCAGGTGCTGGCAGGCAGTCAGATGAACCTTGATTTGGGTATCGATGAGTCGGGTAATCAACTCATCCACCGCCTCGCTGCAGTAGGGCCGATTGCGATTGAGCATGGTACGGGCGTCCAGGGCAGCATTCCTGGCCTCCAGCCTGAGGTCACCTGCCGACTCTCCATTCTCGACAGCGCGCAGGAACATCCCTAGCCGGTCGTGCAGGAACCAGAGTTGCGGCCAGATCTGATCGTAGGCGCTCTTTTCGGCGCGATATTTCGCGATGCTGGCCTCAACACCCTGTAATGCTGAGGCTTCCCGTTCTGGCGCGTTGAACTGGCTGACCCGGATCTCGTCCACCTCCCGACCCATACTGCCGATCTTCTGACGCAGGTTGTCAATGTCCCGGCTGGCGGAGCGTTTGGCACCTGCGCCCAGCCAGAGTGCCAGCAACCCCAGCAAAAGCGCCGCACCGGCCAACAGAACAGCTAGTTGGCCGCCATTGGTGATACTCAGCAGTGACTCAGAGTCCATGGCGCGTATTCCTATACACAAACGTGCTTTGAATGTTCAGTATAGAAGCTAATCGTTGTCTTCGTGACGAAAAGGCAGCAGAGTCAGGGACTCCTGGAAGTAGCCTTCAACCTGTTCCGCCTCGTCCTGCACGAACGCCGCGATGGCGTCCCGGAAGCCCGGGTGGCGGACACCGTGCCAGGAGTGGGTGAGTACCGGTTCGAAGCCCCGAACCAGTTTGTGCTCACCTTGTGCGCCGGCATCAAAGCATTGCAGGCCCAGTTCGATCGCGAGCTCTATGCCCTGGTAGTAGCAGGTTTCGAAATGCAGGTGGTTGTATTCGTCCAGGCAGCCCCAGTAACGCCCATACAGGGTGTCCTCTCCCCGCAGGAACAAGGCGCCGGCGATCATCTCCCCGTCGCGCACCGCGATAACCAGGAACAGATGCTCGGACAGGTTCGCACGCACATGCTTGAAGAACGACGGGTTCAGGTACGGACGCTGGCCGCGCTTGAGGTAGGTGGCCTGGTAGAACACGTGAAAGGCGGCCAGCACGTGGTCAGGAATGTCGCGGCCATGAAAGCGGCGAAAGCTGATGCCCTGTTCTGCGACCTGCCGGCGTTCCCTGCGAATGGATTTGCGCTTGCGGGATGTAAGTTGCCCCAGGAAATCCCCAAAGTTGCCGTACTCCCGGTTGTGCCAATGGAACTGACAGCCAATGCGGTGCAGTCCACCGGCATGGCCTAGCAAAGCCTGGTCTGCAGCATCAGGAAACAACAGGTGCCAGGAATGGGCGTCGAGGTGGGTGATCAGCGTGTCCAGCAGATCCCGAAGTCTGCCCTCCCCAAGTCGGTTTCGAAGCAAGGGATCGAGCAGCAGGCGCGGACCCTGGGAGGGGGTGAATGGAATGGCGATCAACAGCTTGGGGTAGTAGTTCAGGCCATGGCGCTGATAAGCATCGGCCCAGGCCCAATCAAACACGTACTCGCCCATGGAGTGGGTTTTCAGATAGGCGGGGGCAAACCCGGCGATCTGGCCATCAACACGAAACACCAGGTGGCAGGGCTGCCAGCCGGTTGCAGCGGTGGTGCAGCCGGACTGTTCCAGCGCCTTGAAAAACTCATACCGCAGGAACGGATTGGCCTGGCCGGCCAGGCGATCCCAGTCTGCCTGGGGAATCTCATCAATAGAGGTGCAGGTGTCGACAGTGAGGGACTGAAATCCGGGTTCGGGCATGGCCAGTTTAGCTCCAGCGGGGTGGCTCCTTATGAGTCTCCCGATACCATACGCCAGAACCCGGGGTTTGATCACTGTCCGGTGTTGTTACTTCTCAAGGGCGTCGCAGCGCTCCTGGAATTTTTCCTTCATCTTTTCGCGACGCTGTTCGTGCTTCTCCCGGTGCTCCTCGTGGATGTCCTCCCAGATATCGAGCTGCTCATCGGTCAGTTGCAGGCGTTCTGCCATGTCGGCCCGACGTTCCTTCATTTTTTCGTGACGCTTGTCCTGATCGAAGCGACCCTTGCCCTCGCGAAAGTCCTCGCACATCTCGGCCATATCCCGCTTGCCATGATGGCCTTTGCGGTCGCCGTGGTGGTCGGCCAGGGCAAACGGGCTTGTGGCCAGAAGCGCGGAAGCGAGCAGGCCGGCGGTGATGATGGAACTGTTACGTTTTTTCATAGTGCTGTCCTCGTTGTTTCGCCGCTTGTGCGGCCATGGCTGTGATGAGTGGCCATCGTAGCCCTGTGCCCCGTCAACGAGCGTCAGCGCGCTGTAAAGGTTCTGTAAAGGAAAATGCCGGGAATCAGCCGCTTGGGCCATGCGTGTTAGACTTTCGGCAGTAGGAATGGAGATGACGAATGCAAAATCGGGTATTGCTGGTAGAAGACGACGATGAACTGCGGCAGCTGCTGGCCCGCTATCTGACCAATCAGGGATTTACCGTGCGGGAGGCCGCCAACGGCCGGGACGGTCTGGCCCTGGCCATGGGCCAGGATTGCGATGTGGTGGTGCTCGACATCATGCTGCCGGACATCAGTGGCCTGGAAGTGTTGCGTGAGTTGAGGGCCAGCACCCACATTCCGGTTGCGCTGCTGACCGCCCGGGGCGATGAAACCGATCGCATTGTCGGATTTGAAGTTGGCGCCGACGACTACATCCCCAAACCCTGTAATCCCCGGGAATTGGTAGCCCGCCTGCAGGCCCTGTTGCGTCGGATCGCCTGGGATCAGAAGGCCGACGTGAGCGCGACGCGGGAGTACGGTGACCTGCGGGTAGAGCCGGACCAGCGTCGGATTTTCCAGCAGGACACCGCGCTGGATCTGACCGCCACCGAGTACGAAGTTCTGAATGTACTACTGGCCCATGCCGGCAGTGTGGTACGCAAGACCGACCTGATGCAGTGGGCGCTAGGCCGACGTCTGGAGGCGTTTGATCGAACCCTGGATATGCACATCAGCAATCTGCGACGGAAGCTGGGCAATGACGATCCGCCCCGCATCGAAACTGTTCGGGGGCTGGGTTACAGCTATCGGGTGCCGGTGTGAAGAAAGCCATGATGTTCCCACTGTTCTGGCGGATTTTCCTGGCCATCTGGCTGGCGATGGCGATCACTGTAGTGGTCAGCAACCTGGCGACCCGAACGCTGCTGGATCGGGAACGCCAGGCCATTGAGCGCCAGGTCGGCTTAAGGGATCTGGCCCAGGAAGCGATCCAGATCCGTGAGCAGCGGGGCCGGGGAGAAGCCTGGCGATTCCTGCGCGGTCAGGGTAAACAGCTGGAATTGCACCTGATGCTGATCGAGCACGGCGGCGGTGAGCAGCGCCTGCCGTCGCAGGTCCGGGAACGGATGAAATCCGGCTGGTACCCCCAGAAACCGGCGGTCATTGAGTTGGATGCGGGCTATCAGCTGGTAGCCTGGCCGCGGATGCATGGCGAAGGCTGGCTGGATCCCAAGTTCTTCCGGTTCATTGAACTGGGGCTGGCGTTTGTACTGATTACCCTGGCGTGCTGGCTGATTGCGCGGTACGTCTCCCGGCCTTTAGGTCACATGGAGAACACGGCCCAGCGCATCGCCGGGGGCAATACCGGACTGCGTGTTAGCGAGAAGATTGCTGGCCGCCGGGACGAAGTGGGCCAGCTTGCCACGGCGTTCAACGCCATGACCGAGCAACTGTGCACCCTGCTGGAACGACAGAAACACCTGCTGCGGGATATCTCCCACGACCTGCGTACGCCATTGACCCGTCAGCGCATCGCCATTGAGCTGGCCAGCGACGGCGGCGCCGACGAACAATTAATTGCCAGTATCCTGCGCCAGAACGAACGGCTGGAGGCGATGACGGCGCAGATTCTGACCCTTTACCGGGTAGCGGAGCAGGGCGCCGACATCGAACGGGAGCCGGTACAGCCGGTCAAGTTGATGAATCAGGTGCTGCGCGATGCGGCAGACTACGCTGAGCATCAGGGTGTGGATTGCCGGCTGGCGGCGAGCGACGAGGTTGCCGGCATGTCGGTGCTGGGTGATGCCGGGCTATTGCATCGCGCGTTCGACAACATCCTGCAGAATGCCCTGGACCATACCCCGCCGGAGCACCGGGTACGGGTGGATGTCGGGGGGATCGAAGGTTGGGTGCGGATCACTATCGAGGACGAGGGCACGGGGGTTGAAGTCGATCTCCTGCCGCATTTGTTCGAGCCCTTCTTCCGCGCGGACAAGTCCCGGGGTGGTCAGGGCTGGGGCCTTGGACTGGCAATCGCCCGGGACATCGTCACCGCTCACGATGGTCGGATTGCAGCTGCCGGGGGCGAAGCCGGAGGCTTGCGGGTGACGGTGGAGTTACCGGTCTTCACTCGGGCCTGATTCCGACGACGTGCCCAGGGCGTCGTCCGCCAAGAGCGTGGCAGCGCCGGAGAAATCAATACCCTCGCGCAGTTCGTCGTCGCCGAACCGAATGCCGCAGCCGGCTTTTTGCAATTGGGCTGGCGCGACCGTGCCGGGGCTGGGGCCTTCGATGTCTTCTGAGCCTTCGAACTTTTTTGACATAGGATTGACCGTTCAATGAACAAAGATTATCCGGTCCCTGCAGGATACCTCGAGCGCGAAACGGAAGTGAAGAAAAGCCGGTTTATTGCTCGGGTAGCGCCGGTCGGCTCCCGTGACGAGGTCAAAGCCTGGCTGGAACAGGCCCAGCAAGACCACCCGGATGCCCGCCATATCTGCTGGGCCTATCAGATTGGTCGTCCGGGCGCGGCCGCTGAGGCGGCCATGAACGATGACGGCGAACCCTCCGGCACGGCAGGTAAACCCATCCTCAATGTCATCCAGCACAAGGATATGGGAGATGTTCTGGTGATGGTGATTCGTTACTTCGGAGGCATTAAACTGGGCGCCGGTGGTCTGGTGCGGGCCTATGCGGGCGCCGCCGAAAGTGTCCTGTCGGCGGTGGAGCGGGTGGTACAAAAGCCCATGTTAGTTGCCGAAGTCACCATGGGGTTTGCCGACGAGCAGCCGGTTCGGCACTGGTGTGGGCTGCACGGTGCGACGCTGGAGTCGGTTGAATACGGCGCAGTGGTTTCAGCCCGGGTGTCCTTGCCAGAGCAGGTCGTGGATGAGTTCACGGCCTTCTGCGACGCCCAGAAACTGGATTACGGTTTCGACACGTGAGGAACCTTAAGGGCATCGAGGTCCGTGTCCTAAGCGTATACTGAGTGTAAATCACCATTACAGATGGAGAGCAGTACTATGCGGTTACTGATGATTGCAGCGATGGCGTTGGTCCTGTCGGGCTGCGCCGGTAATGTTGTGACGGATTACAACCCGTCGGCAGTGTTTGGCAATTACTCGACCTGGTCTTTTGCCCAGGAAGCGGGTAGTGAAGCCTTTGTGTCCCTTGATGGCAGCCGCATCCAGATGGCGGTTGAGCGGGAATTGAAGCGCAAGGCCATGCGCAAGGTGCCGAAAACGGAAGCAGACCTGCTGGCCAACTGGCAGATCGTTGAGGAAGAGCGACTGGAGCAGACTGGCGTAGGCCTTGGGTTTGGCTTCGGCCGGGGCAATTTTGGCTGGGGCCTTTCAGCACCGCCACCGGTGCGTGAAGTTACTGAGGGCAAGCTGGTGGTCGAACTGATCGATACCGAAACCAAGGAAGTCGTCTGGCGCGCTGCCAGCCGTCGTTACCTCAATGAAAGCCAGTCCCCGGAGACACGGCGCGAGCTGATCGATGAGGTCGTGTCGGAAATGTTTTCCAAGTACCCACCGGGCGTTGGCTAAGGGAGTAAGAATCCGACATGAAGAAACGAGCTGAAGGTGGACTGGTCTTTTCCACCGAACAGGGCCGAATGTGTCCCGATTGCCGCAACCCGGTCTCGGAATGCACCTGCGGCCAGTCAGCACGGCCTGAGGGTGATGGCGTTGTCCGGGTTAGCCGGGAAACCAAGGGCAGGAAAGGCAAGGGCGTAACCCTGGTGACGGGCATCCCGCTGGATGACAAAGCACTAAAGGCGTTTGCTAAGGTGCTGAAGGCAAAGTGTGGCACCGGCGGTACCGTGAAAGACGGTGTCGTCGAAATTCAGGGCGACCAGCGGGACATTCTGGTTCCGCTTTTGCAAGCGGAGGGCTGGACTGTGAAGCGGTCCGGTGGCTGATGAAACACAATCTTACCGGAGGGGAGCATGCACATAGCGGTTTTGGGCGCGGGTGTCGTAGGAACGACCACAGCCTGGTACCTGCAGAGGCAGGGGCATCAGGTGACAGTGATCGACCGACAGAGCAATGCCGGGCTTGAAACCAGTTTTGCCAACGGTGGTCAGGTGTCAGTCTCTCATGCCGAACCCTGGGCCAACCCGTCGGCGCCCCTCAAGGTACTGAAGTGGCTGTTTCGCGCTGATGCGCCGTTGTTGTTCCGGCCAAGACTCGACCTTGCCCAGTGGCGTTGGGCACTGGCTTTCCTGCGGGAATGCACGTCGGCCCGGGCCGCTTTCAACATTCGCCAGATGGTCAATCTGGGCACTTATAGCCGCGCCCAGTTGCAGGCCCTGCGCCGGGAAGCCGGCATTGAGTACGACGCCCTGAGCAAAGGAATCCTGCACTTCTACACCAATCCGCAAGAGTTTGACGGTGCCCTCAAGCCGACCCGCATCATGCAGGACCTGGGCTGTGACCGGCAGATTATTGATGCTGAGCGGGCCGTTGAACTTGAACCGGCACTGAAACCAATCCGCGATCGGATCGCTGGGGCCACCTACACCTCAGAGGATGAATCTGGTGATGCGCGCAAGTTCACCCAGAACCTGGCTAAGAAGTGTGCGGAGGCCGGTGTTGAGTTCCTCTACGGCACCGACGTTCTGGATTTCGAGCGGGCCGGGGACCGGATTCTCGGCGTCCAGGTCCTCAAAGACGGTGTTCATAACACGTTCCGGGCTGATGCCTACGTATTGAGCCTGGGCAGCTATAGTGCGCCAATGGCCAGAAAGATCGGCTTAACACTGGATATCTACCCGACCAAGGGTTATTCGATTACGGTGCCGGTGAAAAACGAGAAAGCTGCGTTTAAGGTAAGCTTGACCGATGACGAGTACAAACTGGTCTATTCACGATTGGGAGATCGGATGCGGGTGGCCGGTACGGCCGAACTCAATGGCTATTCCCGGGACCTGAACTACACCCGCTGCCGTGCCATCGTGCGCCGTACCGCCGAGATCATGCCGGAGGCCGGGCACTGGGATCAGGCCCAGTTCTGGACTGGGTTACGCCCCGCCACGCCATCCAACGTGCCTTATATCGGCAAGAGCCATTTTGCCAACCTGTACCTGAACACCGGTCACGGCACCCTGGGCTGGACCCATTCCTGCGGCTCCGCCGCGGCACTGGCGGACATAGTGGCGGGCCGAAAACCCGAGGTGGATTTTTCCTTTAGCGGTTTTTGATTTTCCCTAGTGCCACAAAAAAGCCAGCTACGATAGCTGGCTTTTTTGCAGGAGCTGTTGCTCAGCTTAACTGATCCCGGATCAGCTTCTTGTTGATCTTGCCAACACTGGTCTTCGGGATGTCCTCGACAAAATCAATCTGTGCCGGGATGGCCCATTTGTTGATTTCGCCGGAGTCGACGAACTGGCGGAGATGGCTCTGGATGTCCTCCAGAGTGGCCGTTTCGCCCGGCTTCAGAGTGACAAGAGCATGGGGGCGTTCGCCCCATTTCTCATCAGGCACGCCAACCACGGCGGTAGCGGCGACCGAAGGATGCTGACTGATCAGGTTTTCCAGGTCTAGAGACGACAGCCATTCGCCGCCGGTTTTGATGACGTCCTTGATGCGATCTTTGATCACCAACGTACCGTCCGGGTCCATGGAGGCTACGTCACCGGTGTGCAGCCAGCCGCCCTTCCAGAGTTCTTCGCCTTTCTCTTTTTCCTTGAAGTAGCTCTGGGTCAGCCAGGGTGCGCGGGCAACCACTTCGCCCTTTGCTTCGCCGTCGTGGGGAACCGGATAGCCCTCTGGATCGAAGATCTCCATGTCAACCAGGGCAGTGGCGATGCCGGTCTTTATCCGTTTGGCGGTCTGCTGCTCCAGCGGCAGTTCCAGATCCTCCGGTTTCATGTGCGTCGCACACAGCAATGGGCAGGTTTCAGACATGCCGTAGGCGGTGTACATGTGGATGCCGAGCTTGGCGCTGGCATCGCACAGGCTCTTGGTAAGGGCGCTGCCGCCGATCAACACGTGCCAGTTGCTGAGATCAGCTGTTTTGATAGATTCGGTGCCCATCATCATCTGCATGATGGTCGGTACACAGTGCGAGAAGGTGACCTTGTGTTCCTTCAGCAGGTCCACCAGCATTTCTGGCTCATAGCGGCCAGGATAAACCTGCTTGATGCCCAGCATGGTGGCCGCATAGGGAACGCCCCACGCGTGTACGTGGAACATCGGGGTCACCGGCATGTACACCGACGAGGAACGCAGCAGCGGCATTTCGTCGTAGCCGGAGAGGGCGCCGGTCATGGCAAGAGTGTGGAGAACCAGCTGGCGATGGCTGAAGAACACACCTTTCGGGTTGCCGGTGGTGCCGGTGGTGTAGAAGGTGGTGGCGATGCTGTTTTCATCAAAGTCCGGGAAGTCGAAAGAGGTTCCGGCTTTGGCCAGCAGGGCTTCGTATTCGCCAGCGCTGGGCAGCTCGGTTGATTTCGCGGAGGCTTCGTCGGTCAGCTGAATGTAGTTGCGAACAGTTTTAATGTCGCCTTTGACCGACTCAATCACCGGCAGGAAGTCGTCGTGCACCAGTACCACGGCGTCGTCGGCGTGGTTCATGGTGTACACGATCTGGTCCGGTGACAGGCGAACGTTAATGGTGTGCAGGACGGCGCCAATCATCGGAATGGCAAAGAAGCATTCCAGATAGCGAGGGGTATCCCAGTCCATGACCGCGACGGTATCTCCGGGTTTTACCCCAGCATCGGTCAGCGCGTTGGCCAGACGGTGAATGCGCTCAACCAGGTCGGTGTAGGTGTACTTGCTGCGGTTGCCGTAACAGATCTCCTGCTCCGGTCGCAGGCGCGGGCCTGACAGCAGCAGCTGTTTGATCAGCAGGGGGTACTGGTAGGCGTTGTCGGCCGGGGGCAATATTCGGGTCTGAACCATTTGTCCGTGTCCTCTTTCTCATTTATTGATGTTGTCGAGAGAAGCAGGACTAAATCTGACACAGATTGACGCAAACGAAAACCGGCGGGGATGAAAAAAGCCGAACGGACCCGGCCTTTATCTCAGGCTGCGGGTACGTTCGGCGATAACGCTACTTACTTTTGACAGCGGGTGCTGGCCGTCGAAGAAGCGACTTATTCGTAGGTGCAGAGATAGGCAGTATCGATGTCGGTTTTTGCCTTGAAGCTGGCCTGGCCGGCTACATCGAAGCTTTCACCCGAACCGTAGGTCATCCACTCGTCTACGCCAGGCAGCAGGACCGTCAGGGCACCGCTGATCACGGTCATGGTTTCCTTTTTGCTGGTGCCAAATTCGTACTCACCCGGGCTGATAACGCCAACCGTGGCCGGCAGGGTGGACGTCTGGAAGGCAATGGACTTGGCTTTGCCATCGAAGTATTCGTTAACTTTGAGCATATGCTGGCTCCTCATAAATAGTTGGGGCGCCTACTATACGTCAAATTTCTTCAAGTCCAATGACTAATTTTTACGCGGGGCGCTTACTGATCCCAGTGCTTTCCTTCGGTATTGTCCACCGTTTGGACGTCGATGTGCATGGCGGCCTTGGCCAGGATATTGGCGCTGACTGGGGCGGTCATGAACAGGAACACGGTAACCAGAATTTCTGATATGCCAATGCTGCCGTCACGGCTGCTGAAATAAATCACCGAACTCAGCATGATGGCGCCCACGCCTACGGTCGTGGCCTTGGTGGGGCCATGCAGTCGGGTGTAGAAATCCGGGAGCTGGGCCAGGCCGATGGCTCCAATCAGGGTAAAGGCACCACCGGTCAGCAACAGCAGGCAGATGGCGTATTCAGCGAACTGGCTCATGACAGGCATCCTCGATTCGCAAGGTTGTTCGGGCTGATGTTATTCAATGACGCTGCCTCGCTTCAGGTACTTCGCCATGGCCACGGTGCCAACAAAGCCCATCACTGCGATCAGCAGCGCCGACTCCAGGTACATGCGCGTGCCGAGCGTGATGCCCAGCAGAATGATCAGGGCAATGGCATTGATGTACAGCGTATCCAGCGCCAGTACCCGGTCCGGGGCGTCCGGGCCCTTGATCAGCCGGTACACGTTGAGTACGGCTGCCAGCGTTACCATCCCGATGGTCAGGTAGAGTGCGATGGTGATCATTCGAACATCTCCAGCAGCGGTTTTTCGTAGCGGGTGCGGATAGTGTCGATCACTTCGTCGCAATTCTCCGCGTCCAGGGCGTGCACCAGCAGGATCTTGTTGTCGTCACTGACGTCGACGCTGACGGTGCCGGGCGTCAGCGAAATGGTGCTCGCCAGAATGGTGATGGCCAGCGGTTGCTCCAGCTCCAGCGGGTAGGAAACAAACATGGGTCTTGGCTTACGCCGGCTGAGAATCAGCTTGGCGACCTGAAAACTGGCGACAACGATGTCGAAGAGGAGTCGTGTCAGGTAGGCCGGCATTCGCCAGGACTTGAAAAAGGTGGGGCGCTCCGGCCAGAACGCCTGGGTCATCTGGGGAATGCCCCAGGCCAGGATCAGGCCCAGTACCACACTGGCACCGGAAACCCCGTCGCTGAGAAATTGCCAGATCACGAACAGAGTCAGGCTGAGCCAGGGCTGGGGGAAACTCAGGCGATCGAACATTAGTTGTCCCCCTTGACCATGGGTGTCTTCAGGATCTCGAGATAATCCCCGGGATTCAGCAGCTGGGCGGCCGTGGCGTCGGTAAACTCGCTGATGGGGCCTGCCAGGGCCACCAACACCAGACTGAGGCCTGCCAGTGCACCGGCGGCGACGGATACATTGCCTCCCAAGGGTCTGGGTTCTTCAATATGACCGTCCACGGTGCGCCAGAAGACGATGCTACCGGCGCGGCTGTAGGCGATCACGGTAAAGAAACTGCCAATCAGCACCACCGACCACAGCCAAGCCATTTCCGAGCCCGACAGCACAGACTGGAGAATCAGTAGCTTGGCAAAGAAACCGCTCAGCGGTGGCAGGCCAGCGGCAGCCACTGCGCCGATCAGGAATAATACACTCAGGAAAGTGCGGTTGCGCATACGCGGCGCGGTGACGATTTTGTCCCTGGCGCTGCCGCGCTGATTGGCGATCATTTCTGCCACCAGGAAAAGACCACCAACGGTCCAGGTACTGCTGAGCAGGTAGAATAGTGCAGCGGAAATGCCGGCAGCCGAGCCCAGGGCAATGGGGGCCAGCAGGGTGCCAACGGAAATGATGACCTGCCAGGCCACCAGAGTCTTCAGGTTGTCTGCGCCCAAGGCACCAATGACCCCCATGGTCAGGGTGATCAGCGCCAGCGGGAACAGCCAGTCCATGCCCAGGTTGGCCAGGGCGCCGGCGTCGTCGCCGAACACCAGCAGGTATACCCGCAAGATGGCGTAGATGCCCACCTTGGTCATGACCGCAAACAGCGCAGCAACCGGGGCGGTGGCGTTGGCGTAGGCCTTGGGCAGCCAGAAACACAGCGGAATCAACGCGGCTTTCAGTGCGAAGACCACCAGCAGCATCATGCCGCCGGCTTTGACGATGCTCATTTTTTCGCCCGTCAGTTCCGGAATCTTCAGTGCCAGGTCGGCCATGTTCAGGGTGCCGGTGACGCTGTAGATCATGCCGACACTGATCAGGAAGACCGCGGAGCCGGCCAGGTTCAGAACCACGTAATGCACTCCGGGTATACTGCGGGCGCGCCCGCCGCCGTGCATCAGCAATCCGTAGGAGGCAATCAGCAGAACCTCGAACGCCACGAACAGATTGAACAGATCGCCGGTGAGGAAGGCGATGTTCAGGCCCATCAGCTGGAACAGGAAAAGGCCATGGAACTGGCGATTGCCCTCGTCCGCGCCGCCAATGGCAAAGATGTGACAGAAGATGGCCAGGATAGCGGTCAGCACCAGCATCAGTGCCGCCAGGCGATCCAGCACCAGGACAATGCCAAACGGCGGTTGCCAGTTGCCAAAGGCGTACAGGCGGTAGCTGTCGTCACTGGCCAGCACGACCAGGACGATGGTGGAAACCAGCAAGAGCACGGTGGTAGCGATGGCCAGGGTTCGGCGCAGGCTGATCGGGGCATAGCCCATGAAGACCTGGAGGATGCCGCCCAGCAGGGGGATCAGGATTGGTGCAGTCAGCCAGTGGTTCATTTGCCGGTCTCCTCCGGCTTCTGGTAAGAACTGGTGGCATGGACGTCCTGATGACCGTCGACATGATCGTCCTCGTGGTCGGCCAGGCTGCGCAACGCCAACACCACCAAAAATGCGGTCATCGCGAAACCGATCACGATTGCGGTCAGCACCAGGGCCTGTGGCAGGGGATCGGTGTAGCTGCTGGTCGTGCCCAGGATGGGCTGGGCTCCGGTCGCCAACCGGCCACTGGAGAACAGGAACAGGTTAACGCCGTAGGAAATCAGGGTCAGCCCGACGACCACCGGGAAGGTGCGCGCCCGCAACAGCAGGTAAACGCCAGAAGCGGTCAAAGCGCCGATGACCAGTGCGAAGACAAGCTCCATTACACGCCCCCCTTAGGACTCTTGATGGCCGAATGCGGTGATAGCCGTCCAATACTGACCAGGGCCAGCAGTGTGGCGCCAATAACAGTCAGGTACACACCCAGATCGAAGACCAGAGCGGACGCCACCTCGAACTTGCCGACCACCGGCCAGGTGATGTAGCCAAAGGTGGAGGTCAGGAACGGGTAGCTGAAGGCGAGACTGCCGGCGCCGGCAATGACGGCAAACAGCAGGCCAATACCGATCACAGTGTGGTATTTGAACGGCACCCGATCCTGGGTCCAGGTCATGCCACTGGCAACGTACTGGAGGATCAGTGCAACTGACGTGATCAGTCCGGCGATGAAGCCACCGCCCGGCAGGTTGTGACCACGCAGGAAGATATAGGCCGAAATCATCAGTGCCAATGGCAGCATCGGCCGGGCAATCAGTTTCAGCATCAGCGGGTGAGCGTCGCGGGTCCAGCCATGGCCCTGGCCGTCGCCCGGTGGTGGGGTCAGGGCGGTGTTCTTGAGCATCGCGTAGATACCAAGTGCGGCAATGGCCAGCACGGTGATCTCACCCAGGGTATCGAAGCCCCGGAAGTCCACCAGAATGACGTTCACTACGTTGGTGCCACCGCCGCCGGGTTTGCTGTTGTCCAGGAAGAACTCGGAGATGGAGCTGAACGGCTGGGTCAGCATGGCCAGGGTGACCAGGGTCATCCCGGTGCCGGCAATCAGCGCGATCACAACGTCGCGAATGCGCCGTGGTGTGGCGGTTTCCAGTGGTGTCCAGGACGGCATGTAATACAACGCCAGCATCAGTAGCACGATGGTGACTACTTCTACCGAAAGCTGGGTCATGGCCAGATCCGGCGCAGAGAAGCGGGCAAACGCCAGTGCGACCATCAGGCCGACCACGCTCAGCAGCACCAGGGCAGTAAAGCGGTCACGATGGAAGACTGCGGTCAGGATTGCACACAGAATCAACACGGCGGCGCCAATGGCGGTAGCAGCGTCCACCGGGCTCAGGCCATTCTCGCCAATGAACACGCCCAAGTCGGCCAGCGGTGCGGCCGCAACCGCAATGACACTCAGCACCAGCAGCACGCCATAGCGCTGGAGCGATCCGTTCTCAATGCGGGCGGTGAGGCGGTTGGCGAATTTTTCTACCCGCAAAACAGCAGCCTCAAACACCGCTTTTTCGTCCACTTCCTTGAAACGGGCGTGGAAATCAAAGAAGCGCTGGCGCTGGCTGTACATCAGAAGGCCGCCGAAGAAGGCCAGGAAACTCATCAACAGCGGCAGGTTGAAGCCGTGGGCGATGGTCAGGTGATACTCCGGCACGTTGCCGCCCAGAGTGGCCGAGGCCGCGGCGTATAGCAGCGGACCCACGGACAGCGCCGGAAAGATGCCCACCATGATGCAGGCAAACACCAGGATCTCCACCGGAATCTTCATATACCGGGGCGGCTCATGGGGCGGATACACCGGTAGGTCCACCGGTTTGCCATTGAAGAACACGTCGTGAATGAAGCGGGCGGAGTAGGCGACCGCAAAGATCCCGGCCAGGGTAGCCACCAGCGGCGGCAACCAGGCCCAATAGCCCGGCAGGTTCAGCTGCAGGGATTCGGCAAAAAACATTTCCTTACTCAGGAAACCGTTCAGCAGCGGCACCCCGGCCATGGAAGAGGCGGCTACCATGGCCAGTGTGGCCGTATGGGGCATATAGCGCCACAGGCCGTTGATCCTGCGCATGTCCCGGGTGCCGGTTTCATGGTCAATGATGCCTGCCGCCATAAACAAGGAGGCCTTGAAGATGGCGTGGTTAATGACATGGAAGACCGCTGCCACGGCCGCCAGTTTGGTGCCCATGCCGAACAGCAGTGTGATCAGCCCCAGATGGCTGACGGTGGAATAGGCCAACAGGCCCTTCAGGTCGTGCTTGAACATGGCCACGTAAGCGCCCAGTAGCAAGGTGGCCATGCCGGTGAAGCTCACCATGTAGAACCACTGCTCGGTACCGGCCAGCGCCGGGTACAGACGTGCCATCAGGAAAATGCCGGCTTTCACCATGGTTGCGGAGTGCAGGTACGCCGACACCGGTGTTGGGGCCTGCATGGCGTGGGGAAGCCAGAAATGGAACGGGAATTGGGCAGATTTGGTAAAGGCGCCCAGGAGCACCAGAGTCAGGGCGACCGGGTACATGGCATGGGCCTTGATCTGGTCGCCGGCGGCCAGAACGTCGTCGAGCTCGAAGCTGCCAACGATGTTACCCAGGATCAGGATGCCCGCTAGCAGTGCCAGGCCACCGCCACCGGTAACCGCCAGTGCCATTCGGGCGCCGCGACGGGCGTCCTGCTTGTGAGTCCAGAAGCTGATCAGCAGGAACGAGGTCAGACTGGTCAGTTCCCAGAAAATCATCATCAGCAACAGGTTGCTGGAGAGCACGATGCCCAGCATCGAGCCCTTGAAGCACAGCAAGAGCGCGTAGAACTTGCCGGCGTTCTCCTTTGCCTTCAGGTAATAGCGGGCGTAGAGAATGATCAGCAGCCCGATCACCAGAATCAACAGGGCAAACAGCAGCGACAGCCCGTCCAGACGGAAGCTCAGGGAGAGACCAATGGCCGGCAACCATTCATAGGTATGCAGCACCATGCCGCCGTCAGCCAGAGTTTCCCAATGTGGAAACAGGGCGGCCAAAGCGATCAGCGCCGGTACCGACGATGCGACAGCAATTGCCGTACGCCCACCCTGGGCAAACAGGGGCGCGGCTATGGCGCCCAAGAACGGCAGTAATACAACCAGCGGTAGCGACATCGCAACCTCGTTAGAGTTTTTCTTTTCCGTGAATGGAGAAGGGTATCCGCGTGAGTCTAGTCTTCGACCGGCCTCCCTGCACAACGATTACTCGGGGGCAGTGCCAGGGCTCGGCGGCGTCAATCAAGCAGTTGCGGGCGGGTCAGGGAAGTAGGGTAAACGGCCCCGGTGCCGCGCGATGTCGGCGGTAACGGGTGGGCGCTGGGTATACATGCAGCCGAAGGACCTTGCGGTCATGGTTGCTCCGTCAGTCAAACTTGAACGCTGATGATACGTGGACGGTCTCGCAGGTCAAGTCAACATGTACTCGTTCGAGTGTATACTCAGTGCAAAATTTGCCGAGGTCAGACCATGAACGCCGCCTACCCAAACTTACTGAAACCACTGGATCTTGGATTTACCGAACTGAAAAACCGTGTGCTGATGGGGTCCATGCACACAGGCCTGGAAGACCGGTTCTGGAATATTCACAAGTTCGCCCGCTATTTCGCGGAACGCGCTGACGGTGGGGTAGGGCTCATGGTGACCGGTGGTTATTCACCCAACGTGGCCGGTCAGCTGGCGCCGTTGGCTTCGACCATGAACAACCGTGCGACCGCGCTGCTGCATCGCCACGTCACCGGTGCCGTGCACGAGGCTGACGGAAAAATCTGCCTGCAGTTGCTGCACGCCGGGCGCTACGGCTACCAGCCATTGATCGTATCCGCCTCGGCCACCAAGGCGCCGATCAGCCCGTTCAAAGCGCGGGCACTGTCCACCAAAGGTGTAGAGCGGCAGATCAACGATTTTGTCAGCGCCGCCAAACTGGCCCGCTTTGCCGGTTACGATGGCGTCGAGGTGATGGGCTCGGAAGGCTATTTTATCAACCAGTTCCTGTGTGAGCGTACCAACAAGCGTACCGACAAGTGGGGCGGCCCCTACGAGAACCGCATGCGTCTGCCGGTGGAAATCGTCCGCCGTATTCGCGAGGCTGTCGGGCCTGAATTCATCATTATCTATCGGTTGTCGATGCTCGACCTGGTAGAAGGTGGCCAGACCTGGGATCAGATCGTCACTCTGGGCAAAGCCATCGAGAAAGCCGGTGCCACCATTATCAATACCGGTATCGGCTGGCACGAAGCCCGGGTGCCAACCATCGTGACGTCGGTGCCAAGGGGTGGATTCGCCGATGTAACCGCGAAGTTTTACGGCGAGGTGGATATCCCGCTGTGTACCACCAACCGGATCAATACCCCGGAGAAAGGTGAGGAGATCCTCGCTGCTGGCAAGGCCGATATGGTGTCCATGGCCCGGCCGTTGCTCGCCGACAGCGAATTTGTCCGCAAGGCCGAGCAGAATCGCGCCGACGAAATTAACACCTGCATCGCCTGCAACCAGGCCTGCCTGGATCACGCCTTTCAGGCCAAGCGGGCCAGTTGTCTGGTTAACCCGCGAGCCTGTCATGAAACCGAACTGGTACTCACCGTCGCCCCGGTGGCCCGGCGCGTGGCGGTGGTCGGAGCCGGTCCCGCCGGTCTGGCGGCGGCCACCACGGCCGCCAAGCGTGGCCACAAGGTAACCCTTTTTGAAGCGGATGATCAGATTGGCGGCCAGTTCAATTACGCCAAACGCATACCGGGCAAGGAAGAGTTCTACGAGACCCTGCGCTACTTCAAGCGCCAGATCGAGCTGCTGGGTGTGGATCTGCAGCTGAACACCCGGGTCGACAGCGACCAACTGGCCAGGGCGGGCTTTGATGACGTGATCATCGCCACGGGCGTGAAACCGCGAACGCCGACCATTGAGGGGATCGATCATCCCAAGGTTCTGGGCTATCTCGACGTGCTGCGTCACAACAAGCCAGTGGGCAAGAGTGTCGCGGTGATCGGTGCCGGCGGTATTGGCTTCGATGTTAGCGAATTTCTGACTCACGATTTCGGTCAGCATCCCGAGGGTGAGCAAGTCAGCGTGCAGGCCTGGCAGGCGGAATGGGGTGTGAACCCGGACTATGAAGGGCCCGGTGGGCTGGCGGAGCGACAGCCAACGGCGTCACCGCGCAAGATCTACCTGATGCAGCGCAAAACCGGCAAGGTTGGCGCCGGCCTGGGCAAAACCTCAGGCTGGGTCCACCGCAACAGCCTCAAGCACCGGGATGTGGAAATGCTGCGGGGCTGTCGCTACGACCGGATAGACGACGATGGCCTGCACATCACCATCACCGACAAAGACGGCAAGGCGGCGGAAACCCGCGTGCTGGATGTGGATCATGTGGTGTTGTGTGCCGGACAGGAGCCGTTCCGGGAGTTGTATGACCAGATCGTTGACAGTGGCGCCAGGGCGCATCTGATTGGCGGTGCGGATGTGGCTGAAGAGCTGGATGCGAAGCGGGCGATTCGCCAGGGAACCGAGGTTGCGGCGAAACTCTGAAGCTCTCCATTCGGGGCTTGTTTGGCCCCGAATTGGCTGATTGTGACGCACTGCGTCAGTCAGATTACCGGACGGATTTCAGCGCGTTGGATATTGCTTCGGCCTCTGCCTCCAGCACCAGGCAACGCAGGCTGCTGTTGCCCTGCTGCAGCGCTTGTGCCAGCTGCTTCTGCTTCATGTCATAGAGTCGGCTGAGAATATCGGCCTGGCTTTGTTTCATCGGTGTGTCCATGGCTACCTCCCCCACTTAAACACCTGTGTCAAAAACTTTTACGAGTGGCGCCAAAAATCGGCCTTCCACTTATAAAGATGCATAACGTGGGCCATGTGTTACAAAGCCTAGCGGCCGAATCGTGAACGGTAGGCGCCGGGCGCCAAGCCAGTGTGCTTCCGGAACAGACGGCTGAACGAGCTGACATCCTCATAACCGACGGTGTTAATTATTTCGTCAATCGGTCGCCGCGATGTCTCCAGGTGGTGGCGAGCGTGCTCCACCCGCAGCAGTTGCAAATAGGTATTCGGGGTGTCGCCAGTAGCTGCCTTGAAGCGCCGCAACAGAGAGCGTTCGCTAAGCCCGGCCTGAACGGCGAGTTCCGATAACGCAATGGTTTGGGTGAAGTGACTGTCCAGCCAGTCCTGCAGCTGCAGGACCGTGGCGTCGGCGTGGTAGCGTTTTGCCTGGAGGGCGCTGTACGGCGCCTGGCTGGTACGCCCGGCGTCAATCACAAACGCCTTGGCCAGCTGCCGGGACGCATCCGGTCCGGCGTAACGCTCCACCAGGTACACCCCAAGATCCCACCAGGCCATACCACCGCCGGCACAGGCAATGTCGCCATCAACCGTTACCAGCTTTTCTGGCCGGCAGATTACCTCCGGATAACGCTGACGGAACTGATTGCTGAAGCCCCAGTGGGTGGTTGCCTCGCGGCCATTCAGCAGGCCCGCCTCCGCCAATAGAAACGCCCCGGTGCAATTACTCGCCAACAGCTTCGGAGCGCTGCCCTGTTGCGACAGCCAGTCCACCAGCTGCCGGTTGTGTGCGAGCACATCGGTGATGGGTGCACCGATGGTCGGCACGATAATGATGTCCGCCGGCGATAGCTCACCATCATTCCAGCTGCCATCGGCCAGCAGGGTGATGCCGTTAATGCAGCGGCAGGGATCGCCCTTCTCGGTGAGAAGACGAGTTCGGAACAGCGGTTCGGGCGGTTCGCCGTGGATTCTGGCCCAGGTCACACCGGCCAGACGGAACAGGTCAATAATCCCCGTTATGGCGCTGGCAAGAGCGCCGTCAAAACCGATGATTGAAACCGTATGCATAGCAAACTCCCGAGCCAGGGCCGCGGTGGGTAGAAGTATCCGGGACTGTGTGCAGCATGGATGCTGCACACAAGCGTACAGGGACGTATTCACAGCGAGTCCCGGATACTTCTACCCACTGCGAACCGTCTTCCAGATTCCGATGGCGATATTGGCCAATATTATGTCATAAATGCCGGTTTTCTAACCCTTGTCGCTGTGACACTCTGTGTGCCATCAAAAGGAGAAGCACAATGACCGACACCCTGATCGATCGCCGCGACCTGGCGTTCCAGCTCTACGAAGTCCTCGATACAGAGACCCTGACCGAACGCGAGCGTTTCAGTGAGCACAGCCGTGACACCTTCGATGCCGTGGTTGAAACCGCCGACCGCATCGCCCGGGACAAGTTCGCCACCCATAACAGCGCCGCCGACAAAGACGAGCCAAAATTCGTGGATGGTGCCGTGGAAATGCTCCCGGCGGTCAAAGAGGCCTTCGACGCCTACGCCGAGGCCGGCTTTATTGCCGGGCGCTACGACTACGATCTGGGCGGCATGCAGCTGCCGGAATCAGTCATGGCGGCCTGCAACGGCTTCTTCACCGCAGCCAACCCAGGCACGGCCGGTTATCCGTTCCTGACCACCGCTGCGGCCAACCTCATTCGGGTGTTCGGTAACGAACAACAGCAGCAAACTTTCCTGCCGCACATGCTGTCCGGTCGCTTTAGCGGCACCATGGCACTGACTGAGCCCCACGCCGGTTCGTCGCTGGCGGACATCCGTACCTCGGCGACACCGACCGACGACGGCGACTATCTGATCAAAGGCGCGAAGATCTACATCTCCGGTGGCGAACAGTCGCTGACGGAGAACATCGTGCACATGGTGTTGGCCAAGATTAAGGGTGCACCGGCCGGGGTAAAAGGCATCTCGCTGTTCATCGTGCCCAAGTTCGTCGTGGACGAGGACGGTAACGCCACCGAGCGCAACGGGGTGAACCTGGCCGGGTTGATCCACAAGCTGGGATACCGCGGCACCACCTCCACCGCATTGAGCTTTGGAGATGACGCTCCGTGCCACGGCTATCTGGTGGGCGAGCCGCACCAGGGCCTGAAGTACATGTTCCAGATGATGAACGAGGCCCGTGTGGGCGTTGGCTTCGGTGCGGCCGTGATCGGCTACCGTGGCTACATGCACAGCCTGGAGTATGCCAAGGATCGACTGCAGGGCCGCAAGCCGTCGGAAAAGAACCCGGAAGCGCCGCAGGTGCCGATCATCGAGCACGCCGATGTGCGCCGCATGTTGCTGGCCCAGAAGGCCTACAGCGAAGGTGGCCTGGCGCTGTGCCTGTATGGCGCGCGGCTGATGGACGACCAGCACACTCACCCGGATGAGCAGAAGCGACAGGAAGCAGGCAAACTGTTGGATCTGCTGACCCCAGTGATCAAAGCCTGGCCGTCCGAGTACGGGCCAAAAGCCAATGATCTGGCGATCCAGGTCTATGGTGGTGCCGGTTATACCCGGGAGTATCCGGTGGAGCAATGCTGGCGTGACAACCGCCTGAACCCGATCCATGAAGGCACCAACGGCATTCAGGCTCTGGACCTGCTCGGTCGCAAAATCTGGCAGGACCAGAGTCACGGCCTGCAGCTGCTGATGCAGCAAATGCAGCTGGACCTGGAGGCCGCCACATCAGATCGTTGCCAGCAGTGGGCGCTGTCCCTGAGCGAAACCTTGCAGCAGGCGGTGAAAGTCACCCAGAGCCTGGGTAAGTCACTGATGAGCGAGAATCCGGACCGGGTGTTGGCCAACGCCTCGTGCTACCTGCACCTGTTTGGCCACATCATCGTGTCCTGGATGTGGCTGCGCCAGGCCAATGCCGCGGAAAAGGCGCTGGCTAATCTCAGCACTGACGATGAGCAGAATTTCTATCAGGGCAAGATGCAGGCGGCCCAGTACTTCTTCCATTGGGAGTTGCCCACTGTGGCCCAGGACCTGGTGTTGCTCAAGAACCAGGACGACACTTGCCTGGCGATGAAGACGGAGTGGTTCTGAGGCAATAGCGTATGCGGCGCTGATAAGACCGGCCGTCAACCTGACGGCTGGTAGGTGGCGAAATTCATCACTGTGAGCCAGACTTTACGGGTCCGCCGCTGCGGATGTGTCTCGGCATGTTGAGTACCAATAAAAAGAATCACTCAACCACAAGGATTGATTAGCCATGACAACACCCAATGCGTCTTCGGCCGCCGTGCACTGGAGCGTGCAGGGCATGCTGGTGGAGTACCTTACCTCTGGACGGCTGGCGGAGGTGGTCTATCGCGACAGCGCTGGCCAGATCCGCATGGTTCACGATGTCATCAGGGACCTGTTCAGCCGGGCTGGCCATGAATACATTCTGCTGGGGCGGGGCATTATGGTTAGTCTTGACCACATCATCACCCTGGATGGTCGAACCCTTGCCGTAAGTCGTTAGTAACCAAACGGTAATCCCCGAGTAATTGTATGTGACGGTGTGTAACCGTAACCTGATGTTGTTTTATCACGGACCAACAGAGGGACATGGTTATGAACAAGTTCACACTGAGCGCGCTGGCATTTGCCATGACACTGGGTCTTGCCGCCTGCAGCTCCGAGGACGAAGGCGTCGATATGGATCAGGCTGCCGATAACGCCGAAGAGATGATGGACGACGCCGGCGATGCGGCCGAGAACACCTACGAGGATGCGACTGGTCAAAGTGCCTGGGAGCAGACCGAGGACGCCGCTGAAGATACGGCCGAAGAAGTGGGAGAAGCTGCTGAAGAAGCAGGTGAAGCCATGGAAGAAGGCTACGATGAAGCTACCCAGTAATTGGGTGGTAGAAACCGGCACAGGTCTCCTGTGCCGGTTTTTTTGTGCCTTGAGAAAAGAGCTGTGCAAGAACCAGCGTGCAAAGACCCTTGTCAAAAAACAGTAACGGTTTCGACTTGTTCCTGTTTCTCCGTTGTCACAATTTCTGTCGAAACTGATCCCTCAATAACGAACGTCTGTTCTGATAAGAGAGGGAATCATGGCCAAGCACGATTTTGATCCAAACTACCTGGATCCGAATTACGAACCCGTCGTCAACCAGACCGGCAACTACCCGTTTCATGAAGTGCTGGCTGCCCGGCTGCAGCGTCGTGCCGTCATGAAAGGCACCGTCGGCGCGGCGCTCGCCAGTATCATGGGGATGACGCTGGTCGGTTGTGACAGTGATGACGACGATAACGACACGGGTTCAGCGGCTGGTGTACAGACGGACCTGGGCTTCAAGGCCATCCCTGTGTCCAATGCCAATCAGGTTGTTGTTCCCGAGGGCTATTCTGCCCAGGCATTCCTGCCCTGGGGTACACCGATTACCGGGTCTTACCCGGAATTCCGAGCCGATGCCTCCAACACGGGCGCCGAACAGGAACAACAGGTGGGCATGCACCACGATGGCCTACATTTCTTCCCGATCGATCAGAAGGCCGGCGGTAACAGCTCCACCGAAGGCTTGCTGGTGATGAATCACGAGTACATTAATCAGGATGCCCTGCATCCAACTGGCGCGACCGCGGCGGCCGACAATGGTGGCGTGCGCCCGGAGGACGAAGTGCGCAAGGAAATCGCTGCCCATGGTGTGTCCGTGGTACACATCAAGCAGGACAGCGAAGGCACCTGGGACGTGGTGTTTGGCAGCCCATTTAATCGCCGTATTACCGGTGGCACCGAGATGGACATTCGTGGCCCGGTTCGCGGCAACTCGAAACTGGTCACCAAGTTCAGCCCGAACGGCACCGAGACCCGGGGCACTCTGAATAACTGCGCCATGGGGCCGACGCCGTGGGGCACCTACCTGGCCGCCGAGGAAAACTGGCACGGCTACTTTGCCAATAGCAATCCTGGCCAGCCGCGTGAACAGACTCGTCATGGTGTTGGCGATTCCAGCCGTTACGATTGGGAGCTGGCTGACGGTGGTGCCGACGACTACATACGTTTTGACGTGACGCCGGGTCTTGGAGATCCAGACACTGACTACCGCAATGAAGCCAACACCTACGGTTACATGGTGGAAATTGATCCGTTCACACCGGAAGCCAAGCCGCAGAAGCGTACCGCCCTGGGCCGATTCGGCCACGAGGGAGTGATCTTCGCGCCGGTGACCGAAGGCAAGCCGGTGGTGTGTTATTCCGGTGACGATTCCCGCTTCGAATATATCTACAAATTTGTATCGGCTAATAACTACTCGGCAGCAACGGCTGGCGGCTATCTGCTGGACGAAGGCACGCTTTACGTTGCCAGGTTCAATGATGATGGTACCGGCGAATGGCTGTCCTTATCACTCGACGATGGCGACTTCGCCGCCAAGGTGGCTGCTGCCGACGGAACCATGGTGGGCGACATCAATTTCACCGGCTTTGATGATCAGGCCGATGTGCTACTGAACACCCGCCTAGCCGCCGACATTGCCGGTGCCACGCCGATGGATCGCCCGGAATGGGGCGCTGTGGATCCTAACACCGGCGAGGTCTACTTCACCCTGACCAACAACTCCAACCGGACTGAAGAGCAGACCGATGCCGCCAACCCCCAGGCGGAAAACCGCACCGGCCATATTATTCGGTGGACCGAAGAGAGCAGCGACCATGCAGCGACCAGCTTCGACTGGGATATCTTTGTCTTTGGCGGCGAGCAGGGCACCGAAACGGTTGTCGACGGTGAGGCAGTTGTCACCCTGGATGACGACAACATCTTCAACAGCCCGGATGGACTGTGGTTCGACTACAACGGCCGCCTGTGGATCCAGACCGATGGTTCCGACGCCGAGCCGTACCAGAACAACATGATGCTGGCGGCCAATCCGGTTACCCGTGAGATCAAGCGCTTCTTCGTGGGGCCGGTGGGTTGTGAAGTCACCGGTGTGGTGACCACGCCCGATGTGAAAACCATGTTTGTGAATATCCAGCATCCGGATGCCAACTGGCCCTTTGGCACCGAGGGCGACCATCCCCGAGATGCCACGGTGATCGTGACTCGCACCGATGGAGGCGTGATCGGGGCGTAAGTTCAAATCCAAGCGGGTAACTTTTCAAACCGCCGCAAAGCGAGCTGGTGCTTCCAAGGGGCCAGTCCGCCTTGCGGTTTTTTTACTTTGGGCGGGTGGGAATGAATGAAACGTAACGGCCAGAGCGCGCCTGCTCGGGTACTCTGGGCACGTGTTAGACTGCCAGCAGAGTTCATTTAAGGAGGCAATGTCTTGGCCGAACCAGAGCACGTTCCTGCAAATCCCGATCCCGTAGCGCGCCGTTCCGACCCGGTCCGTAATCTGGCCGTAGTGGTTTACATACTTCAGGCGTTATCGTTTTTTGTTGGAGGCATCACCGGGTTGGTGGGCGTGATCATCAATTACGTCAAGCTGGATGATGTCCGCAATACCTGGATCGAATCTCACTTCCGGTGGCAGATCCGGACCTTCTGGATCGGGCTGTTGTGGACCGTTGTTGGAATCGTGACCATGCCGCTGGTCATTGGCTGGTTTATTCTGCTGGGTATCTCAATCTGGATTATTTATCGCATCGTCAAAGGCGCCCTGGCTTTGAACGAAGGCAAGACCCTTTAGCGGACAGTGCTGTGGCTAAGGGTACGGTTAGCTGAGCTGGTCGATTAGAGGGTACTGACGTAACTCAGCAAACACAGACCCAGCGAGAAAGTCAGAAACGCGAATGCGACTCTAGCTTTGCGGTGCGGGGGCACCAGGCTGGGCTCGGGCTCCGGGCCGCGTTCGGGGGTCATACCGCAACCAGCATCATAGAGTGCTGGGCCACTTTGGCCTCGACACACAGAGCGCAGTTGTTTCTCTCGCAGTGCTCGGTGTCGTGAAGGTGCATGCGTGCCTGATCCTCCGGGTTACGGTTGTTCAGGCCTCTGTAGATATGAATGTGCCGGGTGAGCGCACGGGAAGCTTTTTCGGCTGTGTCGAAGGGGCCGAGGTCTGCCTGTTCACGGGTAAGGGCGTACCAGCCATATACGGTATGCAGTAAACGACCACGATGTTCGCTGGGAATTGATGTACCTGTTCGCATTTCTCTGCCTCTCTGTAGCTGATGTGTGTGGCTACGCAGTGGAACAACCGGTCCTTTATGTTTTAGCCCGTTACCCAGCTCCGTGGCAGCGGATGTGTTACATCACGTAAGATGACGCACTTTGGTTCCAAAAACATTGATAAATGTGACATCTGTCACAAAAATAAAGGTCAATCGTCCGTTACCTCCTCTAATTTTATGGCGCTGACCATGCCTGCAAACCCCATCAGACCGAGCACCAGAATCACCGCCACCTCTGACACAAGCGATACGACGGCGGTGAGGCCTCCAGTCACCAGCAAAAGAACGCCTATGACGGAATTGCTGACCGAAGTGTAGTCGGTGCGCTTGTTACCACCAGCCATGTCCACCAGGTAGGTTTTCCGGCCCAGCCGGACACCGGCGTGGGCAATGCTCAGGCAGAAGAAAGCGATGGGATAGAACCAGACACCGGCGAAGTCGGTTCCAAGGACGAGCGTGCTGATGCCGACCGCCAGGCACACGCCACTGGCCATGGCCGCGCCCCGGATCATCACCCGCCGGCTTGAGGTGTCGGCCATCCAGCCCCAGAAGCTCGCACTCACTGAGCTGGCCAGGCTGCTCGCCAGCAGGAAAACACCCAGCATCCAGCCAATATCGGATTCCTTCTGGGCGAGCACGACAAAATAGGGGGCCGCCAGGGCTGAACACAGCAACAGGGCCCGGGTGATTACAAAGTGGCGGAAGGGCGCGTCATCGCGCAGCAGAGAGAGGCTTCGCACTGCATCCTTGAGGGCGTTGCCACCGCCACCGGTTTCACCTGCGTATTCGTCCACACCGGCAAACAGGAATCCGGCGATGACCCACAGGCTGGCAGCGAGCATGAGCAGTGTGCTGTAGAAGGTCAGGCTGGGGTCGCCCCGATCCCAGAACAGTAGCACCGTCATGATCACCGTTGCCGTACCCCCGAGGGTGGTTGCCAACCCTGAAAGACGGCCCCGACGGGTTTTGGGGATGCACTTGCCCTGAACATCTTTCATGGATACCGAACAGAAACCGCGGGCAAGGGAGAAGACAATCAGGCAGGCTACGATGCCACCCCCAGCGGCGTAGCCCTCGAGGAACCAGACGCTGGCAGCCATGCCTAAGACACTGAGGGCCTGGCCAAAACTGCCGAGTGTCCAGAACCACTTGCGAACCGCCTTTTGCCGGACCCAGGCCCCGATCACCATCTGCGGAACCATGGAGCCGGATTCCCGAATGGGGACCAGCCAAGCCACCAACGCCGGCGCGCCGACGGCACTCATTAACCAGGCAAGCACGGTTTTGGGGCTGGTCAGCAGATCACCGAGCTTGGTCAGCACATTGCTCGCAAGAATCAGAAAGAAGTTACGGGGTACTTCCCGACAGGCTTCGGCGGGGATGTCTTTACAAACCCGTGCCTCTTCCTCATTGGCAATCAGGCTGTAAAGTTGGTCAAGAGTGTCAGAGTTCTGCTTGGGCAAACCGATGTCCTCGGGGCAAGTGAGCGGCAAGGATACCAGTACTTAAAATACCCCTGAACCTCGATGTACGTTGTGGTGGCGTGCACAGACCAAAAGTAGCCAGGTTCATCCCAGGGCTACTCGCTTGCCTGACGTTTTTGCTTGGTGCCTAATGGGCGCCTGAAACAGGGAACCGATCTATGCTCAGTTATCTTCATGCCTTTCACGCTGGCAATTTTGCCGACGTTCAGAAGCACTCGGCTTTGGCGCTCGCCGTCACCATGATGCAATCCAAGAAGTCCGGGATTGCCTTCATGGATACCCACGCTGGCAGTGCAGTCTATGATCTTGGTAGCGAGCGGGCCCGAAAAACCGGTGAAGCGGATAGCGGTATACAAAAGCTCTGGGCAGCGCGTGAACGCCTCAATTCATCGGACTGGCAACCAGTGCTCAATGTTCTGGCCGGCCTGAACGGAACGACAGGCCAGCTCAGGCATTACCCCGGATCGCCGGCCTGGTTTCGTCATTTTTTGCGGGACGATGATTCACTGGTTACCTTTGAACTGCACCCAACGGAAAGTGAGCGACTGTCTGACTGGGCATCGTCTCCGAAAATTCGGGTGGTGAAGTCCGATGGCCTGTCAGGCATGCTCAATCAACTTCCTCCCCGGCAGCCACGGTTGCTGGTTCTGATCGATCCGTCTTATGAGATTAAATCCGATTACGCGGATGTCGCGACAGCATTGCAAAAGGCTTGGCAGAAATGCCGTCACGGCGTCTATCTTATCTGGTACCCCATTCTGACCAGTGGGCTCCAGCAGGAATTGCTCGATGCAGTGCGACAGGGTTCAGTCCGGAAAGTGTTGCGAAGTGAGGTTCATCTCGAACAGCCGCCGGAGCGCGGCATGACCGGCTCCGGTATGTTGGTGGTTAACCCGCCCTGGGGCTTCGATGAGCGCCTGATGGCGATGATCGGCGACGTAAATGAGGGCCGGGAAGGCCTCGGTGTCAGTCACCAAATGGACTGGCTGGTGCCCGAGTAGTGTTAGCCCCCGTTCTTGCTCACTGACTCGGATGCCTGGTTCTCCAGAGTCTCGATCAACTGCCGGACGCGTTTCAGGATCTCGGTGCCCCGCTCGCCGGTTGCGTTGATGTAGGCTTGGCGGACAGGCTGGCTGGCTTGCGCAAAGACCGCCCGTTCTTCTTCGGAAAGCTCAACCACCTTGAGCTGACGACCTTCCAGCATGGTTTTCAGGCGTGCCTGGTTCAGGTGTTCCTGGGTGCGCCAGGCAATTTCGGCGACCTCTTTCAGGGCTCGGTCGAGCCACTGCTGCTGCTTTTCCGGCAATGCCTGGTACCAATCCCGATTGGTGACCAGTGACGCAATGAACTGGGTCGGGCGGGCAATGGTCAGGGTACTCTGCACCTCGTAGAACTCCATTTCCTCAATCGCGAAAACAGGGTTGGCCTGAGCGTCAATTTTGCGCAGCTGAAGATCGGTGTAGACCTGGGAGAATGGGGTTTGCTCGGGTTGCGCGCCATAGGCGCGGTAGCTGGCTGCAGCCATATCAGAGGTCATGGTTCGGATGCGCAGGTCCTGGAAGTCCGCCGGTGACCGCAGGGGTTTGTTGGCGGTCCAGGCCATCCAGCCTTCCGGCACGAACGCCAGCAGTTTCAGGTTGCGGCTGGCGTAGGGTGTTTCGAACATGGCCAGAAGCTCAGGGCTGGCCAGTAGCTGGCGATTCACGTTGCCATCGTCGGACAGCAGGTAGTGCAGGGTGAAGACACCCACTTCAGGAATCTGGTTAGCCAGGTGCCCGGGGGAGGCGAACGCCAGTTGTACCGAGCCGTTCTTGGCCAGCTCAGTCAGCTGTGCCGAGGTACCCAGGGAGCCGTAAGGAAAGATATCCAGCAGGATTCTGCCATCCGAGCGTTCTTCAATACTCTCTTTTAGTGCACGGGCGTAGGCGTGTTGTACACTGCCCTCAATTTCTTCCAGGGCGAAGCGCCAGGTGACCGGGTATTCTGGAGGCGCGGTTTCCGGTGTCATATTACCCGATGACGTGGGCTCACTCTCAGAACAGCCGGCCATGGAGAGCAGCACGATTGCCAGGAAGGGAAGCCAGTGGCCGGTGATGCGCATATCCCGTTCTCCAGAGCCGGGGTGAATGTTTAATTGCCGCTAAAGTAACACATTTGGACTGGAGCCTTCCTGTCCACTGCCGTCGGAGTGAGAGTATGACAAACCAGAAGCAGGCGATGCTATATGGGCTCGCGACTGTCCTGCTTTGGTCCACCGTTGCTACGGCCTTTAAGCTGGCGCTGCGGGAGTTGGCGCCGGTTGAGATGCTGTTGATTGCCTGTACTTCGTCGGTGCTGGTGATCGGAATTATCCTGATGATTCAGGGCCGTTGGCATCTGGTCTTCTCACTCAGCCGACGGCAATACGCCCAGTCGTTTGGCATGGGGCTGATCAATCCCTGCCTGTATTATTTCGTGTTGTTCGGAGCGTTCGATCGCCTGCCAGCCCAGGAGGCGCAGCCGCTGAACTACACTTGGGCCCTGGTGCTGGCGTACCTGTCCGTGCCCTTCCTGGGGCAGCGGCTAAGAAAGACCGACATCCTTGCCGGACTGGTGTGTTACGCCGGGGTGGTGGTGATCGCGACTCGGGGTGCAGTGGCATCACTCAGTTTTTCGGACCCGTTGGGCGTCTCACTGGCCATTGGCAGCACAGTGATCTGGGCCTCCTATTGGATAATCGCAACCCGGGACACCCGGGATCCGGTGGTGGGCCTGTTCCTCAATTTCTTGTTCGGGTTGCCGGTGATTGTCCTTATTTGCGGGTTGACCGTGGGCTTTAACCTACCGGGTCCCGGTGCTTTTGCCGCGGCCGTGTATGTCGGGGTCTTCGAAATGGGGATCGCGTTCGTGCTCTGGTCCTACGCCATGAAGAAGGCGGAAAACACGTCCCGGGTCAGCAACCTGATTTTCATTTCGCCGTTCCTGTCCCTGGTCTTTATCTACTTTATTTTGGGTGAACAGATCCTGCCTTCTACTTACATTGGGCTGGTGCTTATCGTCGCGGGTCTTTGGCTGCAGCAGAAAAAAGTGCGGGTTCGGGAGCAGGCACTGGCCCATGGCTCCTGAGTGGTTTGTCTACATGGTCCGGACGGCCCGGGGTGCACTGTATACCGGCATCACTACCGATGTGGAGCGCCGGTTTTCCGAACACCAGGCCGGCGCACCGAAAGGCGCGCGCAGTCTGCGGGGTAAGGGACCACTCATCCTGGTATTCCACGCACCGGTTGGTGATCGCAGCCGGGCATCCCGCCTGGAATGGCACATCAAGCAGTGGACGCGGGCGCGCAAGGAGGCGTTGGTTAATGGCCGGCTCAAACTGCCAGATGACGTTTGATGTGCGCCCCGGCACCGGCCACCGCGTCGGTCGCCCGGTCGAGTTGGCCACTGTGGATCTGGAACACGTGCCAGAGGCTGTTGAAGATTTCCAGGGTTGTCGGCACGTCGTCCCGTTGTGCTGCTGCGGCAAGTCGCTCGGCATCGTTGAGCAGCATTTCCTCGCTACCGGCCTGGATCAGAAGCGGTGGCAGGCCTGACAGGTCACCGTAAACCGGTGAGATCAGCGGGTTGGTCAGGGCCTCACTCCCGCTGTACAGTTTGGCCGCTTTTCCGGTCCAGCGGGGCTGCAGTACGGGTTCGATTTCCGGGGCATACAGGTGTTGCTGGGTCAGGTCGACCCAGGGCGAGAACACGGTCAGTGATGACGGCAATGGCAGCTGCCGGTCTCTGAGCCGCATGGCCAGTGCAACGGTTAGCCCGCCGCCTGCGGAATCCCCGGCTACGGCAACCTGCTCCGGGGGGACGCCCTGTTCCAGCAGGGCCGAGTACACCGCCTCGGCGTCGTCGAGAGCGGCCGGGAAGGGGTGTTCCGGCGCTAGCCGGTAGTCGGGCGTGATTACGCTGCAGCCGCTGGCCTTGGCCAGGTGGCCGGTAAGGCCACGGTGGGTGGCAGCAGAACCGATAATAAATCCACCGCCGTGCAGATACAGTAAGACGCCCTGGCTGGTGTCACCAAACAGGGTCCGGGTGACGGGCAGGCCGCCGATGGAGTCTTGTTCAAAGCGGCAACCTCGCGGTGGCACGGAGCTGCGATAGGCCTGACGGGTGAGGGTGCGTTGAAGCTGCACTGGCACCGCCGGGTGAAGCACCGGGCGTACCAATCGGCGCATGGTCTGGCGCAGGCCCGTCTCAAGAAGGTGTTGCAGCATCTGTGTTCTACCCCCGCTATGCGTTAGGATTGCAGATCAAACAGCTTATTAATCAATCATGACAGGCGTTTAACTCTACGTGTACTGGAAAACAGATACCATAGAAATTCCGGATTGGGACAGGCATTCGCTGCTAGATCGGCTGGAAGCTTTTGATCCTGCGACTCCAAGGAAGTTGAGCGACCAGATGGTCGCCTACTGCCGCTTTTACGGTCTGGACCTGTGGGTCGAACACCCCGAAGTGGTCTACCACCAGGGGTACGTAGAGGCGGGACGCCATCAGGTCATGGTGCACTATTACCAGTTGCCTGAGTCGTTTAGCCCGCGGGGCACGGTGTTCATTCTGCATGGTTACTTTGACCATGTCGGGCTGTACAGCCAGCTCATCGATCGGTGCCTGGGTGCCGGATTTGACGTGCTGGCGTATGATCAGCCGGGCCATGGGTTGTCCAGTGGGACGCCAGCCGCCATTGGCAGCTTCATCGAATACCAGGGTGTGCTGTCGGATGTAATGGCTCATGTGCAGCCGAGAATCCGCCAACCCTGGTTTGCGGTTGGGCAGAGTACCGGTGGGGCGATCCTTATCGATTACTTGCTGTCTAATGGTCATAGTCAGGGAACGTCTGCCTTCCGGAAGGTGGTATTGCTGGCACCGCTGGTGCGTCCCGTGGGCTGGCTGGGAGCGAAGGTGCTGCACAGCCTGATGAAGCCTTTCCTCACGCGCTGGCGGAGGGCCTTTTCCGCGAACAGCGGAAACTCGCGGTTCCTGCGGTTCCTGCGTGAGCACGACCCACTGCAGGCGCGGGCGGTGCATGTAGACTGGGTGGGCGCTTTGCGCAGCTGGGTGCCCCATATCGAATCTGCACGACCGGTGGATTTTCCGGTGACCGTGGTGCAGGGAGAGAAGGATCTGACAGTGGATTGGGAGCACAATCTGCGGATTATCCGCAATAAATTCTCGTCGGTAGAGGAGCTGAGAATCCCGGACGGACGCCATCACCTGGTGAATGAAGCCCAGGATCTGCAAGCGACCGTATTCAATACCATCATTGACACATTTTCGAACCCGTCGGTGCAGACTGCTGGCAAAAACGCAGCTGGCCGCAAATGAAAGAGCACAGGAGATAGTTGTGAAAAAAACGATTCTTGCTTTCGCGGTGGCAACCGTAGGACTTGGCGGTTGCATGACTTACGACCCGTACACCGGTGAAGAAAAGACCTCCAGTGCCACCAAGGGTAGTATTATTGGTGCTCTGGGCGGTGCGGCTGTTGGCGCGGCGACCTCTAGCAAAAGCGACCGTGGTAAGGGCGCGCTGATCGGTGCAGCCAGTGGCGCGGCCATTGGCGGTGGTATCGGTTACTACATGGACAAGCAGGAAGCACAGCTGCGCCGGAAGCTGGAAGGTTCGGGTGTCCGCGTTGTCCGTAATGGTGACCAGATTGAACTGATCATGCCTGGCAACATCACCTTTGATCTCAACCAGTCGTCCATCAAGCCGTCGTTCAGCGGCACGCTGGAATCGGTTGGCCTGGTCCTGAAGGAATTCGACAAGACCATCATCCAGATTGAAGGTCATACCGACAGTTCCGGTTCCCAGAGCTATAACCAGCTGCTGAGTGAGCAGCGCGCAGGTTCCGTTCGCGATTTCCTGTTGAATCAGAACATTGCACCCAAGCGTACCCGCGCCGTGGGTTATGGTGAGCGCTACCCGCTGGCTTCCAATGACAGTGCCGCCGGGCGTGAGCAGAACCGCCGGGTTGAGCTGACGCTGGTGCCGATGCAGTAAATAGTCAGTGATCGGACAGTAGATGTTCGGTTAACCAAAAAAAGGCTTCGGTATTAAACCGAAGCCTTTTTTAATGCCTTTCGCTTAAACCTGAGGGCTCGGGGCATCAGTTCTTGCCGGGCAGCCAGTCGTCGATACGCTGCTTCAGGCTGTCCAGCTGGTCAGCACTGGACTCTTTTACTTCATTCAGTTTGCTCTTGGCGGTATCGATCTGAGCTTCAAGGGCTTGGATTTTCTCCGAGAATTCCCGCTGTACTTCCGCCTCGGATTGTTCATCTTTGGCTTTGGCCATCTTTTCTTCAGCTTGTGCCCTTAGACTCTCAACCTGTTTGCTCCAGTGATCGGTCTGGGTTTCCAGTTTGTGCTGCAGTGATTCCTTCAAAGACATAAATAACTCCTTTTCGATGAACGTTCAGACGCGCTCGGCGCCTGACTATTACATGGTGGGAGGTGTCCAATTCTCAAGGGCGACTTCATGAACAGCCGATTAAATTATTGAAATATGGAACTAATTTAAGGCGATTTCCGTGATTTTCGTAACCTGGGGTGCCAACGTGGATGCACAGTCGCGTGCAAAACGCGCACTGGTGACCCTAATGACAAGAATCAACGAGTAAGGAGTTTGCCCCGTGACTAAAACCTTATGGATTGCCGCTCCGTTCGCAATCACGCTTGCCGCCGCGCCACTTGCCCATGCTGGGCCATTGTCTGATCTGGCCGGACCGCTCCTCGGCCAAACTGAAGCACCGGGCGCTGCTGCGTCCGCTGGCGACGTGATTCCCGGGCGCTTCATCCTGACCCTGGACCCGGCTTTGCCGACACTACTCAATACCTCCAGCCTCGAAACCGCCGTACAGCAATTACTGACTGCAACCGGTGGCGGGGAGTTGCTGCACCTTTACGATACCGCCATGACCGGCGCCGCTGTTGCGTTGTCTGAAAGCCAGGCGGCATTGCTGACCTCAATGCCGGGCGTTCAAGCGGTTGAGCCGGACCGCGTGATTCTGGCGTCCGAAACCCAGCAGGGTGCCACCTGGGGACTGGATCGCGTAGACCAGGCCTTCCTGCCACTGAATGATCGCTACGCCTATCCCGCTAATGCGGGTGACGGCGTGACCGTGTACGTGATTGATACTGGTCTGAGAGACTCGCACACAGAATTTACCGGGCGCGTGAGCGAGGGCCGCAACTTCGCCGGTGCCGGTGGCCTGGGGCTGCCCCTGTTCGGTTTGTTGGGCGCTGAGGCCAGCGATCCGGAGGATACGTCTGACTGCAATGGCCACGGCACCCACGTGTCCAGTACCGCTGTGGGCACCGAGTACGGTATTGCCAAGAACGCTGCTGTCGCCCCAGTCCGGGTACTGAACTGTGCCGGCGCCGGCAGTAACTCTGACGTGATTGCTGGTGTGGACTGGGTTGCCGAAAACCATGAAGCCCCAGCCGTTGCCAACATGTCCCTGGGTGGTGGCAATTCGGATGCGCTGGACAACGCCGTGCGTGGCGCCATTGAAAGCGGCGTGACCTTCGTGGTCGCCGCCGGTAACGATGATGCGGACGCCTGCAGCGGTTCTCCGAACCGGGTCGCTGCGGCCGTCACGGTGGGCAGCACCACTGCCAATGACGAGCGCTCCTCGTTTTCCAACCACGGCAGCTGCCTGGACCTGTTCGCCCCGGGCTCTAACATTACGGCGGCCTGGTATCAGAGTGACAACCAGACGAACACCATCAGTGGCACCTCAATGGCGTCGCCCCATGTTGCCGGTAACGCCGCCTTGCTGCTGGCCGCGGATGGCCAGCTGACTCCGGCTGCCGTTCACGAGGCGCTGGTGCAGAAAACCACGTCCAACGTGCTGTCGGGCATCAAGGCCGGTTCTCCGAACCTGCTGTTGCGCGTTCAACAATAAACTGCAAGCCAAAAAAAACCGGGGCCTCGGCCCCGGTTTTTACTACCCGTTCATTGCTGCTTGCGTTAGAACAGTACGCGGCAGCGGATAGTGCCCTTCACCTGGAGTAGCTTCTCCAGCGCCAGCTCACCGTAGGCCTTGTCCACGTCGACGACCACGTAACCAATGTCTTCCTTGGTTTGCAGGTACTGGCCGCACACGTTGATGCCATTCTCGGAGAACACCTGGTTGATCTCGGACATTACGCCCGGCACGTTCTCGTGAATGTGCAGCAGACGGTGCTGGTTCGGGTGTGACGGCAGGGCTACTTCCGGGAAGTTTACTGAAGATACCGAGGTGCCGTTGTCGCTGTACATGGCCAGCTTCTCAGCCACTTCGCGGCCGATGTTTTCCTGTGCCTCAATGGTGGAGCCGCCCACGTGCGGAGTCAGGATCACGTTATCGAACTCGCGCAGCGGTGATACAAACTCTTCGGTGTTGGACTTGGGCTCAACCGGGAATACGTCGATGGCCGCACCCAGGAGCTTGCCGCTCTTCAGGGCATCGGCGCAGGCGTCGATGTCGACCACGGTGCCGCGGGACGCGTTCATCAGGATGGAGCCCGGCTTCATCTGCGCGAACTGCTCGGCCTTGAACATGTACTTGGTAGCCGGAGTTTCCGGAACGTGCAGACTCACCACATCGGAAATATTCAGCAGTTCCTGAAGGGTGCCGACTTGGGTGGCGTTACCAATCGACAGTTTGGAAACTACGTCGTAGAAATAGACGTCCATGCCCAGGCCCTCGGCCAGGACACTGAACTGGGTACCGATGTTGCCGTAGCCGATGATGCCCAGCTTCTTGCCGCGAATTTCATAGCTGTCTTTGGCGGATTTCAGCCATTCACCGCGGTGCGCCTTGGCGTTTTTCTCAGGTACGCCACGCAGCAGCAGAATCGCTTGGGCAAGAACCAGCTCGGCAACACTACGGGTGTTGGAGAACGGCGCGTTAAACACGGCGATGCCGCGGCGGGTAGCCGCCTGCAGGTTCACCTGGTTGGTACCGATACAGAAACATCCCACTGCTACCAGCTTATTGGCAGCGTCAAATACTTTCTCAGTCAGTTGGGTGCGCGAACGAATCCCAACGAAGTGCGCATCGGCAATCTTCTCAATCAGGTCTTCCTCGGCCAGCGAGTGAGTCAGATATTCGATGTTGGTGTAGCCTGCGGCATTCAGGGTATCAATCGCAGATTGATGCACGCCTTCCAGCAGCAGGATCCGGATTTTGCTCTTTTCGAGAGACGTATTTGACATGGGCTTGCTTCCGAACCTTTCGTCACGTGAAATGACCTGTGGCCAGTGATCGTCAGGGCTGGCTCACAGAACAGGGGCGGTATGATACCATAAACGCAGAATTTCACAGCGCGCCGGATTGCCTGAATAAAAGGCTTTGGTAACCGCAGGGTTACCGGTCCCCGGACCAACCTCGACGAGACTGACTTATCCATGAATTCCGAACAAATCATCGCCTCCCTGAAAGAGTTGATTGCCACCGGTGACCATGCCGGCAAGGTGCTGACCGATCCTGACGATCTTCAGGCTTATGGTAAGGATTGGACCAAGATCTACCCACCCAAGCCCACCGCCATTGTGCTGCCGAAAACCACCGAGCAGGTGCAGGCGCTGGTGCGGTTTGCCAATGAAAATCAGGTGGCGCTGGTGCCGTCGGGTGGTCGTACAGGTTTGAGCGCCGGCGCGGTGGCGGCCAATGGCGAAGTGGTTGTGGCATTCGACAACATGAACCAGGTCCTGGAATTCAACGCCAGCGATCGCACCGTGCACTGCCAGGCGGGCGTGGTCACCGAACAGCTGCAGAATCTGGCCGAAGAGAACGGTTTGTATTATCCGGTGGACTTCGCCTCGGCAGGTTCCAGTCAGCTCGGTGGCAACCTGTCCACCAACGCCGGTGGTATCAAGGTGATCCGCTACGGCATGAGCCGCGACTGGGTGGCGGGGCTGAAAGTGGTGACCGGTAAGGGCGATATCCTGGAACTGAACAAGGATCTGGAAAAGAACAATACCGGTTACGATCTGCGCCACCTGTTCATTGGTGCGGAAGGCACCCTGGGCTTCATTACCGAAGCCACCATGAAGCTGACCCGTCAGCCGGACAACCTGACCGTGCTGGTGCTGGGCCTCAACGACCTCACCAACACCATGGACGTGTTGCAGACCTTCCAGAAGCAGATCGATCTGACCGCTTATGAATTCTTCTCGCACCAGGCCATGCAGCATGTGCTGGCCCACGGCCAGGTGCAGGCGCCGTTCGAGACCGAGGCGCCGTACTACGCACTGCTGGAGTTCGAGGCCGTTTCCGACCAGGTAATGGACGATGCCATGGCCCTGTTCGAGCAATGCGTGGAGCAGGGCTGGGTGCTGGATGGCGTTATCAGCCAGAGCGAAACCCAGGCCCAGAACCTGTGGCAGCTGCGGGAGCGGATCTCCGAGTCCATCGCGCCGCGCACGCCCTATAAAAACGACATCTCCGTGGTGGTGTCCAAGGTGCCGGGCTTCCTGACCGAAATCGACGAGGTGGTGACCAAGCATTACCCGGATTTCGAAATCATCTGGTTTGGCCACATTGGCGACGGCAATCTACACCTGAACATCCTGAAACCCGAGGACATGGCCAATGAGGACTTTTTCGAGAAGTGCCAGCAGGTCAACAAGTGGGTGTTTGAGATTGTTGAGCGTTATGAGGGCAGTGTTTCCGCCGAACACGGCGTGGGCATGACCAAGAAGCCGTATTTGCATTACACCCGCAGCGAGGCCGAAATTGCCTACATGAAGGCGATCAAGCAGGTCTTTGACCCTAATGGCGTTATCAACCCTGGCAAGATCTTCGACTGATGCGCGATCACGTCGTGGTCCTGACCGGCGCAGGCATCAGCGCCGAAAGTGGTCTCTCCACCTTCCGGGATAACGGGGGCTTGTGGGAGGAGCACAGTGTCTACGATGTGGCGACACCGGAGGCATTTGCCCGTAACCAGGAGCTGGTGCTGCGGTTCTACAACGACCGCCGCCGGCAGTTGGAATCTGCCCAGCCCAACCAGGCCCACCGGTTGCTGGCGGAACTGGAGTCACGCTACCGGGTAACCATCGTCACCCAGAACGTTGATGACCTGCACGAGCGCGGTGGCTCGAGCAATGTTATTCACCTCCACGGCGAACTCACCAAAGCCCGCAGCTCCCAGCACCCGGAACTGGTTTACGACATCGGCTATCGCGACATCCAGCCGGGCGAAATCTGCGAGCGCGGTGCCCAGCTGCGGCCTCACATTGTCTGGTTCGGTGAAGAAGTGCCGATGCTGGATGCTGCGGCCGAAATGGTTCGTACCGCCGATCATCTGCTGATTGTCGGCACTTCGCTTCAGGTTTATCCGGCCGCCGGCCTGGTCTATGAAGTGGAGCCGGGAGTTCCCGTCACTGTTGTGGACCCGGCCGAGCCTCCGTCCGTGTCCCGGGCCCGCTTTATCCAGAAGGGTGCCTGTGAAGGTGTTGCCGAGTGGGTTGCCAATCTCGACTGAACCCGTTTTCGGTCGAGCTGTCCCATCAGCAGTGCCTGTACTAATCTCAGGCAAAGGCTGAATGCGAGGGGCGCATCATGTGGTCTTCAACACGTTCGATTCTGTGGTTTTTACTTCCTCTTATCCTGATCCTGAGTTCAGTTCCGGCAATGGCGCACCATGGCTGGGGCTGGGCTACGGATCAGGAGTTTGAAATCACCGGCATTATTGTCGCTAAACGCCTGGGTAACCCCCACGGTGAGGTAACGCTGAGTGTCGATGGCAAGGAGTGGCTGATTGAAGTGGGGCAGCCGTGGCGCAATCAGCGTGCGGGACTCACCGACGAGCTGCTGTCCGAGGGGCGCGAAATCACCGTTCATGGCCACAAGTCCGCCAAAGCGGACGAACGCCTGGTCAAGGCGGAGCGCATCGTCATTGATGGCAAAGATTACAATCTATACCCAGATCGTTCGTCCTGAGACTGCTGATTGTCCATGGCAGAGGAAGTGGCAGAGTTTGCGGTTATCCTGGAGCAGAGTGCGCTGGCGCAAGCCCTTGCCGGGTCGGTTTGGTGGTACCCGCTGATCAATGCCGGGCACATTCTTGGTATTGCGTTGTTGGTGGGCGGCATTATTCCCCTGGATCTGAAGTTGCTGGGGCTCTGGTCGAGCCTGCCGCTGCAGCCATTCTGGCGGGTACTGAGGATGACGGCGGCCGTCGGCCTGGCATTGGCAGTGACCACCGGCAGCCTGATGTTCATCACCCGGGCCACCGAGTATCTGGAGTCGATCTGGTTTCGTGCCAAGCTGCTGGTGCTGCTGCTTGGACTGGTGAATATCTTGGTGATTATGGCCCGGTACGCCCCGGGTGCGGTCGAAGGGCCTGTCAGTCCGGCGCTGCGGGCCGGTGCGCTGGTGTCCCTCGCGGTGTGGCTGCTGGTGCTTGTGCTGGGGCGCTTCGTTGGCTATTTCTGATTGTGGCTCAGTCGAGCGTAGTTTCCAGGTACTTTTCCAGCTCGGAGCGGAACGCTGCCTGCACGCCCAGCCGCTTCAGCATCCAGTAATGCCCGGCAATCATCCGGTCAATGAAGATGCTCTCCACTGGCGGTTTGAAATACTCCAGGTATTTGAACACCGTGCTGGTCTTGGCGGCCACGCGCTGGTGCAGGTCCGCTTCCGCGAAGTCGTAGGGTTCTTCCTGCTCGAACGGAACAATGAGAATGTCCCGCCACATGGCGTAATAGGCTTCGTCCACCGCTGGCTGGCTTTCCACCCGGGCGCCCAAGGCAATCAGGTGGCGGTCCAGGGCCTGATAGTCTTCCTGCAAAGCGGCGACTAGGGCCTGACGGTAGGATTTGATGATTTCGGGTTTTAGCTTCTTAACGCAGCCGAAATCGTACAGGATGATCGAGCCGTCCGGCCGGTAGGCAAAGTTGCCGGCGTGGGGGTCACCGTGGATGCACTGGAAGCGAAACAACTGGTCGGCCATGGTGGTAAAGATGCGGTGGCCAATCAGGTTGATGGTGTCCTGATCGTAGCGCGCGGGTGTCACTTCACTAACGTGATCTCCCTCCACCAGTTCCAGTGTCAGAACCCGGCGGCTGGAATGACTGTCGATCACATCGGGGATAATGATCCAGTCGTCTTTCTCATGGAATTTCCGGAACAGCCGCAGATTGTCCGCTTCGTTGACGTAATCCAGCTCTTCCTTCAGCCGCTCACGAATCTCTCCGAATAGCTGGTCGACTGCTTCCTTGGGCATTTTCAGCAGGCCGCCCAGTTTCAATGCCAGGCGCAATTGCTTCAGGTCGGAATCGCAGGAATCGTCCACGCCGGGGTACTGCACTTTAACGATAACGTCGGTGCCGTCGTGCAGGCGGGCGCGATGGACCTGTCCGATGGACGCCGCAGCGTAGGGCTTCTCCTGAAGGTATTCGAACAACTCGGCAATGGACTTGCCCAGTTCGGTTTCGATCTGCTCGACGATCACCGGGAACGGCATCGGCGGCGCTTCTTTCTGCAGGGTTTGCAGGGCGTCGGAAAATTCCTTGGGCAGGAAATCCTGGGTCTGTGAGGCGATCTGGCCCACTTTCATGACCGCGCCCTTGAGCTCACCCAGCGTGTCGGCTATATGCCCGGCCATGCGGGTATAGCTTTCGCTTTGCGCGCCGTCGTCGTTCTCGCTCCGGAATATGCGGCGCGCCCGCTGACCGGCGTATTGCCCAGCCACGGAAGCCGTCATGCCTGCGAGTTTCAGAAATCGACCACTACGGGAAGTTACCGGTTTTTTTGCCATGCAGGTTGTACGTCCTCAACCGGAGATAAGTTTGCTCACGCCAAACGTTAAACCACTTTGGTTTCGACGAACAGCAGGTCTTCCAGTTCGAGAGACAGGGTTTGGCCGATTTGCAGCGGGCCGACGCCCTTGGGGGTTCCGGTCAGTACGATGTCACCCGGTAGCAGGCTGAACTGGCTGCTGATGTGGGCAATCAGAGGCACGATGGGGTTGAGCATTTCGCGGCTGTCGCCGGTCTGGCGCCGCTCGCCGTCGATATCCAGGGTGAACTGGATATGGTCTTTATGCAGCTTGTCGGCAGCGACGAACGGAGAGAGCGGGCACGCTCCGTCAAAGGATTTGGCCCGTTCCCAGGGGTGGCCTTTCTCTTTCAGTTTGCTCTGGATATCTCGCAGCGTCAGATCCAGGGCCATGCCGTAGCCAAGGATGGCCGTTTCCGCTTCGCTGGCGGAGGCGTTGGTCAGTGGCCGGCCAATCAGAACGGCCAGCTCGGCCTCGTAATGAACCTCGCCACGATCGTGGGGCACGGCCAACGGCCGGGTGATGTGTACCGCTGCTGTCGAGGGTTTGATAAACAGCAACGGCTCATCCGGAACTGGGTTGTTCAGTTCCCGGGCGTGTTCAGCGTAGTTGCGGCCGATGCAGACAATCTTGCCCAGAGGCAAGTGCACGGGTGTGCCATCTTTCCAGTGATGTTGGTAGTCCTGCATAACCGCCTCCCGTGCGCTGTCAGTTTATTCTCCGTCGAATGAGCAGACAGTATAAACCTGAAGCCCATCTTCCTGCAGCTTTCGGGAGCCGCCGAGGTCGGGCAGGTCTATCATCGCCGCCACTTCCACGATCTCCGCGCCAATCCGGCGAATCAGGCGGGTGGCGGCCAGCATGGTACCGCCGGTGGCGATCAGGTCGTCAACGAGGACCACCTTGTCACCGGGTTTGAAGGCGTCTTTATGCAGCTCAACGGAGGCGTTGCCGTATTCAAGCTCGTAGTCTTCGACCAGGGTGTCGAACGGCAGCTTGCCCTTCTTCCGCACCAGGACCAGGGAGGCGTTCAGCTCGTAGGCCAGGGCCGAACCAATGATAAAGCCGCGGGCATCGACAGCAGCCACGGCATCGATTTCATGGCCGTGATAGCGGTGGACAAAGGCATCAATCAGCTTACGAAACGCGGTCTTGTCCTGCAGGACCGTGGTGATGTCGCGAAACGCTACGCCGGGCTTGGGCCAGTCCGGCACAGTGCGAATCGCCTTTTTGATGCTTTCAGAGAAGTAATCCATGACAGATCCGGTGATGACTCAGGATGCGGCTTACGCCGCATCCAGGAAAATGAATTTCAGGACGAATACCACGGCAATGGTAATGACGCTGGCGTTCAGGTCAGACCAGCGGCCACTCAGGGCTTTCACGATGGCATAGGTGATGAAACCCATGGCGATGCCATTTGCGATGGAGAAGGTCAGCGGCATCATCAGTGCCGTCACGACAGCCGGTGCGGCATCGGTGATGTCGTCCCAGTCCACGAGCTTCAGACCGCTGGTCATGAGCACGGCTACGTACATCAATGCCGGTGCTGTGGCGTAAGCCGGGATAATGCTGGCAATCGGTGACAACAGCAGGCAGGCCAGGAACAGGGCAGCGACGACCACGGCAGTCAGGCCGGTGCGGCCACCGGCGGAGATCCCGGCCGTGGATTCAATGTAGCTGGTGGTGGTGGAGGTGCCCATGGCGGCGCCGGACATGGTGGCGACCGAATCGGACATCAGGGCGCGGCCCAGGCGTGGCAATTTGCCGTTTTTGTCCAGCAGACCACCGCGCTGAGCGGCACCGATCAGTGTGCCCGAGGTGTCGAACAGGTCAACAAACAGGAACGCGAAGACAATGCTGATCATGCCAACGTTCAGGGCACCGGCGATGTCCAGCTGCATGAATGTCGGTGCCAGGCTCGGCGGGGCGGACACAAACCCGTTGTACTCAACCATACCGAGCATCATGGAAATACCGGTGATGGCAATGATGCCGATCATAACGGCACCGGTAACACGCCGGAACGACAACGCACAGATCAGGACAAAGCCACCGAAGAACAGCAGGCTTTCAGCAACCTTGATGTCACCCATGCCGACCAGTGTGGCTGGGTTATCCACCACGATGCCGGCGTTTTTCAGGGCGATTAGCGCCAGGAAGAAGCCGATACCGGCAGAAATACCGAAACGCAGGGACATCGGAATGCTGTTGATGATCCACTCGCGCACCTTCAGGATGCTGAGCAGGAAGAAGATGACACCTGAGAGGAAAACCGCACCAAGCGCGACCTGCCAGCTGTAACCCATGCTGCCGACCACGGTGAATGAGAAAAAGGCGTTCAGGCCCATGCCGGGAGCCAGGGCGATGGGGTAGTTGGCCCAAAGGCCCATGATCAGGGTTCCGATGGTGGCCGCCAGGCAGGTGGCGACAAACACAGCACCAAAATCCATGCCGGTCGACGACAGGATGCTGGGGTTGACCACAATGATGTAGGCCATGGTCAGGAAAGTGGTTACGCCCGCAACCAGTTCTTTACGAACAGTGGTGCCGTGGGCCTGGAGTTGGAACAGTCGTTCAAGCATGACGGGAGTCTGCCTCTCAGGATGCCAAAAGTTAGGAGTTGGGAATCGGTTTCGAATGGGAAACGCAGATTGCGCGAAAAAACGGCAATCTTACCGGCTGAAGGCTCTCAGGCCAAGGGATGATTGACAGTGTGCTAAAGATGAGCCGACGAATTAGTGCTGGGTTGAATCCCGTTGCAGGCGAATATCGAAGCGCACAGCCGCCATTCGGACGATGACGATAAAAAACAGACCTATCGTCAGTGCCAGGGCTTCATTTTCCAGCAACCACTGACACAGGAAGTAGACCCAGCAGCCTGCGAAGGATATCGACGCGTAGATCTGGTCCTTGCGGAAAATGGACGGCACTTCGTTGCACAGGGTGTCACGCAATGCGCCGCCAAAGGTGCCGGTCATCACGCCAAGCAGCGAAGCGATGAACCAGGAATGCCCGAGGTCCAGGGCCAGCTGCGCACCGAGAATGGAAAACACGCCCAGCCCAACAGCATCCGGCAGCACGATCTTCGAGGTCGGAAGCCGTCCGGCGCGCTGCCAGTAGCTGAACACGATGGCCAGCACCAGGATCAACATAGGCAGTTCCTGGTGCTGAATCCAGTACACCGGGTGGTTGTCCAGAATGAGATCTCGCAGGGTGCCGCCGCCCATCGCCGTGATAAAGCCGATGGTAAAGACGCCTACCGGGTCCATATTTTTGGCGCGCGCCACCAGCATGCCGGAGATGGCAAAGGCGACGATTCCGGTCATTTCGAGCAGGTAGACGATATCGAACATGGTTGGTCCTGATGGCGAAATACAGGTGGTAGAGGCACACGCAAAGGTCGCGAAAGAATAGCGAAGAATACCTCTCGATCCATCTTTGCGGCTAGCCTGATTCCGGTTTCAGTGATCCGTGATGACCAATGTGCGCGTAACGTTCACCGAATTGTCTTAATTTCCTTTTTGGAGTAGTGAAAATGTCACTCATGCGCCTGGCCTATGCAAGCGAAGCTACCTTCGAGGCTCAACCCGTTGATAAAGGTGTGGAGCCTCACGTTGCGCGGATTTTGATGACTTCGCGACTTCACAATGGCCAGAGTGAGCTGGTGGGTGGTCTCTACTACGGTAATGGCCAATTCTTCCAATACCTGGAGGGTGAGGAGGGCGAAGTTTTAAAAACCTATCGTCGTATTCAGAACGATAGGAGGCATAGGAACATCATTACATTGATAGAGGAACCTCTGGAGGGGCGGACTTTTTCCAGTTGGTCCATGAAATATGTACCGCTTTCCAAGGACGTACACCAGTTCTTGGAAAACCACGGTTTGGAAAACTTCAATCCGGCGTCCTTCAGTGCGCGCCAATGCGAAGAAATGATTGAACTGATTCGCAACTCCAGACATGACCAGAAATTGAGTCATCAGGAAGACGCTTCCAATGGGGGCAAGGCCGAAATCCCCAAAGCCTTCTCGTCAAGTTTGCGAGCAGGCTTGATCATTGCGGCCCTGGGATTGCTGGGGGCGCTGATTTACGCCGGGTCTTTGTTATAGGCTTCATCAGTTTGATTTATAAAATCGGATAAGAGCTCTTCATTTGCTTCATGGAGTGACACTGGTTAGCTTGAAGGGTAGTTGCAACCAGGCAGGTCCCAAGCTTGGTGTATGCCTAACAACAATGCCACTACAGGAGATTCCATGAAAGCCATCCTCTGCAAGGAATACGGCCCAGCCGACACACTCGTTATCGAAGAGGTTACAAGCCCGGACGTGAAGGGGCGCGGAGTGAAGGTGCGGGTCAAAGCCGCCGGTCTGAACTTCCCGGATACCCTGATCATCGAGAACAAGTACCAGCTGAAGCCGAACCTGCCGTTTTCCCCAGGTGGTGAAATGGCCGGTGAAGTGATTGAGGTGGGCGAGAAGGTGACACGCTTCAAACCAGGCGACCGCGTTGCCGGTTTGACCGGTTACGGTGCTTTTGCTGAGGAAGTCGTTGTGCCGGAACAGAATCTTCTGCCAGTGCCCGATGGCATGTCCGATGAAAAAGCCGCAGCCTTCACCATGGTGTACGGCACCTCATACTACGCCCTGAAGCAGCGCGCTAACCTGCAACCCGGCGAGAGCCTGCTGGTGCTGGGCGCCAGCGGCGGCGTTGGTCTTGCCACGGTGGAGCTGGGCAAAGCCATGGGCGCCCGAGTCATCGCGGCGGCAAGCTCCGCGGAGAAACTGGCCATTGCCAAGGAAGCTGGTGCTGATGAGCTGATCAACTACAGCGAAGAGCCCCTGAAGGAGGCGGTGAAGAACCTGACCAAGGGCAAGGGCGTAGATGTCATCTACGATCCGGTCGGCGGTGATTTCACCGAGCAGGCCCTGCGCGCCATGGGCTGGAACGGCCGCCACCTGATCATCGGCTTCGCCGCCGGTGACATTCCCAAGGTCCCGGCCAACCTGACACTGCTGAAAGGCTGCTCCGTGGTTGGTGTTTTCTGGGGCAGCTTCACCCAGCGCGAGCCCGAGGCCAGTGCCCAGAACATGATGGAGCTGATGAAGCTCTACTCCGAGGGAAAGATCGACCCAAAGATCAGCGAAGTGTTCGAATTTGAGGATTACGCCAAGGCGCTGGGCGCTCTGACTGAGCGTCGTGCTACTGGGAAGGTGGTGCTTAAGGTCGGCTCTTAATATTCTGGATCTGCCCCCGCTCCTAGCCTGGATGGCTTGGGGTGGGGCAGAGAGGGCCAATCCTCCCAAAAACCGCTACGAGCACGTCCATGTGCGCTTGTCTCCGGCCATCCTTGGCCTACGACATTTTTGGGAGGATTGGCCCTCTCTGCCTTTCGAACTTCACGGTTATTCCAATCCTGAAAGGCTAGAGCCCGAGACAAGTCCCCAAACTAATCGTCAGAAGCTAACCTTCCCGGCATCAATGTCAGCAACCAGCTCAGACGTCAGCTGCTTATAACCCTCTGTTCTGGGTAACCAGGCAAACACCTCATCGTTATCCCGTTCCAGTGAATAGCCAGCTTTCTGAATATCCACTTTGCGGTATTTGAAGGTACCCGTTTTCTCAATAGCGCGGGTGACCCGCACAAAGACCGGAATCGCGTACGGAGGCAGGTTGGCTTTGAGGTAGGCGAACAGTTTATTGACGTCGAACTCGCTGCCGTTTGAGTGAGGCACCAGCGTGACCATGCCGGCCTTGCCGTTGGTGTTCGGGATCTCTACGCCGTAAACGATCGCTTCTTCGACCATGCCAGAGCCGTCGATGATGTTCTCCACCTCGTTGGTGGAGACGTTCTCGCCTTTCCAGCGGTAGGTGTCGCCCATGCGATCCACGAATTGTAGGTGTCGGCATCCGATTTCTTTCAGTACATCTCCGGTGTTGAACCAGGCGTCGCCTTTCTTGAAGGCATCCCGAAGGATGGATTTCTCGGTTGCCTCTTTCTGGGTGTAGCCCTCGAATGACCACTTCTTTGTGATCTCACCGATCAACAACCCCGCCTCGCCTTTGCCAACTTCCTGCATGAAGCCTTTCTTGTCGCGGACCGGGTCCCGGGTGCCGTCGTGGAACTTCACCAGCTTGTACGGGGCGGTGGAGAAGCCGACGGTGTTGTCCATGTTGAAGAAGTTGCTGAAGCCGATGTTGCCCTCGCTGGAGGCGTAAAGTTCGGCCACGGTGTCGATACCAAAGCGCTCTTTGAACTCCCGCCAGATAGAAGGCCGCAGGCCGTTGCCGATCATCTTGGTCAGACTGTGGTTCCGGTCCTGTTCGCTGGCTGGATGGTTCAACAGGTAGCGGCAGAGTTCGCCAACATAGCCGAAGGTGGTGGCTCGGTATCGGCGGACGTCGTCCCAGAAGGCGCTGGCGGAGAATTTGCGGCGTATCGCAATCGCGGAACCACCGGCAAGCACCGAGCCCCAGCACACCAGCAGGGCCGTGCCGTGATACAGCGGCAGGGTGCAATACAGGACGTCTTCCGGTTCCATGGCCAGAGACATCATGCCGAAGCCGCCGTAGGCTTTGACGAACTTGCGGTGTGAGCCGGGGGCGGCCTTAGGCAGGCCGGTGGTGCCGGAGGTGAACAGATAGATGGCGGTGTCGCCCATGCGTGGCGGGTCGAGCAGCGCCGGGTTGCTGCTGTTAAAAGTACTGACTCGCTCGGCCATGTTGGTGAAGCCGTCTGGAGCTTCGCCAAAGGCGTTCAGGGTGTTGATGTCGGCCATGAACAGGAACGGGTCGGGATGGCCGGTTTTCAGGCCACCTTTCACTCCCTCGAACGAGGCAAGCAGCTCCTCACCGACAACTACCATCTTGGGCTCGATCAGATTGATGCTGTGTTCCAGCACCTTGCCTTTCTGAGAGGTGTTAAGCATGGCGCAGGCCACGCCCAGCTTGGCCGCGCCCGCGACAACGGCCAGCAGCTCTGGGCGGTTCTCCAGGAACACGGCAATGGCGTCGCCCTTGGTCAGGCCCTGGTTCTGGAGAAAATGAGCAATGCGGTTGGCCCAGCCATTAAACTCGCTCCAGCTGATCGCCCGGTCATCATACAACACCGCCGGCCGATCGCCGTGTCGCTCGGCATTGCGTTCGATCAGGGTGCCGAGGGTTAGCTCCCGGTTCTGGTCCTTTACCGCGTAGTAGTAATAGCCCCGGGCGATAGAGGGGAACTTTCGGACGATGCCGGGCAGGCTTCGTACGATGTCCCGGGCTCTGACTTGATCATTGCTCATGCTGTTTTCCTAGTCCAGGAACAGGTCCGGTAGCAGGGGCTTGTCGCCCGCGGCGTATCGGTAGTGTTCGAAATCAGTCACGCCATCCTGGCGCAGCAGGTCTTCGTCGATCAGGTTCTGGCCTGAAAGCTCATCTGCAGACCGGTTCAGAATGCTCACTGTGGCATCGGCCATGATATCCGGCTTGCGGCCCTGAGCCATCATGGCCGGCCCGCCCACTTCAAACTCGATGGCGGCGGTGGCAATCAGGGTCTTGGGCCAGAGTGTGTTCACGGCAATGCCGTAGCGCCGGAATTCTTCGGCCATGCCGATGCTCAGCATGGTCATGGCGTATTTGGTGGTGGTGTAGGGGCCGTACTGGGCGAACCACTTGTTGTTCAGGTTTAGCGGTGGCGACAGGCTCAGAATGTGGCCGCGGTCGGATTTCTTCAGGTAGGGCAGTGCGGCCTGGCTACAGGTGAACACCGCCCGGGCGTTGACCTGGTGCATCAGGTCGTAGCGACTGGCTTTGAGGTTCTCCACGCCGGTCAGCCGAATGGCGCCGGCGTTGTTAACCAGGGCGTCTATGCCGCCAAAGTGGTCGGCAGCTTCGTCCATGCGCTGTTTGACCAGTTGATCATCGCGCACGTCCAGCACCAGGGGCAGTGCCTGACCACCGGCCGCCCGCACTTCCTCGGCAACCGTGTGGATGGTGCCCGGCAATTTGGGGTGCGGGGTGTCCGATTTGGCGGCGATCACCACGTTGGCACCCTGGCGGGCGCAGGCTAGGGCAATGGCCCGGCCGATGCCGCGGCTGCCGCCAGTGATAAAGACGGTACGTCCTTTCAGTGTGTTCATGACTCGGCCTCCTGTTGGGCTGTTTCTTCAGTCGTTATCTCGACCAGTAGCTGATTGCGTTTAACCTGGTCGCCCGCACCTGCCAGCACTTGGCTGACGACACCGTCACGGTCGGCCTTGACCGGATGTTCCATTTTCATGGCCTCGAGAATAACCAGTGTATCCCCCTGACTGACTCTTTGCCCGGACCTGGCCAGCACTTCGATGATGGCGCCGTCCATGGATGCCTGCACCCGGCCACTGCCGGCTCCCAGGCTGCCTGCGGGAGGCTGGTGGGTCACATCACGCACCGACCATGTCTGGCCGAAGGCCTGGAAATATAGGGAATCGCCGTCGCGGTGATATTGGCACCTTTGACGGACGCCGTTGTCGATCGTGCACAGGGAGTCGCTTTCGAGTGCTTCGATGACCAGTTCGTACTGGTTGTCGCCAATGGCGACGTTCAGCCGGTTACCCGCCCGGGACACCAGCAGCTCCTGGTTTTTACCATCCAGTTCAAGGGTGATGGGGGTGCGGGTCGCCGGTGCATTGCTCCAGGCGCTTTGGCCCGTTTGGCTATGGTCGAGTATGCCGGCGGCCAGGGCCAGTTCCCGCAGTGACGGTTCTTGGGGCTGAAGTGACGGATCGTCCCGGAATGCTTGCTGCAAGAAGGCGGTGGTGGCTTCACCGGCGCCAAAGGTGTCGTCGGCAAGGATGCGGCTAAGGAAGTAACGGTTGGTGGTGACGCCAAATATGACCGTGTCTTCCAGGGCCCGGATCAGGCGCCGGCGGGCATCGTCCCGGGTCTGGCCCCAGGCGATGACTTTGGCCAGCATCGGATCATAGTGAGGCGTGACCGTATCGCCGGAACGGACCCCGGTGTCGAAGCGAATGCCTTCGCCCTCGGCCGGTTGGAATTTCAGCAGGGGGCCGGTCTGGGGTGTAAAACCGTTGGCTGGGTCTTCGGCGTACAGTCGGACTTCGATGGCGTGGCCGTTCAGCTCGATCTCGTGCTGGGCCAGTGGCAGCGGGCGGCCTTCGGCCACAGCCAGTTGCCAGGCCACCAGGTCCTGGCCGGTGATCAGTTCGGTGACCGGGTGTTCCACCTGCAGGCGGGTGTTCATTTCCAGGAAGTAGAAATTACGGTCTTTGTCCACCAGAAACTCGACGGTGCCTGCGCCCTCGTAACCACAAGCCAGCGCTGCCTTGACGGCGGCTTCGCCCATGGCTGAACGAAGTTCGGGTGTCACAAATGGGGAAGGGGCCTCTTCGACCACTTTCTGGTGTCGGCGTTGTACCGAGCAGTCCCGCTCGCCCAGGTACACGGCGTTGCCATGACTGTCGGCGAACACCTGGATTTCAACATGCCGGGGTTCGAGTACGGCTTTTTCGAGTATCAGTTCGTCGTCGCCGAAGGCCTGCTTGGCTTCGGAGCGGGCCCGTTTGATGTTATCGGCCAGTTCCGGTTCGGCATTCACCAGCCGCATGCCGCGGCCACCGCCGCCGGCAGAGGCTTTGATCATGAGTGGGTAGCCGATGTCGGCGGCCGCAGCGATCAGTTCTTCGTCGGTGGCGTTGTTGCCCTCGTAGCCGGGCACTACCGGTACGCCGGCGTCTTGCATGGCCAGTTTGGAGCGGCGCTTGCTGCCCATCAATTCGATAGCATCCGACGGTGGGCCGACGAATACCAATCCGGCGGCTTTGCAGGCGTTGGCAAAACTAGAGTTCTCAGACAGGAAGCCGTAGCCGGGGTGAATGCAGTCGGCACCGGTCTTGTGGGCGGCTTCGAGAATGGCTTCGGCATTGAGGTAGGAGGCCGTTACCTGTGCGGGGCCAATGCAGACTGCCTCGTCGGCTTCGTGCACGTGCAGGGCGTTGGCGTCTGCCTCGGAATAGACGGCCACGGTGCGGTAGCCCAGATCCCTGGCGGTGCGGATGACGCGGACGGCGATTTCACCTCGGTTGGCGATCAGCAGTTTGGTCAGCATGTTGTTGTTCTCTTCCTTGGGTGCAGGTCCGCGGGCGGGCAGAAAGGTCGGGCCAGAAAACCGCTACGAGCACATCCATGTGCGCTTGTTTCCGGCCATCCTTGGCCTTCAACATTTTCTGGCCCGACCTTCCTGCCCACCCGCTCCGCGATCATTCGGATTCCGTGGCCCATTTAGGTGGTCTTTTCTGCATGAATGCGACAGTGCCCTCGGCACCCTCACTACCCCGGATAGCCTTGGCAAATTTCTCGGCGGCGTCGTCGAGCAGGCCGCTCATATTTTCGTGGCCAACCCGGTGCAGGAGGGCTTTGGTCTCAGTCGTCGCTCCTGGCGCGCACAATTGGACTCGGTCCAGGGTATGGCTGAGCATTTCCTCCAGTTGCTCATCTGAATTGGCTGCCTGATGAACGATGCCCAGGGTGCAGGCTTCTTCCGCATTAATCCGTAAACCAAGCAGTGCCAGGCGCCGGGCCTGGGTGAGGCCGATGCGTTCCACCACAAACGGGGCTATCTGGGCCGGGATTATTCCGAGTGAGGTTTCCGGCATGCCGAAGGTGGCAGTAGGGCCGGCGATGGCTACATCGGAGACGCAGGCGAGTCCGAATCCGCCGCCCATGACAGCGCCTTCGGTGACCGCAATAACCACCTTGGAGGATTCGTTGACCTGCTGGATCATCTGGCCAAAGGCCCGGTTCAGCCGGTAAAACGGATCGGCCTCGCCCTCAGCCGCGGGCTGGTTGCGGGCGCCGGCCATGTCTGTAATGTCGCCACCGGCGCAGAAATGGCCACCGGTGCCGCGAATAACTGCGGCGCGGATGCTCGAGTCTGATTCGATCTGGGAAAACACCGCGGACAGCTCGGCCACCATTTGCAGGCTCATGGCGTTGCGAACATCCGGACGATTGATGGTGACCACCAGGGTCGGGCCCTGTTTTTCCAGCAGCAGTGTTTCGCAATGAGGTAAAGATTCCATCCCAACCAACTCCACTAAGGTTGCTTAATTGCGTTGTTTGCCCGGTAGTGTGCCCATCATTTTGCAGATGATGCCCAGCATGATTTCGTCGGCGCCGCCGCCAATGGAGACCAGGCGAACGTCCCGGAAGGCCCGCGACAGCGGGTTGTCCCACATGTAGCCCATGCCGCCCCAGTACTGCAGGCAGCTGTCGGTAACCTCGCGGCCCAGTCGGCCGGCTTTTAGCTTGGCCATGGAGGCCAGCTTGGTGACGTCCTTGCCTTCGATGTGCAGTTCGCAGGCCTGGTAGGTGAGGGCGCGCAGGGCTTCGATTTCGGTCTGCAGCTCAGCCAGTCGGAAGTGAATCACCTGGTTGTCGAGCAGTGACTGGCCGAAGGTTTTGCGTTCCCGGCAGTAGTCGATGGTTTTGTCGACGCAGTTTTCCAGGGACTTGATGACGTTAGCCGCGCCCCACATGCGTTCTTCCTGGAACTGCAGCATCTGCATCATGAAGCCGGTGCCTTCGGCGCCGATGCGGTAGCGTCGGGGCACGCGCACATCGTCGAAGAAGATCTGGGCGGTTTCCGAGGAGCGCATGCCCAGTTTGTTCAGGTGCGGGCTAAAGGAAATGCCCGGGCTGTTCATTGGCACCACGATCAGGGATTTGTTCTTGTGGGGCTTGTCGTCGCTGGTGTTGGCCAGCAGGCAAATGAAGTCGGCTTTCGGGCTGTTGGTGATCCACATCTTCGAGCCGTTGATGATGTAGTCGTCGCCGTCTGCCCGGGCAACCGTTTTGGTGTTGGCAACATCGGAGCCTGCGCCCACTTCGCTGACGCCGATACAGCCGACCATGTCACCGGTGATGGCGGGAGCAAGGAAGGTGCGTTTGAGTTCATCGGAGCCAAACCGGGCGATGGCCGGGGTGCACATGTCGGTTTGTACACCGACAGCCAGGGGCACACCACCGCAATGGGCCATGCCCAGTTCTTCAGCGGCCACCAGGTTGTAGCTGTAGTCGAGACCCATGCCGCCGTATTCTTCCGGCTTCTGGATGCCCAGAATGCCGAGCTTGCCCAGTTTCTTGAACACGTCGTGAATCGGGAACTCGCCGGCTTCTTCCCACTCGTCGCAGTGCGGATTGATCTCTTTCTCGACGAAGTCCCGAACTGTTTTTCGCAGCGCTTCGTGCTCTTCGGTGAATTTCATTTTGTTGTTCTCCTTGTCTGAAATCGGTTCTTAATTGTTGTGTCTGTGCCGCCGGATTACAGCCGGGCGACACCGAACGAATTGGGGCGTAATGGACGGGCGTCGGCTTCGCGACAGACCGACAGCACCAGCGCCAGTACCCGGCGGGTATCCCGCGGGTCTATCAGGCCGTCGTCCCACAGCCGGGCCGTGCCGTAAAGGGCCGTGGAGCCGTCTTCGAGTTTCTTGGCGGTAGCCTGCTCGAGAAAATCGAGGGTCTTCGGGTCCGGTTCCATGCCGCTGCGTCTTTGCTTGTCTTCGGCCACGATGCGCATCACCTTGCCGGCCTGGGCCGGGCCCATAACCGCGGTGCGGCTGTTGGGCCAGGCAAAGATGAAACGCGGGTCCAGGCCGCGGCCGCACATGGCGTAGTTACCTGCACCATAGGAGCCGCCGATCACGATGGCGATCTTTGGTACCCGGCAGTTGGCGACCGCCTGGATCATCTTGGAGCCGTGCTTGATGATGCCGTTCTGCTCGGAGTGGGTGCCCACCATGAAGCCGGTGGTGTTGTGCAGGAACAGCAGCGGCGTACCGGCCTGATCGCACAGCTGGATGAACTGGGCCGCCTTGGCGCTGCCAGCCGGGGTGATCGGGCCGTTGTTGCCGATGATGCCGACCGCATGGCCCTCGATGCGGATGGTGCCGCATACGGTCTGGTCATCGAACTCATTCTTGAAATCCATGAATTTCGAGCTGTCGGCAATTCGGGCGAGGATTTCACGAACGTCGTAGGGTTTCTTGGAATCGGACGGGATCACCCCCAGCAGTTCCTCCGCTGGTAAACACGGCTCGTCCCAGGTCAGCTCGCGCTGAGGTGGTAGCTGCTCGTTCCAGGACAAGGCTTCGAGGATATTGCGGGCCTGGCGGATACCGTCGGCGTCGTCCTCGGCCAGGTATTCGGCGGTGCCGGCGACCTGTGCGTGCATTTCCGCTCCACCCAGTTCTTCATCGGTGGCTACTTCGCCGGTGGCGGCTTTCAGCAGCGGTGGCCCGGCCAGGAACATCTTGGCCTTGCCGCGCACCGCCACCACGTAGTCAGACAGGCCCGGCTGATAGGCGCCGCCGGCGGTGGCGTTGCCGTGCACCACGGTTACCTGGGGAATGCCGGCGGCAGACATGCGGGCCTGGTTGGCAAAGCTTCTTGCCCCCTGCACGAAAATATCGGTGGCGTAGTTAAGGTTGGCGCCGCCACTTTCGGACAGCGAGACCACCGGCAGTTTATTTTCCATGGCGATCTGGTGCAGGCGCAGGGTCTTGTCCAGACCGGCTGGAGTGATGGTGCCGCCTTTGATGGCACTGTTGCTGGCCACGACCAGGCAGCGGATGCCACTGACCGTGCCAATGCCGGCAATGATGCCGCCACCAGCGAGGCTGCCGTCTTTGTCATCATGCATCTGGTAACCCGCCAGGGAGCAGAGTTCCAGAAACGGTGTACCCCGATCCAGCAGCCGGTTAATGCGATCCCGGGGCAGCAGCTTGCCCCGCTTGGTGAACTTTTCCCGCGCCGCTTCTGCCAGGTCCAGCACCTTTTGCTCCACCTCCCGGAAGGTCTGGATGTGTGCTTCCATAGCCTCGGCGTTGGCCTGGAATTCCTCCGACTGGGGAGTGACCGTGGTTTCCAGAACTTGCATGGCGTTCTCCTCAGTCGTCGCTCAGCACTTTCGGGGTGGTGGCGCGGTGGAAGCCATTGAACGGCTCGTTGTTTTTGGCCTTGGGGAAGGGCCACATCCGGCCACCCTGAGAGGCACCGCCGTCGATGCGCAGGCAGTCGCCGCTGATGAACGCAGCTCCGGGGCTGAGCAGGAAGCAGATGGCGGCGCTGACTTCCGATTCGGTGCCCATGCGCTTGATGGGCACGTTGTCGCTGAGGCTGCGGATCCATTCCTTCATCTGTTCGGGGTAGTTATCCATGCCGCTGGAGGCAATCCAGCCCGGTGCAACCGCGTTGACGCGCACGCCGGAAGTACCCCATTCCACGGCCGCTGTCTGAGTGAAGTTGACCATGCCCGCCCGCGCCGCACCTGAGTGCCCCATGCCGGGCATGCCGCCCCACATGTCTGCGACGATGTTAACGATGGCGCCGCCAGTGTTGGCCAGGGCCTGGGTGTAGGCCTCCCGCGCCATCAGGAAACCGCCGGTCAGGTTGGTCCGGACCACGGTTTCCCAGCCTTTCTGGTTGATGCCGGTCAGCGGTGACGGAAATTGGCCGCCTGCGTTGTTGACTACACCGTTCAGCCCGCCGTGTTCTTCAAGGATGGCGGCCACGGTGGCCTTGACCGATTCTTCCTCGCGGATGTCGCAGACGTGGGCGGAGGCAATGCCGCCGTCTTCGAGGATCTCGGCCTTTACGGTTTCAACCTTCTCGGCCTTGCGACCGACCAGAGCGACCTGGGCGCCGAGGGCGGCCAGTTCGTGGGCGGTACAGCGGCCAATGCCGGAGCCGCCTCCGGTCACGATGAAGGTCTGGCCCTTGAACAGCTCGGGATGAAAAATGGATTGATAGCTCATGTACGGTGTCCTTTTTCCATGGCAGCCCGGCTAACCGGAACCGGAAATTCGAGAAGTTGCTGGGCAAAGGCCTTGCCTTGAGGGTCGATGCGCAGGCTGGCAACGCCGCCTCCGCCCAGGCTGTGCTCCAGCAGGAAGTTAAAGGCGTTCAGCCCCGGCATGGCCCAGCGGGTGACTTTGCCGGTGTCGGGGTTGAGGGTGTGTTGCATCCACTCGGCAACGGCGGTTTCAGTCAGCGCGGCATCGATGAAAGGCAGGAAATCGGGATGGCGGGCAGCAACGCCGATGTTGCTGTGATCGCCTTTGTCGCCACTGCGGGCCCAGGCCAGTTCGATCAGGGGGACAGTGGTGTCGGTTTCCGGGGCGGTCTGGTTTGCCGGTTCTTCGGTCAGCTGGCAGGAGTCGAAGCCGCCGTCGGTGGCGACCGGTACCTGCTGGCGGTCACCGTCGAGGTCCACTGAAACTGAGGTCATACTCTTGGGCACCAGGCAGGAGAACAGCCGGATTTTCGGCCATACCGCCGGGCGACCTCCAACAATGCCGGTCAGGCCGGGTGCCATGCCGGTAGCGGCCTGGGCAATTTCCCGTGAGAACAGCACCAGTGCTTCTTTCTTCGGGTGTGCGGTGCTGATCTTCACCACGACTTCCCGGCTTTCACCGCCGCGACCGTGAGCGCCGTATGTGGCCTCGGTGCCCAGTAGTTCCACGCTGGTTTCCGTATAGTCCGGCAGGTCCCGCTCCCAGAACAGGCGCGAGGTTTTTGTCAGGATAGCGTCGGCCACTTTTTGGGCCTTGGCCGGTGCGTTAAGGCCCGCCATCAGGAAGGTAACCGTGCATTTGAAGCCGTCGGGCCAGGTGCCGGACACCTTGTAGCTGTCGGTAGGGGGGAGGCCGATAGCACCGTTTACGGTGACCTGGTCTGGCCCGGTTTCTTTCAGGCTCACTCGGGTGAAATCGCAGGTTACATCGGGCAGCAGGTAGGCCCGTGGGTCACCAATCTCGTACACCAGTTGTTCCGCCACCGTGCCCAGGCTCACCTGGCCGCCAGTGCCTTCGGGTTTGGTGATGACGAACTCGCCGCCGGCATTGACCTCGGCAATCGGAAAGCCCATGTCCGCGTAACCATCGGCCACCTGTTCCCAGTCGGTAAAATTGCCGCCTGTCACCTGTGCGCCGCACTCCAGCAGGTGGCCGGCCAGGCTGCCCTGGGCCAGTTTGTCGTAGTCGGACCAGTCCCATCCGAATTCGTACACCAGAGGCGCCAGTACCAAAGCGCTGTCGGCAACGCGGCCGGTGATCACAATGTCTGCACCTTGGTCCAGCGCCGCCACCAGGCCGGGCGCGCCCAGATAGGCGTTCAGGCTCACCATCATCGGTGGCATCGGCTGGCCGGTGGTCATTTCGGTAATGCCGGCCTCAGCCAGGGTTCTCTTTTCTGGCAGCAGATCATCGCCCAGGACCAGGGCGATCTTCATTTCAACGCCGGCCTGTTCGCACAGTGCCTGCAAGGCATCCCGGCAGGCCACCGGATTAACACCGCCGGCATTGGCCAGAACCCGGATGCCTTTCTCGCGAATCTCACCCAGCAGCGGACCCATAACCGTTTGCACAAAGTCCCGGGCATAGCCCTGAGACGGGTCCTTCATCTTCTGCCCGGCCATGATCGACATGGTGATTTCAGCCAGGTAATCCGCCACCAGATAATCAATCCGACCGCCGCGAACGAGCTGTGCAGCGGCGGTTTCGGTATCCCCCCAGAACGCAGCCGAACAGCCGATGCGGATGGTTTTTCCGGTGTCTTTGGCGGTGTCTGTCATGCGTCAAAACCTTTTGAGTCGGAGGCGGTCAGGCCGTGGAGAGCAGCCTGCGTCTTTCGATAGTGTCCTTGGATGGCTTTGACGATACCAAGCAAGCGCTTGGTTTGTAAACAGGGAAATGTCGGGTAGAATCATTGGCCTGTTTCGACTGCCGGAAAGCCATTGTGAACCAAAGCAAAATCCTGAAAGACCTGATCTCGGACAATCTTGTCTCCGACCCCAATGGCGCCCGCGGTCGCCTGTTGAAGGAGGCGGCTCGCCTGTTCCGGGACAAGGGCTATGAGCGCACCACGGTCAGGGATTTGGCCGCCGCGGTTGGCATCCAGTCCGGCAGTCTGTTCCACCATTTCCGCACCAAAGAGGAAATCCTCAAGGCGGTGATGGTGGAGACTATTCGGCTGAACACCGCGCTGATGCAGGCAGCGGTGGATGCAGCGCCGACCAGTCAGGAAAAGTTGAGGGCGCTGGTCCGCGCCGAGCTGGAATCGGTCAACGGTCAGACCGGAGAGGCCATGGCGGTGTTGGTGTTTGAGTGGCGCAGCCTGGCTGAGGAGTCCCAGGCGGATGTGCTGGAGTTGCGGGACATCTACGAAAAGCTCTGGCTGGATACCCTTGAGTCCCTGAGGCAGGAAGAACGCCTGCTGGCGGATCCGTTCGTGGTTCGCCGCATGCTTACCGGTGCCCTGAGCTGGACGGTCACCTGGTACCGTCCTGAGCGTGGCGGATTAACCCTGGACGGGCTGACCGATCAGACCATGGCCATGATGGGCTTCGCCCCGGGGACCTGATCGCGCCTGCGTCTCTGCTCGCAAGCATCGCCATAGAAAAAGGACCCTCGAGAGGGTCCTTTTGTTTTTGTGAGGGTTCGGCGGACGGTTAGTCGTCATTTTTCTTCTGCACGGTGCAAAAGAGGCCATTGGCCTGATCGGCATTTGGTATCGGCATTCAAGCCATTTTTGTAGGACAAGAATGGCAGCATGCTTATCGCCGTTCATAACAAAAACGCACGACAGGACGGACTATGAATTCCTCGCAGGTGTATCTCCTCACGCGCTCCGGTGGCGTGGTAAAGCTCATCGCGACCGCAGTTATCTTTTTGTTGCTGGCCGGTTGTTCTGCCAATCCCATTTACAGCACCACCGGCGCCGTGTTGTCCGGCTACTCTGAAGGCGAAGCCACGCCCTACGTGCTGCAGATGTCCGATCCGCACATGGCCTGCTCGCTGGGTGAGGGCATTGATCCTTTGTTGTATTCGTTTTCACGGGTTACCGATGCGCCGGATGCCACCGGTTCGTTGCTGATGCTGCTTGCGGGTAATTGCATGGAATACCGGGCCTGGGAAGCCGAGCTTGCCTACCTCCGTGCCGATTTCGAGGGCAATGTCCCGGCGGCCAAAGACGCCCGTGAAGAAGCCAAGCGCCTGAATGCCAAGACTGCCGAACGTCGCCTAACAGCCTTCAATCGCGCCATGGCGGCCTATGAATTTGATCCCGCGGAAGAACCGCTGGAGTGCCCATTCCTGTTCAGCGAGCAGGATGAACTGACCTTCCTGCTCGGGTTGCTGACCGGGATGCAGGCGATCGTAAACGACGCCAACTCCGGCGCCCTGGCCGGTATTCCTCGTAACATCGCGCCCCAGGCTGAGCGTGCTGCGATTTGTGTCGACAACGAGAAATGGGGCGGCCTGCCCAACTCGATTCGGGCCCTGGTCTGGTTGCTGCTGCCGGATACCAAGCCGCCGATGTCACCGGATCCCTGGGCGGTTCTGGACCACAGCTCCGAGCTTGGTGTGAAGAAGGGCCTGCGGGCATCCTTGGCACTGGAAGCCGTGGCGGCGGAAACGTTTGGCCGGCCGGAGGTGCTGGCCGAGACCATCGCGCAGTTTGCAGCCTCTGAAGACAAGGTTGAGGTATGGGACGACTACCAGTTGGTCGATGAAGTGGCGGCCGCCGTTATCCGGTTTTCTTCCGATAAGCACTGGACTGCAAATTACGGGCACCGGACGCCCCAGAGTTACTTCGGCAAGATGAGCCCGAAACGAGACACCGACAGCGTCGAAACCATGAGTCTGGACGACCTGCTCTGACACGCCCAGTTACCACTATCCGACTACCAACAAACATAAAAATGCCCCGGAGGTCGTTATGATCCGCAAATCCGTCGCCGCAGTCGCCCTTGCTGCTGTTGTTCCCGTAGCTTCTGCCAAAACCGTGTCCATGTGCGTGTTTGACGTAATAGGCGTCAACGGTGATCTCTACAACATGGTCAAGGACTATGCGCTGGAGATGAAGGCCCACGGTGTCGATTTTGAGCTCAAACCCTACACTGATGAAGGCGTGGCCGTGGGTGATTTCAATGCTGGCCAGTGCGATGCAGTGGCGGCAACAGACATTCGCACTCGTCCGTTCAACCGTTTTACTGGCAGCATCAGTGCCGTGGGTGCATTGCCAACTTACGATGATCTGAAAACCTTGCTGGCGACCCTGGCACAGCCGAAAGCGGCACCACTGATGAAGGAAAACGGTTATGAAGTGCTGGGCATTGTGCCGGTGGGCGCCGGGTACCTGTTCGTCAACGATCGTAGCATTGATACCGCTGGGGAACTGGCAGGTAAGCGTATGGCAACACTGGATTATCAGAAAGACGCCATTCACATGGTGAACTACATCAAAGCCACGGTGGTGCCTTCCGACATCACCAACTTTGCCGGCAAGTTTAACAATGGCTCGGTCGATACAGCCTATGCCCCGGCTTTCGCCTATGAGGCTCTGGAGCTCTATAAAGGCATTGGCAAAGAGGGAGGCGTTGTCGACTACCCTCTGGCCCAACTGACCATGCAAGTGATTGCCCGTGATGATGTGCTGCCTGACGCCAAAGCTCAAACCGCACGGGAAGTGGCCTGGGGCATGTTCCCGCAGGCGATGAACCTGATCTCCGGTCAGGAAGCGGCTATCCCGGATGAGAAGTGGGTGAAGATTCCGGAAAAGGACATTCAGGGCTATCAGGAGATGTTCCGCCAGAATCGCTTGGAGATGCGTGACGGACTGAATGGTGCGCCCGATGTCTACCATCCCAAGATGCTGGGCCTACTCAGCAAGATTCGTTGTGCCAGCAATCCGGCGTCTTCCGAGTGCACCGCAGGCAATCGTGAATAACAGGGAAGTACATTGATGAACTGGCGAGCCGTTACCGCGCCCGCAGCCAGAACCCTTTACCCCGTGCATCGTATGCACGGGGTAGTGTTGCTGCTGCTTCTGCTATTTACCCTGCTGCTTGGGATGGGCAATTCCCTGCATTCGCGCCTGTTGTGGGTGGGGGAACAAACCTGGCCCAACTACTATCTGTTGAATCCGGACGCGACTGAACCATCGTGCCAGCTCGAAATGGACGTGGACGCAGAGGTGCGCAAGCGCATCGATGCCTACCAGCCGGATCCGGATGACTTGTTCAGCTCGCCTCCCAATCCGGATGCGGTGCGCACCTCGCTCGAGCGCAACCTGGAGCTGTGCCAGGAGAAGTACAGCCTCTATGCGCAAAACCTGAAGCACGCCACGCCTGCACTGGGCGCGTTCAAAACTGTCGAGCAGGGACTGGCGGATTTCCTGCTGGATAACATTGAACTGACCAAGTACCTGTTCATTGCGATGTTTGCCCTGGCCGCATCGATTGCCGCAATGGACGCCGATCACATTGCCTTGCGCCTGCCCCGGAATCGCGCGGAGTGGCGGCTGAGCCAGGGTGCCCAGTTCACAGTCAATGGCCTGATGGTGGCAAGCCTGAATTCGTACCTGGGCAAACTGGCAAATTCGCCGGGAACCGAGGGCACGGTCAGTCTGCAGTACGCCTGGGCCGGGGTCTTCGGCTTGTTCATGGTGATCAATGCGGTTCGGTTTGTTAACGTCCCCGATCGCCTGAGGCGAGGTAGCCTGGCGCTGTCGTCAGGTCTGGTGACGCCCCTGTACTGCGGTATGGGGCTGATTGCCATGAGTTACTTCTTCTTCGTGGATGGCTACGCGTCGGGCCTGGCGATCTATTTCGGCATGATGTCCAACCTGTCGTCGATGTTCATCAACATTGGCTTGTACGTTCTGGTTGGGATGATTCTCAAGCAGACCCGGTTGCCGGAATTGCTCCTCAACACCATCAAACCGTTCAATCTGCCGGCGCCGATGCTGGCTTCAGTGATCATCTTTGCCACGGCGTTTCCGACCGCCTTCACCGGTGCGTCGGGTATTTTCATCCTGGCAGTTGGTGGTGTGGTTTATGACGAGCTCAGGCGAGCCGGGGCCGGTCGGCAGTTATCACTGGCCACCACTGCGATGTCCGGAAGCCTCGGTGTTGTGCTGAATCCGTGCCTGCTGATCGTAGTGATTGCTGCCTTGAACAAAGAAGTGACCACTACCGAAATGTACGGCTGGGGATTCTGGGTGTTCATCATGTCGGCGACGCTATTTTCCCTGATTGTCTGCAAGGCCCAAGGCAACTGGAAGCCGCGGCCGGCGCCGGGTGCGTTCCGCGCTGCCGCGCGGCAAACCCGGCCACTGCTGCCCTACGTCTTAGTGGCTGCGCTTGTGGTTCTGGCCATCTGGGTGATTCTTGGTCTGCAATTCAACGAGTACAGCGCGCCACTGATCCTGCCGCTGGTGATGCTTGCGCTGGTGCTGCTGGATGCCGGTAAAGATAGTCGGGAACAGGGTGAGTCCCGGTTCTTGGCATTCTGGAACCGCAGCATCGCTGCCGCCAGTGATTCGGCCGTGCATATCGGTGCGCTGTTGGCGCTGATCGGCTTCTCCATCTGCCTCGGTGGCATTCTGGAGCGCTCCGATATCGTCCATGCACTGTTTCCGGAGAGTCTTACCAGCCCGTGGATTGCCATGTTGGTGATTGTGGTGATGCTGACTTTGATCGGCATGGTGATGGATCCGTTCGGCGCGGTGATCCTGGTGTCTGCGACCATCGCCCAGCCAGCCATACAACTCGGCATAGATCCGCTGCACTTCTGGATTGTTTGCCTGGTGGCATTTGAGCTCGGTTACCTGAGCCCGCCGGTGGCGTTGAATCATCTGCTGACTCGCCAGGTTGTGGGCGAAACAGAGGTGCTGGCCTGTGAGCGCACCGGTAGTTTCTGGCACCGCTACGAGCGCTTGCTGTTGCCCCTGGCCGTCATGGCACCCACCTTGTTGCTGGTGGCGTTTGTGCCGATGATGTTCTACGCCCTGTAGACGGTTCAGATTAGTACCAAACCGCCTCCGGCCATCAGCCGCAGGCGGTTTTTTAGCATCTGAGCCTGGGCTCTTGGCGTATCGGTTAACACTCAGTAAATAAACGTCGCTCCGGGATACTGTATGCTGGAGCGTGTTCCAGGGAAAAACGCTATGGTCACTATGCTTCGTCCTTTATCGTTCGTGAAAAGTGCTTCGTCAGTCGCGATCTTGGCGACAATTGCCGGTTGCGGCGGTGGTTCAAGCTCCGATTCGGACTCCGATCTGGGCACGGTTAATGTGGCTCTGTCCGGTTTCATTGATATCGAATCTGGCACCCGGGTCGACTCTGATAACGCCGATGCCCTGATTCTGAACCCCACGCCCCGTAGCACCGCCCAAGACTTGCCGCCCGAGTACGTGCTGGCGGGTTATGTCAGTGAGTTCTCCGGTGATTATCCGGTTATAAGCGGTTTCCCATCGTTCTCCTACGCGGCCGACCCCGACGACGACTATACAATGACGCTGCGGGCTGACCAGTCGGTCGAGCTGCAGGTTTTCGGGACCCGGGAGGGCGCATCGGCATTGCGATTGTCGCTACTTGAGGGCGGTGTGGTTCGTGACACTGCAGTGACCAATAGCACCACCAATCAGATCCGCGTGACCAATAACACCAGCGCTGACGGAGCCTTTACGGTTCGAGTCGAGTCTGAGGGGCCAACGCCCATGTTGTACGTGCTGTCGACCGCGGTGAATGCGGCTGCACGGGCGCGATCGTTTGAGTGGCCGGCTTACGAATTCGTGGAAGGAGAAGCTATCGTCGCCATGGATGCCGGCATCGGGGCGCAATCGGCTCAGACCATGATGGCCCAGGCCACCATGTTGGCGGATCAGGAGCTGGCCCCGGGAGTCTGGAAAGTGAAGGCCCCAATGCAGCTGCAGCAGGGATCCAGTGGCAACACCAAGGCCGCGACTCTGGACTGGATTCAGGCTCTGAAGCAGCAGCCAGGGGTGGCTTCAGCTACTCCGAATTATCAGATGCGGACCATGATGGACACGCCCATTAATGAGCCTCTGTACGGCGCCCAGCAGTGGCACTATGGCCTGCTTAACGGGCCGACCGGTTGGCAGCTGGCTCAGAATTTTGGCTCTGGCGTAACCGTCGCGGTGATGGATACTGGGCTTTACCGGTCAGCCTCCCGCTGGCATCAGGACGTCGACGCCAATGTAATTTCGGCGTTGCCGCCGGGTACGGACTTTGTTTCCGAACAGTTCGATAACGACAGCCAGCCCGGTCGTGATGATAATCCGGCAGATCCCGGCAACAGCGTTGGCGGCAGTGTGTACCACGGTACTCATGTCGCCGGTACGGTCGCTGCTGCGGTTAATAGGCAGGGAGGTGGAGGTGTTGCATTTGAATCAACACTGTTACCAGTTAGGGTGCTGGGCGAGGGTGGCTCGGGTTCCTCGGCGGATCTGCTGGCCGCCTTGCAATGGGTGGCCGGGCCGACCACTGGCCAACGGCGTGCCGATATCGTCAATCTGAGTCTCGGCGGCCTGCCGTTTATTCAGTCGATGCAAAATGCCATCAGTGCCGCCGCCGACAAGGGTGTGATCTTTGTAGCGGCGGCCGGTAACTCCTCTACGTCCACTCGATCGTATCCGGCAGCGTTCGATAATGTGTTTTCCGTCAGTGCCGTGGATGGCGTTGGCGAGCTGGCGTCCTACTCCAATTTTGGCAGCTGGATCGACTTGGCCGCACCTGGCGGCGATGCCAGCCGTGACGGCAAATTAGTGTCCAGTACAAGTGTTATCAATGGCACCGAAGAAACGTACATCGGCCTCCAGGGTACCTCCATGGCAGCGCCTCATGTATCCGGTGTCTTCGCTTTAATGAAGGGGGAAAATGGCTTGCTGGATTACCAGGACATCAACAGGTTCTTGCTGGCCGGAGACCTGACCACGGCCGATTGCAGTAATCCCCCCTGTCGCACCGATGCCCTCGGCTATGGCCTGTTGGATGCAGGTAAAGCCGCTTCGGCCGCGCTTTCCTCCCCTCCAACTAATTTGCTGACGGCCACGCCGACCATTGTGTCTTTGTCCTCGGAGGGAACGAGGAGTTCAAATCTGGTGCTGGAGGTTTATGGTGATGATGCCGAAGATGTCACTATCGACCGAATTGTGCAGCCGCCGGCTTGGCTGTCCATTGATTCCGCCCCAGGTAGCCAACCTGCGAAGCGGTTCAATCTTGAATTGAGCCTGAATCTGGATGCGCTTGAGCCCGGAATATCAGAGCGAACCAACCTTGAAGTTCAATACAGCAGCGTGAGCGGAGGGCGCACGCTCCAAATTCCCGTCGTCGGCCAGCAGGTTACCGATCAACAGGCGCGCGACGCCGGCCGGCATTTTGTCCTGCTGGTCAGTCCGGAGCCGGAGGGCGGTTTCTTCACCACCGAGGCCCAGACCAATGTGGTGGCCGAAAATGGCCAGTATCGCTTTGTGTTCGAGCCGGATGATGGCGTGCCGCCAAAAGAACTGAATGAGGTGTCGCCGGGCAATTACATTCTGGTGGCCGGCTCTGATCTGGATAACGACGGTCTGATTTGTCACGGTGGTGAGGCCTGTGCCGAATACCCGGTTGCCGGATTGCGGCAGGAAATCACCATATCGGCAGGCAATCCAATCGAAGGTATTCGTATGACCACCAGTTATTCCCGGCCGTCAATTTCCGCGGCCTCTCCGGAGCAACTGCCCCGGCCTGATTTTCAGGGTTATCAGTTGCTGTCACCCAATCCGGACGCCACCAACGTGAAGGCGCTCTCTCAACCATGACCCAATCCATTCGCAAAGCGATGAGTGTGGCGGTGTGTGCCAGTGCCCTCGGTGCTGGTTGCGCCGTCAGCCAGACCGAAACCGAGTCAGGTGCGCCGCTGGCGCGCCAGATCGCGCAATCGGCCCAATGTGGCCTGGTTGCCCCCGGGCATATTCACCTGGCCCGCGCCGACGACGTCGACGGGCTGGAAGCCTTGCCGGGCCGCATGCTACCGCTGGCGTCCTTGAGATCTGTCCAGTTCGGCAGCGAACACGTGGTACTCGCTGCCCTGGGCCAAAAGCCCACCGGCGGATTCAGTATCACCCTGGCGGGTGCGGAAATTATCGACGACGAGCTGGTGCTCGCGGTAGACATCCAGAAGCCAGCGCCAGGAATGATGGTAAGTCAGGCGCTCACCACCCCATGCGCGGCCATTGCCGTTACGGCGTCCGGCTGGGACGATATCCGGATTGAACCGGTCGAAAACAACCGTTGATCTTTCCGGCCGAATCCCTAAGCTATGCCCCAGCTTTTCGTTCCAATCGCGGAGTTTCTTCCTGCTTATGAGCCAACAACAATACAACGCTGAAGCCATTGAAGTACTCAAGGGCCTTGATCCGGTGCGCAAGCGCCCGGGCATGTATACGGACACCAGTCGGCCCAACCATCTGGCGCAGGAAGTCATCGACAACAGCGTGGACGAGGCCCTGGCGGGGCATGCACGCCGCATTGATGTGGTCCTGTACAGCGATGGTTCCCTGAGTGTTGAGGACGACGGCCGGGGTATGCCGGTGGATTTGCATAAAGAGGAAGGACTGCCGGGTGTTGAACTGATCCTGACCCGGCTCCATGCCGGCGGCAAGTTCACCCAGGGTAACTACAATTTCTCCGGCGGTTTGCACGGGGTTGGTGTTTCTGTCGTTAACGCGCTGTCCAAGCATCTGGAAATCACCATCAAGCGTGATGGCCAGCTGCACCGCATGACCTTCGCCCACGGCGAGAAAGCCAGTGAACTGGAGGTGATCGACACCGTCGGCAAGCGCAACACCGGCACCCGGCTGAAGTTCACCCCAGACACCAGTTATTTCGACAGCCCGAATTTCTCCGTCAGTCGTCTGCGCCATAATCTGCGGGCAAAGGCGGTTCTATGTCCGGGACTCACGGTGACTTTCCTGCAGGAAAAAACGGGAGAGAAGGACGAGTGGTGTTACGAGGATGGCCTGCGGGATTACCTGCGGTCCACCCTGGCGGACATTGAGGCCGTTCCGCTTGAGCCGTTCACCGGCAGCTTTTCCGGCAACAAAGAGGCCGTGGACTGGGCCATCCAGTGGCTGCCGGAAGGCGGCGAGACGGTCATGGAAAGCTATGTAAACCTGATTCCCACCGCCCAGGGCGGCACCCACGTGAACGGGTTGCGGACGGGCTTGCTGGAAGCCATGCGCGAATTCTGTGAATTCCGCAATCTGCTGCCTCGCGGCGTTAAGCTGTCGCCCGAGGATATCTGGGAGCGTGCCGCTTACGTGCTCTCATTCAAGATGCAGGAGCCGCAGTTCTCCGGTCAGACCAAGGAGCGTTTGTCTTCCCGCGAAGCAGCAGCGTTCATTTCCGGTGTGGTCAAGGACGCCTTCAGCCTGTGGTTGAACCAGCACACTGACATTGCCGAAGTGCTTGCGGAGCTGTTCATCAGTAACGCCCAGCGTCGCCTGCGCGCCAGCAAGAAGGTGGCTCGTAAGAAAGTGACATCCGGCCCGGCGCTGCCAGGCAAGCTGGCGGACTGTTCCGGTGGCGACACCGCGCGCTCGGAGCTGTTCCTGGTTGAGGGTGACTCGGCCGGTGGTTCCGCCAAGCAGGCACGTGATCGCGAATTCCAGGCGGTGATGCCGCTGCGAGGCAAGATTCTGAATACCTGGGAAGTGGATCCGTCGGAAGTACTGGCGTCCCAGGAAGTGCACGATATTGCTGTCGCCATCGGGGTAGATCCCGGTTCCGACAAGCTGGATGGGCTGCGCTACAACAAGGTCTGCATCCTCGCGGACGCCGATTCCGACGGCTTGCACATCGCCACCTTGCTGTGCGCGCTGTTCGTTAAGCACTTCCGTCCGGTGGTAGCCGCGGGCCATGTGTTTGTGGCCATGCCGCCGCTGTACCGGGTGGACCTGGGCAAGGAAACTTTCTATGCCCTGGATGAGCACGAAAAGCAGGGCATTATCGACCGCCTGGCTGCTGAGAAGCGCAAGGGCAAGATCTCGGTCACCCGGTTCAAGGGCCTGGGTGAGATGAACCCGCTGCAGCTGCGTGAAACCACGATGGCACCGGATACTCGCCGCCTGGTGATGCTCACCATCGAAGAGAATGATGACACCGACAGCAGGATGGACATGCTGCTGGGCAAAAAGCGGGCATCCGATCGTCGGTCCTGGCTTGAAACCTACGGCAACATCGCCGACGTTGTGACCTGATATATCTAAGGGTGCTATAAAAAGCATCCTTTATTCTTTCTCTGTATTCTACAAAGTCGTTATCCTGCCAGTTTTCTTTTCGGGAAGAACCGTAAATGGACTGGCAAGGCTGGTTTGCGCTGGGCCTGGCGGGCACCTCGCTGATACTCATGAGTGTTGGACGCTTAGCACCCCACATGGTGATGATGGGGGTGTTGGTCGTGCTTAGCGCGACGGGTATCGTGACGGCCGATCAGGCGCTTTCCGGTTTCAGCAACTCGGGCCTGATCACCGTGGTGGCCATGTTTGTGGTAGCTGCGGGTATCCATCACTCTGGCGGTGTCGATCTTCTGGTCCACCACCTGCTCCGCAACCCCAGTACTGTTCGAAGCGCCCAGGCCCGGATTGCCTTGCCGGTGGCTTTGCTGAGTGGTTTCCTGAACAACACCCCGGTTGTGGCCACCATGATCCCTGCGGTGCATGCCTGGTCTCGCAAGATTGGCATTTCGCCTTCCAAGCTCATGATTCCCCTGAGCTACTCCGCCATTCTTGGCGGTACTCTCACGCTAATCGGTACCAGCACCAACCTGGTGGTCAATGGCCAGGTCCAGCAGCTTACCGGTGGTCCGGGCTTTTCCATTTTTACCATCACTGCGGTTGGGCTTCCGGTGGCCGTGATCGGCGTTGCGGTGATGCTGTTGGTCATGCCGCGGTTCCTGCCAGATCGCAAAGACCAGCAGAAGTTTGGTTCGATGCGGGAATTTACCCTGGAAGTTGCCGTGTCCTTTGATGGTCCGCTGGTGGGAAAGACCGTGGGCGAGGCCGGCTTGCGGGAACTGGAGCGGCTCTATCTGGTCGAGATCGAGCGTGACGGCAGCGTGGTTACCGCAGTGCCCTCGGAAGAGCGGCTCCGGGGTGGCGACCGCCTGGTGTTTGCCGGTGACACCCAGGCCATTTCCGATCTGTTGCGTATCAATGGCATTGTACCTTCTGTTCACGAGGATGAGCCCAGTCTGAGTAAAGACCGGGCTGAACGCCGGCTGGTAGAGGCTGCCTTGTCGCCCCAGTCTGATGTGCTCGGACAGACCATTCGTGATGCCCGCTTCCGTGATCGTTACGGTGCCGTGGTGCTGGCAGTCGCCCGGGGTGGTGAGCGGGTGTCTGGCAATCTCGGGAATATCCGCCTGAAACCGGGCGATGTGTTGCTGCTGGAAGCGCGTCCAGCCTTCGTCAGCCGGCAGCGCTACAACAAAGACTTCTTGCTGATTAACGATCTGGAGACCGAGACGCCCCGTCACGACCGTGCCTGGCTGTCCTGGGGTATCCTGCTGATCCTGGTCGGATTGGCAGCCTGCGGTTTTCTGAGCATGCTTAACGCGGCCCTGCTGGGCGCGAGCCTGATGATTATCTCCGGTTGCTGTTCGGTAGGACAGGCCCAGAAATCCGTGGATGTGCCGGTTATCCTCACCATCGCGGCATCTTTTGCCCTGGGGGCGGCATTGCAGGAGACCGGAGCCGCCAAGTTTGTCGCTGAGGGCATTCTCGGGCTCAGTCAGGGCAATATTCTGCTGGCGGTACTGCTGGTGTACATCACTGTGTCGGTGCTGACGGAGGTCATCACCAACAACGCGGCCGCTGTCCTGGTGATCCCCATTGTGCTGTCGATGACGACCACCATGGGCGTGGCAGCTGAGCCTTTTGTGATTGCAGTGATGATGGCCGCGTCAGCCAGTTTTGCAACGCCACTGGGTTATCAAACCAACATGATGGTGTTTGGTCCTGGCGGCTATCGATTCGGTGATTTCGTGCGGGTGGGATTGCCCATGAACCTGTTCATAGGCGCCTTGACGGTAACGGTGATAGCCCTGGTGTACGGGATCAGTCCCGGCTGACCCGCGGCTGCGTGGGATTGGCTAGAATGTCGCAGCACAGGACCCGGAGTTCACCATCCTGGGAGTAGCCCTGGGACAGGGTGATGCACATGTAGGCGCCGGTTACGCACAGGTAGGGTGTGGTGACATGCAAATTGCCGGGCCGTGCCAGGGCCTGGCGCAGGTACTCCTGACGGAACCAGTCAGCACTGCTGGTGCTTTCCAGAGGTTTGAATCGGGGATCCTGGTTGCGGGTGCCGGTTTCGGAGACAATGGTGTCGGCGATTTGAATGCCGCATTCGTTGACCAGGTAACAGCGAGAAACCGCCTGATGGTTGAGTAATCCGAGACACGCCTGGTACATATCTGAACCGTCGAGTAATTTATCAATCGCGTTAACGAAGTGGCCCCGGAAAAACTCAGTCAGTTGCCGGGTTGGGTCGAGGGTGACCTGGTTGCGCGACTTGTACTCATTCAGCAGTTCGTCAAAATTCGCGGGCGTGCGCGTCAGTTCTTCCAGATCGATACTTGGGGTTCTGAAATAAAAGCCCTGAACAAAATCGACCCCCGCATCTATCGAAATCAGCGCCTGCTCCCGTGTTTCCACTCCCTCCAGCAGTACCAGGCAGCCTGATTGATGGAGCAGCGAAACAATGCCGTTCAAAATCTGTCTGGCCTTTCGATCTTCCGTGGCCCGGGTGAGCAGGGTTCTGTCCAGCTTTACAATATCCGGTGACAGGTTCCAGATGCGTTCAAAATTCGAGTGGCCGGCACCAAAATCGTCGATGGCCGTGAGACAGCCCAGCTTCTTGTAATAGGCCACGGTCTCTTTGAGCTTCTCGGCGTCATCGGTGGGTTGCTCTACAATCTCAATGACGATTCGGTGTGGCGGCAGTCCGGTCTTTTCCAGCAGCTGACCAAAGAAGGAGTCGGCGTGGCGGCCACTGGTGACGGCCTGAGGCGAAACGTTCAAAAACAGCCAGTTCAGCTGGTCTTCAAGGCCGCTGTAGTTGCGTATGTGCAGATACCGGCATAAACGGTCCAGCAGAAGATTTTCAGAGTCTGAAGCGGGGAGCTGGAACAGGTGCAGCGGCAGCACGGCGGAATCGTCGTTATCAAAGGCCCGGATCAGGGCTTCGTAGCCGACAATCCGCTTATGCGAAATGCTGTAGATGGGCTGCAGAGCCGTGCGAAGGGTCAAGCCTTGGAAGTCGGCCGTCCACACATCACCCTCGTGGCTAAGCATCGGAGACAGAAGGTCGAGTTCCGGAACCGCCAGCTTTTCGGGGAGACTCTTCGACATGGTTCATTCTGATTGGTTGCATGACATTGCCCTTCGCCTCAAAGCGCAAGGCAGAACTGCTGAGCCGCAGTTGAAAAGGACCATGAGAAGGGTCAGCACAACTGGTGCACGTGCTGAGATTGCCAAAAAAAACAGATTATTACCACTGTTTCATGTCGAAAGTGGGAATCATTTACATATCGAGGGAGTCAGCTAGAGTTTAGGCAAGGGCTTGAGAGTGGCGGGCGTTTGCAGCTGGTGTGCAAATAAAGGGTGATAAAAGGGAGGCGACCCTTAGGGTCGCCGTGCAATCAGTTGTTGCTGGGTACAACTACGCTTTCGTCGAAATCAAATTCCATGTCCGTGTCCTCTCTTTCTATGAGCCCCAGTGACGGGGATAACAACTATGGGCTTAGTCTAACTTAGGTGACTTTTTGAACAATCCGTAAAACCCGTATACGACCAAAGGCATAGATGCATGCAAATGGTCAGAATTTCTGATGGTGGTTAGCAAAACATTTCGATAGTTTTAGTCGAAGGCCGTTTCTAAAATGCGTTAGGTTTGTGGAAACAGGGATAGAGGTCAGGCAAAACGATGCAAATCAGAAACTCTTCTGAGCGTTACGGGTTGGTTGCGGTGACTATCCACTGGCTGGTGGCGGTTGCTGTATTCGGCCTGTTTGCGCTCGGTTACTGGATGGTGGACCTGACCTACTACGATGATTGGTACAAACAGGCGCCAGACATCCACCGTAGCATAGGCATCCTGTTGTTCGGCCTGATGCTTGTGCGCGTGATTTGGCGTCTGGGTAATGCTGGTCCCAAGCCTCTGCCCAGTCACAAACGCTGGGAAGTGGCCAGTGCCCATGCTGCGCACGGCCTGCTTTACTTGCTGTTGTTTGTGGCAATGGTCAGCGGTTACCTGATTTCTACCGCCGACGGTTCTGCCATCGATGTGTTCGGCTGGTTCGAGGTTCCGTCTGTTACCGGCCAGATTAAAGGCCTGGAAGACACTGCTGGCATGGTGCACTACTGGTCGACCTGGGCAATCGTGGCCTTGGCTGCAGTGCACGCAGCTGGCGCCCTGAAGCACCATTTGATCGATCGAGACAACACACTCCGGCGTATGCTCGGCGGATAACCGGGTGCGCCCACAACAAGCTTCTCAGCCCATTTCGGGCACGGTTCATGAAAAGGAGAAAACTATGAAGAAGGTACTTCTCGCGTCTGCAGTTTCCATGGCTATGGCCGGGGCCGTCCAGGCCGATGGCCACAGCGCTACGTACGACTTCGACGACAAGGGTGCGCACCAGTTCGTCACCTTCAAGATTTCCCACCTGGGTTACAGCTGGTTGTATGGCCGTTTCAATGATTTCGACGGCCAGTTTGTCTACGATGCTGAGAATCCGGCTAACAGCTCGGTGAATGTGACCATCGACACCTCCAGTGTCGATTCGAACAACGCCGAGCGCGACAAGCACCTGCGTAGTGAGGATTTCCTGTACGTAGACGAGTATCCGCAGGCCAGCTTCAAGAGTAAGCAGGTGGTGGTCGATGGCGAGGGAGAGGCCGATATTATCGGCGATCTGACTTTGCGTGGCGTTACCAAAGAGGTGACTCTGGACGCTGAGTTGATCGGTCACGGCGAAGATCCGTGGGGCGGCTATCGCATGGGGTTTGAAGCTGAAACCGAACTGCGTCTGAAAGACTTCGGTATTCCAATGGAGCTTGGCGAGGCTTCAGAGACGGTGGAAATCATCATCTCTGTGGAAGGTATTCGCCAATAAAGCTGAAAGATTGACGGGTGCTGAGACGAGTGCTGACAGGCACCTGAGGAAAAGAGCCAGGGTTTGGCTATGAATGCCGGACCCTGGCTCGTTTTAAGCGGGCTATCCCCCGCCTGAATTGATTTACCATTCCCGCATTTCATGCCCGCAAGGGGCCTTTCTCATCACGCCTTGGAATGGCCAGACGTTTGGTCTGATCGACACAGATGCCGTTGCCGCCAGAACTGACCAGCAAAGATAACCAGCCAGATCAGCACACCCGCCCAAAGATACGGCTCGGGAATCTGGAAGGTTCCGCTGATTGTAAACTCCACCAGGAGCATCAGGGCCACTGCCAATAGCGCATTCACCATGGCCGTGACCATAGCTTGCCCGCAGGCTTTCAGGTTGGGTTTCATAGTGTTCCGCTTGTGAGGAAAGTGAAACGGTCTTCTATCCGATGTCGGCGAGCATACGGTGGGCATTACAGAGTCTCCATGCGGGGTTTCCGCTATTGGAAGTTGGAGTATCTGAGCGCGCGTCCATATAATGTGCCCTCACGTCGCGGCCCGTGATTATTTCGCGTGCAACGGGTAGCATCATCGGCGTCATTCACTTCAGGTAATACAGGCAGAAGAGGCATCCATGCCAGAGTTCCAGACTACGGATGAAGGCTTTGAGCGGGTTTCACTCAGGGACTACACGGAAAAGGCCTATCTCGACTACTCCATGTACGTCATCCTTGACCGGGCCTTGCCCAACGTGGGCGACGGTCTCAAGCCGGTTCAGCGGCGCATCGTATACGCGATGTCCGAACTGGGACTGAAGTCCACGTCCAAGTACAAGAAATCCGCGCGAACCGTCGGTGATGTGCTCGGTAAGTTCCATCCCCACGGTGACAGCGCCTGTTACGAAGCCATGGTGCTGATGGCGCAGCCGTTCTCCTACCGCTACCCGTTGGTGGATGGTCAGGGCAACTGGGGGTCGCCAGACGATCCCAAGTCTTTTGCCGCAATGCGTTACACCGAATCCCGCCTGGCGCCGTTTGCCGAGGTGCTGCTGGGTGAGCTGGGCCAGGGCACGGTGGGCTGGGTGCCGAATTTTGACGGCACCATGGACGAGCCCTCGGTTCTGCCGGCACGTTTGCCTCATGTGTTGCTGAATGGCACCACCGGCATCGCTGTGGGTATGGCGACCGACATCCCGCCCCACAATGTGCGTGAGGTGAGTGCCGCCTGTATACGGCTTCTGGATAGCCCGGAGGCCACGGTTGATGAGCTTTGTGAGCACATCAAGGGCCCGGATTTTCCCACCTACGCCGAGATCATTACCCCACGCAAAGACATCCGCCAGATGTACGAGACTGGCCGCGGCTCTTTGCGCATGCGGGCACGGTGGATTCGCGAAAACGGCGAAATTGTTATTACTGACCTGCCGCACCAGGTTTCTGGCGCCCGCGTTCTGGAACAGATTGCCCAGCAGATGCAGGCTAAGAAGCTGCCGATGGTTGCTGACCTGCGCGACGAGTCAGACCATGAAAATCCGACCCGCCTGGTGATCGTGCCGCGTTCCAACCGGGTTGATCTCGACGGTTTGATGGCGCACATATTCGCAAGTACCGATCTGGAGAAAACCTACCGGGTTAACATCAACGTCATCGGCAATGATGGCCGTCCCGGCGTTAAGGGCTTGCACACCATTCTGACCGAATGGCTGGCGTTCCGCCGAACCACCGTGACGCGCCGACTGCAGCACCGACTGGACAAAGTGCTGGCCCGGCTGCACCTGCTCGAAGGTTTGCTGATTGCCTACCTGAACATCGATGAGGTGATCGAAATTATCCGTACCGAGGACAAGCCCAAGCCGGTGCTGATGGAACGGTTCGGGTTGTCCGCGGATCAGGCTGAAGCAATTCTCGAGCTGAAACTGCGCCACTTGGCCAAGCTTGAGGAAATGAAAATCCGGGGCGAGCAGGATGAGCTGGCGGCCGAGCGTGATGAGCTTCAAACGATCCTCGGTTCTGAGGACCGCCTGCGTGAACTGATCAAGGCCGAAATTCAGGCCGATGCCGAAACCTACGGCGATGACCGTCGCTCACCGATTGTGGAGCGTGAGGAAGCCCGTGCCTTCAGTGAGATCGATCTGGTGTCCAGCGATCCGGTTACCGTGGTGCTGTCCGAGAAAGGCTGGGTGCGAGCCGCGAAGGGCCACGACATTGAGCCTGAGGGCCTGAGCTATAAAGCCGGTGACAGCTTTGCCCTGGCGGCACGAGGTCGCAACAACCAGCAGGCAATATTCCTGGATTCCACCGGCCGTGCCTACTCGCTTATGGCGCACAGCTTTCCGTCCGCGCGAGGGCAGGGCGAGCCGCTGACTGGTCGGATCAATCCCCCATCCGGGGCGAGTTTCTCTGGCCTGTTGATGGGCGACTCCGCTCGCAAGGCCCTGCTGGTAACCGACGGTGGTTATGGCTTTGTTACCTCGCTGAACGACATGATCAGCAAGAATCGTAACGGCAAGGCGGTGGTCAGTGTGCCCAAGGGTGCCCGGATCATGCCGCCGATCACCATTCCGGGCACAGAAAAGACCCTCTACCTCGGGGCAGTGTCCAATGAGGGTCGAATGCTGGTGTTTCCCCTGAGTGAATTGCCGGAGCTGGCCAAGGGTAAGGGTAACAAGATCATCAGCATCCCCTCCGCCCGGGTCCAGAATCGGGAAGAGTATGTGGTCGCCGTGGCGGTGTTTGCCGAAGACGATCAGCTGGAGATTCGTGCCGGCAAGCGCAAGATGGGCCTGCACTTTAGCGACCTTGAGCATTACTTGGGCGAGCGTGGCCGACGTGGGCACAAGCTGCCCCGGGGCCTGCAGCGCGTTGACGGCATTGATGTGATTCCTTCCGCCGCGCGGGCACAGGAAGAGGAGAGCACAGAGAGTGAGTGAGCTGGTACTGATTAATGTCTCCGGCCGGGACAAGCCCGGCCTGACCTCGGAAATTACCGGAATCATGGGCCAGTACGATGTCCGGATCCTCGACATTGGCCAGGCGGTGATTCATGACCACCTGACCTGGGGCATCCTGATTGAGATACCGGACGCCTCCAAGTCTTCGCCGGTGATCCGCGATCTACTGTTCCGACTGCACGCCCTGGACCTGCAGGTGCGGTTTGCACCGATTACCATCGAGGAGTACCAGAGCTGGGCGGAAGGTCGAAATCGAGCCTGCTACATCGTCACCCTGCTGGCCAGAGACATCCAGGCCGAGCAGATTGCACGGGTTTCGGCCATCACCGCTCGTCATGGTCTCAACATTGATAACATTTCCCGCTTGTCGGCCCGGCCCTCGCTGAATACTGCTGAGAACCGCATCGCCTGCGTGGAGTTTTCGGTGCGGGGAACGCCCTCGGATCCGGACGCACTGCGGGCCGATTTCCTGCACATTGCCGGTGAAATGAACGTCGACATCGCCTTCCAGGAAGACTCGATTTTCCGCCGGAATCGTCGGTTGGTGGTGTTCGATATGGATTCCACCCTGATTGAAGCCGAAGTTATTGATGAGCTGGCCCGGGAAGCCGGCGTCGGTGACCAGGTCGCTGAGATCACCGAGCGGGCAATGCAGGGTGAGCTGGACTTCAGTCAGAGTTTTGCGGAGCGCCTGGCGCTGTTGAAGGGGCTTGATGAGTCCGTGCTCGAGGGTATTGCGGCCCGCCTGCGGATGACCGAAGGCGCAGAGCACCTAATCCGCAGCCTGAAAGCACTGGGTTACCGAACTGCGATCCTGTCCGGTGGGTTTACCTATTTTGCCCGCCATCTTCAAGCCAAGCTGGGTATCGATTACGTCTACGCCAACGAGCTGGAAATTGTCGACGGCAAAGTCACCGGTCAGGTCTCCGGCCAGGTGGTGGATGGCAAGCGTAAGGCTGAGCTGCTGCTGGAGATAGCCGAGAAGGAGCACATTGCCCGTGAACAGGTGATTGCCGTGGGGGATGGTGCCAACGACCTGCCGATGCTGAGTCAGGCTGGTCTGGGCGTGGCATTCCGCGCCAAGCCGCTGGTCAAGGAATCGGCACGGCACTCGATCTCGACGCTGGGGCTGGACGCCATTCTCTATCTGATTGGTTTCCGTGAGAGCGAGACCAATCAGGGGCTGGAGCGGGCCGGTTTCTGATCGGTTTGAGTGTTTGCAGGAAATAAAAAAAGGCGTCCCTTGGGGCGCCTTTTTTTTGCCGTCTGCGTCCGGGTTAGTGATCCCCGAAATCGTAGTTCATCTCCGGCACAGGCGCTTGCAGGTAGTAACCCTGAATGTAGTTAACGCCGGCTTGCCAGAGCGTGGCCAGCACACCGGCGTTCTCCACCAGCGGGATGATGGTCAGCTTGCCGCTGTTCTGCAGGGTTTTGACCATTTCCTTGACCTGTTCCTTAGCGGTGTCGTTCTTCTGGATTTCCTCAGTGAACGAACCATCGATCTTCACGTAGTCGGTGTCGATGTGCTTCAGGGTATTGAACGGGTTGAGCGCACAACCGAACTGGCCAATGGACACCTTGCAGTGCAACTCGTGCACAGCCTTGCTGAACTCTTTCGCCTGTTTCATGTAGTTGTTGGCATCGCCTTCCCGGATCTGGAATACCAGGGAGTCACCGGGCAGGCGTGCCGCCTTCAGGGCCACACTGAGCCAGGCTGTGAAGGTCTGGTCCTGCAGGGTTTCGGCCGTGATGTTCAGGAACAGGCGGGTGTCGTGCCCGCGTGACCGGTGACTGGCCAGCTGCTTGATGGTCTGCAGGATAACCCAGCGGTCGATCTTGATGGCGGTGTCTGCAGGGCCCTTCGGCGGCAGGAAGTCGTAGGGTGAGACTTCTTCCTCATCCTTGTCGAGCATCCGGACAAACGCCTCGTAGTGCTCTTCGCCTTCGCCACGCAAATTGATAATAGGCTGGAACAGCAGCTTGAAGCGGTTGTCTTCCAGGGCTTTTATGATCGCTTCAACCGAATTGCCTTCTTCAAGACTTTCGTAATCGGTCGGGTTGTAGACCAAAACACCGTTACCCTGTTCGTGGCCATCCTGTTTGCGCACATCGGAGGAGGCGGTATGTGCTCTGGCCATCAGCTCCTCGGCCTTCGGGGAGTTTTCGGTGATGGCGGCAACCCCGATACTGACCGTGAACTGTACGGTTCGGCCATTGATATCAAACAAGTGGTCTTCGACCGCCTTGCGAACGCGTTCGGCGTGCTCGGCCATGGCCTTTTCGTCACAGGGCTGGCACATGAGGCAGAAGGCGTCATCACTCAGGCGGGCAAGGATGATCTCTTCATCCACCTGCTGTTTGAGCAGGCTGGCCAGGTCGCTCAGCAGAAGATCGGCGCCGGCAATGCCGACCTGACCCTTCATGCTCATGAAGTTGTCGAGCGCGACGTAGGCAAGGGCGCCGGTTTGGTTCTTTTTGCCGGCCTCGCCAATGTTTTCGGCCAGGGCGTCCATCAGGTATTGACGGTTGAACAGGCCGGTCATCAGATCCTGGCTACTGATCTGGCGCAGTTTCTCTTCCAACTCGGCGTCGCTGTGCTCGGGCTGCAGTACGATCTGGGTGCAGGCTTCGCCGTCGTACGTGGCGGCAGACACTGACATGGTCACGTTGAACTCGTGATCGTCGCTGCGGCGCGCGGTGCAGTTCATGGTCATGCCGTCTTCGCCCTTTTCGACAAAAGACTTCATGAACTCTTTGTATTTGCCCTGGCTCTCCGACGTTAGGGTGTCGAGCACCGGAATGCAGATAAGGTCGTCAATGTCGTCGTAGCCGAGGAATTCCATGTATGACTGGTTGGCATAGATGTGCATGCCGTCATTGATGTAGGCGATGGCGTCCTTGGAACTCTCCAGCAGCAGCTGGCAGCGCTGTTCTGCTTCGCGCAGTTGGGACTCCAGAACTCGCCGGCGGCGGCGATCTTCCAGGGCGGCAAGTTCGCGATTAACCGTCAGCACCAGCAAGTCGGTGTGCTCGAATTGAACTGTGTCCTGCGCGCCCGCTTTCATCACCGCAACTGTGCGCTCGCGGCTCTGTTCCTCAGTCAACAGGATGAATGGAATGTCTTTATCCATCCGGCGAATCATTCCCAGAGCGTCGTCGGCACTGAATTCCTGCTCCAGGTCCCTGGCCAGCAACAAGTCCCAGTTGCCGGCTTTCAGGGTTTCCTCCAGATCCTCTTCCGAAGTAATGCGGTGCGCGCGCGTGGCCTTGCCAGAGTTTCGGAGCAGGCTGACCAGCGATTCGGCATCATTTTGGTCGGGATCAAGGATTAGCAGGTGTACGGTCGCGTTCTTTTTCTGCATTCGTAAGGCGTCTCGTGATGCACGTTGGGATAGGCCGGTCCAGGTCTTTGTATCGGGCACAGGGATAACCACCGCCTTGCTTCCGGCATGGTTCGCCTGCTCCGGCTGGCCGGGCTGTCACTAAGCTGAATGATGCAGCGGATAGTCGCCAATAACAACCCTGTGGCCAATGGGTTCCCGGTGTTAAGCGTCTACAGCGACGGCCACAGTGAATCGAATTCATCCTCACTGGCGCCAGAGGGAGTGTCCGGGGCGCTTGCCGACGGAACTGAGGCGTTGTGAAGTTTCAGCTCGAACTGGCTGATGCTTCCGGTTGAAGACACCTTCTTGGAGAGCTGACCCTGGTCTTCCCGGCCGTCATGCAGCAGCGAAATACGGCTGCCTGACTGGAACGGCAGTCGTGGGGTAATCAGCGTCGCCGATTGGTTGACCACGCTGATTTCAGGCAGTAGCAAACCGCGCAGGTATTCGCTGCTGTTGCCGACCTTCTGGATCAGCTTTACGCCGCAGGGCGAGGCGCTGGGCGCCAGCAGTTCGATTCCGATTTGGGTTCCGTGATGCTTGATTTGCCGAATCCAGCGAACCACCGCGATGCTCCAGGGGTGGGAGCTTTGCTCGCGCACACCTAAAACCTCACCCGCTTGTAGAGATGCGGGGACATTGCTTTCCCAGGCCACGCAATAGCCGCCCGGGCTGGTGTTGATCAGCAGGGCATGGTGGGCGTTTGGCCGGTTTTTGTCAGCCACGTGCTTGGAAGCGGTGCCATAGCTGCCGCGGAAGGTAATGGGGGCGTCCGCGGAGTGCCTGGCGTCTTCGCTGGGGGCGACATCGTGGGCTCCCGCCCAGGCGTCTTTGCCTTGCTGGGCGGAGCGGATGAACATGTTCTCTTCGCTGTGGTGACCGTTTTCGTTGCCACTGACAAACTCGGTAAAGGTCTTTTCGCCAGCAACAAAATAGTGGGCGGCGGTGAGGCCCACACAGACTTCCAGCATGCCCTGACTGGCAATCCGGTTGAAGTTTCGCTTGGCCAGAATGCCCAAGGCCTGGCTCAGGTGAGTCAGCAGGGTGTCGCTGACTTTGGCGGGCACATGCAGAGCATTCTCGCCTTTGGTTTTGTTGCGGCGGGCGTTCAGGGTGTCCGAGACCATGGCCGACAGGTCCCGGGTGTCGAAATCAAAGCTGTCTTCGCCAGGGTTGTGATCCAGCAGACTACGATAGATTGGAGGGTTGTCGCCCTCCATGTTGATGACAAACAGGCTGTCGTCTCCGATATCGGGGGCGCAGCGGGTGTAATCGCTCCAGGCCTCGAACAGTTCGTAGACCTGCATCAGCTCTGGCTGGCGCAGCTGGTTCGGGCGGGCACTACCGAGCAGCAGTATCCGTTTGTAGGCATCGGCGATGGAGCTGGAGCGGCGGTGCAGTAGGTTGTTGTCTTCAACTTCGGTGTCTGCGAGCTTGCTCCTGACGGCAAACCGGTACAGCCGGTGGCACTCCAGCCAACTTCTCGAAGGGCTTGGACAATACAGCTGGTGAGAGCGAACGATGGTCGCTGCCAGCTCGGAAATGGCCCGATGCGTTGAGATGACGATGGGCTTGCGGTGGCGCTCTACGCCTCCGTTGTCGAGAAATTCCAGGACGCAGAGCTTGTAGCCTGCGGACAGGTGCAGCTGCAGCGCTTGGGACAGGTTAGCAATCTTGCGCTGTTTTTCCGGTAGTGCAACGGCCATGCCCAGATAATGCCGGGAAAGCTCATTGCACACGAACTGGATCTTGTCCCGGATCAACTCCAGAAACTGCAGCCGCTGCTGTGGGGGCGTGAACAGGTGGTTGAGTTCAATAATGGCATGGTAAAGCTGGCGCGAAACCTCGCCGATATTGGCCATAGGCAATTGATCGACCCACCCCCGAAATGCTTTTGGGGTGGTGTCGCAAAAAGACAGGCTGGCCGTTTTCTGTTCTGGGACTCGAAGATCTGGTTTCAGATTCATGCCTTCCATGAGTACACGCCACTGTTGAGAGTCACGGTGGAGTTCCTAAGGTGAAGCGGTGGGCATTTGACCAATGTGTTACTCGCCCGCAGCGTCACGGAAAAGCCGTGAATAATATTATTATGGTAATCGTTACATAACATTAAGATAGCAAGCCCGTTACAAAAAGCGAACGTGCAACGAGTTAACAATCTTTGACAAGCGCCTGTGGGCGTATTTTTGAGAATCCTATCACGTAAACAGATTGAGGGGCGTCTTGCCTTCCCGTCCTGGAACCTCTCGTACCAGCTTCGGCACCAGAAATCCCGGTAGTCGGCTTAGCAGATCCCGGACCAGTTCCCGAGCCTCGTCGTCAGACACATCGTAATGATGCGCGCCTTCAACCGGATCAAAGGCGTGCAGGTAATACGGCAGCACTCCGGCGTCAAACAGGGCTTCACTAAGTGCCTCGAGAACGTCGGCGTGGTCGTTGACGCCGCGCAGGATAACGCTCTGGTTCAACAGCGTGACGCCAGCGTCGCGCAATTGTTCCAGTGCAGTGCGAGTGGCTGTATCAATCTCGGCCGGATGGTTTATGTGCAGAACTATCACCACCTGGAGCCGCGTATTTTTCAGCCAGGCAAGCAGCGGCTCGCAAACGCGCTCGGGAATCACCACCGGCAGCCGAGTGTGCAGGCGCAGGCGCTTGAGGTGAGGAATAGCCCCTAGTTCGTGTGCCCATTGGGCCAATAGCTTATCGTTGACCGCCAGGGGGTCGCCGCCGCTGAGAATCACTTCGTTGATTTCCGGGCTCGCCGCCAGGGTCTCTATTATGTGCTGCCGGTCCTGAGGGCTCAGGCGCTGATCCTCGTACGGGAAGTGGCGCCGGAAACAGTAGCGGCAATTGACGGCACACTGACCAGTCACCATCAGCAGGGCACGGCTGCGGTATTTGCGGATCAGGCCGGTCGTCTGGATGGCGCCGTCTTCTTCCAGGGGATCGCGAACGAACCCCGGCACCCGCAGAGCCTCCTGGCTGACCGGCAGGACCTGTCTCAGCAAGGGATCATCGGGGTCGCCCTTACGCATTCGCGCCAGGAACGGCTCCGGAACCCTCACCGGGAACAGTTGGTGCCCGACCCGGGCACCCCGGAGCCAGCGCTCGGGCGAAAGGTCAAGCCTTGCCAGCAGTTCCTCCGGGCAGGTTATCGACCCAGAGAGCAGTTGCTGCCAGCTGCGTCGGTCCTCAACAAGGTGGGCTTCTATACGGGTGGGGGTTCGCTGTATCATAGCGACCTTCGAATTTTTAACTGCATTTTGTCAGGTGAACATTTCATGGCTTCATATTCTACCAACGAATTCCGCGGCGGTCTTAAGGTTTTGCTCGATGGCGACCCTTGTATCATGCTTGAAAACGAGTTCGTCAAGCCGGGGAAAGGTCAGGCCTTTAACCGCGTAAGACTGCGGAATCTTATGACCAACCGGGTCTGGGATCGCACGTTCAAGTCGGGTGAGAGCCTCGAAGCCGCTGACGTGATCGATCAGGACATGGAGTACCTCTACACCGATGGTGAATTCTGGCACTTCATGCTGACCGATGGCTCCTTCGAGCAGTACCCGGCAGACGCCAAGGCGGTCGGTGATACCGTGAAGTGGCTGAAAGAACAGGACGTGTATACGGTTACCTTGTACAACGGCGCGCCGTTGACGGTTACGCCGCCGAACTTTGTCGAGCTGGAAGTGGTCGACACCGACCCGGGCATGAAAGGTGACACCGCTCAGGGCGGCTCCAAGCCCGCTACCCTGTCGACCGGTGCGGTGGTCAACGTTCCGCTGTTCATCACCATCGGCGAAGTGCTGAAGGTCGACACCCGGTCGGGTGACTACGTTAGCCGCGTCAAAGGCGGCTGAGTCCGGAATGACTGAAGAATCTGCCTGGCGGCCTTCTGCCTCGCCGGCAGCTCTAAAAAGCCGTGCACAACAATTGGCGTTTGCGCGCGGCTTTTTTGCTGAACGGGAGGTTCTGGAGGTGGAAACGCCAGTGCTGGCCCAGCACGGCGTGACCGACGTGAACCTTGATGGCGTCGCGGCCGACGTGTCCGCGGCAGGGCGCGAGGGAGGTTGGCTCCAGACCTCTCCCGAATACCACATGAAGCGTCTGCTCGCAGCTGGATCCGGTTCGATCTATCAGGTTTCCAAGGTGTTCCGTAATGGCGAGCGCGGCCGTCGGCATAACCCCGAGTTCTCCATGCTGGAGTGGTATCGGGTCGGCTACGACGACACAGCACTGATGGCCGACGTGGCAGACCTGGTATGTGGCTGGCTGGATTGTGCCCGGCCGGTGCAGGTGTCCTACCGGGATGCAATGCTGGCCTGGGCAAAAGTGGATCCGTTTGAAATCAGCGATGAGGATTTGCGCCGATGCTGTGAGCAATGGCTGGAGCCGGATCAGATCGCGGAATTGGATCGGGACGGGTGCCTGGACCTGCTGATGAGCTTTTCGGTAGAGCCGAATCTTGGCCGGGATTCTCCGGAATTCATCGTCGGCTATCCCGCTTCCCAGGCGGCCCTGGCGCGCGTCTCAGTGGTGGATGGTCATCCGGTGGCGCATCGCTTTGAGCTGTATGTCGATGGTCTGGAATTGTGCAACGGCTACTGGGAATTGGTTGATGCCAGCGAACAGCGCCGGCGCTTTGAGGCCGATAATCGGCTCCGGCAGCAGTCGGGCAAGCCCGACATGGCGCTGGATGAGGCGTTCCTTGATGCTGTCGAGACCGGATTGCCCGATTGCGCCGGGGTGGCGCTCGGGCTGGATCGCTTGCTGATGCTCAAGCTGGGCACCCGGGATATCGCCGAGGTGCTGGCCTTTCCCTTCGAGCGCGCCTAAGCCGTTAGCCTCACTTAAGCCAGAGTGCCGAAGGCCTCGCCCATGCGCACTGTTTTGCCGGCAACCTGATCTTCGTTCCAGGTTGCTGCACCCTTGGGCATAACCATGACCACGGTGGAGCCCAGCCGGAAACGTCCCATTTCCTCGCCCTTGGCGAATGCCCGTGCCTCATCGCCTTCGTAGCGGGTGGTTGTGACCTCGCCATTGCCCGGTGCTACCACGCCAGACCACACAGTCTCAACGCTGCCGACGATCATGGCGCCGACCAATACCAGAGCCATGGGCCCGGCTTCGGTGTCGAATATACAGGCCACCCGTTCGTTGCGGGCGAACAGGTTGGGAACGTTCTCAGCGGTGACCGGGTTGACTGAGAAAAGCTTGCCCGGAATGTACACCATCTCACGCAAAGTGCCCGCCAGTGGCATGTGAATCCGGTGATAGTCCTTGGGCGAAAGGTAGATAGTTGAAAATTCACCATCCGCAAAGGTGTCGGCCCACTGCGGATCGCCGCCGAGCAGCTCGGTCAGGCTGAAGGACTGTCCTTTCGCCTGGAATACTCGGTCATTGCTCACCTGGCCCAACTGGCTGATGGCACCATCGACCGGGCTGACTAGCGTTTTCTCGCCTTCGGCAAGGGGGCGCAGGCCGGGCTTGAGTTCCCGGGTGAAAAACGCATTGAAACTGGGGTAGGCGGTGGGATCGGACTCGGCCGCCTCGCTCATGTTTACGCCATAGCGGCCGATAAACCATTTAATGACGCGGTTCTTTAGCGCGGGGGTACTATCGTTATCTGCCAGGCGGCCCGCGAGGCGGGACACCGTGAGTTGGGGTGTAACGTACTGACTCAGGACAAGCAGCTTGCTTAGCATTGAAAAAGTAACCCTTTGAGCGCAAAGGCGCGCATTCTACCAAAGTCTGGCCTCTGTATAGAAATTGTTTCCTGGCTTCTCGGGCAGCGTTAAGCCTTGCTATGATCGGAGCCCAAAACGGCGCGGATGCCACAGCGTCCGCCGATAACCAAAAACCAAGGCGTACATTCTTCCCATGTTATTGATCATTGGTGCAGTGGTTGTCCTCGCGAGTGTGCTGGGCGGTTACGTTCTGCATGGCGGCAATCTGGCAGTGCTCTGGCAGCCCACGGAAGTGCTGATTATCTTCGGCGCCGCGCTGGGTTCGTTCGTAATCGCCAACCCCTTGCACACCGTCAAGGAGGTTTTCCACGGCATTCTGCGTCAGTTGACCGGATCGCCGTACAACAAGTCCTATTACATGGATCTGTTGAGCCTGATGTACGAGATTTTTGATAAGTCTCGCAAACAGGGTGTCATGGCAATTGAGGAAGACATCGACAATCCCGAAGCGAGTCAGATCTTCAGCCGGTACCCGGCGATCATGAAGTCCGAGGAGTTGCTCGCGTTTATCACCGATTATCTCCGCATCATCAGTTCCGGCAACATGGCGACTCATGAGTTGGAAGGCATGATGGAGAATGAGATCGATAGTCGTCAGCACGAGCTGGAGGAGCCCTCCCATGCAGTCAATAAGACTGCTGATGCCTTGCCGGGCCTGGGGATCGTGGCTGCGGTGCTGGGTATCGTTATCACCATGAACTTCCTGTCCGAGGGGCCTGAGCGTATCGGCTTGAGTGTCGCCGCAGCCCTGGTTGGTACGTTTCTGGGCATCTTCATGGGGTACGGGTTTGTCGGCCCGCTCTCCATTGCCATGGAGCATTCTGCCAAGTACGAACTGAAGGCCTACAACTGCGTAAAATCCTCCATTGTGGCCACCCTTTCGGGCCAGGCGCCGCAGATGGCGATCGAGTTTGGTCGTAAGGCCTTGCCCACCGACAAGCGGCCCGGGTTCCAGGAATTGAACGATCACGTTAGGTCCAAGTGACCCATAGCCACATTCTGATCCGGAGCTGAGGCGTGGACGAACAACCGATCATCATCAAGCGAAAGAAGGTCGTCGCCGGCGGTCACCACGGTGGCTCCTGGAAGGTGGCGTTTGCCGATTTTGCCACCGCCATGATGGCGTTTTTCCTGGTGCTCTGGCTGACGGCTACGGCGTCACCGGAGCAGATCAAGGCGGTCGAGGGCTATTTTCGGGACCCGGTCGGTTTTACCGATGGTGGTTCGCCCAATCCTGTGGATCTCGGTGGCAGTGCGTCAGTCGTTAACGAGGCTAGTCCGGACGAGGCGTCCAGTCAGATTCAGATCAAGGATGAGGTGGTGGATCAGTTGTCCGAGACTCTTGAGCAGCGTCGCATGGAGGAGCTGTTTCAGGAGCTGAAGGATCGTATCGAGCAGAATCAGACGCTTCAGGAGTTCAAGGATCAGTTGCTGATCGACATCACCGATGAGGGCTTGCGTATTCAGATCGTCGATCGTTCTGGCCGGCCCATGTTCGACAGTGGTCGTGCCGAGCTGAAGTACTATTCCCAGGACATCCTGTTTGAGCTTGCCAAGACCCTTGGCTCAGTGGACAACAAGCTCAGCCTGACCGGGCACACCGATGCTACGCCCTTCAATGGGAGGCCTGGTTATACCAACTGGGAGCTGTCGGCAGACCGCGCCAACACCGCTCGCCGGGCACTGGTCGCCGGTGGCGTTGGTGAAAATCAGATTGGCCGGGTGGTGGGGTTGAGTGATTCGGTATTGTTTGAAGAGAGTGATCCGACCGCACCGGTCAACCGCCGGATCTCGATCATCGTGCTGAACAAGCGCACGGCCCAGGGCATTCAGGACAGCGCCGGCCAGGGTGACGAGCCCTTAATCGATCTCACCAAGCCGTCTGCGGAAGAAAAGCAGGCGGCCATGGACCGGCTGGAGGGTGGCGAATGGCTGGAAGAAAAGCCTGAGCCCGAACCCGGCGAACTGAACTGGTAAGGCGAGCAGCCGTCTGGTTCAGTCCAGTTTGAGGCCCCGGGCCTGTTGCTCTGCCATATCCAGCAGAATGCGGTGAAAGCTTCTCCGGCGTTCCGGGCTGATTCGGCCCGCTTCTGCCGCGGCGTCGATCGCGCATCCGGGGTCGCCCATGTGGCGGCAGTTCCGGAACTTGCAGTGACCCATCTCATCCCGAATCTCACGAAACCCGTACTCGATCTCCTGTGGTGTCATGTGCCAAAGGCCGAACTCCCGAATGCCCGGAGAGTCAATCAGGTCACCGCCAATGGGCAAATGGAACAGCCGGGCGGTGGTGGTGGTGTGTACGCCCTTGCCGGTGCTCTCGGACACTGCGCCAACCCGGATGGCTTCGTCCGGAATCAGGGTCTGGATAATCGATGACTTACCAACCCCCGATTGACCCACGAACACGCTGGTCTGGTTTTTAACCAGTGCCTCAACTTCCGGCGCCGGCCGATCGCCGGATTCCGCCGCCGAGGTGCGAACGACCTCATAGCCCAAGGCCTCATAGCGCGCCAGCAGCGCATCGATGTGCTCGCGGTTGCGGTCAGTGATGAGGTCGGTCTTGTTGAGCAGGATGACCGCCGGAATGTCGGTGATTTCAGAGGCCACCAGATACCGGTCGATCAGGTTGTCATGGGGTTCGGGCTCGGAGGCCAGTACCAGAATGATGTGATCAATATTGGCGGCAACTGGCTTCAGGGCGCCGAAATTGTCGGGACGTTGGAGCAGATTCTGGCGCTCACAGCGGGCAACGATGACCCCGGATTCGTTGCGCCCAGGCCGCCAGATAACCTTGTCACCGGTGACCAGGCTGTCGATGTTGGCGCGTACGAAGCAGCGAATTACCTTGCTCGTGTGTTCGCCTTCCAGGCCCTCGACATCCAGCTGTTGGCCATAGTGGGCGATGATCAGCCCTTCCTGTTCCTGGCCCAGCTCGCCGGCATCGGCTTGTTCCTGAACCGCTTTCTCCTTCCGTGCGGCGCGCGCAGCGCGCTCCTCCTGGACTTTTTTGATTCGGAATTGCTGCTGCTTGTTCAGTCGCCGTTTTGCCATTAAGGATCAGTTGCCAGTAATCGGTGGAGTGAGGTGTTACATCATACGTTAATCGGCCACAATACACAGGGGATGTCCCAACTCCACCACCAAGACACTGAACGTTAGGAACTGATAATGGCAGAAGGCGATCGCTTAGTTTGGATTGATCTGGAAATGACCGGCCTGGATCCGGAAAAGGAACGGATCATCGAAATGGCCACCATCATCACCGATTCGGAGCTGAATGTTGTGGCAGAAGGTCCGGTCATTGCCGTGCATCAGCCCGACAGTCTGTTGGATTCGATGGACGAATGGTGCACCAACACCCACGGTGCCAGTGGCCTGACCAAACGCGTCAAGGAAAGTACTATTGACGAGGCCCAGGCCGAGCAGCAAACGCTGGAATTTCTGCAGCAACACCTCGAAGCGGGCAAGTCACCCTTGTGTGGTAACAGTATCGGCCAGGATCGCCGCTTTCTGGTGAAGTACATGCCCCGTCTGGAAGAGTTTTTCCACTACCGCAATCTGGATGTATCTACCGTCAAGGAGCTGGCGCGACGCTGGCGGCCTGATGTGTTGGCGGGCGTGAAGAAACAGGGCAGCCATCTGGCCCTGGACGATATCCGCGACTCCATCAGCGAGCTACAGCACTATCGGGACACTTTTTTCAAGTTATAGGCCGTGCTGCTTCAAGGCCCACTGCACGTGCTCGCGGACCATGTCATCCGGATGGTCCGCGCGCTGTTTCAAAGCCTCAATGACCGGAATGGTTGAGGGCGCATTGCCAAGCCCAACGGCCAGGTTCCGAAGCCAGCCCCGATACCCTGTCCGACGGATAGCGGATCCTTCGGTCCGTTTCAGGAACTGCTCTTCAGTCCACAGAAACAACTCGGCCAGGGAGCTGTTGTCCAGACCGTGTCGGGGCTGGAAGTCATCCTCCCCGGTCGGTTTGCTGAATTTCTGCCACGGACAGACCAGCTGGCAATCATCGCAGCCGAAAACCCGGTTACCCATTAACGGTCTCAGTTCTTCCGGAATGCTGCCGCGCAATTCAATGGTGAGGTAGCTGATGCAGCGCCGGGCATCAAGCAGGTGCGCGTCTACGAAGGCATCGGTCGGGCAGAGGTCGAGGCAGGCTGTACAGCTGCCGCAATGGTCGGTTTCGAACGGGGCATCCACCGGCAGTGGTGCGCTGGTGAAGATCTCGCCCAGAAAGAAAAACGAGCCCGCTTTCGGGTGAATCAGCATGTTGTTTTTTCCGATCCAGCCCAGGCCCGCACGCTGGGCAAGTGCCCGCTCAAGCACCGGGGCGCTGTCCACAAAGGCGCGATACTCGTAACCGCTGAGAGCCTCGTCGATCCAGTTTGCCAGGGTCGCCAGCCGCTTTCGGATCAGCTTGTGATAGTCGCGACCAAGAGCGTAGCGGGTAACATAGGCGCCTTCCCGGTTAGTAAGCGCTTCTTTCGGACTGTCCGGGGCGGGCAGGTAGTCCATGCGCACCGAGATCACCCGGGCTGTGCCAGGCACAAGCGAGCTGGGCGTGTAGCGCTTGTCGCCGTGATAGCCCATGTACTCCATTTCGCCGTGGTAGCCTTGCGCCAGCCAGTCCTGCAGGTGTTGGCCATGTTCGCCAGTGTCGGGGAGGGTGATGCCCAGATCGGCAAATCCGAGCTTCTGGGCCCAGCCCCGGATGCGGGTGACCAGGTCGGAAAAATCCTCGGCGGTACTTGGTTGGTCAGATGCTGCGCTCATGGGGCCTGCTGCGACGTCGGCAACTCATTGAAAATCAGAATGCCAAACTTTAATTTGATTAAGTTATGACCTTTTTGCCCGTTTTGCTATGCTTTACAGGTATCTGGCCAATTTTCTTAAACCGGTTTCTGTAACGGGAGCAAAGGCTTATGCCGCCGTCCCAGGTTGGCAGTTTACCAGACACGCTGTTTTCCGCCGATGCTGTGCGGGAGATTGACCGCTATGTGATTGACCAGCAGGGCGTGGACGGGTTCGATTTGATGCAGCGTGCGGCCCATTCGGCGTTTCGGCGGCTGGTCCGGCAGTGGCCACAGGCGGAGTCGATTCTGGTGCTGTGTGGCGCTGGCAACAACGGCGGAGACGGCTATCTGGTGGCCGCCGATGCGGCGCGTCATGGTATGGCCGTCCAGTGTGTTGCTGTGGCGCCCACCAAGAAACTGACCGGTGACGCCCGCAAAGCCTGGCGGAAGGCCGTCGCTGACGGGGTCGAGGTGCAAGAAGTCGCAACCTTGACCGCCGAGACACGGGAAGCCCTGCTCAATGAGGCTGACGTGCTGGTTGATGCCATGTTGGGTACCGGGGTTTCCGGTGCCCCAAGGGAGCCCTTCGCCGGCCTGATTGCCCAGTGCAATCATGGGTCGGCACCTATTCTCGCAATCGACCTGCCTTCCGGGTTGAATGCAACCACCGGTGCCACCGAGGGCGATGCGGTGCGGGCTGATCTGACGGTAACCTTCATTGGTCTGAAGAGCGGCCTGTTCACCGGACAGGGGCCGGCTGTGTGCGGCACCGTAGTGTTCGAAGCACTGGATACGGAATCGGGCGTCAGCCGGAGCGGGCAGAGGCCGCTGGCATGCCGTCTTGACTGGCCTTCGACCATGGCTTGGTTGTCCAAGAGAGCGGCCAATGCCCACAAGGGGCGCTTCGGACATGTTCTGGTGGTGGCCGGTGAGCGAGGTTTTGGTGGTGCGGGCCTGATGGCGGCTGAGGCCGCGGCCCGCTCCGGTGCCGGGTTGGTATCGCTGGCCACAAGGCCGGAGCATGTGACCGCTGCCCTGGCGCGCTGCCCATCCATTATGGTGCACGGCCTTATTCACGGTTCTGAGCTGCCGCCCCTGCTGGAGGCGGCTACGGTGGTGGTGTGTGGCCCCGGTATGGGGCAGGGCGCCTGGGCCCAGCAGATGCTGGAGCAAGTTGTCGATAGCGGCAAGCCCCGAGTGCTCGATGCCGATGCTTTGAACCTGCTGTCAACGCGGGTGGCGGTTCCGGCGGAGAACCAGGTTCTGACGCCGCATCCGGGCGAGGCGGCTCGCTTGCTGGGTTGCCTGGTTCCGGAGGTGGAGGCTGACCGGATGGCGGCGGCGCGCACGCTTCAGTCGATGTACGGTGGCACGGTTTTACTCAAGGGTGCGGGTACAGTGATTGCGTCTGACCGGGAAACTGTTGATATTGTCAGCGGCAGTAACCCGGGAATGGCAACCGGTGGCATGGGAGATGTATTGGCCGGCATTATCGGTGCGCTATACGGCCAGCTGGATAATGCCCGGCAGGCGGCTGTATTGGCGGCGTCGGTGCACTTGGCTGCGGCCAACCTGGCGTCGGCGGAAAAAGGTTTTATGGGGTTGATTCCAACAGACGTGATCGATGCCTTGCCCACGGTATTGCGCCAGTCGGAAACCCTCAGCTCACAGGGTCGGGAGGAGTCATGAGTATTTTTGGAAATGAGCGCCGCCTGTTTCTGGAGGGCGAATCAGAGACCGAGCAGCTGGGCCAGGAGCTGGCGCGTTGCGTTGTTGCCTCCGGTGAGGGCTTGATCGTCTTCTTGGACGGTGATCTGGGCATGGGCAAGACCACCTTGAGTCGTGGGGTCATGCGCGGGCTCGGGCATCAGGGCGCGGTGAAAAGCCCGACCTATACCCTGGTGGAGCCCTATGAAGATTTGCAGCCGCCGGCGTATCACTTTGATCTTTATCGGGTCGGCGACCCGGATGAATTGGAGTACATGGGCATCCGGGATTACTTCTCGGGCCAGTACCTGTGTTTGATTGAGTGGCCTGAGCGTGGCAAGGGGCTGTTGCCGGAGCCGGATGTCGAGATCCACCTCGAACGCGAGCATGATGGCCGTTCGGTCGTGCTGCGGGCGGGTTCGGAGCGGGGTGCATCGCTGTTGAACCAATTGGAACTGATCGGGCCCGGGCATTGATGTATTCGGGCCGTGTCGTTTGTTAAGCAGGACAGCAGTATGAGTAAGATAAAGCCAACAATGAGCGTTTGGGCAGCCATGGTGGCAGTTTTGTTACTGTCTCTGTCCCTGACTGCCCAGGCCGCTACCCGGGTAGAGGGTGTGCGGGTGTGGCCGGCGCCGGATCACACGCGTCTGGTGCTGGATACTGAAGGTCAGGTCGCACACAACATTTTTTCACTGGAGAACCCGTCGCGCCTGGTCGTTGACTTGAAAAATACCGCCCTGAAAGCGGAATTTGACAAGCTGGATCTTTCCGGGAGCCCGATTCGCCGGATTCGCAGCGCACCCCGCAATGGCAGTGACCTGCGAGTGGTTCTGGATCTCAAGAGCAAGATCAAACCCCGGAGCTTCCAGCTGGAGCCCAACGATCAGTATGGTCATCGTCTGGTGATTGATCTGATCGACGAAGATGGCAGCCGACTGGAAAAGGCGAGCAAGCCAACAGTGACCCAGGAATCCGGCGGCAAGCGGGATGTGATCGTGGTGATCGATGCCGGTCACGGTGGTGAGGATCCTGGTGCCATCGGGCCCAGGGGCACCCGTGAGAAAGACGTGGTGCTGAAAATGGCGAAAAACCTCGCCAAACGGATCAATGACAAGCCGGGCTATACCGCCAAGCTGACCCGAACCGGTGATTATTACATCGGCCTGCGCAACCGAACCTTGCTGGCTCGGAAATACAACGCTGATCTGTTCGTGTCGATGCATGCCGATGCCTTCCGCACGCCGCAACCCAAAGGTGCCTCGGTTTTCGCGCTTTCCCAGCGCGGAGCTACCAGTGAAACCGCTCGCTGGCTGGCGCAAAGTGAAAATCGGTCGGACCTGACTGGCGGTGTGTCGCTGGATGGGCGGGATGACATGCTTGCTGGGGTGCTGCTGGATCTGTCCATGACGGCCAGTATCAACGCCAGCCTGGGTGTTGGCAGTTCGGTGCTGGGCAAGCTTGGGAGCGTGGCCAAGCTGCACAAGTCCGGGGTTGAGCAGGCTGCCTTCGTGGTACTGAAATCCCCGGATATTCCGTCGATTCTGGTTGAGGCCGGTTTTATCTCCAATCCCACGGAAGAGAAGAACCTTGCCACCGAGTGGTATCGGAACCGGCTGGCCAGTGCGATCATGAAAGGCATCGACGATTATTTTCGCAAGACACCACCGCCGGGCACTCTGCTGGCGTGGGAGAAGCAGCAGCGCCAGGGTGGCAGTTCTGTCAGTCACTACCGGATTCAGCGCGGGGATACGCTGTCGGGCGTGGCTCGAAGAAACCAGACCACCGTCAGCAAACTTATGCAGTTTAACGGCTTGCGGGATGACCGTGTTATGGTAGGGCAGACCATTCGAATTCCTGCATCCTGATCAAGAGGTTTCCCCGAAACATGCCCCCCATTCAATTGCTCTCGCCGCGGCTCGCGAACCAGATCGCTGCTGGCGAGGTGGTGGAGCGCCCCGCGTCTGTTGTCAAAGAACTGGTTGAAAATGCTCTCGACGCCGGTGCCGACCGGGTCGATGTGGAGATCGAGCAGGGTGGCGTCAAACTGATTCGGGTCCGGGATGACGGCAGTGGTATCGAAGAACAGGATTTGCCGCTGGCGCTCAGTCGCCACGCCACCAGCAAGATCGTCAGCCTGGATGATCTGGAGGCCGTGGCTTCCCTGGGTTTCCGGGGTGAAGCCCTGGCCAGTATCAGTTCCGTTTCCCGTCTTACCTTGACCTCGCGCACTGCGGCTCAAGAAGCGGCCTCGCGGGTTGAGGTGGAAGGGCGCGACATGGACGCCCGCATTTCACCGGCGGCGCACCCGGTGGGCACCACCGTGGAAGTGCGTGACCTGTTCTTCAATACCCCGGCCCGTCGGAAATTCCTGCGCACGGAAAAAACCGAATTCAATCATGTTGAAGAGTGTGTCCGTCGTCAGGCGCTGAGCCGCTTCGATGCCGGCTTCACCCTGCGCCACAATCAGCGCGTGGTGCAGAGCCTGCGCCCGGCCGAATCGCCACTCGACAAGGAGCGCCGTATCGGTGCCCTCTGTGGGCAGCAGTTCATCGACAATGCCGTGCTCATCGATGCCGAAGCGACAGGCCTGAGGTTGTGGGGCTGGGTGGCACTGCCTACGTTCTCCCGTAGCCAGGCAGACCTGCAGTACTTCTTCGTCAACGGCCGGGTTATCCGGGATCGCCTGGTGGCGCACGCCGTACGCCAGGCCTACCGGGATGTGCTCTACAACAACCGTCATCCGGCCTTCGTGCTGTACCTGGAAGTGGATCCGGCGACGGTGGACGTGAATGTTCACCCCACCAAGCATGAAGTCCGGTTCCGCGATGGCCGGCTGGTGCATGATTTCATCTTCCGCACTCTGCACAAGGCGCTGGCGGATGTCCGTCCGGACGATCACCTGCGGGGCGCCGTGGCCCAGTCCTTTGGCCGCGAGAATGCTCAGGCGTCGCCCGGCGTGGCTGGACATCCTGATCCCTCGACGCAGGCCTGGTCGGGCCAGCCGACTGGTTTCCAGTCCGCGCCGTCGCCGGGGCAGGGCATGCCGCAAGGTGGTGGTCAGGGCTACCCGTATTCCGGGCAGCCTCATTCAAACCCTCAGCCCCAACAGGAATGGCATGCCAGTGATCAGATGGCATTTTACAGTTCCCTGAATGCTGGTGGTGGTGTTGAATCCGACTCTCCGGCGGCGCCGGGCGTCGGGCCCGAGGCGATGCCGACGCCACCCATGGACGGAGACGAAGAGCCGCCCCTTGGTTATGCCATAGCCCAGCTGCACGGCATTTATATTCTGGCGCAGGGGCGCGCTGGCATGATTGTTGTGGACATGCACGCGGCGCATGAGCGCATTACCTACGAGCGCATGAAGCGAGCGTTGGCGGAGCAGGATCTCAAGAGCCAGCCCCTTCTGGTGCCGCTATCCATGGCGGTGAGCCAGAAAGAAGCCGCGTTGACTGAAACCCACGGCGATGATTTGCGCCAGCTGGGCCTGCAGATCGAGCGTATCGGCCCCGAGACGCTGGCCGTCCGGCAGGTGCCGGCGCTCCTTCGTGGCGCCGATAGTGAACAGCTGGTCCGGGATGTCCTGGCTGATCTGATTGAGCATGGCCAGAGCGACCGTGTTGAGGCGGTCACCCACGAGTTGCTGGGAACCATGGCATGTCATGGTTCGGTGCGAGCCAATCGCCAGCTGACTATACCGGAAATGAACTCACTGCTGCGGGACATGGAAGCCACGGAGCGCAGCGGCCAGTGCAACCATGGTCGTCCAACCTGGACCCTGGTTACTTTGTCGGAATTGGACAAGCTGTTCCTGCGGGGGCGCTAATCGGCCATGATCGTGCCAACGACTGACGCTGCGGAAAAACCGCCAGCCATTTTCCTGATGGGGCCGACGGCGTCGGGCAAGACCGATCTGGCCATTGAGCTATGCAAGCGCCTGCCCTGCGACATTATCAGTGTCGACTCGGCGATGATCTACCGGGGCATGGATATTGGCACCGCCAAGCCTTCCGCTGACGAACTGGCCCAAGCCCCGCACCGGCTAATCGATATTTGCGACCCCGCCGACACTTACTCGGCCGCAGATTTCCGGACCGATGCGCTGGCCGAAATGGCCAGGATTACCGAAGCTGGCCGGATTCCTTTGCTGGTCGGCGGCACCATGATGTACTTCAAGGCATTGATCCATGGCATGTCGGGACTGCCGGCTGCCAGCCCGGAGTTGCGGCGGGCACTGGAGCAGGAGGCTGAGCAGCGGGGCTGGCATGCCCTGCATCAGGAGCTGCAGGAGCAGGATGCTGTCGCCGCCGGGCTGATTCACCCCAATAACCGGCAGCGTTTATTGCGGGCGCTCGAGGTGATTCGGCTGACCGGGAAGCCGATCTCGTCATTCTGGAAGGCAGAAAGTGGAAGTTCGTCCCAAAAGCAAGGCGATGCAGTGGAGGATTACACCTATTTCACCCAATGGCAGGCAGACGAAGTGGGTTCCCTTCCGTATACTGTAGCCCAGCTTGCCGTGGCGCCGTCCGAGCGGCGGACGCTTCACGAGAGGATCCATCAGCGCTTTTTGAGCATGCTGGATGCCGGTTTCCTCGATGAAGTACGTGCGCTGATGAACCGGGGTGATTTGCGCCCTGATCTCCCTTCCATGCGCTGCGTCGGTTACCGTCAGGCCTGGGCCTATTTGTCCGGTGAAGACGAGTACGACGCCTTTGTCAGCAAGGGAGTCGCTGCGACGCGCCAGTTGGCGAAACGACAGTTAACCTGGTTGCGGAAATGGTCTGATGTGGATTGGCTTGATAGCGAGGAAAAAGATATCGCTGGGGCTGCCTTGAAAAAAATCATACTTCGCACCACATTTAACTCTGAAATTTGACGATCTGCATTTACTAAAAACAGGAGAACACACATGTCAAAAGGGCACTCGTTACAAGACCCTTACCTTAATGCCTTGCGTAAAGAACGCATCCCGGTTTCTATCTTTCTGGTTAACGGCATCAAGCTGCAGGGCCAGATTGAATCATTCGACCAGTTCGTGATTCTGCTGAAAAATACTGTCAGCCAGATGGTCTACAAGCACGCTATCTCTACTGTGGTACCTGCCCGCAATGTTCGCATTCCGCAGCAGAACCCGGCCGGTGAAGGTGAGTTGGAAGACTGATTTGCCCGGTTTGCCGGTGGTATCACCCGCGTTACTGAAAAACCCAAGGGTTTGGAAGGGCGCGGGTGTTTGTTTTTTTAAAGTAAGCCATTCTACCGTTTCGGAGTTGACACTACTTGTTTGAGCGTCCGGATGTTGGTGAGCGGGCGATTCTCGTCCACATCGATTTCACCTCCTATGAAGATGCCGAAGATCCCGGTGAATTTCGGGAACTGGTTACCTCGGCCGGTGTTGAGCCTGTTGCCACGATCAATGGCTCACGCAAACAGCCCAGCCCCCGCCTGTTCGTCGGTGAGGGTAAGCTGGAAGAAATTCGCGACGCCATCAGTGCCAACGGCGCCGACGTCGTGCTCTTCAATCACGCCCTGAGCCCCAGTCAGGAGCGCAATATTGAGCGGGACCTGAAGTGTCGGGTGCTGGATCGCACCGGCGTTATTCTGGATATCTTTGCCCAGCGGGCCCGAACCCACGAAGGCAAGCTTCAGGTTGAGCTCGCCCAGCTAGAGCATATGTCGACCAGGCTGGTACGGGGCTGGACCCACCTTGAGCGCCAGAAAGGTGGTATCGGGCTTAGGGGGCCGGGTGAGACCCAGCTTGAAACTGACCGACGGCTACTGCGCGAGCGCATCAAATCGATCCACAAGCGCTTGGAAAAAGTGCGCCGGCAGCGTAATCAGGGCCGTCGCGCACGAACTCGCGCTGACATTCCAACGGTTTCCCTGGTTGGTTACACCAACGCCGGCAAGTCGACCCTGTTCAACCGAATCACCACATCCAGCGTATATGCCGCTGACCAGTTGTTCGCAACCCTCGATCCGACGTTGCGCCGGCTGGAGCTGCCGGACATCGGCGCCGTAGTGATGGCAGACACCGTAGGCTTTATCCGCCATTTGCCGCACAAGCTGGTTGAGGCGTTTCGGGCCACGCTGGAAGAAACCACGGAAGCGTCTCTGTTGCTGCACATCATCGACTGCTACGACAGTCGTCGTGATGAGAACGTCGAGCAGGTGGAGGAGGTGCTGGCAGAGATCGGCGCCGACGAGATTCCGGTGCTTCAGGTGTACAACAAGATTGATATGCTTGAAAATTTCATACCTCGCGTTGAGCGAAACGAGGATGGGGTGCCGGTGCGGGCCTGGGTCTCTGCGGTGACTGGCGAGGGCCTGGATGGGTTGTACGATGCCATCGTTGAGCGTCTGGCCGAAGATGTGGTGCATCATTTTGTGCTGCTCGGGCCAACCGACGGCAAGTTACGGGCACTGCTGCATGAAGCCGGGTCCGTGTTGAGTGAAACGCATCGGGAGAGCGGTGATGCCGTGCTTGAGGTGCGATTGCAGAACCGGGACTGGTTACAGTTGCTGAGCCGTGCCGGTATGAACGAAGAATCGGTTCGTCTTGACGATGGTCATGCCTGAAACCGGGTATGCTATTGCCGGGACGACGATAAATCCCTAGTATTTGCAGCCATTCTACAAGTCAGGAACGGAGAGCACTATGGCCTGGAACGAACCGGGTGGAAACCGCAACGACAACGACCCCTGGGGTAACGGTGGTCGGCGCGGCGATGATCAGGGGCCGCCAGACCTCGACGAGGCGCTGAAAAAGGGCCTCGATAAACTGAATCGTATGCTGGGCGGTAAAGGTAAGAAGTCCGGCGGAAGCGGTGGCAGTACAGGAGGCGGTGCCGGTGGCTTTGGCGCCATTATCGCGTTGGCCGGCATTTTGGTTGTCGGTTACGTGGTCTTCCAGTCTTTCTATACAGTGGACGAGCAGGAACGTGCCGTCGTTCTGAGATTCGGTGAGTATAACCGTACCGAGAATCCGGGTCTGCGCTTTAAAGTCCCGCTAATCGACGACGTCACCAAGGTTCGCGTCACCAGCGTCCGTACCGCTGAATCCAGCGGCCAGATGCTGACCCAGGACGAGAACCTGGTCACCGTTGATCTTCAGGTTCAGTATCGGGTAGCGGACGCTCAGGCCTACGTGCTTAACGTTCGGGATTCGAATCAGGCGCTGGCCTTTGCGACCGACAGTGCACTGCGTCACGAGGTGGGCAGTTCGTCACTGGACGACGTGCTGACTGAAGGCCGGGCCGAACTGGCCGTGCGGGTAGAGCAGCGGTTGCAGCGCTTCCTGGGCGAGTACGGCACTGGCCTGGAAATTGTCCGTGTTAACGTCGAGAGCACCCAGCCGCCACCGGCTGTGCAGGACGCCTTCCGTGAGGTTCAACGGGCCCGGGAAGATGAGCAGCGTGTCAAAGAAGAAGCCGAAACCTACCGCAACAAGGTGGTTCCGGAGGCTCGCGGTCAAGCGCAGCGCATGATCGAAGAAGCCAACGCGTACAAGCAGGAAGTCATTGAGCGAGCCCGTGGTGAAACCGCACGTTTCCTCGAGTTGCTGGCGGTATACCAGAAAGCGCCAACGGTAACCCGTGATCGCTTGTACCTGCAGGCACTTGAATCTGTGTTGTCCAACAGCAGCAAGATACTGGTGGATACCGAGAGCAGTGGCAACATGATGTACCTGCCGCTGGATCGTTTGACTCAGGGCTCGCTGCCACGCAGCGGTGGACAGTCCTCGGGCAGCGGTAGCAGCCAGATGGATATCCAGGACCTGACCGATCAGGTGATCAAGGAACTGCGTACCAGACAGGATACTAACGTTCGGAGGAGCAGATAATCATGGGACCTAAAGGTGTAGTGGGTCTTGCAGGCGCCCTCATTGTTGTCCTGCTGGTGCTGTCCAGTGTTTACATCATTCCGGAAACCCACCGGGGTGTAATGCTGCGGTTCGGCGAACTGGTTGAAACTGACATCCAGGCTGGTATTCATTTCAAGGTGCCAGTGATTGATCAGGTCCGGGAGTTTGATATCCGGGTACTGACCATGGATCTGCCGTCACGCCAGTATCTGACCATCGAGAAGAAGCCGCTGGATGTGGATTCTTATATCGCCTGGAAGATTCTGAACGTCGACCAGTTCTACCGTGCGACCGGTGGCGATGAGTACCGTGCCCAGTCTCTGCTGTTGTCCCGCGTGGACAACGGCCTGCGGGACGAATTCGGTATCCGTACCATGCACGAAGTAGTGTCTGGTCAGCGAGACGAACTCATGCACACTCTACGTGACCGGGTGAATGAGACCTCGGTGAACGAGTTCGGTATCGAAGTCCTCGACGTACGGGTGAAGGCGATCGAATTCCCGGGCCAGGTCAGTGAAAACGTTTATCGTCGGATGGCGACCGAGCGTGAAAAGCTGGCTCAGGAATTCCGCTCTCGCGGCCGTGAGTTGGCTGAAGGTATTCGTGCCGATGCTGATCGTCAGCGCACGGTTACTCTGGCCGAAGCTTTTGCTGAATCTGAAGAAACCCGAGGTGAGGGTGACGGTCAGGCGGCGACGATCTACGCCGATGCCTATGGTGCGAATGCCGAGTTCTACAGCTTCTACCGTAGTCTCCAGGCGTACCAGAACACCTTCTCGAGTAAGGATGACATCATGGTCATTGATTCCGACAGTGACTTCATGAAGTTCCTTAAGGACCCTCAGGGCGGCCGCTGAAGTCGGGCACCCTGAGTTCGAAAAACCGGAATACCTCGGTATTCCGGTTTTTTTGTGTCGGCCAACCGTGTAAAATTCTGACGGTTTTGTTCCCGGTTTTCTCCTGCCGCGGAATTCGCCCTAAATCCTGTGTAATCCCCATGGCCTTTTGTGCCGTAGCGGGTCTGACGGACAACGTAATCTCATGACAGTATCTGATCGCTGGTTACTGCCGGACGGGGTAGAGGACATTCTGCCGCCGCTGGCCGGACGGATCGAATCCCTGCGCCGGGATGTAATGGATACCTGCCAACGCTGGGGCTACCAGCTTGTAATCCCTCCGCTGATTGAGTATCTCGAGTCGCTGTTTACCGGTACCGGGCATGATCTGGAACTCCAGACCTTCAAGCTGACCGATCAGCTGACTGGCCGGATGATGGGTGTGCGCGCGGACATGACGCCTCAGGCCGCCCGTATCGATGCCCATACCCTGGGTCAGGAGGGCATTACTCGCCTGTGCTACGCGGGCCATGTACTGCATACCCGCCCGAAGCACATGCTGACAGGCCGGACTCCGATCCAGGCCGGCTGCGAGCTGTTCGGCAGTGAGTCTGAGTCGGCTGATCTTGAAGTGATCAGTCTGATGCTTGAGGCCCTGCGGGTGTCGGGCCTGCCGCGTATTCACCTGGATCTGGCGCACGTGTCCATTTACCAGAGTCTGATTGGCGAAGCTGATTTCAGCCGGGATACCGAGGCCGCCATCTTTGACGCCATGGCTCGCAAATCGGTCCCCGAGCTGGACCAGCTTCTGGGCGATTGCCCGGCGGGAACGCCAGGTGCTCGCTTGCGTGAGCTGGCCCGGGTCAGCGGTGGTCCCGAGGCGCTGGACCAGGCACGTAGAATTCTGAGAGGCGCATCCGATGAGCTGGACTCGGCCCTGGATAAGCTGGGTCGGGTTTGCGACATGCTGGCGCGGGATTACCCCGAAGTGAGTGTCGGCTTCGATTTCTGTGAACTGCGTGGATACAACTATCATACCGGGTTGGTGTTTGCCGCCTACGTGCCGGGCCACGGTGATGCCGTCGCCAAGGGCGGCCGCTACGACGCCATTGGTAGCGATTTTGGTCGTGCCCGACCGGCAACCGGATTCAGCCTTGATATCCGTGCTCTGGTGGCTCTTGGAGAGCGGGTACAGAAACGCAGTGGAGCAGTTTGGGCGCCCGCTGACGAGGACCCTGCCCTGGAAGGTGTGATTTCAGGGCTCCGGTTGACGGAGACGGTGATCCGGGCACTGCCGGAAGATGCCAAGGTAAACCCGGCGGCCAGAGGCTGCGACCGGAAACTGGTCAAACAGGGCGGCCAGTGGGTCGTTGAAAAGCTGGACTAAGGCCCTCAGGGCCTTGGTGAACTTATTACAGGTTAATTTGCGAAACGCCTGTCCTTCGGGGCAGCCGTATTGAGAGAGAATCATGGGTAAAAACGTTGTTGTGCTGGGCACCCAATGGGGTGATGAAGGCAAGGGTAAAATCGTTGATCTGCTGACCGATAAGGTTGCGGCCGTCGTCCGTTTCCAGGGTGGCCATAACGCCGGTCACACACTGGTGATCGACGGCAAAAAGACTGCCCTGCACCTGATTCCATCCGGTATTCTGCGTCAGCACGTTTATTGCCTGATTGGTAACGGCGTGGTTCTGTCACCGGAAGCACTGTTGAAAGAAGTCCGTGAGCTGGAAGCCAACGGCGTTGCCGTGCGCGACCGCCTGCGCATCAGTCTGGCTTGCCCGATCATCCTGCGCACTCACGTCCGTATCGACCAGGCCCGCGAGCGAGCCCGTGGCAACGACAAGATCGGCACCACGGGTCGTGGTATCGGGCCTGCGTACGAAGACAAAGTGTCCCGTCGCGGTGTTCGTCTGGGCGACCTGTTCAATCCTGTGGATTTTGAGGCCAAGTTGCGGGAGATCATGTCTTACCACAACTTTGTACTGACCGAGTACTTCAAGGAAGAGGCCGAGGATATCGATGCGGCCCTGGCCGAGCTCATGGAAATGGGTGAGGAAATTCTTCCGATGGCGGCGGACGTTACCGACATGCTGCACGATTTCCGCAAGCGTGGTGAGCACATCCTGTTTGAAGGCGCCCAGGGCTCACTGCTGGACATCGACCTCGGTACCTATCCGTACGTGACCTCCTCAAACACCACGGCCGGGGGTACCGCCACCGGTTCCGGTGTTGGCCCGTTGTTCCTCGACTATGTGCTGGGAATCACCAAGGCCTACACCACTCGCGTTGGTTCTGGTCCGTTCCCGACCGAGCTGTTTTGCGACATGGGGCATCACCTGGCTGTTAAGGGCAATGAAATTGGCACCACCACCGGCCGTTCGCGCCGTTGTGGCTGGTTTGATGCAGTCGCCCTGCGTCACGCTATTCAGATCAACAGTGTGTCGGGCATCTGCCTGACTAAGCTGGATGTTCTGGACGGCATGGAAACCGTGAAGGTGTGTGTTGGCTACAAGACTCCGAAGGGCGAAATTACTCGTCCGCCGATCGGGTGTGGTACCTACGCCGACATCGAGCCGGTCTACGCGGAACTGCCGGGCTGGAGCGAGAGCACAGTCGGGCTGACCAGCGTTGAGCAGCTGCCCGAGAATGCCAAAGCCTACATCCGCTTCCTCGAGGAGCAGATTGAGGCGCCAATCGACATTATTTCGACGGGGCCAGATCGGATCGAAACCATCGTCTTGCGTCACCCGTTTGGTGAGTAATCCGCAAGGATAAGAAAAGCCGCCACACAGGAAACTGTCTGGCGGCTTTTTTGTGCCTTTCTTTAGCCGGGGTCGGCTGTCCGCGTTTAGGGCTTTTCGGCAATAATCGTGGCCCGACGTGGACCGGGGTAGCCCTCGATGGTTTTGGACGGGTCATTCGGGTCCAGGAAATCCTCTAGCGAGTTAAAGCGCATCCAGTCGGTACTGCGTTGCTCGTCGGCGGTGGTGTCTGTGACATCCACTACGCGGGCATTGCGGTAGCCGGTTCGGTCGAGCCAGCGCAAGAGGGTATCGCAGCTGGGCAGGAACCAGACGTTGCGCATCTGCCCGTAGCGGTCCTCGGGCATCAGGCTGTGGCCTTCGGGCCCTTCCACCACCAGGGTTTCCAGTACCAACTCGCCGCCGCGCCGAAGGGTCCCCTTGAGTTCCAGCAGATGGTCTAACGGGGACCGGCGGTGGTAAAGCACACCCATGGAAAAGGTGGTGTCGAACGCACCCAGATTTTCAGGCAGGTCTTCCATCCGAACCGGCAGGAGATCCACAGGCACCTCGCCCAGGTAGCTTTTGACGCTCAGGAACTGGAACATGAACAGTAGCCCCGGATCTATGCCGATGACTCTCCGGGCACCCTCGCCGAGCATGCGCCAGCAGTGATAACCGGATCCGCAGCCCACGTCCAGGATGCTCCGGCCCTCCAGGTCTGACAAATAGGGCTGCACCCGTTCCCATTTCCAGTCCGAGCGCCATTCGGTATCGATGTAGGTGCCGAAGAAGTCGAACGGGCCCTTGCGCCAGGGCATCAGACCCCGCAGCGCAGACTCCAGCTGCTGGTGCTGCTCCTGGCTCGGAGGCGTGTCGGTGCGCAGGGTGATCGCGGAGTCAGTCAGACTGGCGTCGACGTTCGACAAAGTCGGTAGCCCGTCCAAGGCGCCCAGCCAGCGCTCGAGGTCGCCGTGTGGGTTGTCATCAAAACGCTGGGTAAGTTGCGAGCGGAGTCGATCGGCCCATCGGTCGTGGCCGTCTTGCGCCAGCTCGGTTAATAACGGTCCGAAATGTGTCTGCCAGTCAAAAGTCGCCATGGGTCTCTGGATGAAGTCGGGTTGATGGGTGTCAGTGGCTCTTGATCGCGAGCATGGACACAAAATTAAAGCACTGGTACCAGACCAGCACCTGATTGAAGCCGGCGGCCAGCAGCCGTTTTTTGTGGGCGGCCAGGGTCTCAGGAATCAGCACCTGCTCAATGGCCGAACGTTTCTGGCTGATCTCCAGATCGGAGTAGCCGTTCGCGCGTTTAAATTCATGGTGCAGGCGGGTCTGGATGTCCTGTTCCTCGTCGGAATCAAAGCCGATCTTCTCGGACAGGATCAGCACGCCACCGGGGCGGGTCGCCTGGGCGATGCGCGTCAGCAGGTCGGTGCGTTGGTCCGGTGGAACAAACTGCAGGGTGAAGTTGAGCGTCGTGACGGAAGCGTCGCTGAGCTCGGTGTCGAGTATGTCCTCGCACCTCAGTGTTACCGGCAACTCACTGTCATCAAGCGCAATATAATGCTCACAGCGCTCAATCATCGCCTCGGAGTTGTCGACCCCGACCAGGGTGCAGTCCGCATGAGAGATGCCGTGGCGCATAGCCAGGGTCGAGGCGCCCAGCGAACAGCCCAGGTCGTAGCAGTGAGAGCCCGCCTGAACGTACTGCTCGGTGATCACCTCGATCATCGGGATGATGGTGGTGTAGCCGGGTACTGAGCGCCGGATCATATCCGGGAAGACCCGGGCGACAGAGGCGTCGAACCGGAAATCCTCAGGGCGACGTTCGGTGGCGAACAGCCGGTCGGTTTCCTGCTTCGGTGGCTGACCTGGTTTACTCATCGTCGTTCACCTTGCCCTGTTCGGCGCCGGCGTTGTCCTGAGTAGCAGGAGCCGTGTCGGAGTCTGGCACTGGCGCGGCGGTGGGCGCTGGCCGGCTGCACCGTACGCCGCGGTTCTTGTAGTCAACAAGTATGCCCCGGAACGACGGATCGACATCCGCGGCGATGGCCAGGAAACCGTTTTCACACACGGCGTGCAGTTCGGAGGCCTTCGGAGACATCCGGAACGGCTCTTCCGGTTTGATGTTGATGGCCTGGAAATCACCCACCGGTACGTGGTCTTTATTGTCGGAATGATCAATCCGGCCGCTACTCTCCAGCACCAGCACCGTGGCGATCACGGCGACGACCGCCGTGATGATTAAACTGCGAACGGTGTAACGGGCCTCGTTCTGGCTCATGCCAACCTCATGTCTGTGGTGTAAATGAAAGGTTCAGTACTGGCCGGGAAGTGAAATCGACGGCGATTGCAGGGCCGCGAGTTGTTCCCTGAGTGACAGCACTTGGTCTGACCAGAATCTGGGTTGGCCAAACCAGGGGAAGAAGCGGGGAAACGCCGGGTCATCCCAGCGTTTGGCCAGCCAGGCGCAGTGGCTGATCTGGCGGTAGCAGCGCAGGGGCTCTATCAGATGGCGTTCACGGCGATTGAAGTCCCGGAACATCTCATAGCCTTCCAGCAATTCGCCCAGCTGGGCGCCGCGCTCGGAATCCTCGCCGTTCAGCAGTAGCCACATGTCCTGAATGGCAGGCCCGGTGCGACAGTCATCAAGGTCGACAAACAGCATTTGTTCTTCCCGACACAGGATGTTGCCGGCGTGGCAGTCGCCGTGCAGCCGCAGCGTATCGACTGGGCCAGCTTCGTCAATTCGGGCACCACAGGCGCGGATCAGATCAGGAATCAGGCTGTCCCAGGCCGGGCGAAGGTCATCGGGAATCCAACCGCCGTCGAGCAGCAGTTGGTTGTGACGTTCAATGCCGTCGATCAGCGAGATTTCAGGGCGGTGCTCAAAGGGCTTTCGGGCGCCCGCGTTGTGCATCTGGCCCAGCCATTGACCGAGTCGGTACAGGGTGTCCGTCACACTGACATCCGGTGCCTGGCCGCCCCGTTGTGGAAACACCGCGAACAGGAATTCGCCGTGCTGACCAAGAGTGTCTCCCGAGGGCATAACCAGAGGTGCGACGACTGGGATGTCCGCTTCCAGGTATTCCAGGGTGATGGCGTGCTCTTCCCGGATGGCCGCTTCGGACCAGCGGCCGGGCCGGTAGAATTTGGCGATCACCGGGGCGCCTTCGTCGAGACCGATCTGGTAAACCCGGTTCTCGTAGCTGTTCAATGCAAACAGTCGTCCACTGACTGCAAATCCGGCCTCTTCCATGGCGTCCAGAATGGTATCGGGTGTCAGCGCATCGTAGGGGTGGGCTGATGTGGCCGTTGCGGAGTCATGGATCATAGGGAAATGTCAGAGACCTGTGTCGTAGTTGGATTTCATTGCCTGCAGGTGGTACCAGTTTTCGTCCAGCTCCCAGCGCACCCGGTTGATCCCGGAAGCGTTCAGAATGACGTTACCTGCTCGGGCCTGGATATGAGCGAGCTCACGTTCAGCTTTACGCCAGCCCCGATGGCTGTCATTCAGGTTGCGCATGGCTGGAAAAACCGCAGCCAGCGCTTGCTGCGTTGATGTGTTAAGGGAGTGCAACGAACTCATGATGGCGGTATCGCCTTCGATTCGAAGTACCCGGTGCTGATAAGGGTAACTGGCAATCCGGTCATCGCTCTTCAGTAGGTCGTTCAGGCTAATGATCTCGAACCCGCGCCAGCCCAGCCACCCTACAAATAGGGCGGCCACCAACATCACCACAACAAACTGCTTCCTGTCAGACATATTCGCCGGGCTCCATCCGCTTTGTACTGTGCCTCAGTATAACCTGTATGGCTTCTTGCGTAAGCAAAGTGACCGGCCTGTGGGCGCCAATTTCGGCAACTGTTTCGGGGACCGTTTCGGTGAGCAGGGTGCAATCGGTTATGCTTGCCCGAATCATTGACTGAACCCGGGAGAAGTGTCAGGTGTCGCAGGAGTGTCTCGAAGCGCAAACGGTTGTGATTGGTGCGGGTGTGGTCGGTCTTGCGGTTGCCCGGGCACTGGCTCGGAAGGGGCATGAGGTGATCGTGCTCGAATCGGGAAGCCATTTCGGCGAAGGCGTGTCGTCCCGAAACAGCGAGGTGATTCACGCTGGTATCTATTACCCCGAGAACAGCCTGAAGGCGCAGCTCTGTGTCGAGGGTCGTCGGCAGTTGTATGAGTACTGTGAGCGCCAGGCGGTCGGGCATCGCAAATGCGGCAAGTGGATTGTTGCAACGTCTGAGCAGCAAGCGGCGAAGCTGGACGATATTCGGCAAGGAGCGGCCAGAAACGGTGTCAGTCTGGAACCGGTGAGCGGGGCCGAGCTGGCCGCACGTTGCCCGGAACTCACGGCGGTGGCCGGGCTGTGGTCGCCGGAGACCGGTATTGTCGACAGCCACGCCCTGATGCTGTCCTTGCTGGGTGATCTGGAACGTGCCGGCGGACAATTAGTGTTGCGGGCACCGGTGCAAGCGGTGGCTACCGAGCAGGGTCGCCACCGCCTGACTGTGGCGGGGGATGCGCCGTGTACTCTTGAGGCGCAGAACGTGGTTAACGCCGCAGGCTTGGGAGCACCGGGCCTGGCCGGGCGTTGGCAAGGTTTGCCCGAAGACCAGAAACCGCGCCAGTGGTTGGCTCGTGGTGTGTATTTCAGTTATAGCGGGCGGCCGCCCTTCGACAGCCTGATTTATCCGGTACCGGAACCCGGAGGCCTGGGTATTCATCTGACCCTGGATTTGGCCGGCCAGGCGCGTTTCGGTCCGGATGTGGAGTGGGTTGATGAGGAGGATTACAGTGTCAGCTTGTCCCGTTTGGAGCCTTTCGTTCGCGGCATCAAGGCCTGGTGGCCCAGTCTAGACGAGACACGGTTGCAGCCGGCCTATGCCGGTATTCGACCCAAGCTGGCCGGTCCGGACGGCGGCTTTGCGGATTTCAGGATTGATGGTCCCGAACAGCATGGTGTTGGCGGCGTGGTGAATCTGTTCGGGATTGAATCCCCGGGCCTGACCTCGTGTCTGGCTATCGCAGACCTGGTCGCCGCCAAGCTGGCCTAGCCAGGCGTCCTGGCTAGCGCCCAGATCTGAATGTCCCGGGCGCCGTGCTGCGCCAGTAACGCTGCCAGTGTTCGAGCCGTTGCGCCCGTGGTCACCACATCGTCCACGATGGCGACGCGCAGTGGCACTTCCCCATGAAGCTGAAAAAGACCACGCAGGTTTTTCAGTCGCTCGTCCCGGTTAAGCTCCCGCTGGCTGGGCGCCTTCCGTGTTCGGCGGATCAGGCCGCTGGCAACCGGCACTCCGAGCCTGCTGCCAAGTTCCTCTGCAATCTCCTGCGCCTGATTAAAGCCGCGACTGCGTCGGCGTTGCGGGTGCATGGGCGCGGGTATCAACAGATCGGGGTGGGGCAGGTGGCCGGCGGCAAGCTGAGTTTCCAGTTGTTGTCCGAGCCCGGCGATCAGGGGACGGGCGAATTTGCGCTGGCGGTTGTACTTGTAGCGGCCAATCATGCTGTCGACCGGAAACTGGTAGCGCCAGGGGATAACGGCACGGGAAAATGGTGGGGCATCGGTCAGGCACTGCCCGCACAGTTGGTTATTGGTCGCCCATGGCAGTGGCAGTGCGCAGGCCTTACACGACCAATGGTTAACCGGAAGGTCACGCTGGCAGGCATCACATAAGCCATTGATTGCATTGGGATGCAGGCAAGCCACGCACACACCTGCCGCTTTGTCACTGTTAACCTTTAGTTCCATTAAGGTTGACAGCCAGTTCAGGCCCTTTATCATCTGTTTCATCCGTAAACCCAGAGACCGGAAAAGGTTAACAGGACTTACCCATGACCGCTACAGCACCCTCCACGGCAATCCGTCACGACTGGACGCTGCAAGAAGCACGCGACCTGTTCGAGCTTCCGTTCAACGATCTTCTGTTCCGTGCCCAGAGTGTACATCGCGAACACTTTGATCCTAACGAGGTCCAGGTCAGCACTTTGCTGTCGATCAAGACCGGTGCCTGCCCGGAGGATTGCAAGTATTGCCCGCAAAGCGGTCACTACAATACCGGGCTCGAGAAGGAAAAGTTGCTCGAAATCGAGAAGGTTGTTGCTGAAGCAAAGGCCGCGAAAGGCAAGGGCGCCTCGCGGTTCTGCATGGGCGCAGCCTGGCGCAGCCCGTCCAAAAAGGACATGCCCTATGTCCTCGATATGGTTAAGCAGGTGAAGTCTCTGGGCCTGGAAACCTGTATGACCCTGGGCATGCTGAAAGAGAGTCAGGCGAAAGAGCTGGCGGACGCCGGGTTGGATTACTACAACCACAATCTGGACACCTCCGAGAAGTTTTACAGCCACATCATCACGACCCGTACCTATAAAGATCGTCTGGACACGCTGGATAACGTTCGCAAGGCGGGCATGAAGGTGTGTTGTGGCGGCATTCTGGGTATGGGTGAAGACGAAGATGACCGGGTTGGCCTGTTGCTTCAGTTGGCGAATTTGCCGCAGCACCCCGAGAGTGTGCCGGTGAATATGCTGGTGAAGGTGAAGGGCACCCCCATGGAAAACGTGGAAGACCTGGACCCGTTCGAATTTGTTCGTATCATCGCGGTGGCCCGCATCATGATGCCGGCTTCCCATGTTCGCCTGTCTGCGGGTCGGGAAAACATGAACGAGCAGATGCAGGCACTGTGTTTCCTGGCAGGCGCAAACTCCATTTTCTATGGCGAGAAGCTGCTGACCACCGCCAATCCGGAAGCGGACGCGGACATGGAACTGTTCCGTCGCCTTGGTATTCGTCCAGAGCAGCGGGAGCAGTGCGCTTCCGAGGAGCAGGAGGAAGAGGCGATCACTGAGGCGGTGGAGTATGAGGCTACGCGCCACATGTTCTATGACGCCACGCGGGAATCTGCGTAACGCTCTGCCACGAATTGATCAGTCCTGGGGAAGCGACAAGCGGGTACTGCTCCCCGGGATACGCTACAAGCACCTCCCTGTGCGCTTGATTCGGGCCATCCCTGGCCCTCAACAATCCCGGGGAGCAGTACCCGCTCGTCGCCCATGCCTTTGAGCTAAACGTCAGGTGTTGCCGTGCGGGACTTTGCTCTAGAACTCGAACAGCGAAAACAGGCCGGGCTCTACCGAACCCGTCGCCAGATCTCAGGCCCCCAGCAGCCGGTTTTAACCTCCGACGGCAAACCCCTGCTGTCATTCTGCAGTAACGATTACCTGGGCTTGGCCAACCACCCGGCGAATATCGATGCACTCAGGGATGCGCTGCCCGAGACCGGACTCGGTGGCGCCGCGTCGCACCTGATTTGCGGTCATCACGATGCCCATCATCAGCTGGAAGAGCGGCTTGCCGAGTTCACCGGCCGCAGCTCAGCGTTGTTTTTCTCCACCGGCTATATGGCCAACATGGGCGTGATCTCAGCCTTGGCCGGGCGCGGTGATACCATCTTCTCCGACCGGCTCAATCACGCTTCGATTATCGACGGCTGCATCCTGAGTCGGGCAAGGGTTCGGCGCTATGCTCATGGTGATGTCGGAGCCCTTGAAACGATGCTGGCGCAAACCTCTGGCCATAAGTTGGTTGTAACGGATGGCGTGTTCAGCATGGATGGCGATGTCGCCCCGTTGAAGGATCTTGCGCAGGTATGTCGGACACACGATGCTTTGTTAGTGGTCGATGATGCCCATGGCATCGGTGTGCTTGGTCCCCAAGGTCGCGGCAGTATTGCTGCACAGGGGTTGTCCGAAGAGGATGTGCCAGTGCTTATCGGCACCCTGGGGAAAGCCGTGGGCACCAGTGGTGCCTTCGTCGCGGGGTCCTCGGTGTTGATGGATTATCTGGTCCAGAAGGCCCGGACCTATATCTACACCACGGCCATGCCGCCGGCCATTGCCGCCGCGACCTCTGCCAGTATTGACCTGATCGAACGCGACGACGAGCGCCGCCGGCATCTCGAGAAATTAATCGCAGTTTTTCGGCAGCAAGCGATGGCCATGGGTTATCAGCTGATGCCTTCCGAGACCCCGATTCAGCCCATTATGGTGGGCGATAACTGGACTGCCCTTGAGTTGAGCAAAGCTCTTGAGCAGCAGGGATTGCTGGTAACTGCCATTCGGCCACCTACGGTGCCCGAGGGTGAAGCTCGGCTGCGCGTAACCTTTAGCGCGGCACACAGTGAGGCAGACCTGAACCGCTTGTTGCAGGCCCTGTCCAGCTGCCGTCACTTGTTGCCCAGCCCCGGGGTGGCGGTGTGAGCGCAGTGGTTACCAGTGTCTCCGGGTCGGATCGGGCGCCGGAAGCATTGGCGACTTCGATTGCAGACAAATCCCTTATTGCCAGTCAGTTCGGTGGTGCCAGTAAAACTTATGACGGCGCCTCCCGGTTGCAGCAGATTATGGGTAACGAGATGTTGGGTGCGCTGAAGCGCGCCGGGGATGATCTCCGGCCACGGCGAATCCTGGATCTTGGTTGCGGCACCGGTTGGTTCACCCGCAGGATCGCGCAGAGCTGGCCGTGCCAGGTAACCGGTGTGGACTTATCCCCCGGGATGATCGGGCAGGCCAGTGAGCAGTCTGGCCCGGTAGTTGAGTGGTTGGTCGCTGACGCAGAGTCTCTGCCGTTCCCGTCCGACAGTTTTGATGTGGTGTTCAGTAACCTGATGGTGCAGTGGTGTGATGATCCGCGCACTGTGTTCGCCGAGTGTCGGCGGGTACTGAGACCGGGCGGGCGGTTGGTGCTGTCTACGCTTCTGGAAGGTACCCTTACTGAGCTCAAGCAGGCCTGGGCTGTGGCTGATCCGGGCCAGCCGCACATCAATCGGTTTGAGTCTGAATCTGATTTGCGGCAACGGATTGAGGCTCTTTTACCGGATGCCCGTGTGGACACCCGGACCATAGCGTTACCCTATGCGTCGCCGATGGCGCTTGCCGCTGAGTTGCGCCTGCTGGGTGCCGGTTTCAAGAGTGAAAATCGGCGCAAGACCCTGACCGCGCCTGGCCGCGTCCGCACTATGTGCCGGAATTATCCCAAACAATCCGATGGCACAGCCGTCGCCAGTTATGAAGCGGCGTGGGTGTATTGGCAGGCATCCTGAGTTTTGTTTACCTTCCCTCTTCAATAAACCTCGGAATTTCATAAGTTATGGCCAAGAAAACCTTTTTCGTTACTGGCACTGACACAGGCGTGGGCAAGACCATGGTGTCGGCGGCAATTCTCGAGGCGGCTCGAGCTGCTGGTCTGCGCACCCTGGCAATGAAGCCGATTGCATCCGGCTGTGACGAAACACCGGACGGCTTGCGCAATGAAGATGCCCTTGCCCTGCAGAGCGCCATGACCGAATCATTGGCCTATGAGGTAATCAATCCGGTCGCCCTGAAGCCGGCGATTGCACCCCATGTGGCTGCGGCTCAGGCCGGCAAGGCCGTCACCGCGCAGCGTTTGATCGGGTTCTGCCGCGGGCTCCAGCTTCGTTCGGCCGACTTGATGCTGATCGAGGGTGCGGGTGGCTGGCGGGTCCCGCTGAATGAGCGGGAAACCTATGCGTCATTGCCGCGCGAGCTGGGCACGCCGGTGATTCTGGTGGTTAGTCTGAAGCTCGGGTGTATAAACCATGCTCTGCTGACTGCCGAGGCAATCCGGGCGGATGGTCTTGTCGTGGCAGGCTGGGTGGCCAATCGGGCAGAAGCCGAAACGATGAGTTGCGAGCATGAGACGCTGGATTACCTGCGTTCGCACATGGCCGCGCCGTGTCTGGGGGAGCTGCCCTGGTTGGCAGACCCGGATCCCGTGGCCCTGGCATCGCATCTTGATCTCAAATATTTGATTGAAAATTGACCAGGAATGTGGCTAACTTGAGTCAATAATTGGTCAGTGGAAGCTGTAGCTATGATCAGTAATACACTTGCAATCGGTATTCAGGGTATCCAGGACGGCATGGTCGGTATGGACAATGCGGCCCGGAAAATTGCTCGTGGTGGTGTCGACGGTCCCCAAGGGACTGCAGAAGGCGCCGGTAGTCTGGTTGAGCCCATCATTGACCTGAATTTATACGAGCGCAGCGTCGAGGCCTCGGCCCAGGTCGTGAAGGCGGCCGACGAAACGCTCGGTACCCTCTTGGACATCATGGCTTGAATATCGCGGCCTGAGTACCAGTCTTGAACGCAATATCCCCAAATCTTCCAGTCTTTTCCCCGTCGGTCACCGGTCAGGTCTCGCCTCGGCCTGAAGCCGAACCCTCCCGAACGGATAGCAGTTCTGGTAAAGGCCAACCCAAGGCCCGTGCCAGCGGTGACTCCGCAACGCCTGAGCAGGGGCTGAGCCCGGAAGAGCTCAAGCAGCTTACTGAACTTAAAGCCCGAGATCGCGAAGTGCGTGCCCACGAAGCGGCGCACCAGGCGGTGGGCGGTCAGTACGCGGGTGCCATCTCCTATACCTTCCAGCGCGGTCCCGACGGTGCTCAGTACGCTGTGGGCGGGGAGGTGCCGATTGATGTGTCTTCGGTTCCAGGCGATCCGCAGGCAACCATTGAAAAAATGCGCGTGGTGCGCGCAGCGGCCATGGCGCCGGCGGAGCCCTCCGGTCAGGACCGGGCAGTCGCTGCAGAAGCCATGCAGGTGATGCTGAAAGCCCAGTCTGAGGTGATGTCCGGACAGGAAGAAACCGAAAACGCTAAGCTCAAGCCGGGGCAGGGCGGTGAAGACGACCCACAATCGCGCACCGCTCAACAGGCGACCGGCGCCTACCAAACTGTCTCTGCGATGACTGATGTCGCTGAGCAGCAGCGCCCAGGCTTTCGTCCGGTTGCTGCCTGACGGGCAGTCCTCTCTTTAATCCTGACTTCTTTCTTGCTCCAGGTGCGTTGCGCCCCTGCCTGCAACCTATTGTATTTCTTCGGGACCACGCTTGTAGCGCGCATTCCGGTCACGCATCGCAACACAAATTTTTAGATCGACTATTGACAATTCTGTGCCTCTAAACGTATGTTTCAAACAAGTGTTTAATTAAGGCTGCAGCGCGGTGCGTTGTGGTGTTTGAGAAAAAACCGAGGCTGAAAGCTGACAATCTGATTCAGCGAAGCCCGAAAACCGAGGTGGATTCCATGCCTGACTACAAAGCGCCCCTGCGTGACATCAAATTCGTAATGACCGAGCTGCTGGACAGCGAGAAGCACTACACCAACCTGGAAGGCGCAGAAGACGCCACTCCGGATATGGTGGACGCCATTATCGGAGAAGGTGCCAAGCTCTGTGAGCAGGTTCTGTCTCCGCTGAACCAGGTCGGTGACCAAGAGGGCTGTACCTGGAGCGAAGACGGCGTGAAGACGCCGACAGGCTTCAAGGAAGCTTACCAGCAGTATGTGGAAGGCGGCTGGCCGTCCATGACTGCCGATCCCAACTACGGTGGCCAGGGCCTGCCGAGTTCCCTGGGCATTGTGATCAGCGAAATGGTGGGTACCGCCAACTGGTCTTTCGGTATGTACCCGGGCCTGAGCCACGGTGCGACCAACACCATTGAAGAGCACGGTACCGAAGAGCAGAAACAGACCTACCTGACCAAGCTGATTAGCGGCGAGTGGACTGGCACCATGTGTCTGACCGAGCCGCACTGCGGTTCCGATCTGGGTACTCTGCGCACCAAGGCCGAGCCGAATGCCGACGGCACCTACGCCATTACCGGCACCAAGATCTTTATCTCAGCTGGCGAGCACGACATGGCTGAGAACATTGTTCACATCGTTCTGGCGCGCCTGCCGGGCGCTCCGGAAGGCACCAAGGGTATTTCCCTGTTCATCGTGCCCAAGAACCTGCCGAACGAAGACGGCTCTTCCGGTGAGCGCAATGCCGTTTCCTGTGGTTCCATCGAGCACAAGATGGGTATCCATGGTAACGCTACCTGCGTGATGAACTTTGACGGCGCGAAAGGCTGGTTGATCGGTCCTGAGAACCGTGGCCTGAACTGCATGTTTACGTTCATGAACACCGCCCGTATCGGTACTGCTCTCCAGGGTCTGGGTGCTGCCGAGCTGGGCTTCCAGGGCTCCCTGGCCTACGCCAAGGATCGCCTGGCCATGCGCTCCCTGAGCGGCCCGAAGAATCCGGAAGGCATTGCCGATCCGATCATCGTGCACCCGGACGTGCGCCGCATGCTGCTGACTCAGAAAGCCGTTGCCGAAGGCGCCCGTGCCTTGATCTACCTGACTGCACAGCAGGCTGATATCGTTCAGAGCGGCAAAACAGAAGAAGAGCGTAAGGCCGCTGACGAAGCCCTGGGCTTCCTGACACCGATCGCCAAGGCCTTCCTCACCGAAATCGGCTACGAATCCGCCAACCTGGGCATGCAGGTGTTTGGTGGCCACGGCTTCATCTCCGAGTGGGGTATGGAACAGAACGTACGTGATGCCCGTATCGGCATGATCTACGAAGGCACCACCGGCATTCAGGCGCTGGATTTGCTGGGCCGTAAGGTTCTGATGACCCAGGGTGAGTCCCTGAAGGGCTTTACCAAGCAGGTACACGTTTTCTGCAAGGAAAATGCCGACAACGAGCAGTTGAAGGAATTTGTTGAGCCGCTGGCGGCCATCAACAAGGAGTGGGGCGACCTGACCATGAAGGTTGGCATGACCGCCATGAAGAACCGTGAAGAAGTAGGTGCCGCGTCTGTGGACTACCTGATGTATTCCGGTTACGCGGTGTTTGCCTACCTCTGGGCCCGCATGGCCAAGGTCGCACTGGACACCATGGCAGATGGAACCTCTGAAGAGATGTTCTACACCGCCAAGGTGCAGACCGCACGCTTCTACTTCAAGCGTATGCTGCCGCGTTCCAAGGCTCACGCAGAAAGCATGCTGGCCGGCGCCGACAGTCTGATGGACATGCCTGAGGAAGCCTTCGCCCTGTAAGGCGCGGGCACCGAAGGACAGTCCGAGAGGACAAAAAGCCCGCGCTCCACGGACGCGGGCTTTTTCATGAGTTGAGGTTCGCTTTTAAGGTAGAATAGACACTCATAAAAACGAATTTGGAGCGGACATACCGCCCAGACAGGCGTGCCGGGCCCAGTTAAACAGCCGGCAGCGCCTGGACAGACTGACTGATTTTGGAGAGTTATAGATGGCTGATTACCAGGCACCTCTACGTGACATGCGTTTTGTTTTGAACGAAGTTTTCGATGCCCCCGCTCTGTGGGCGTCCCTGCCCAAGGTTGCAGAAAACGTCGACCCGGATACCGCGGACGCGATTCTGGAAGAGGCCGGCAAGATCACTAGCGGTGTGCTGGCGCCCCTGAACCGTGAGGGTGATGAGCAGGGCAGCAAGTGGAATAACGGTGAAGTCACTGCGCCGGAGGGCTTCAAGGAAGCCTACCAGACCATTGTGGAAGGTGGCTGGAACGGTCTCGGTGGTAACCCGGACTTCGGCGGCATGGGTATGCCCAAAACACTGGTCGCCCAGTTTGAGGAAATGATGCAGGGCGCCAACATGGCCTTTGGCCTGGCCCCGATGCTGACCGCCGGCGCGTGTCTGGCGCTGGATGCTCACGGTAGCCAGGAACTCAAGGAAAAATATCTGCCGAATATGTACTCCGGTGTCTGGTCCGGTGCCATGGACCTGACTGAGCCTCACGCCGGTACCGATCTGGGTATTATTCGCACCAAAGCCGAGCCGAACAGTGATGGCTCATTCAACGTCACAGGTACCAAGATTTTCATTACCTGGGGCGAGCACGACATGGCCGAGAATATTATTCACCTGGTACTCGCCAAGTTGCCGGATGCGCCCAAGGGGCCGAAGGGCATTTCCCTGTTCCTGGTGCCAAAGTTCATGGTGAACGACGACGGTTCCCTGGGAGAGCGCAACAGCTTCAGCTGTGGCTCCCTCGAGAAGAAGATGGGCATCAAGGGGTCTGCCACCTGCGTGATGAACTTCGACGGCGCCAGGGGCTGGCTTGTCGGCGAGGAAAACAAGGGTCTGGCGGCGATGTTTACCATGATGAACTACGAGCGCCTGGGTGTTGGCATTCAGGGTATTGGTGCCGCCGAAGCTTCTTTGCAGAGTGCCCGGGAATACGCGCTGGACCGCATTCAGAGCCGCGCACCTACCGGTGCTCAACAGCCAGAAAAGGCAGCCGATCCGATTCTGGTGCATCCGGACGTTCGCCGCATGCTGCTGACCATGAAAGGTTATGTTGAGGGCGGACGGGCATTCTCCACTTATGTTGCCCAATGGCTGGATATCTCCAAGTATGCGGACGCTGCAGAAGAAGAGCGTCGCAAACACGCTGAAGGCATGGTGGCATTGCTGACGCCGGTAGCCAAAGCCTTCCTCACTGACCGTGGCTTGGATGCCTGCATCATGGGCCAGCAGGTGTTTGGCGGCCATGGCTTCATTCGCGAGTGGGGACAGGAACAACTGGTTCGCGATTGCCGGATCACCCAGATTTACGAAGGTACCAATGGTATTCAGGCGCTGGATCTGATGGGCCGTAAAGTGGTTGGAAGCCAGGGCAAGCTTTATGAGCTGTTTGCCCAGGACGTGGCCGCATTCATCGAAGAGAACAGCGCTGATCAGAATTTGCGTCCATTCCTTGAGCCTCTGGCAGCCGCTTTCGAGCGTTTGTCCGATGTCACTGAGCACGTGATCCAGCAGGCTGGTGATAACCCCGATGCCGTTGGTGCGGCGTCTGTGGATTACCTCGACCTGTTCGGCCTGACTGCACTCGGCTACATGTGGGCGAGAATGGTCAAGGCGGCTGCGCCAAAGGCTGAGGGTGACAGCTCCGGTTTCTACTCCGGAAAGCTGAAAACTGCACGCTTCTATTTCGATCGCCTGCTGCCGAAGACAGTTTCCCTCGCCGAAGGCATCCGCAGTGGAAGCGATTCCATGATGGCACTGACTGCGGAAGAGTTTTGATCTGCAGCGGTTAGTGATATTGGGACAGAAAGCATAAAAAAGCAGGCCATCTGGCCTGCTTTTTTGTTTCGACGGGTATCGCGCTTTTTGCGGCTTCTTCCTGGCTAACTCAGAGCTGCTCGATGAGTTCCGGGTTAGTCACGAAAGGGTTTTTATTACCCTGGATTTCGCTAACGCGGCGGTGACGCGTCAACTCGGTGTCATCCGGTGGATCGTTTCGGCTCCAGTCCTGAAATATCGGGGTGGCGCCAATCCAGGGCAGGTCATAGGTGTCCACCATGTAGGCGACTGTGCGTGCGACGTCACCCTTGACCCGCTTGGGGGGGTCAAAGAACCCTGCGCTTTCGCGAATGCCACAGTCGCTGGGCTTCACTGTCGCTCCGAGGTCCTCGTAGCGCACATTACGACGCTGCATTTCGATCCGGGATTTAACCGGAACCATGTTGTGCAGATCTGAGGCAATCTGTCGGTACCGATTGTCTTTCTCGCATGAGCGGGAGGTGCCGCAGTCCAGTGCACTGCGAATGTCGGCCAGCGGGTAAATGTAGCCATCGGTTAGCAAGAAACCCTTGCTGGTAAATGTGGTGTCGCAGAAAAAGGAGTTGCCACCCTCAGCGTAAAGGTTACCCCAAAATTCACTCTTGATGACCGTGTCGGGATCGCTAAAACGGGTGTTTTGACCAATCACCAGGCTAGCGGACAGCAATAGTGACAGGGTGACGAGTGTCAGAGAGAAGTGTTTCATACGCCTGTGATGCCTCGCAGAGTCGGTAAGCGTCTGTACTGGTTGGGCCTCCTTTGCCCGGATGGTCAAAAATATGACGCTTTGACCACTTATACTGTGAAGTATGGCACAGTGACGAGAGCTGAATGCGGCTCTTTGTTTGCTATTTGTGGCATTTTGTTAACCAGTTAACGCTTCACTTCAGCTTATTGCGAATGTTCTGGTACCCGCTCTTCAGATCTTCCCCTAGCTTCTGAGCTGTTTGGCGGGCTTCCTTGGATGCGTCTTCGCTATCGTGCAGCACCTCCTCCAATCGGTTACGGAACCGTTCCCACTCATGCTCGAGATCGTCCCATTCATCCTTGACGTCTTCCTTGGCCAGGTGCATCTGGACACGGGCCTCATCGCGATACTGTTTTATCTTTTCCGAGAGTTTTTTCAGATCTTCTTGCAGGTTCATCTCAAACGCCTCCTTCAATTGCGGGTATTTGTTTAAGATGCGCCGACCAGCAAATTTCTGTCAAGCGCCGCGTCGGCCAGCAGGCATGGGAGTGGAGAGGGCTTGATCCGGGTCAGGATCGAGCTGACAACAGCAGCGAGAGGTCCCGCAGATAGTGCCATGGTGTCAGGCTGTCGAAGCCTTTGGCGGCGCGATCAATCTGGCTGCAGATCTCAATGGCCTGATGGAGTTGGGGGCGGGAAAGACGCCGCGAGGCCTGTTCAATTACCCGGGCACGCTGGGGCTGAAACACGCCCCGTTTTTTCAGAAAGGCGCTGGGATTTTCACCTTGGCTGGCTGCCCCCCTGAGTTCAAGGATCAGGTTCAGGTCGCGGGTAAGTACCGAAAGCAGTCCGAGAGGATTTTCTCCCTCCTGCTGCAGTACGCCGATCATTTTTCCAGCGTGGGGCGCGCGGCCGGCGAGCAGTTCCGTCACCAGCTCAAAACCATTGAACCGGGAACTGTCCTGAACGGCTTGCTCTACGGTTTTTTCGTCGATGGTGTCTGTACCACTGAGCAGCGACAGACGATCAAGTTCCTGGCTGGCGGCAAGCAGATTGCCCTCCAGACGCTCTGCCAGGATGGCCAAGGCGCCTCGGGTCAGACTCAGGCCCCGGCTTGAGGCCCGTTGCTGCAGCCAGCCGAGGAATTTGTCCGCGTCCACGGGCCAGACCGGCACATGAACGCCTTTGTTCTGAAGTTCCTTGTACCATTTTCGGCGCGTCTCCGCGGCATCCAGTCGGGCACTGATCAGCAAGAGGATGATGTCTTCCGGGGGCTCCTGCAGTACTCGTTCCAACACTGCCCGTCCGTCCCCCAGCTTGCCGGTAGGCAGATGGATCTCGATGCGCCGGCGTTCGGCAAACAGCGACATGGCGCTAAACTCGTCAGCCACGGCGTTCCAGTCCAGCTGATTGTCGGCGTGGAAGGTCAGTCGATCGACAAAACCGGCATCCAGCGCTGCCTTGCGGACCTGATCACAGCATTCCTGTACCAACAAGGGTTCATCGCCGGAGATGAGGTAGACCGGCGACAGGCCTTTTTTCAGCAGTTGGGGAAGCTGGCCTGGTTGTGTTTTCATGGCGCTGGCGCGTCGTTATCCGGCTGATCACCGGAGTCCGATTGGTGTTGATCCCGGATGCTGTCAATGCGGGCCTGTGTCAGCGGTGCTAACCGGAAAATGATCTGCTGGGCCAGGCGGCTGCTGAGCTGGGTCTGCAACTCCTCTTCCTCGCGCTGTTTGGCCAGCACGTTGGTTTCGTCATAGCGGTAACTTTCGCTGGAGGTCAGGCGGGTGTCGCCAATGATCGGCACCTGATCGGTGCTGATCAGCTCCAGGCTGACCGAGTTGCGCAGGGTGTATTCAGCGGCGGCAGCCTGAACCGTGATCGCCGAGGCCCGGCGGTCCTGCTGGAAGTCACTGAGTTTCATGACGTAAGCGGCATCGCCAGCTTCGGTAAGCTTCACATCGCCCAACTCCAGCTGATCACGCACGGATTCGCACAGCAACTCCGGCACGCCGCGCGCGCACTCAACCTTCAGAGGCTGCAGTGCTGCCGATACCGGCGGCGCACCGCGCAACTGGAAACCGCAACCGGCTATCGTGGTCATGACAATAGCCGCTATGACCGCGGGCAAGGCCGAAAAAGGTGCCGAGCGAAGGGGCATATCAGTTGGCCACCACGTTTACCAGTTTGCCTGGAACCACGATTACCTTGCGTATCGTAGCGCCCTCGGTAAACCGCACAACGTTCTCGTTTTCCAACGCCAGCTTTTCCAGGTCGGCCTTGCCAATGTCGGCAGGGACGTCCTGCTTTGCACGGACCTTGCCATTGACCTGCAGAACGACCTGGATCTGGCTACGAACCATGGCGTCCTTGTCGGCCGCCGGCCACTTGGCATCGACCACCGGCTCTTCGTGCCCCAGCGACTGCCACAGTGAGTGGCAGATATGGGGAACAATCGGTGACAACACCAGTACCGCGGTGTTAAGGGCTTCCTGGCGTACGGCACGGCTCTGGGGTTCGTTGTCCGACAGCTTGCCGGCCTCATTGAGGAGCTCCATGACGGCGGCAATAGCGGTGTTGAAAGTCAGACGGCGGCTGACGTCGTCACTGACCTTGGCAATAGTTTCGTGGGTCTTGCGACGCAGGTCTTTCTGGGCGTCGTTCAGTTCGTCCGCGTTCAGTGTCGGTGAAGGACCTTCAGCAGTGTGTTCATTTACCATCCGCCACAGGCGTTTAAGGAACCGGTGGGCCCCTTCGACGCCGCTGTCAGACCACTCCAGAGACTGCTCCGGGGGCGCGGCGAACATCATGAACAGGCGAACGGTATCGGCGCCGTGCTCATCGATGATGGCCTGGGGATCAATGCCGTTGTTTTTGGATTTGGACATCTTCGTGACACCACCGATTTCTACCGGTGCGCCATCTTGCTTATGGATGGCCCGGATGACCTGGCCCTTGCTGTCACGCTCCACGGTGACATCAGCAGGCGCGATCCAGGTGGTCTTGCCGGTGTCGTCAGTGCGGAAGTAGGTTTCGGCCAACACCATGCCCTGGCACAGCAGGCGGTTGAACGGCTCGGAGCTGTTCACCAGGCCAACGTCGCGCAGCATCTTGTGGAAGAAGCGGGCGTACAGCAGGTGCAGGATGGCGTGCTCGATGCCGCCAATGTACTGGTCCACCGGCAGCCAGTAGTTGGCTGCGGCCGGATCCAGCATGCCCTTGTCGTAGTTGGGGCTGCAGAACCGCGCGTAATACCACGACGACTCCATGAAGGTATCGAAGGTGTCCGTCTCCAGGGTGGCCGGCTGGCCTTCAAAACTGGTCTTGGCCCACTCGGGGTCGGCCTTGATCGGTGACTGAACGCCATCCATCTCAACGTCTTCCGGCAGGCGCACCGGCAGTTGGTCGTCGGGGACCGGACGCTCGGTGCCGTCTTCCAGGGTCATCATGGGGATGGGTGCGCCCCAATAGCGCTGGCGTGATACGCCCCAATCCCGCAGGCGATAGTTGACCGTGCGTTTGCCAATGCCCTGTGCTTCCAGGTGATCAGCAATCTCGCCGAAGGCTTCGTCACTGGTCAGGCCGCTGTACTTGCCGGACGAGACCAGGGTGCCTTTCTCGGTGAAGGCCTGTTCCTGGACATCGAGCTCGCGGCCATCTTTGGCTGCGATTACCTGCTTGATCGGCAGGCGGTACTTGAGGGCAAACTCGTGGTCGCGCTCATCGTGACCGGGAACGGCCATCAGCGCGCCGGTGCCGTAATCGGTCAGCACGAAGTTGGCGATCCAGACCGGGATCTCTTCCTGGGTCAGCGGATGGATGGCCTTGAAGCCAGTATCAATACCTTTCTTTTCCATAGTGGCCAGTTCGGCTTCGGCCACCTTGCTGTTCCGGCATTCGTCAACAAACTCGGCGACATCGCGGTGGCGCTTTGCGGCGGCCTTGGCCAGCGGGTGCTCGGCGGCCACGGCCATGTAACTCACGCCCATCAGGGTATCCGGGCGAGTGGTGTACACCGTCAGGCCGTCGTCGCCGTCTTTCAGCGGGAAGGTCAGTTCGGTACCCACGGATTTACCGATCCAGTTGCGCTGCATGGTCTTGACCTGTTCCGGCCAGTCTTCCAGCTGGTCCAGATCGTTCAGCAATTCCTCGGCGTAGTCGGTAATGCGGATGAACCACTGGGGAATCTTTTTCTGTTCGACCAGGGCGCCGGAACGCCAGCCGCGACCATCGACCACCTGCTCATTGGCCAGGACAGTCTGATCGATCGGATCCCAGTTGACGGTGGACATCTTCTTATACACCAGGCCTTTCTCGTACAGGCGCGCAAAGAACCATTGTTCCCAGCGGTAGTAATCAGGCTTGCAGGTAGCGAGTTCCCGGTTCCAGTCGTAACCGAAGCCCAGCTGCTTGAGCTGGTTCTTCATGTAATCGATGTTGGAATGCGTCCATTTTGCGGGCGCAGTCTTGTTGGCAATGGCGGCGTTTTCGGCCGGCAGACCGAAGGCGTCCCACCCCATGGGCTGCATGACATTTTTGCCCTGCATGCGCTGGTAACGGGAAATTACGTCGCCAATGGTGTAGTTGCGAACGTGGCCCATGTGCAGCTTGCCGCTGGGGTAGGGGAACATGGAGAGGCAGTAGTACTTGGGCTTGCCCGGTTCTTCCTTTACTTCGAAGGTCTTGTTCTCCTCCCAGAAGGTGCGGGCATTCTGTTCTACATTGCGTGGATTGTATTGCTCGTCCATTGCTGCCATTACCAAAGTTACCCTGTATCAAAATGATGTTCGGAGCGGCCGGACATTCTAACGCACAGAGGGCCTGACAGGTAGTCTGCCAAATTTCGGATCCTGTGCCAGACTGAACAGTATTGAAGGGAGAGCCAATATGACTGAACCAGAACGAAGCCATCTTTCCGGTAAGGCACTTGAGGTATACGACCGGATGCTGGAGCGGGTGCAGGGCCGGTTGAAGCTGGTACAGGAGACATCGCTCGATACCTTGGAGGAAGAGATCAAGAATGCGATCGAGTTCGAGTACGAGCTGGAGGAAATGACCCGGGAGGAGGCGGATTTGTTGGGCGCCTACCTCCAGCGCGATTTAGCCCATCTGATGCATTTCGTGGACGAAACCGGTGAGGGGCTGACCGAATGGCTGCAGCTGGATATCTCTCTGCTGGAGCATCAATTAGCCGACCGATTGCTTTCCGTGGCCGATCAGACCCGGGTGGATACCCTGGAGCTAAATCAGAAGCTGGAAAACGACAATGCCGGCCACTACATCTCCGGTGAAGTGGCCACCGCCGGCATGTTCCGATGCCTGAACTGCAGCCACATGCGCTGCCTGACCGCCACCAGTCATCTGGAACCCTGCGACGCCTGCGGCTCCCACTACTACGAGCGGGTTACGAGCCGCTGGCCGAGACGGGAGGAATAATCCGCTCTCGCACGAACACCACCAGGATCACGGCCAGAGTCAGTACCGGCCAGGAGCCGGTCTGCATGTAGGGGGTGCTGCCTGTCGCCGTGTACACCTCACCCTGCAGGGTGGCCTTTTCGAACTGGGGAATGGTCTCGGTGATCTGGCCCCGGTTATTGATGATTGCGGTGACGCCGTTGTTGGTGCCACGCAGCATGTAACGACCGGTTTCCAGTGCCCGCATGCGGGCGATCTGCAAGTGCTGCAGCGGACCAATGGAATCGCCGAACCAGCCGTCGTTGCTGATGGTCAGCAGCAGATCCGCGTTGCGACTGTTGAAAGCAACAAAGTCCGGGTAGGCCACCTCGTAGCAAATGAACGGCATGATACGCATGCCATTAGCCTGGAGCGGGCCCTGGTAGTCCGGGCCGCGGCTGAAGCTGCTCATGGGCAGATCAAAGAACCCAATCAATCCGCGCAACAGTCCCTGCAAGGGGACGTATTCGCCGAAAGGCACCAGTTTCTGCTTGTGGTAAATCCCTTCGCCGTTGCCGATGGCCATGATGCTGTTGTGGAACGTGAAGTCCTCTATACGGTCGCTGAAGCCGTACCAGGGGATGCCAGTGATCAGGGTGCTGTTATCGCCGAGCTCCTGATCAATGTGTTCAATGATCTTGCCGGCCTTGTCCTGTGGAATCGGGATGGCGGTTTCCGGCCACAGGATCAGATCGGCGTCCCAGTGCGGCTCCGTCATCCCCAGATAGGTCACGATCTGGTCTTTCAGGAAATCCGGATCCCACTTGATCTGCTGGGGGATATTGCCCTGCATGGCCACAAAGCTGGTCGGCTCAGAGTCGACGTCGGTCCAGGCTACCTGGTTGATCGCAGGGGCTACTACCCAGGGTATGAGTGCGCACAGCAGCGTGACTGCCGCGGCCGCGTGCCGCAGATGCGTGACCAGCCACCAGGCCGCGTAGAGCGCCGCGCCGGTCACCGTTATCCAGAAAGTCAGGCCATGGACACCGACCACAGGCGCCAGTCCTGCCAGTGGGCCATCGGTGTGTGCGGTACCAAGATACAACCAGGGGAAGCCCGTGAGCAGCCAACCTCGGAGCCAGTCGCCCAGAATCCAGATGGCCGGGAACAGGATCAGCCGGCGTACCTGGCTGTCCTTGGCAAGCTTGCCCCAGAACCAGAAGGCCAGGCCATGGAACAGGGCCAGGCCGGCGACGAATATGACGGTGAGCAGGACAGATACGGGAATGGAGGTGTTGCCGTACTGGCTGATGCTGATATAGACCCAGCTGGCACCACTGCCGAACAGGCCGAGGCCGGTGAACCAGCCGGCCTTGAACAGCTTGTCAGCCGCCAGGGGCACCGTAATCAGTAGAATCAGCAGGACTGAAACCGGGCCCAGCCACCAGAATTCAAACGGTGAGAAGGTCAGGGTCTGGATAGCGCCGGCCGCAACAAGCGTGACAATGCTCAGCCAGCGACTGGCGGAGAGCGGGGTACTCAGACCCCGGATTTCGGTAGCTTCACTGCTCACTTCGGGTTACCTGCAACAGACGGATGACTCGGTTATCGGCGTTGGCAATAGTAAAGCGCAAGCCACCGAATGCAACCGTTTCACCGCGTCTGGGCAGATGTCCAAACTCCTTGAGTACAAGACCGCCAATGGTGTCAAACTCTTCCTCATCAAGCTCTGTTTCAAAGAACTCGTTGAAATCGTCGACAGGTGTGACCGCTTTGACTGCGTAGGTACCATCACCGCGGGCCTTGATGTGCGTTTCCTCGTCAAAATCGTGTTCGTCTTCGATTTCGCCGACGATCTGCTCAAGCACGTCTTCAATGGTGATCAGTCCGGCCGTTCCACCGTACTCGTCCACCACAATGGCCATGTGGTTGCGGTTCTCCTTGAACTCCTTCAGCAGCTGGTTCAAGCGCTTGCTTTCCGGAACAAAAGTCGGTGGGCGCAGGATCTCGCGAATTTTCGACCAGTTCAGCTCGTTGTCCAGCGCCAGTGGCAGCAGGTCCTTGGCGAGCAGAACACCGATGACGTCGTCCTGGCTGTCACCAATAACGGGAAAACGGCTGTGAGCGGAAGAAATGATTTCGCCGAGGAACTCTTTGGGTTCTTGAGAAGCTTTGACGGTGACCATCTGGGAGCGCGGGATCATGATTTCATCCACGCGCATGTCGATCACCTGCATGGCACCTTCGATGATGCTCATCGCGTCGGCGTCGATGATGCTTTGGGACTCAGCGTCCCGGAGGATTTCCAGCACGTCCTCAACGGACTCAGGCCCGCTGGCAAAGGCCTGTGATATACGTTCCAGCCAGGACTTTCCGCCCTGACTGCGACTCGACTGATCGTCGTTCATGAGTCTTGTTCCGTTTCCTCTGCTTCGTAAGGGTTGCCAAATCCAAGTTGCGCAAGCAACCGAATCTCAAGGGCTTCCATGACCTCGGCATCTTCATCATCCACGTGATCGTAGCCCTGAAGATGCAGCATACCGTGAACAACCATGTGCGCCCAGTGGGCCGTCAACGTCTTTTTTTGCTCGGCGGCCTCGCGTTCGACAACCGGTGCGCAAATTACGAGATCTCCCGCCAATGGCACCGTTATACCGGCTGGCGCTTCAAATGGGAAGGACAACACATTGGTCGGTTTGTCCTTGCCGCGGAACTCGTTGTTCAGGGCTTGGCTCTCCAGCGTGTCGACGATACGAACCGTCACCTCAGACGGATGCTCGCCCAGCCAGGCGCTTTGTGCCCAGGTCTGAAGCTGGGTGTCGGCGGGTACCTTGCTACACTCGAAAACGTTCTGAATATCGACCGTCAGCTCGTTCACGACTGGCTTCCGCCTCCGTCATCGAACGAATCGTAGGCCTCCACAATGCGCTGAACCAGCGGGTGGCGGACCACGTCCTTCGCTTCGAAGCGGGTAAAGCCAATACCGGATACCTTGCCGAGCACGCCGGCGGCGTGAATCAGGCCCGAGTTCTGGCCGCGCGGCAGATCCACCTGGGTGGTGTCCCCGGTGATCACAGCGGTTGAGCCAAATCCGATGCGGGTCAGGAACATCTTCATCTGTTCCCGAGTGGTGTTTTGGCTCTCATCAAGAATGATGAAAGAGTTGTTCAAGGTACGGCCGCGCATGAACGCCAGCGGCGCAATTTCGATCACGCTCTTTTCAATCAGCCGGGTTACGTGATCGAAGCCAAGCATTTCGTACAGTGCGTCGTACAGCGGGCGCAGATACGGATCGACCTTTTGCGCCAGATCGCCGGGCAGGAATCCCAGTTTTTCACCGGCTTCCACGGCGGGGCGCACCAGCAGAATCCGCTTCACCTGCTCGTCTTTCAGTGCCTCAACGGCGCAGGCAACAGCGAGCCAGGTCTTGCCGGTGCCGGCGGGACCAATACCAAAATTAATGTCGTGGCTGCGGATGCTGTGCACGTACTTTTGCTGGTTCGCACCGCGCGGCTTGGCCTGAAGCTTTGGTGTCTTGATGACCGTAACGGCGCCGTCATAGGGCACGTCTTCCGGCAGGCGCTCGTAGCCTGTCTCACGAATGAAGAGGTGAACGGTATCTGGAGAAATGTCGTCGGTGGCCTCGGTTTCCCGATACAAGTGGCGGATGACCTCTACCGCCGCGGCGACGTGATCGGTCTCGCCCTCAACGCGAAAGTGGTGGCCGCGTCGACCGACTTTCACCTGTAGCCGGCGCTCGATGTGCTTGAGGTTCTCGTCAAACTGGCCGCAGAGAGAGGCGAGCCGGCGCTGATCCACCGGGTGCAGGTCGAATTGTCTGGAATCGTTGGTGTTCAATTAGGCTCCATGTGCAGTGACAGCCCCGCGTACGGGGCTTTTTAGGCATTCGTGTCTCGGCTGGTGTGCCTGACCCCGGCTTCAGTAAAGTTCCGCGTTCGCGGGGACACCGCGAAGGGAGTTGGGGTAGGCTTCAACAATCTCAACATCAACAAAGTGACCAACCACCTCCGGGTTATCGTGCCGGAAGTTCACGATGCGGTTGTTTTCAGTACGACCGGCAAACTCGCCTGGGTCTTTCTTGGACAGACCGGTCACCAGAATGCGCTGAGTAGTGCCAACCATCTTGCGGCTGATGTCCATGGCCTGCTGGTTAATCCGCTGCTGCAGGATGCTCAGGCGCTCTTTCTTGACGTCCATCGGGGTGTCATCCGGCAGATCGGACGCCGGCGTGCCCGGACGGGCGCTGTAGATGAAGCTGAAGGACACATCGAAGCCGATGTCGTTGATCAGCTTCATGGTGTCCTCGAAGTCCTTGTCGGTCTCTCCCGGGAAACCAATGATGAAATCGGAAGAGAAGCTGATGTCCGGGCGGATCTTGCGCAGGCGGCGCAGCTTGGACTTGTACTCCAGAGCGGTGTGGCCGCGCTTCATCGCTGCCAGCACCCGGTCAGAGCCGCTTTGCACCGGAAGGTGAAGGTGGCTCACCAGTTCCGGGACCTGCTCGTAGACGTCAATCATCGCGTCGGTGAACTCCACCGGATGCGAGGTGGTGTAACGGATACGGTCGATGCCATCGATGGTGGCAATCAGCGTGATCAGCTCCGCCAGGTCCATGGTGTCACCATCGTGGGTCTCGCCCCGGTAGGCGTTCACATTCTGGCCCAGCAGGTTCACCTCACGAACATCCTGGGAGGCCAGGTGTGCCACTTCCGCAATTACGTCGTCGGCCGGGCGGCTGACTTCCTCGCCCCGGGTGTAGGGCACCACGCAGAAAGTGCAGTATTTGCTGCAGCCTTCCATGATGGACACAAAAGCGGATGGGCCGTCGGCACCCGGCTCCGGAAGATTGTCGAACTTTTCGATCTCCGGGAAGCTGACGTCGACGACGCCTACGCCGTTACCTTTTGCCCGCACTTCCGTGATCATATCTGGCAGGCGGTGTAGGGTTTGCGGGCCGAACACCATATCGACGTACGGTGCCCGGTCAATGATGGCCTGGCCTTCCTGGCTGGCGACACAGCCACCGACGCCGATAATGAGATCCGGGTTGCTGTTTTTGAGGGCTTTCCAGCGGCCGAGCTGGTGGAACACTTTCTCCTGGGCCTTCTCACGGATAGAGCAGGTGTTCAGCAGCAGGATATCGGCGTTTTCGGGCGTGTCTGTCATTTCGACGGTTTCGCCGGTACGCAGAAGGTCCGCCATTCGTGATGAATCATATTCGTTCATCTGGCAGCCGTGGGTTTTGATGTACAGCTTCTTGGCCATGGTTCTCAACGTATTCTGGTGGATGGTGCGCCGTGGCTTGTGGTCGACAGAAAAACAGGCGCGAACAAAAAGGAACTGAGCATTATAACGGGGTGCTCATTCTTCAACCACCATTGTCTCGGCTTGTTGCTAGATTCGTGTGGTATTATTTTCGTCTTCCGAAGTTGTCGAACCTTATTTCAAATGACTCCCGAACGTCTCGCCCGTATCAAACAGACCCTGAATACCCGTCAGCCCGACCTGCGTGTGCTGACCGATCAGGTGCACAAACCCCGCAACCTGTCCGCCATTCTTCGCTCCTGCGATGCCTTTGGTCTGGCCAATATGCATGTCGTCTGGCCACGGGAAGGCTTTCGCGCCTTCCGCAAAACCGCCGGTGGCAGCTACAACTGGGTGACAACACACACCCACCGCACCATGGATGCCGCCATTACCGACCTGAAGGGGCAGGGGCACAAGCTTTACGCCGCCCAGCTGTCTGAGCGGGCGGTGGATTATCGTGAGGTGGACTTCACCGTGCCCTGTACATTGATCCTTGGGAACGAAGTGGACGGGGTCAGCTCCGGCGCCGCGGACCAGGCCGACGAACACATCGTGATTCCGATGATGGGGATGGTGGAATCCCTCAACGTTTCCGCCGCCTGCGCCATTATCCTTGCCGAGGCCCAGCGCCAGCGAAAAGCCGCCGGGCTTTTCGATTACCGCCGGTTGCCGGACGATGAATACGAGCGCCTGCTGTTCTGCTGGTGCCAGCCGACGGTGAAACGCTACTGTGACGACCGCAAACTGCCATACCCGCCGATCGATCCGGATACGGGGGAGTTGATTGATGGGGTTGGCTGGATGAAAGAGATCCGCAAGCTTCGGCATCCGCATTTGGAGTATGCGGAGTAAAACGAGACCTGATCGTTTTTCTGCCGTGGCAGAATTTATTACCTTTGATGCTAGGAGTCAGAGCCGCATCAGACCTGACGCGCGGACATGGATAGTCCGCTGAGAGCCTCGATTGACAAGGATTGTCATGCAAATAAAACCCATCGGTCGTTTGGAACCGAATGACCTTCCGTTTGCGGAATCGCCGGATTTGGCGGTTCGTTTTGTCGCTCGGCTAGTCGGCCAGGGCAGCAGTAAGTCCCTTCGCTTCGATTCCAACGACATCCCAGGATTTACCGCATACTCCAGAACACAGGTGACTCAGTCCTTGCTCATGTGCGGTCTCGAGCGAGGTGATCTGTTGTTGGTTTTTGATCCTGATGACTCTAGAGGGCCAATAGCGCCGCTAGCGGTGTGGCGAGGGGATTCGTTCTCCTCTGCCGAAGGTTCATGGAAGCCGGGTAATTTTGGCGACGCGATAGTAGTGCTTCCGTCCGCGGTTGATCGCCTCAACAAAGCCGGGTTGACGCCACATTCCCTGGTCGCAGATTGGCGAGGCGCCGGCGGCGACCACGGCCAGGGTGCTTCTGGTGGAACTCTCCCAATAGGGGGCAAGCAAAATCCAGCGGAAAGTAAGCTGGTTCTGCCGCTTGGGGTTGCTGCGAGCATTGCTCCCTTGGTAATGGGAGAGCGCCTGCCTGAGGCCTCAAGCGAGAAGCCCTTGCACATTAGGGTCGGTATCTTCCTGGATGGGACGCTCAATAACGTTCACAACATAGAAATTTTTAAGCGCAAGCTGGAGAGCGAGTGCGCCAGTGCGATGCTAAAGGGACCTGCGGCGCTCGAAGCCTGTCGCGATATGTTGAGGCTGGTGATGGGAGAGAGCTACGCCGGTGACTCAACTAATGTGATCAAGCTCTTTGATCTATACAAGGAAGATAGCAGAGAGGGCGTTGATGCCATCGAGCGCAGCCTCAAAGTGTATCAGGGCGGGGTAGGAACCATAGACGGAGCAAGCGATTCAAGGTGGGGTGTGGTGACAGGCCTCGGCGAAACAGGTATCGCTGAGCAGGTGGAGAAGGCCTTCTCGAGATTGACGGACAGGATATACGAGCTCGTATCTGGGGCACCTATTAAGCAGCTCACCATCGATATCTTCGGATTTAGTCGCGGCGCCGCGGCTTCGAGATATGCGGCCAAGGAAATAGTGAAAGCTAAAGATGGAGCGCTGGGTAAGCTCTTTCAGACCAAACAGGTTTCGTGGCCAAGCGACGTTTCGATCGAATTCATGGGACTGTTCGACACCGTGGCCGGGGTTGTGAATCCCTTGATGCTCGACGTGTCCGCAGGAAACGGTAGAAACTACCCGGTCAATCTTGATGTGGATCCCCCCGCTATTAATGCTCTAGTTCACTTGGTAGCGAAAGATGAAAGGCGTGCGAACTTTTCATTGAGTAGCGTACGCAGTGCAAACAAAAGCTTGCCTAGCAATTTTCGAGAGATCTCATTGCCTGGAGCCCACTCCGACATCGGGGGTGGTTATCCGCGGGCACAGGAAGAGACGCTCTTGCTCTATCCTACTGTTGATGTCACAGGCTCCGACACGGAGTGGCCCTACCAGACTCTTGATTGGGACAGCATTCAGGAAATTTTGCGGCAGAAGACTGATGAGGGTTGGCTTGGAGAGCACAGCCTTCCTCTGGGTGAAGGAAAGCCTCCCAGGCTTTTTGTAGAAGAAAAGCGCAGCGACCACCCGGTGCCTAATGGTCGGATTGAGTGGTCCCTGCGGATGAGACGGACGGTGCGCGGCGAGTATTCTTTGGTTAGTTTTCGGCTGATGCATCTCCTGTCCAGCCAAGCAGGTGTTCCGTTAGTCGAAATTCCGACAACGGAGGAGTACGCATTGCCAGTGGACCTGAAACCTATCCACGCCATTTTTGTTGACCAAGTGACTTCAGGAGAAAACGATCTGCATCTGGAAACCGGTGATCTCATGTTGCTTAAACAGAGATACCTCCACCATTCTGACCATTTCAATGCGATGGACTTCCTTTTGTTTAGTCTCAAGGTGAAGCACGATTTTCCATTTCAGTTGTTTCATCCGTTGAGATCTACAGGCTCCAAAAGTCGGGCCGTCTTTTACAATAGCGTAAAGGGATGACCAATGAAGTTCGTGTTCCTAGTAGTTTTGGTGTGCCTTTCTGGCTGCGTTCACTCCGTAACGCCTAAATCACCGGATTGGTACTTTCAGATTGCAAGCCCAAAGCACTATGGCGTTTGGGTAGAGCATATTGAGTTTGAACGGAGTGGAGTTGGGCACTGGTCACATCCCGCAGGGACTTTGAGCTGCTGTTGGCGCGGTAGATTTGGACCGACAGGCATTACAGGGTCGATGGAGTATTTTCCCGATTACATTGGGATTCAATGGTTCTCCCTCGCGGAAAAAAAATACTATCAGCGCCTAATAATGGTTGAGCCGGAATGGGAGCAGCTAATGTCTCAACTCGCCTGGACCAAAAGCTCTCAGGGGTCGCAGTTACGACCGAGAAACTTCTTGGTCCTCGGATTGGCGCCTGGCGGCGAGATCGTTATTTGGATGAAAGGCCAAATTGGTAATGAGGTCGAGTTGGCGCGATTGCAGGCGAATGAGTTGGAGGGTGACTCGGGCAAATATAGCGCGTTGTTGGAAGGCTACCGAGAAGAGCACGGGGAATACCTAAGACGGAACGGTGTTCCCCTGAGCGGTTGGTAGGGAGTCAGCCTTGCAGCGCCTTACTCCTCCCGAGCCTCCAAATACCGCTGCAACTGCTCCCGAAGTGCTTTCGGTAGCCGGGTAATGGTCAGAGCATCCTGGTCGCGGTCGTAGTACACGGCCTGGTTGACCAGGTCCGAGGAGAAAGAGACGCTCATACCGCCGCCAGAGCCGGCGATGCGAACCAGTTTTTTCACCTTGCGGTGGTCCGGGTGGAGAACGCCGCTTTCTGGGAGTTCGGTGGTCTTGGAGGCAAACTCCTTGAACCGCTGTGGTTCGCTCTCGTCGAGATAGCCGGAGAGCGCTTCGATTTCCACCGGCTCGCCCAGTGCGTGTTGTTCCTTGCAGAACTCGTACGCTTTGCTGCGGACTTCGCCGGCCTTTTCAGGCTCCGACGATTTCGCAAACGCTTCGACAGCGTCCAGGAAGGTTACGGTCTCTTTCTCAACATCCACTTGGTTAGTAAAGCCTGCCAGGCGGATAAACAGTTCGCCGGGTTCACCGGTACCGCGTCCGTGCACCAGAGTCAGGTAATTTTCGGCGCTGTTGTCGCTGCGCCAGTCGTCCAGCTCGATCCGCACGGCGAGATTCAGGCGTGACAGGCTCAGTACGTCGGTGGCGTCCAACGTCTGGTGGCCGTCGAAACGCAGGGCGCTGTCGCTTTCCAGAATCAGCAGGTAAACCACTTCTGAGTCTGCCAGTGCTTCGTGAACGATCATCAGATGGCCCTGGAATTCCTCCTGGCAACCGGTCAGCAATTCCTGCCATTGGCCAAACAGTCGGTCGGTCATGGAACCGAAGCTCTGTTTGTCCTCAAGGTAATCTTTCAGCCAGCTGCTGAACGGGCATTCGCCGATCTCGTCCGAAAAGCGGCCATACTTCTTGCCCGGCTTGCTGTTGAACAGCCGTTTCATCTGTTTATGAAGGGACTCGTAGTCGCCGCCGGGCTCTGAAAATGCCTCTCCTGACTGCAGGCGGGCCGGTTGCCCGGGCTGGTATTGACTGGCAAAAGCGGTGCGAAGGTGTCTGATAGCCATGCTGGTATTCTCATGCTGCGCGTGCAATAAAAAAGCCCCGGAGGCGACTCTGGCCTGCGGGGCTTGTGTGCTACCCGGGGGTCAGATGCGCTTGCTCCGGATCAACTGTTGAACCAGTTGGCCAACAGCGGCAGGAATTTCCTTGTCGCTGTCAGCGGAAACGGAGGCAGAGGCTACATCGGAACCGAGGTTGACCGCAACGGCGATCAGGCCGTGGGCGGACAGCAGCTGGGACGTCCGGCGACGATCGTCGGCGTCACCTGCGTTGTCCTCGGTAACCACCACCGCGGTCTTGCCCTGATCGAAGAGCGCACGCTCAACAGCCAGTGCCAGTGCTGGTGCCTGTTTGCCACTGCATCCGATGATCGCCGGCTTCTGGGCCAGGCGGCGCTCACGCTCCTCGATGCTGACCGGATCCAGCGACTCAACTCCGTCGGCCAGGCCGGCAACCATGCCGGCACCAATGGTGACGTTGGTGAGTCGGTCGATCACGATGAAGCTGCCCGTCGCGTGGTTGCGCTGATAGGCGTCGAACGCGATGGGCTGGTTGAGGGTCAGCTCGCACAGGCCAATTTCATTCAGCTGGAGGCTGGCCGGATTGGCTTGCTGCTCAAGCGTGTTGACGTCGGTCTGATGATGAATCTTCTTTACCGTGCCGGAAGTAAAGGTGGGGCCCAGCTTGATGTCGTAAAGCCGACCTGTTTCCAGCGGCGTATCCGTCATCCAGACGATGTTGGCGTTGAAGCGGTTGCCCACTTCCGGCTCGTCTTCCGGCTTGACCAGCATGTCGCCACGGCTGATGTCGATTTCGTCGGCCAGGGTCAGGGTGACCGCCTGGTCAATGTAGGCTTCTTCGAGGTTGCCGTCGAAAGTGACAATGTCTTTTACGGTGCTGGTCTTGCGGGACGGCAGTGCCATGACCTTGTCGCCCGGGCGAATCACGCCGGAGGCGATGGTGCCGCAGAAACCACGGAAGTTCAGGTTGGGGCGGGTCACGTACTGAACCGGGAACCGGAAATGCTCGAGATTTTTGTCCCGTGAAACCTCAACGGTCTCCAGGATTTGCATCAGCGGCTGGCCGGTGAACCACGGCGTGTTCTCACTCTTATTGACGACGTTGTCGCCTTCCAGAGCAGAAATTGGCACAAAGCGGATGTCTTTCAGGCCGAGCTTGGCGGCGAACGCCAGGTACTCGTCCTTGATTTCGTTGAAGCGTTCTTCGCTGTAATCCACCAGGTCCATCTTGTTGATGGCGACAACGATGTGTCGGATACCCTGGAGTGATGCGATAAACGAGTGGCGACGGGTCTGGGTCAGAACCCCCTGCCGGGCATCGATCATCAGGATAGCCAGCTGTGCCGTGGAGGCGCCGGTGGCCATGTTGCGGGTGTACTGTTCATGGCCCGGGGTGTCGGCAATAATGAACTTGCGCTTGTCAGTCGAGAAGAAGCGGTAGGCGACATCGATGGTGATGCCCTGTTCACGCTCCGCCTGCAGGCCGTCTACCAGTAGGGCAAGGTCGAGTTTTTCGCCGGTGGTGCCCATTTTGGCACTGTCGGTTTTCAGGCTCGCCATATGATCTTCGTAGATCATCTTGGTGTCGTGGAGCAGGCGGCCGATCAGGGTGCTCTTGCCATCGTCAACGCTGCCGCAGGTCAGCAGGCGCAGCAGTTCCTTGTTTTCGTGTTGCTTCAGGTAGGCCTGAATATCTTCTGCAATCAAATCAGACTGGTGTGCCATCTTAGAAATACCCTTCCCGCTTTTTCTGTTCCATGGAGCCGGCTGAATCGTGGTCAATGACCCGGCCCTGACGTTCTGAACTGGTGGCCAGCAGCATCTCCTGGATAATCTCCGGCAGGGTGTCTGCCTCGGATTCGATGGCGCCGGTCAGCGGGTAGCAGCCCAGAGTTCGGAAGCGGACCGATTTCATCATCGGCTTCTCGCCTTCTTTCAGTGGCATGCGATCGTCATCCACCATGATCAGGGTACCGTCGCGCTCAACCACAGGGCGCTTGGCGGAATAGTACAGCGGAACGATCTCGATGTTCTCAAGGTAGATGTACTGCCAGATGTCCAGCTCCGTCCAGTTGGACAGCGGGAACACGCGAATGCTTTCGCCCTTGTTGATCTTGCCGTTGTAGATGTTCCAGAGTTCCGGCCGCTGGTTTTTCGGATCCCAGCGGTGGTACTCGTCCCGGAACGAATAGACGCGTTCCTTGGCCCGGGATTTTTCCTCGTCCCGGCGTGCACCACCGAACGCGGCATCAAACTTGTACTTGTCCAGCGCCTGCTTCAGCGCCTGGGTCTTCATGACATCGGTATGCTTGGCACTGCCGTGGGTGAACGGACCAATACCCTGCTTTATGCCGTCTTCATTCTTGTGAACGATCAGGTCCAGACCGTATTCCTTCACCTTGCGGTCGCGGAAATCGATCATGTCCTTGAACTTCCACGTGGTGTCCACGTGCATCAGCGGGAACGGAGGCTTGCCGGGGTAGAATGCTTTGCGGGCAAGATGCAGCATCACGGCAGAATCCTTGCCGATGGAGTAGAGCATGACCGGGTTGTCAAACTCGGCTGCCACTTCCCGGATGATGTGGATGCTTTCCGCTTCCAGCTGTTTCAGGTGCGTGAGGTTGTATGTGGTCATGGTATTCCGATGCCGCGATGCGGACCCTGTTGGCTGTGCAAATTTGACCTGAAATGATACCAGAATTGGCGAGGGTATAAGAAGCGCCCCAACTAGAGTTTGGGGTTATAATAATATAGCGGCAAGGATGGCGATGTGGGCGTAAGCGCTCCGCTGCAGGACCTGGTATCAGGCCTTGTTGCAGGAGTCAGCCAACAGCTTGGCGACGTATCGATCCACGTATTCGAAACCGTTGTTTTCAAAGTCGGAGAACTGGATGCCAAGCTGGAATTCGTTCCTGGCGATCCGGCGCATATGCACAATATGGCCTTCAGCTATAATCGAGACGGGCTGTTTGGCAACCACTGGCACGGAAAAGCGAGTCTTCACAGAGATCCAGTTGCCAGGGGCAGGGCTTTGTTGATTTGGAATCAGAGATTTGACGGCTTCCTGACTGCAGGAAATCATGACGCCTGTGCGCGAAAGGTTTGCGACCGTGCATGTCAGACAGCAGCCATTCGGTCTTTCAATGGTGATTTCGGTTGAGACATCAACGCGCTGTTGGTTACGTAGATTTGTTTTTATGGCAGCTGGTTTCATGGTTACTCGTCTGACGTAACTGGTATTCGAAGCGGCTGCTTTTCCCAAAAATCCCTTCCAGAAAAAACACTTAAACTCAGGAAAGTTTAGTTGTTTACTTTGTGGTCGGCAAGAAGCGTGTCGTTCTTTGTGTCAGATTTGTTGCGGTTTTTTTGACAAGATCATCACAAAATAACAGCGTGTTTGAGTGTGCCCTGGTCCGGGGAAGATCGCTGTGATCTCCCCCGAGCCGGATCGGAAGCCTTTAGCCGCCGAGCTTTTTCACCAGGATTTCATTGAACAGTTTGGGATTGCCCTGTCCTTTTGAGGCTTTCATCAGCGGCCCCATGAAGCCACCCAGCATCTTCTTGCGTTTCTTCGGATCGTCCTCATTCTGGTACTGAGCGACCTGATCCGGCATGCCGGCAAGTACCTCGTCGACCATCTTTTCCAGTTCGCCGGTGTCGGAAACCTGTTTGAGGCCCTGGGCGTCGATGATGGCGTCCACCTTGTCGCTCTCGCCATTCCAGAGAGTCTCAAACACCTTTTTCGCGCCGGAGGACGATACGGTGTTGTCGGCAATCCTGACAATCAGATCGCCGAGTTGCGCACCGGTGATGGGCGATTCGGCCACGGTTTTTTCCTCGGCATTCAGGCGTGCGGAGAACTCACCCTGAATCCAGTTAGCCGTGAGCTTGGCGTCTTTGCCATGGCTGACCGCCTCTTCGAAGAATGCGGACAGCTTTGCATCGCCGCTCAGCAGGCCGGCATCGTAATCGTTCAGGCCGTACTGCTCCTTGAAGCGAGCTTTGCGGGCGTCTGGCAACTCAGGCAGGCGGCTGCGCGCGTGCTCGATAAACGCATCGTCGATCTCGACCGGAAGCAGGTCCGGGCATGGGAAGTAACGGTAGTCGTTGGCTTCCTCCTTGGTGCGCATGGAACGGGACACGTCCCGGTCGCCGTTGTACAGGCGGGTTTCCTGCACGATCACGCCGCCGTCTTCCAGAATGTCCATCTGCCGTTCGACTTCGTGGGCGATGGCCTGCTCCATGAACCGGAACGAGTTCAGGTTCTTGGTTTCAGTACGAGTGCCCAGGGTGTCCGAGCCTTTCGGCTTCAGGGAAATGTTCACGTCGAAGCGCATGGAGCCCTGGGACATATCGCCGTCGCAGATGCCCAGCGAGGTCACCAGGCTGTGCAGCTTCTTCGCGAACGCCACCGCTTCGTCGGCGTTGTTCATGTCTGGCTCGGTGACCACTTCAATCAGAGGCGTGCCGGCCCGGTTCAGGTCCACGCCGGTCATGCCATGGAAGTCCTCGTGCAGGGACTTGCCGGCATCTTCCTCCAGGTGGGCGTGGTGGATGCGGACCCGCTTGGTCTCGCCGTTGGCCAGATCGATATCGACATGGCCGGGGCCGACAATGGGGCGTTCCAGCTGGGTGGTCTGATAGCCCTTGGGCAGGTCCGGGTAGAAGTAGTTCTTGCGCTCAAACACCGAGCGGCGCTCGATCTCGGCGTTTACCGCCAGGCCGAACATGACGGCGTACCGGAAGGCCTGCTCATTGGGCACGGGCAGGGTGCCCGGCATAGCCAGGTCGACCGCGTTGGCCTGGGTGTTGGGCTCAGCGCCGTAAGCGGTGCTGGAGCCGGAAAAAATCTTGGTCTGGGTCGCGAGCTGAACGTGAATTTCCAGCCCGATCACAATGTCCCATTGCATGGCGTAACTCTCCTATCTCGGGCTTATTGCGGTTCACGCTGGTGCCAGTCGGTCACCTGCTGGAATTGATGAGCGGCGTTCAGAAGTCGCGCCTCGTCAAAGTAGTTGCCAATGATCTGCAGGCCAACTGGAAGCCCATCGACGAAACCGGCGGGTACCGACATCGCCGGCACGCCCGCCAGGTTCACGGCGATCGTAAAGATGTCTTCCAGGTACATGGTGACCGGGTCGCTAGTTTTCTCGCCCTGGGCGAAAGCCGGGGAGGGGGTGGTCGGGCTCATTAGCACGTCCACTTCCTTGAAGGCGTTGATGAAATCCTGCTGGATCAGTCGGCGTACCTTCTGAGCTTTGAGGTAATAAGCATCGAAGTAGCCGGCAGACAACGCGTAGGTGCCAACGAGAATGCGGCGCTTCACTTCAGTGCCAAAGCCTTCGGCCCGGGTGCGGGTGTAAAGATCCATCAGGTCTTTCGGATCTTCACAACGATAGCCGTAACGGACGCCGTCGAAGCGTGACAGGTTGGCCGATGCCTCAGCCGGGGCGATCACGTAGTAAGCGGCAATCGCCAGCTTGGCGTTGGGCAGGGACACCTCTTTCACCGTCGCGCCCAGCTTCTCGTATTCCGTTACCGCGGCACGGACCTGCTCTTCCATTGCCGGGCTCAGCTGGTCCGAGAAGTACTCCTTCGGCAAGCCAATACGGAGGCCTCTTAAAGGTTCGTTCAGCGTGGCGGTGTAGTCGGGAACGGCCCGGTCTACGGAAGTGGAATCTTTCGGGTCAAAGCCCGCCATGACATTCAGCATCAGGGCGTTGTCTTTGGCCGTGCGCGCCATGGCGCCGCCCTGATCCAGGCTGGAAGCGAACGCGATCATGCCGTACCGGGATACGCGTCCGTAAGTCGGCTTCAAGCCGGTAATGCCGCACAATGCCGCCGGCTGGCGAATCGAGCCGCCAGTATCGGTGGCAGTGGCTGCTGGAACCAGGCGCGCCGCAACGGCCGCTGCCGAGCCGCCGGAAGAGCCACCGGGAACCCGCTTTTCACCTTTGCTCAGGCCCCAGGGGTTAGTGACCGGGCCGAAATGGCTGGATTCGTTGGATGACCCCATGGCGAACTCGTCCATGTTGGTCTTGCCCAGGCACACGGCGCCCGCCTTTCGGAAGTTCTCGGTGACGGTAGCGTTATAGGGTGGTACAAAGTTTTCCAGCATCCGGGAGCCGCAGGTGGTCCGCACGCCGCTGGTGCAGAAAATATCCTTGTGGGCGAATGGGATGCCAGTCCAGGGTGTGGCGTTACCGGCGGCCCGTTGTTCGTCGGCGACCTTGGCATCGGCCAGTGCCTGGTCTTCGGTCACGCTGATGAAGCTGTTGAATTGACCGTCTTGCTGCTTGATTCGGTCGAGGAACTGCTGTGCCAGCTCCACGCTTGATACCTTGCCGCTCTCCAGTTCGCGGGAAAGCTCGGCTACGGATTTGTTATGCATGATGATTCCTGAATTCGCTGGTCGTCAGATCACTCGATGACACGAGGCACGAGATAAAGGCCGTTCTCGGTGGCCGGGGCGATGGCCTGGAAGGCCTCCCGCTGATTGGTCTCGGTTACTTCGTCCGGGCGCAGGCGCTGAACGGCGTCCAGTGGGTGGGCCAGGGGCTCAACTGCGTCGGTGTCTGCCGCGCTGAGCTGGTCAACCAGATCCAGAATGTTGCCCAGATCGTTCTCAAGCGCTGAGACTTGCTCGTCGTCCACACGAATGCGGGCGAGCACAGCGACTTTTTCAATGTCCTCACGGGAAATGGTCACGCGTTGTCTCCCAGGTAAATGAAAGCTCGTTAACAAAAGATTCTTGGTGAGGGCGGCTCTGGCCCGCTACAAGCCCACAAAAAGGGGCTCGTAGGGTGATTTGAAAGGGAATCTTCGAGCGGCCCGTCCCCAAAGCCAAAAATAAAGTGAGTATGGTAACAGATTCGAACAAAGGCGGGAGGCCCCAATCCATTGGGTAAATGGGTGAATCGTAAGGCTTGAGGCCCGTTCTCACCTTGCCTGTGGGGGTGCTCGCTGCTAAAGTTGCCGCATCTTTTTTGCGACTGCAACTCTCAGGTTGAAACTACACGAATGTTGATCAAAAGACTCCGAGGCTTATTCTCCAGCGACCTGTCCATCGACCTGGGCACCGCCAACACCCTTATTTATGTGCGTGAGCGCGGCATTGTGCTGAATGAGCCGTCGGTTGTGGCTATTCGCACGAACAACTCCCAGAAGATGGTGGCCGCCGTTGGTGCCGAAGCCAAGCGCATGCTGGGCCGGACGCCGGGCAACATTACCGCCATCCGCCCTATGAAGGATGGTGTGATCGCCGACTTCGTGGTTACCGAGAAAATGTTGCAGCACTTTATTCACAAGGTGCACGAAAACAGCTTTATCACACCGAGCCCGCGAGTACTGGTGTGTGTGCCGAGCAAATCGACCCAGGTTGAGCGCAAGGCCATCCGGGAATCGGCCCTGGGCGCTGGTGCGCGTGAAGTGTTCCTGATCGAAGAGCCGATGGCCGCCGCCATTGGTGCCGGTCTGCCGGTCGAGGAGGCCAGCGGTTCGATGATCGTTGATATTGGTGGCGGCACGACAGAAATCGCCATCATTTCGCTCAACGGTATTGTTTATGCCGAGTCGGTCCGGGTCGGCGGTGACAAGTTTGATGAAGCCATTGTGACTTACGTTCGTCGCAACTACGGCAGCCTGATCGGTGACTCCACCGCAGAGCGCATCAAACACGAAATCGGTTGTGCCTACGAAGGTCTCGAGATTCGTGAGATCGACGTGCGTGGCCGCAACCTGGCTGAGGGTGTGCCGCGGGCCTTCACCCTCAACAGTGAAGAGATTCTGGATGCGCTGCAGGAATCGCTGGCGCAGATAGTCCAGACCGTCAAAAGCGCGCTGGAACAGTCTCCGCCCGAGCTGGCCTCTGACATCGCCGAGCGCGGTATCGTGCTGACCGGTGGTGGTGCACTGCTGCGTGGCCTGGATAAGCTGATCAGCGAAGAAACCGGCCTGCCGGTTATCATCGCCGAAGATCCGCTCACCTGTGTCGCCCGTGGTGGCGGTAAGGCGTTGGAGGTTATTGATCGGGGTGGTATTGGAATGTTCTCCCAGGAGGGATAAGCCCGTAGGGAGGATTTGCCATTAAAACCATCTTCGTCCAGGGACCGGTTCCGGGCTTTAGACTCTTTCTCATTATTATTCTGTCGGCAGCCCTTGTGGTTGCCGATGCCCGTTTTGATAAGCTCTCCTCTGTCCGCAGTGCTATCGCCACCGGGCTCGCGCCCGTGTACTGGCTGGGCAACGCGCCCTCCGAGTTCGGTGACTGGTTCGCCGGCCTGTTTGAAAACAAGGAAGATCTGCAGCAGGAAAACGAAGACCTCAAGGCTCGTCTGCTCATCCTTGAACGCCGGGCGTTGAAATACGCCGCGCTGGCGTCCGAAAACAATGAACTCCGCCGACTGATGAATTCCTCCGAGGTGCTGGATGATCGCGTGATCGTTGGTGAGGTTGTCGGCGTTTCCCCCGATCCGTTCTCCCATGAAGTGATCATCAACAAAGGCCGCAGTGACGGCTTGCGGACAGGCCAAGCGGTGCTCGATGCCCAGGGGCTGATGGGGCAGGTGGTGCAGACCAGTCAGATTACTTCCCGAGTGCTGTTGGTGTCAGATAGCAGCCACGCGGTGCCCGTTGAAGTGGTGCGCAATGGCTTGCGGGCCATCTTGCTCGGGACGGGCGACACCTCAACTCTGGACCTGGTCCATGTGCCCGATACCGCCGATATTCGCGAAGGGGATTTGCTGGTCAGTTCCGGTCTGGGTGGGCGTTTCCCCCGAGGTTACCCGGTAGCTGAGGTCAGCCTGATCAATAAGGAGCCCGGCGAGCCGTTTGTGGCTATTGAGGCGGTTCCACGGGCCCAGCTGAATCAAAGTCGCCTGGTGTTGGTGGTGTTTCCGCCGGCAACCGCTGAGGTTGACGCTGAAAACGCCGATGTCGATGCTGCTGTCGAATCCGAGGCCAGCGCCGAAATGTCCGAAGAAGGGGAAGGCTGATGCTGTCCGTAATCAGTTATCCGGTATTCGCCCTGTCGGTCGCAGTGGCGCTGGTTCTGAGTATTTCGCTTTTTCCGGTTGGCTGGTTCGAGTTCCGTCCGGAGTGGCTTGGGCTGGTGGTGTTCTACTGGACTTTCCGGGCTCCCGCTCAGTTCGGCATTTTCCTGGCCTGGATTCTGGGGTTGCTGCTGGATGTGCTTGAAGCAACGCCGCTGGGTGTCAACGCGCTGGCCATGGGTCTGATCGCGTTTCTGGTGTTAACGATACATCAGCGCCTTCGGATGTATCCGATGCCGCAGCAGTGCCTGATGGTGTTCCTGCTGTTGGGTATCAATCAGATGCTCGTGCATTTCATCAAGCAGATGCTCGGCGCTGAAGATGCCGGGTTCAGTTACCTTTGGCCGGCCCTGACCAGCGCGCTGGCGTGGCCGGTATTCTGCGTACTTCTTGATAACATCAACCGTAAGTTGGGATGAGCATGTCCACCATCATTCTCGCGTCGGCTTCCCCCAGACGATCCGAGCTGTTGCGACAAATTGGCGTCACTTTTTCGGTGCAGCCAGCTGACGTTGACGAAACCCCTCTTGTGACTGAAACCGCTGAGCGCTACGTGAAGCGATTGGCCTGCGATAAGGCCATGGCGGTCGCCGCGTCCTCGCCAGGTGCTATGGTGCTGGGCTCGGATACCTCGGTGGTGCTGGATGGCGTCATCCTTGGCAAGCCGGCGGATGAAGAGGAGGCCGTTGCTACCCTTATGCGGCTGTCCGACGCCAGCCACCAGGTGATGACTGCGGTGGCACTGGCCCAGGGAGAACAGTGCGAATGCCGGGTAGTGGTCACAGACGTCCAGTTCCGAAAGCTGTCGCGGGCGGAGGTAGCAGCCTATGTTGCCAGCGGCGAACCAATGGACAAGGCGGGAAGCTATGGAATTCAGGGCCTTGGTGGTATTTTTGTCAGTGACCTGCGGGGCAGTTACAGTGCCGTAGTGGGTTTACCTTTGCAGGAAACCGCCGCCTTGTTGGCGGATGCCGGTCATCCGGTCTGGGAAAACTGGCCAAACAGTCTGGAGAACCGTACATGAGTGAAGAGATTCTGATCAACGTGACCCCCGTTGAAACCCGCGTAGCGCTGGTTGAGAACGGTATGTTGCAGGAAGCCTATATTGAGCGCACCAGCCGTAAGGGCATCGTCGGCAATATATACAAGGGCAAGGTGGTCAGAGTCCTCCCGGGCATGGAAGCGGCTTTTGTTGATATTGGCCTGGAGCGGGCGGCTTTTATCCACGCCTCGGATGTGATCTCCCAGTCCGGACCAGACGACTCTAACGATGGTCCGAAGACCGTTCCCGATATCCGGACATTGCTCCGTGAGGGCCAGTCTCTGGTAGTACAGGTCACCAAGGATCCGATCGGCACCAAAGGCGCACGTCTGACCACTCAACTGTCGATTCCATCGCGCTATCTGGTCTTCATGCCGGGTGTCAGCCATGTGGGTATCTCCCAGCGCATTGAGGACGACACCGAGCGTGCTCGTCTGAAGGGGCTGGTGGAAGGTGCAGCTGAAGAAGAGACCGAAGTGGATGGTGGCTACATCATCCGTACCGCAGCCGAAGCGGCGTCCCCGGATGAGCTGATCGGCGACATGACCTACCTGCATCGCCTTAGCCAGTCGATTCATGAGCGCATAACGAAAGTGCAGGCTCCGGCGGTGGTGTATCAGGATCTACCCCTGTTTATCCGCACCATTCGTGACCTGATCCGCCCCCAAACGGAAAAAGTGCGCATCGACAGCCGCGAAAGCCACCAGCGCGTGATGGAGTTCGTGGAGGAGTTTGTCACTGAATTTGCCGATAAGGTGGAGTACTACCCGGGCGAGCGTCCGATCTTCGATCTTTATTCGGTCGAGGACGAGATCCAGAAGGCCCTGAGTCGCAAAGTTCAGCTCAAGTCGGGCGGTTACGTGATCATCGATCAGACCGAAGCCATGACCACCATCGATATCAATACCGGTGGATTCGTTGGGCATCGGAACCTGGAAGAGACCATCTTCAAGACTAACCTGGAAGCGGCGCGGGCGATCAGCCGTCAGGTGCGACTGCGCAATCTCGGCGGCATCATCATCATCGACTTTATCGACATGGAAGATACCGAGCATCAGCGCCAGGTGCATCGGATGCTGGAAAAGATGCTCGAGCGGGACCACGCCAAGACCAAGATCACCGGTGTTTCCGAACTGGGGCTTGTGGAAATGACTCGTAAGCGCACCACCGAAAGCCTCGGTCAGGTATTGTGTGAACCCTGCCCAATCTGTGATGGTCGCGGCTTCCTGAAAACCAGTGAGACCGTGTGCTACGAGATTTTCCGTGAAATCTTGCGGGTTAATCGGGCCTATGAGGCCGAAAACTATCTGGTGATGGCGTCCCAGAGCGTGGTTGACCGATTGCTGGATGAAGAGTCCGACAATGTCGCCGATCTTGAAACCTTCATCAGCAAGACCATTCGATTCCAGGTAGAGCCGTTCTATAGCCAGGAGCAGTACGATGTGGTTCTGCTCTGATTTGATTTCAGCCTGCCAACATGGCGTATAGGGCTCGCTGATGTCCCACGACCACCGCGAGCAGCCATGGCCTGAACACATGGCAGAGAGCCCGCCGGTCAAAGTTGCCGCCAGGCTCTCCAGCCTGGTGTGGTGGTTTCTGCTGGTGGTGCTTCTGGTCTTTGCGTTATACGCAGGCGTAGGGCGGCAACTCACCGGCAATGTTGATGCCTTCGCCGACGATCTGGCCGAAGCGCTCTCCGCGCGCATTGGGCACGATGTTGCTATCGGCAGCCTGTCCTCGCGCTGGTTCTGGCTTGATCCCTCTTTTACCGCCCGGAATATCAGTATTTCCAATCCGGACTCCGACGTCACCGTAGCCCGGGTTGATCACCTTCAGGTCCGATTCGATTTCCTGTCGTCGCTGCTTCGCATGAGGGTGGTTTTTGAAGACTTCGAAGTGGATGGCGTTGAGCTTGCGCTGAACCAGTCCGAGTCGGGGCAGGTGGAAGTGCGCGGCGCCGAACTGCCCGAGCCCGTGAATCACCGCCTGAAAGATTGGCTCGATCTGGCCGGCAAGTGGCTGTCTGAGCCCTACGTCAAGATCACCCGGTTAAGTCTGGGCATCCGCGACAATCAGGGCAATGTGCGCACTGTCGATGTGCCTCAGCTGGACCTGGTGTACCGCAAGGGCCTGTTTCGGGCCTCCGGACGAGCCATCAAGTCTGGAACCACCGAACAGTTGGCCAGTTTCAGTCTGATCGGTAAGCACTTCTTCCGCGGTGATTTCACCGGTCAGCTCTATCTGGATGTGAATTCCGGTCGGCTGTTTGATGGCCTGATCGACGACTACCAATGGCGGTCCATTCGAGTGGAGGGTTTTGATCTCGGCGGCGAGGCCTGGCTGACCTTCCGCGATGGTGAACTCCTGCAGGTTACCGGAACGGTGCGGACACCTTATCTGCAGCTTGGCGTCGGCCAGGAATCCCTGGCCCCGATTGAAAATATCCGGGCCCGGTTCGGTTGGCGCCGTTCCGCTGCTGGGGCGCGTGAGCTAGGTTCCGGCCAGACAGATGGAGCCGTTAGACAATCTGCTGGCCCTGGGGAATGGCATCTCAAACAGTTGGAGTGGACCTGGAACGGTAACCAGGTGTCACCGTTCAGTCTTCGCCTGATGCCGGAAGAGGGTGGAGTTACTGTCATTGCTGATGCGTTGCCGCTGGGGCCTACTAGACGATTGCTTTCCCGCCTACCCATCTTGCCTGAACGGGGTGCCGATGCCCTTGAGAATTACCGGCCCAGGGGGTATCTGGACCGGGTGTCCCTGTGGTTGCCGGAGCGCGGCGACGACGACACCTTTGAGCTCACCGGACAGTTGCGTGACCTGAGTGTTGAAGCCTACCAGGGGGCTCCTGGTGTAAACGGGCTATCTGGAATGCTGTATGTCGCCCGTAACGCCGGCTATGTCCAGATCGACACGGCAGACACTCCGGCGCGTTTGTCCTTCCCTCAGCTGTACGAAAACGGGTGGGCCTTTTCGCAGTTGGACGGTCTGGTGGCTTGGCAGCTGGAGGATGGCATCACCCGGGTATTCTCCGACAACATTCGCATGACCCAGCTCGACGGCCCGGCGCTTACCGGCGCTTTCGACCTGAAATTGAATCGCGCTGGCGAGGACAATCTCGGCCTTAAGGTAGGATTGGAAGGGGCTGATGAAAGCGCGTTAGAAGACTTTATTCCGAGCAAGGTGGTGAGCACCGAGCTGTACGATTGGCTGACGACCTCAATTACCCGGGCTGACGTTACTTCCGGTGTTTATTACGGCCATGGCCAGATCGGCTCGGACGCACCACCGGGTTCATTCGTATCTTCCATGGAGTTCAATTTCGAGAACGCCAGCGTCCGATATGACTCGCGCTGGCCGGAAGTGACAGATGCCCGAGGCCAGGTGGTGGTCAATGGTCTCGATACTCGGGTGACCCTGGATCAGGCGCAAACCGGCGGCTTGAGCCTGGATTCCAGTAACGTGACGGTGGTGCCCGGTGAGCAGCATACGGTTGTGGTTGTCGATGCAGCCGCTGATGTGCCCGGCGAGGCGGTCAGGTTCTGGATGGATAACAGCCCGTTGGGCGAAATGGCAGGCTCAGAGGCCCAACGTCTTGAATTCGGCGGCCAGTATCGGCTGGGCCTTGGCATTTCACTACCGCTAGGTGGCGAGGGGGAGGTTTCGGTGGACGCCCGCGTGAGCGCGGACAAGGCAAGCGTCTCTTATCCGCCGGCAGGCCTGGTCTGGGAAGAGGTCAGTGGCGAGTTGGCTTACCAATCTGCCGAGGGTATCTCTGGTGCTCCGCTTACGGCCCGGTTCCTGGACGCACCGGTACGTATACACCTGTCCAGTAGCGCTTCTGCTGAGGCGCTTTCGATTCGACAGACTGGACAATACCCGATGGCCGAGTTACTTGCAGCGGCCGGGGTGGCGCCGGGACGCACGTTGGGGCTTAGCGGAACCCTGGACTATGCGGCCGGCCTGGAGGTCAGCGTTGATGCCAGCTCCAGGATCTGGGTGCGGTCAGACCTGCAAGGTGTCTCGGTTGCCTGGCCGCAACCGCTGGCGAAATCGGCCGAGGAGTCAGCCCCTCTTGAGGCGACGATTGATCCGCTGGCACCCGGTGGCCTTGCAGTCTCCGGCACCTGGGAAAACCGGGCATCGTTTGATGTGCTCTGGAAGCCCACGGGGCTGGAGGTCAATCTCGGGCATCTCTATCTGGGACGCCATACCCTCGACGACATTCAGATTGAAGCTCTGGACCTGGGTGACCGCTGGGTCGTGACCACCAAGTCCGAGCGGGCGCTGGGCCGCATAGCGGTGCCCGATGATGGCAGCACCGTGATGGCTGACTTCGAGCGGGTGCTGCTGACACGAGATGATTCAGCCGAGCAGGAAAAGCGGGAGCTGCTGACGTTCGAGGAGCAGCTGCAGGCCTTTCGAGATCTCGACATGGGCGAGTGGCCCGATGTAAATGTCTCGATTGCCGATCTTCAGCTGGACGATGAAACTCTCGGGACCTGGTCCTTCAAGCTGCGCCCCACACCTTACCGATTGGCGGTGGAGGGCATTGAGGGCCGGCTTAAATCATTGACCCTGGTCGGGGATATGAGCTGGAGTATCATTGATGACCGAGAGACCAGCCGGTTTGCTGGTTCGGTAAGTGGCGGCAAGGTGGCAGACCTGAACAGCCTGTTCGGAACCGAAATTCCGCTGACCAACGAAAGCACCAACATTGAACTCGATCTGGACTGGCCGGGCCGGCCGGATGAGTTTTCTCTCACTGACATGAACGGGTCGGTCAGCCTTCGGTTGGACGAAGGTATCATTCTCGAGCAGAACAACACGGCCCAGGTTTTCCGGGTATTCAATTTGTTGAATGCCGATACCCTCTGGCGCCGGTTGAAGCTGGATTTTTCTGACCTCTATGAGCGTGGTGTGGCCTTCGATGCGATTTCTGGCCGGGCACAGTTGGTGGATGGGCGGATTAACATGGATCCAGAGCTCCAAGTGGTGGGGCCGTCTGGCGCCTTCAAGCTCAGCGGATCAACCGACATTGCGACCGAAACCCTTGATATGCGTTTGGTGGTCGTCTTGCCGCTTACCCAGAACCTGCCGTTGGCAGCCTTGCTGATGGGCGCCGGCGCTCCCATCGGTGGGGCTTTGTTTGTTCTGGACAAGATTCTGGGCGATCCTTTAAGCAAACTCACCAGCGCGTCTTATGGAGTGACCGGTACCTGGGACGACCCGAAGGTGGATCTCCGGCGAGTATTCGACAATGGCGAATGACAGGAGCTGATTATGACCGCAATCGTTTCCGGCCGGGTGGCTGCCATCCAGATGGTGAGCACCCACGACATTGACGCCAATTTGCAGGAAGCCCGCAGATTGCTGAAGGAGGCTGCCGATCAGGGCGTGACGGTCGCGGTGCTGCCGGAAAATTTTGCCGTTCTGGCCACTCATCAGATGCTCGAGTGCGGCCGCACCGAAGCCGGTGATCAGCCTGTGATCCGGGCGTTCCTGGCGGAGCAGGCGAGAACCCTGGGGTTGTGGATCGTCGGCGGCTCCCTGCCTCTGGCGGAACGGCCGGATGGTACAGCCATCAGTGACCGGGTACGGGCCTGTTGTCTGGTCTTCGACGCTCAAGGGCAGGAGGTCGCTCGTTACGACAAGATCCACCTCTTCGATGCCATGGTGGAAGACGCCCATGGTCAATACCGGGAATCGGATACCTTCGAGCCGGGCGAGCAGTTGGTAACGGTTGATACTCCCGCCGGCAAGCTTGGTCTGGCGATCTGCTACGATCTCCGGTTTCCGGAGCTGTTTCGCGCTCTGCGAGCCGAGGGCGTGGACTGGGTTTGTTTGCCGAGCGCCTTCACCTGGCAAACCGGAGATGCCCACTGGCATGCGCTGATCCGCGCCCGGGCGATTGAAAATCAAGTTGCGGTTGTGGCACCCGGCCAGGGCGGACATAACAGCGAGCGGCGCCGAACCTATGGCCACTCGCTGATTTGCGATCCCTGGGGCAAAGTGGTGTCTGAGTTGGCCGAGGGCCCGGGTGTCGTGGTGGCAGATCTGGACGGAGATCAGCTGACGGAGCTGCGAAAACGGATGCCGGTATGGGAGCACCGCCGGCTCTAGGACCGGCGGTAAACAACTCAGTTGGTTGCTTCGGCGTCGTCGACGCATTCCCGGAGGTAGCGGAACAGTTTTCGTGCCTGCCCGGTATTTTTCTGTTTTTCGACGTCCTTGCGTGCATTTCGCGCCAGGTTACGCAAATGCTGCATGTCGGCGCTCGGGCAGTAGTTAAAGAATTCACCCACCACGGAGTCGCCTTCGGTGATCATCCGATCACGCCAGCGCTCAGCCAGGTGGTGCCGCCGGGTGTGCTCTTCACTGCCGGCATCAAACGCATCAATGGCCCGCTTCAGCGCATCGGGATCGTCTTCCTGGCGAATGATCTTGCCCACGTACTGCAGGTGGCGGCGCTTGGCCTCGTTCTGACGTATGCGACGTGATTCTTCAATTGCGGACCGAAGGGTCTCGCTGATAGGTAGGGTCTCGAGCTGGTCATTGCTCAGATCAAGCATGCGTTTACCGAGATCCTGTAGGGCGTGCATTTCCCGTTTGAGCTGAGATTTGCTCTTGCCAAATTCGTCTTCGTCGTCGTACTGGTCGTGCTGAGTCATGGTAAATCCAGTGATGTTCGGTAGTGCGTCGGTTACGCGTAAAATATCGTGGCGAGGCCAAGAAAAGACATAAAGCCAACCACATCGGTAACCGTTGTCAGAATAACGCTGCCTGCTAACGCCGGGTCAATGTTGCGTGATTTCAGGAACAGCGGTAACACCGTTCCCACCAGCGCCGCAGCCACCAGGTTAATGATCAATGCCGCTGCTATGATGGCGCCAATGAGTATGTCCTGGAACCAGGTAGCGGCTGCCGTAGCAACGACCAGTGCCCAGAATACACCATTGAGGGCGCCAGACATGAATTCCCGATTCAGCAGCCAGCCCACATTGGCTCCGCTTATCTGGCCTACGGCCATGCCTCGAATCACCAGAGTCAGGGTCTGACTACCGGCGATGCCACCCATGCTCGCCACAATAGGCATCAGAACGGCCAGTGCCACCACCTTGGTGATGGTTTCTTCAAACAGGCCAATAACCCCTGAGGCAATGAAAGCGGTGATCAGGTTAATGCCAAGCCATACTGCCCGACGACGCGTGGTTTTCCAGACCGGTGCAAAGGTGTCTTCGTCTTCATCGAGACCAGCCATACTCATCAGCGAGTGATCGGCGTCTTCACGAATAACATCGACCACGTCATCGATGGTGATCCGGCCCAGCAGTCTGCCGTCTTCGTTCACCACCGGTGCCGAGATCAGGTCGTAGCGCTCGAACAGGGTGGCTACCTTGGTGTCGGACAGGGTGACCGGGATGGGTTCGATGTCGGTGTCCATCACTTCCCGCACCGTGGATGCCGGGTTGGATACCAGCATCTTGGTGATCGGCAACATGCCGATAAACTCGTCCCGTCGGCTGACCACAATCAGACTGTCGGTCATGGGGGGCAGCGAACGGTGTCGGCGCAGGTAGCGCAGTACAACGTCGATACTGATGTCCGGACGCACCGTGATGGTGTCGGTGTTCATCAGGCCGCCGGCCGTGTCTTCCGGATAGGAAAGCACTTCCTCGACGCGCTGGCGATCCTGCTCGTCCATGGTGTCCAGGACTTCCTGGATCACTGTATCCGGCAGCTGCTGGAGCAAGTCAGCGAGATCGTCTGACTCAAAATCCTCGATAATATCCGCCAGTTCCTGGGCGTTTAGCTGGCTCAGGAAGTAGCCACGAATATCGTCGCTGAGATACTGGAGAACTTCCCCTTCCAGCTGCTTATCAACCAGATTCCAGAGCAGGGCGCGCTGACGGGGAGGGGAAGACTCCAGCAGGTGGGCGATATCACTGGGGCTAAGGCCGCCATTCAGAATTCGGGCAACCTGTTTCAGGGCACCACTGTCCAGGGCCTCGCTCAGGGAGCGGAGCCTTTGGCGGGCCTGGCTTTTTTCCAGAATATCGGTCATGGATCACCCACAGTCAGAAAACGCCTGTATTATAGCGGAGTTAGGGCGTATAGGTCAGGAAGAGTTGTAGGTGAATCCCGCAGAGAACAACGCAGAAGGGTAGAGGGAAGAATGAGACAACGGAAGGCTATTCGCCCTCGCCAAAATAGTCGTTGATCAACGTTGTCAGTGCTTCGATGGCGGCCTCTTCGTCCGGCCCGTCGGCAATCAGTTCCACGTCTGTGCCCTGGCTGGCCGCCAGCATCATTACCTGCATGATGTTCTTGGCGTCCACATCCCGACCCTTGCCGTTGATTCGTACGCTGCTGTCGAACTCTGAGGCCGTGGCAACCAGCTTGGCGGTTGCCCGGGCATGCAGTCCCAGTTTGTTGATGATGGTGATGGGGCGACGAATCATGATGGGCTCAGATCTCTCCGCGAGTTTGCAGATGCGGTAGTTCGGTGTGCCGGACCTGAACATTGGTGTAGCTGTTACGGAAATGCGCGCAAAGCTGTTCGCTGACGTATACCGAGCGGTGCTGGCCGCCGGTGCATCCGATGGAAATGGTCATGTAGCTGCGATTGCTGTCGGCGAAAGAGGGCAGCCAGGATTCCAGAAAGGCTATCAGGTCATCAATCATCTTGCGGCTGGCCGGTTCTTTCTCCAGAAAGTCGATTACCGGCTGGTCAGTGCCGACGAATTTGCGCAAGCTGGTGTCCCAGTAGGGGTTAGGCAAGCAGCGGACGTCGAAGACGTAGTCGGAATCCAGCGGAACCCCGTGCTTGAACCCGAACGACTGGAACAGTAGCGCCAACTCCTGGTCTTTCCGGCCAACCACGCGCTGCTTCACCATATCCCGCAACTCGTACATGGACATGCCGGTGGTGTTCACATATAGGTCGGACAGCTTGGACAAAGGCTCCAGCAGTTTCTTTTCGTTGGTGATGGCCTCACGAAGCGAGGTCTTGTCATCGCTCAGGGGGTGCTTGCGCCGGGTGGCGTGGAAGCGCTGGAGCAGTGACTGTTCGTCGGCATCGAGAAAAATGACCTCAACGGTGACACCGGTGTTCTGAAGCTGGCGGTAAATGTCTTCAAAGTTGGCCAGCTCGGCAGAGAGGTTGCGGGCGTCGATGCTGACTGCCATCTTACTGAGACGCCCAGGCGAGCTCTTGGTGGTTGCCTCATGGGTGAGCGGGAACAGCAGGCCAATGGGAAGATTATCGATGCAGTAGTAACCGAGGTCCTCAAGGACGTGCAGTGCCGTACTCTTACCGGAGCCGGACCTGCCACTTACGATAATCAGTTTCATACGCTCACACTCTCCAATACCGTCTCCAGAATTTGGCTTACTCGGTCGCCGCCGTCATACGCTTGTATAGTGTTGCGGCATCCTCGCACTGGCGAAGCCGGTCGCAGAATGCGCGTTCATTGAATTTTTCCGCCAACTGGCTCAGCAGTTCCAGATGCTCGCTGGTGGCCTCTTTGGGCACGACCAGGGCAAACACCAGATCGACAGGTTGGTTGTCGATGGCATCAAACTCAATGCTCTCTTCCAGCGTCAGCAAAACGCCCACCACATGATCAAGCCCTTCCAGCCGACAGTGGGGAATGGCAATGCCTTGGCCAATGCCGGTGCTGCCCAGACGCTCCCGCCCAATCAGATTATTGAAAATCTGAGTCTCGCTGAGAGTGCCGTTATGCTGGTGAATCTGTTCGGCGATGAATTCCAACACCCGCTTTTTACTGGAAGCGGGGACCCGGCACTGGGTCAGCTCTGGCGCAAGAATGTTATCGATGGTTAAGGATGTGTCGCTCATGAATCGACTGCAATTCCGTAAAAAAAAGGCTGCGGCAGGTTAACCTTGCCGCAGCGCGATGAGATGACATGCACGATAACTGGCGTCTAGCGACCGCCGTTGCCGTGCATCCGGTCTACATTCTTTTCCTTGTGCTTGAGGATCTGGCGGTCCAGTTTGTCAATCAGCCCGTCGATGGCCGCATACATGTCCTCGTTTTCTGCCTTTGCGTGTATATCACCACCAACCACGTGCAACGTCGCTTCTGCCATTTGACGAACTTTCTCCACTTGCAAAGTGACCTGGCAATTACTGATGTGGTCAAAGTGGCGTTCAAGTTTCTCAAATTTTTCCGAGACGTAATCCTTCAGTGCGGGAGTCAGTTCTACGTGGTGGCCTGAAATGTTGAGTTGCATAGGCGTCTCCTGTTGTCATCGTGCCGGCCCAGACGGGTCGGGCTGAGGGCTGGCGCGCACTGCGCCGCCAAAGTTTGGTCTGGGGGAGCCCCCTGTGAGGGCAGGGCTCTCCTAAACCAGTCTTTTTCGCTCATTCGAGGGTGGAATATGCATGGCCTCCCGGTACTTGGCTACCGTCCGCCGCGCCACCTTGATTCCTTGATCCCCTAGCATGGCCGCAATTTTGCTATCGCTCAACGGCTTTTTCGGCGTTTCCGCTGCGATCAGTTTCTTGATCATTGCACGGATAGCGGTCGATGAACATTCCCCGCCTTCATCCGTACTGACATGACTCGAGAAAAAATACTTCAGCTCAAAGATGCCCCGGGGCGTATGCATGTATTTTTGTGTCGTGACCCGGGAAATGGTCGACTCGTGCATCTCCACCGCCTGCGCAATATCCGACAGGATCAAGGGTTTCATGGCTTCTTCACCGTGATCCAGAAAGCCCTGCTGGTGTTCAACGATTCGGGTAGCCACCTTAAGCAAGGTTTCGTTACGGCTTTGCAGGCTCTTGATAAACCATTTGGCTTCCTGCAGCTGATCACGCAGGTAGGTGTTGTCGGCACTGCTGTCTGCGCGCCTTATAAGAGAAGCATAGCCTGCATTGACGCGGATGCGTGGTGCAATTTCAGGATTTAACTCAACTCGCCACCGGCCGTTGTGTTTGCGCACGATGACATCCGGAATCACGTAATCAGGCTCGGCGCGATCGATCACGTCTCCGGGCCGTGGGTTCAGGCCAGTGATGAGGGCCAGAACCTCCCGCAATTGATCTTCTTTGAGCCGGCTGCGCCGCAGTAATTGCGCGTAGTCGCGGTTACCCAGCAGATTGATGTAGTGGGTGATCACCAGTCGGGCCTGGGACAGCCAGGGTGTTTCTGGCGGTAACTGGTTCAGCTGGATCAGCAGGCATTCCTGCAAGTCACGGGCAAAAACGCCGGGGGGGTCGAAATGCTGCAGGCGGTGCAGCACCGCTTCAACCTCGTCCAGTTCAACCGGGTCTTCATCCGCATCATCTTGCAGCCCGGCGTGGATGTCCTCAGGTGGGCTGGTCAGGTAACCCCGTTCGTCCACGGCATCCATCAGGGCATGGGCAATGGCCTGGTCCCGCTCGCTCAACGGAGTCAGGTTCAGCTGCCACTCAAGGTGGTCCTGCAGGGTTTCCGTGGGTGAGTTGCGGGTCTCGAAATCGTGATCGTTTTCGTCGTCATTGCGCGCGGAGGTCGCCGGCGCTGACTGATAGATATCGTCCCACGCGGTGTCGACCGGCAGATCGTCGGGGATGGTATCCGGAATCTCATTCTCCGATGACCAGTCGGGCCCGTTTTCGGACTCGTCCCAGTCCGGGGTGGTCTCTGGAGCCGGTTCCGAGGCTGTTTCGCTGGCTGGCTCGTCGTGACTGTTGCTGTCGTCGGTCGACTGGGATTCCGCCTGGTCGTCGTCCTCGGAGGTTTCCAGCATGGGATTGGATTCCAGCGCCTGCTGAATTTCCTGCTGAAGATCCAGGGTGGATAGCTGCAGAAGCCGGATCGCCTGTTGCAGCTGGGGTGTCATGGTCAGACTTTGACCCAGCTTTAACTGTAAGGAGGCTTTCATAACCATGGTTCAGGATCCGTCACTCGTCAGCACTCTGCGTTGCGGTCTGTTCAATAAAAAAGTCGTTATGTGGCCGTCACTTGCCGACATCCCAAAAGAGCCTAGCAAGTTCTTTGCCGAGTTTACTTGCTCAAAGTCACCAACACAATCGGATGCTTGGCGTCACAGTCTGAATTCATTGCCCAGGTAGACTTCTTTCACCTGCTGGTTGGCCAGGATGGTTTCAGAATTTCCGGACGCAATAATGTGACCACCGGAGACAATGTAGGCGGTCTCACAAATGTCCAGGGTTTCCCGCACGTTGTGGTCGGTGATCAGCACACCGATGCCCTTGTCCCGGAGGTGGCGGATGATGTGCTTGATATCGCTCACCGAGATCGGGTCGACCCCGGCAAAGGGTTCGTCCAGCAGGATAAACGCGGGCTCCATGGCCAGGGCGCGGGCGATCTCGACACGACGGCGTTCACCGCCGGACAGGGCCATACCCACGCTGTCGCGAATGTGGGTAATGTGAAACTCTTCAAGAAGCTCTTCCAGCTTGTTTACCCGTTCGGTCCGGCTCAAGCCCTTGCGGGTCTCCAGGATGGCCATGATGTTGTCACGAACGGTCAGTTTGCGAAACACCGAGGCTTCCTGGGGCAGGTATCCGATACCCTTGCGGGCGCGGCCATGCATCGGCAGTGGTGTGATGTCCTGGCTGTCGATAGTGATGCGGCCCCGATCAGCAGGCACCAGCCCGACAATCATGTAAAAGCAGGTGGTCTTGCCGGCCCCGTTGGGACCGAGAAGACCAACGATTTCGCCGCTGCGGATCTCCAGCGAAACGTCAATCACCACCTTTTTGTGTTTGTAGCTTTTTGCCAGGTTACTGGCTCTGAGAACTGCCATCGGATCCCTGTTTGCTTTTGGTACTGCGTGGCTGGATGACCATTTCGACACGGCCGCTACCAGTATTCGTGTCGCCACCCTGCGCGGTTACAACCCGGCGGACGGTATCATAATGAATGACGTCGCCCCGGAACAGGTTGCCATTCTGCTCAATGATGGCATCCCTTTCAAAGGTCAGTTGGTCTTCGCTGGCGGACCAGGTGATGTTGAGGGCACGGGCGTCGGTTTCACCCTCGCCGTCCCGGGTTGGCTGCTGGTAGCGGGCCGGCTGGCCGGAGGCCTCAATGCGGCTCAGGCCATTGGCATCCCGGAACAGCACCACGCGCTCTGCGTCGAGCCGGGTTTTTCCCTGCACTAGCTGGACGTCTCCGGTGTAGGTGGCTATGCCCTTGGTGTCGTCCAATCGGGCGTTATCGGCGCTCACGGTGATCGGGGCGTCGGAATCCAGGTTGAACGCGGTGGCAGGCCCGCTGACGGTCAGTGCCAGCGTGACAGCCAGCAGCGTGAGACATCGGTTATTGACCAGTTTCATAGCGTCCTTCCACCTGAGATTTAAGTTCGAGGGTTCGGTCGTCAATCCAGGCTTTCATGCCTTTCGCCCGGGTGACGCCAATTTGATCGGTGATGGTAACCGGTGCGTCGGTGTACACGGTGCCCTGGTCGTTATCCAGGGTCAGGCTGGTGGTTGTCATCGTGGCTTTGCGTTCGCCAATGGTCCGGATAACCCGCACGTGGTCGGTCAGATAAAGCACACCTTCATTTTGCAACAGGCTGCCATTCTCCGACTCGACAATCCAGGGTTCCGTTTCTGGCTGACCGAAGAGCTTGGCGCGGGGTTCTTTCATGGTGGCTACATTGCCTTCCTCGAACTGTTCGATTCGAGGGCTGGTGAACTGGATTTTCAGGTCGCCGTTTTCGTCATAGGACGTGTACTGGCCATTGACGACAAAGCCATCGGGTTCGGCCTTGCCTCGAAGTTTCGCTGCATCGTCTTGAATCCTGGTGGGTTCGTCACTGCGCCATAACAGAAACAGTGTTGCGGCAATCGTGCCGCCGAGGGCCAGGGTGCGCAGCCACGGACGGTCTGATAGCGTAAGCAGCGCGATCAGGCCGTCTTTGGTCTCGCCATTGTTGTTGCTGCGCTGATCCTTGGAACTGGCACTCATGTGTCGGGCTCCAGATAGCTCGCTAGGGCGGCGCCGAGCTTACCCTGAGCCGTCAGCAACAAATCACTGACTTCACGCACGGCGCCGCTGCCACCGGCGGCCTGGGTGCAATAGTCGGCGTGTTCGCGTACCAGCCAATAGCCGTTGGGCACGGTCAAGCCAAGCCCGGCAAAACGGATGGCCGGCAGGTCTGGCAGGTCGTCGCCCATGTAGGCGATTGCATCGGCGGGCAGGTCCATGGCGCTGAGCAGTTCCTGCAGCGCGACGCGTTTATCCTCGCGACCCTGCATCAGGTGGGGAATGCCCAGATCCCGCATCCGTTTTTCGGTGAGGGGCGACTTTCGGCCGGTGATCACGGCGACATCGATGCCCGCCGCCATTAGCTGTTTCATGCCCAGGCCGTCGAGGATGTTGAAGGCTTTGAGCTCATCGCCATTGGCGCTGAAATAGAGTCTGCCATCACTCATGATGCCGTCGACATCAAACGCAATCAGGCGGATCCCGGCGGCTTTGGTCAGGAGTTCCCGTGGCCAGTTCGCGGCTAGCGGGCTGATCGGGTCTGACATCAGATCACTCCAGCCCGAAGCAGATCGTGCATGTTGATAGCGCCCACCAAGCTGCCGCTCTGGTCGGTCACCGGCAGCGCGTTGATTTTCATTTCTTCCATGATGTTCAGGGCTTCCGCCGCCAGGTGTTCGGCCTGAATGGTTTTGCCGTTGGGGGTCATGACGTGTTCGATTGCGGTGGTGTGTACGTCGACATTCTTATCAAGCGTGCGACGCAGGTCGCCGTCGGTAAAGACGCCGGTCAGCTTGCCGGATGCATCCAGTACCGTGGTCATGCCCAGTCCTTTGCGAGAAATTTCCAGCAGGGCGCCGCTGAGGGTGGTGCCTTCAGGGACTTTTGGAATGCGGTCCCCGGTGTGCATGATGTCGGAGACTCTAAGCAGAAGCCTACGCCCGAGCGTGCCGCCGGGGTGCGAGAATGCAAAATCTTCTTTACTGAAGCCGCGCGCCTCCAGCAGGGCGACCGCGAGAGCGTCTCCCATGACCAGCGTGGCTGTGGTGCTAGAGGTGGGCGCCAGGCCTAGCGGGCAGGCCTCGGTTTCAACGCTCACGTCCAGGTTGGCCACCGCTTCCCTGGCCAATACCGAATCCGGGTTGCCGGTCATGCTGATCAGCGGAGCGTCCATACGCTTGATCAGCGGCAGAATGGTAACCACCTCGCTGGTGTTGCCGCTGTTGGATATGGCAATGACTACGTCCTGGCTGGTAATCATGCCCAGGTCACCGTGGCTGGCTTCGCCGGGATGCACGAAAAACGACGGGGTGCCGGTACTCGCCAGGGTTGCCGCAATCTTGTTACCAATGTGCCCGGATTTGCCCATGCCGGTGACCACGACCCGGCCCTTGCAGGCCATGATTACCTCGCACGCCTTGATGAAATGGTGATCAATGCGTCCTTCCAGGGCATCAATAGCATCACGTTCGATACGGATGGCTTGAAGCGCGGAAGTGCGAAAGTCCTTTGAGCTCTGTTCAGTCATCGGGATTAGGGCCTGGTCTGCTTGGGTGAACATGGTTATCAATGCATTGCACAGTGCCTGATTCTGGGGCAATGCCGCTGAAGTTACAGCGGAGTATATCATTTTCAATCAGAGACGCCGTGGGTTACAGGATGCGTTACAGAAAGTTCAGTGAAACTGATCAACGTGTTCATGCTTTTTCGGCTTGGACCGATTGAGCTTCAAGCTTCCTTGGCATAATGTAGCCGCACTTTTTAGTCGCACTTTCACAGGGTGGGGTTACGCACAAAGGGTAGGGTTATGGACAGTCCCGCATACATATCATTGAGAGATGTTGTATTTTCCCGTTCAGGGCGTCGAGTTCTGGATGGCGTAACTCTGGACATACCGCGCGGTAAAATCACCGCCATCATGGGGCCCAGTGGCACCGGTAAGACCACGGTGTTGCGGCTGATAGGTGGTCAGCTGCGACCTGATTCCGGCAGCGTCAGTCTTGATGGTCACGACGTGCCAAACCTGAAGCGCGGCGCGCTGTACAAGCTGCGGGAAAAGATTGGCATGTTGTTCCAGAGCGGGGCCCTGTTTACTGATCTCAATGTGTACGAGAACGTGGCGTTCCCTCTGCGAGTGCACACCTCGCTGCCTGAAGACATGATTCACGATATCGTGCTGATGAAACTGGAAGCGGTGGGCCTGCGCGGCGCTCGGGCATTAATGCCGTCAGAGTTGTCCGGCGGGATGACCCGGCGAGTTGCGCTGGCACGCAGTATTGCCCTGGACCCGGAGCTGATCATGTACGACGAGCCTTTCGCCGGTCAGGATCCGATCACCATGGGCGTATTGGTAAAGCTGATCCGGGACCTTAACAGTTCTATGGGCCTGACCAGTGTGCTGGTGTCCCATGATGTGCCGGAATCCCTCAGCATCTGTCATCACGCCTGCATCATTGCTGATGGCAAGGTGATCGGCGAGGGCACGCCGGACGAAATCCGGGCTCATCCGTCCGAGCAGATCCAGCAGTTCCTGCGCGGTCAACCCGATGGACCGGTGCCGTTTCACTATCCTGCCGGTCCCGCTGGCGCTGATTATGGGCTCCCCGGGGAGGCTTCTTGATCGATCGAATTGTGGCGTTGGGCCGTTGGGGGCTGACAACCATGTCGGCACTCGGTCGCTCAGGGCAGTTCCTGGCGGGCGTTGTGGTGGGTGTCCCGAGACCGAGCATCGGGTTTCCGCTGTTGATCAAGCAGCTATACGCCGTGGGTGTTCTGTCGCTGGCGATTATTATCGTGTCCGGTCTTTTCATTGGCATGGTGTTGGGGTTGCAGGGCTACACCATCCTTAGCGACTACGGCTCCGAGGCGGCCATTGGCCAGATGATTGCTCTGACACTGGTGCGTGAGCTGGGACCGGTGGTAACAGCACTGCTTTTTGCGGGGCGCGCCGGGTCTGCCCTGACAGCCGAAATCGGTCTGATGAAAGCGACTGAACAATTGTCGAGCATGGAGATGATGGGGGTCGACCCATTACGGAGGGTCATTGCGCCGAGGCTTTGGGCCGGTTTCATTGCCATGCCGGTGCTGGCCATTATCTTTTCGGCGGTGGGAATATGGGGCGGAATGCTCGTAGGTGTCGATTGGCTCGGCGTTTTTGAGGGTTCGTTCTGGGGTAATATGCAGTCATCTGTGGACTTCGTGGATGACGTGCTCAACGGCGTGATCAAAAGCGTGGTGTTCGGTTTCGTCTGCACCTGGATTGCGGTCTACCAGGGTTACGACTGTGTACCGACTTCCGCAGGTATCAGCTCGGCGACGACGAAAACCGTGGTGTATTCGTCGCTGGCAGTTCTGGCGCTGGATTTTGTGTTGACCGCCGTGATGTTTGGCGACTTTTGAACGTACGACTGACAGAAAGGTAGGTGGAGCGGTGATAACCCAGAGAACAACGGAAGTCATAGTCGGAGTGTTTATGGTTGCCGGACTGGCGGCGCTGCTGTTTCTCGCTCTGCAGGTCAGTGGCCTGACGCCCAAATCGGCTGAAGGTACGTATACGGTGTATGCCAACTTCAATGATACCGGAGGGCTGGCACCCAGAGGGCGGGTTTCAATGGCCGGGGTTACGGTCGGCACTATCGAGTCTATCAGCCTGAATAAAAAGACGTTTCAGGCAAAAGTGACGATGTCGATCAGTGCGGATATTGATACCATTCCGTCAGACAGTTCGGCAGTAATACGTACATCGGGCCTGCTCGGTGAACAGTACATTGATATATCCGTTGGGGGAGAGATGGAGTCGTTGGCAGACGGCGACACCTTTTACTCCACTCAGTCGGCCATGAATCTGGAGCGGCTGATCAGTAATTTTGCTTCCGGCCGATGACGGGCCGATGAGTAGGACCGCAGGGAACTGGTTTTCAAAGGAGATTGTAATGCTTTTGGTGAAACAACGTTTGTTTTTGCTGTTTGTATTGGCCGCCTTCGTGGTGGGATCCGCTCATGCCGGAGCCGCTGAGGACCTTAAGGCCTACGTAGATCAGAATACCCAGCGTCTGGTTGAAAAGCTGAATGCCGAGCGCGGTCTGTACGATGAAGATCCCGAAGCGTTTTACGCCAGTATGGACGAGTCTTTGCGGGACTTTGTCGATTTTCGCCGGATCGCTGCCCGGGTGATGGGTAGGTACGCTCGCCAGACCACTCCGGAGCAGCGTAATGAATTCGTGGTCAAGTTTAAGCGCAGCTTGTTTGATAGTTACGCTAAAGCTCTGGTGGAAGCTGATAAGTTCAGCATCGAGGTTAAGGAAGCGGTTATTAACCCGCAGGATGCAGGTCGCGCCTCGGTTCAGATGGAGGTGATCAGTGCGTCAGGTACCCGCTACCCGGTGACCTACTCCATGTACAAGAACGGCGATGGTCAGTGGATGATGGAGAATGTCATTGTCGAAGGTGTGAACATCGGTCTTGCCTTCCGCGATCGGTTTGCCCAGGAAATGGAAGAACACCGCGGCCAGGTTCAAGTTGTAATTGACGGCTGGGGTGACGCGGTGAAATCCCTGAACCTGGATAAGGAAGTCGACAAGTCGTGACCGCTGTCGTGGCCTCAACGGAGCCCCGTGTCGAGAGGACGAATGACATTCTCGCAGTGACCGGCGAGGTGGATGCAGAATCCGTCGTGGCGCTGAGATCAAAGGGGGAAGCTGTCATTCGTTCTGCTGCGGTTAATCTGACCGTGGATCTTGAGGGGCTGGAGACGGCGCACAGTGTTGTGTTGTCAATGCTCCTTTGCTGGCAGCGGCTGGCGGCCAGCCAGGGTGTGGTTCTGACCTATCAAGGCGTGAGTGAGCGTCTGCTGTCGCTGGCAGCTCTTAGTCATCTCGATGACCAACTGCCCGGATTTTCTCGCAAATAATTTTGCACTACCACCAGGTGAGGTTAGCGGTATCTTTGTTACCCAATGGTAAAGCTGACCCAGCCTCTGTAATTGGTTACAATCTCGCCCCTGATTTTCTAATGCCCGAGGTTTTTTTATGGATGCCACCGAAGTCGCCGCGTTGGTCAAAGACGCATTGCCCGGCTGCGAAGTTGAGGTACAGGTCGACGGTACCCATTACATGGTTGTTGTGGTTGGTGATGTGTTTGAAGGCTTGCCAACGATCAAGCGGCAGCAGCTGATTAACAAGGCGCTGTTCCAACAGGTTATGGATGGAACGATTCACGCGCTGCATCCGAAAGCATTTACGCCGGCTGAATGGGCTGAGCGCCAGGGCTGATAGGCCCCGACAAGACAGGATATTGACTGTGGATAAACTTCTGATCCGGGGGCGGAAGCCTCTCGACGGCGAAATACGCATTTCCGGCGCCAAGAACGCGGCTCTGCCAATTCTTGCGGCCACGCTGCTGGCGGACGAGCCGGTAACCGTTGGTAATCTGCCGCACCTGCACGACGTTACCACCATGATCGAACTGCTCGGTCGCATGGGTGTGGAGCTGATGATTGATGAGAAAATGAGCGTGGAGGTTCACGCCAATACCATCAAGCATTTCCACGCGCCCTATGAGCTGGTTAAGACCATGCGGGCTTCGATCCTGGTGCTGGGGCCTCTGGTGGCGCACTTCGGTGAAGCCGAAGTATCCCTGCCCGGCGGCTGTGCCATCGGTAGTCGGCCGGTGAACCTGCACATCCAGGGCCTGGAGCAGATGGGCGCTGAGATCAAGGTTGAGAATGGGTACATCAAGGCCAAGACCAACGGTCGCCTTAAGGGCGCGCACATTTTCATGGATACCGTCACCGTGACCGGTACGGAAAACCTGATGATGGCTGCGGCACTGGCAGACGGCAAAACCATTCTGGAAAACGCAGCACGTGAGCCGGAAGTGGTGGATCTGGCGGAATGCCTGATTGCCATGGGTGCCGATATCAGAGGTCATGGCACGGCTACTATCGAGATTCACGGTGTGAAGCGTCTGCATGGTTGTCACTACGACGTACTGCCGGACCGCGTGGAAACCGGAACCTATCTTGTGGCAGCTGCTGCCACCGGTGGACGGGTCAAGCTCAAGGACACTCGGGAAGATCTGCTCGAGTCGGTTCTGCTAAAGCTGAATGAGGCCGGCGCCCACATCAGCACCGGTCCGGATTGGATCGAGCTGGATATGAAGGGCAACCGACCCAAGGCTGTGAGTATTCGAACTGCACCTTACCCGGCGTTTCCAACGGACATGCAGGCGCAGTTTGCAGCCATGAATGTCGTGGCTGAAGGTAGCGGCACCATTGTGGAAACGGTGTTCGAGAACCGCTTCATGCATTTGCAGGAACTGATCCGGATGGGTGCGGATATCACGCTTGAAGGCAATGCCGCCATCATCAAAGGTGTTGAACGCCTCGCTGGTGCACCGGTAATGGCTACCGATCTGCGCGCTTCTGCCAGTCTCGTGATTGCTGGCCTGGTGGCTGATGGCGATACCATCGTCGATCGCATCTATCACATCGATCGTGGTTACGAGTGCATCGAAGAAAAACTTCAGCTGCTGGGTGCCAGCATCCGCCGCTTGCCGGCGTGACGGAAACAAACGGGAAACCGGAAGGACGCATGACAGATTCCATCACCATCGCATTGTCGAAGGGGCGCATCCTCGAAGAGACGCTGCCACTGCTGGCGGAAGCCGGCATTGAGCTGGTCGACGACATCAAGAAATCCCGCAAGCTGGTTTTCCCGACAACGGATCCTAGCGTTCGGGTGCTTATCATCCGCGCCACCGATGTACCGACCTACGTTCAGTACGGCGGCGCTGATCTTGGCGTTACCGGCAAGGATGTGTTGATGGAGCATGGTGGTGAGGGATTGTATGAGCCGCTGGATCTGAACATTTCCCGTTGCCGGCTGATGACCGCGGGTCCCAAGGACCAGACACCGCCGAATGGTCGGATCAAGGTCGCGACCAAGTTTGTGAATCTGGCGCGCAGCTACTATTCGGCCCAAGGCCGGCAGGCAGACATCATCAAGTTGTATGGTGCCATGGAACTGGCGCCGATTCTTGGGCTGGCGGATGAGATTGTCGATATCGTGGATACTGGCAACACGCTGAAGGCCAATGGTCTTGAGGCTCGGGAGCTGATTGAGCACATCAGTAGCCGATTGGTGGTGAACCGGGCGTCCATGAAGATGAAACACGAAAAAATTAACCCCATAATCGAAAAGATGTCCGTTGCCGTAGATAAGCGACGTACTTCGGATTAAGAAGCGCTCGCCCAAGAGGTTTTAAAACCCGCTCAAGCACATCCCTGTGGCGCTTGAGCTCCGCCATCCATGGCTCCGCACAGTTTTGAAACCTCTTGATCGATCACTTCCCTTGACCCTGTGCGGTAGTCAGTCCGAGTAAGTCTTTAACTCCCTGAAGGATTTGATACATGACCGTTAACATCACACGATTAAATGCCTCCCAAAGTGACTTCGACAGTTCACTGGCCAAGCTGTTGGCCTGGGACGACAGCGTTGATCATCAGGTGAATGAATCGGTACGTCATATCCTGCATCAGGTGAAAACCCGCGGTGACGCTGCGGTGCTCGAGTTCACCGAGAAGTTTGATCGCCTGAAGGCCGGCACTGTTGCTGAGCTTGAGATTGGTCAGGACCGGCTGCAGAAGGCGCTCGAGGCAATTCCTGAAGAGCAGCGAGTTGCTCTGGAGCAAGCGGCGCAGCGGGTTCGTTCTTATCACGAGCGGCAGAATCAGAAGTCCTGGCAGTACGAGGAAGAAGACGGCACGGTGTTGGGCCAGAAGGTCACACCGCTGGATCGTGCTGGCTTGTACGTGCCGGGCGGCAAGGCTGCTTACCCGTCATCCGTATTGATGAACGCCATTCCGGCGAAAGTGGCCGGCGTCGGCGAAGTCATTATGGTGGTGCCGACTCCCGATGGCGTTGTTAACGACATGGTGTTGGCGGCCGCGGCGATTGCGGGTGTGGACCGTGTATTTACCCTTGGTGGTGCTCAGGCCGTTGGTGCTCTGGCGTATGGCACGGAAACGGTGCCGTCTGTCGATAAGATTGTTGGGCCTGGGAATATCTTTGTGGCTACTGCCAAGCGTGAGGTATTCGGCACGGTTGGTATCGATATGATCGCCGGTCCGTCTGAAATTCTGGTGATCTGCGATGGGCAGACTGATCCTGACTGGATCGCTATGGATCTGTTTTCGCAGGCTGAGCACGATGAGCAGGCGCAGTCGATTCTGATCAGTCCGGACGCGAAGTTTTTGGATGCGGTGGAAGCCAGTATCAAAAAGTTGCTGCCTACCATGGAGCGCGCCGAGATCATCGAGGCGTCTATGGGTACTCGGGCGGCAATGATTCAGGTGGTCGACCTCAGTCAGGCGGCAGAAGTTTCCAATCGAATTGCTCCGGAGCATCTGGAGTTGTCAGTGGAAGACCCTGAGGCGTTGTGCGAAGAGATTCGTCATGCTGGTGCTATCTTTATGGGGCGTTACACCGCCGAAGCGCTTGGCGACTACTGTGCGGGTCCGAACCACGTGCTGCCCACCAGCGGGACTGCCCGGTTCTCGTCACCTCTGGGTGTCTACGATTTCCAGAAGCGTTCCTCCCTCATTGGTTTCAGTGCCTCTGGAGCGGATCGCATGGGGCGGGTGGCCTCAGTGCTGGCGCGCGGTGAGGGTCTGACAGCTCACGCCCGTTCCGCCGAGTATCGCATCAAGGAAGACTGACACATCTATGTTCGCGCGCAGGGCCCTCCTGCGCAGCGACAGCACGGAGTTCATCTCAGTATGAGTAAGTTCTGGAGCCCGCTGGTTAATGACCTGGTCCCGTATGTGCCAGGCGAGCAGCCGAAAATGGCCAACTTGGTCAAACTAAATACCAATGAAAACCCTTTTGGTCCGTCACCTAAGGTCGTTGAAGCAATCAAGGCCGAGCTGAATGACAACCTTCGCCTGTACCCGGACCCGGAAGGCGAAAGTCTGCGCCAGACCATTGCCAACTATCACTCCCTGAAGCCTGAGCAGGTCTTCCTCGGTAATGGGTCTGACGAAGTCCTGGCGCATATCTTCTATGGCCTGTTTCAGCACGGCGAGCCGATTCTGTTTCCGGATATCACCTACAGCTTCTACCCGGTGTACTGTGGTCTGTATAACATCGAGGGCGTTAAAGTCCCGTTGACTGACAGCTTCGAGATCAATCCCGAAGACTACAAACAGGCCAACGGCGGGGTAATTTTCCCGAACCCCAATGCGCCCACAGGCCGGTATCTCGGTTTAAAGCACGTAGAAGAAATTCTGCAGGCCAATCCTGATCGGGTCGTTGTCGTGGACGAGGCTTACATCGACTTCGGTGGCGAGAGCGCCATTGCCCTGGTGAATGATTATCCGAACCTGTTGGTCTGCCAAACCCTTTCCAAAGCCCGTTCCTTGGCGGGGCTGCGCGTTGGCTTTGCGGTGGGGCATCCGGATTTGATCGAGGCACTGAATCGGGTCAAGAACAGCTTTAATAGCTATCCGCTAGATCGACTCGCTCAAGCTGGTGCCCAAGCGGCCTATGAAGACGAGGCCTGGTTCCAGAAATGCTGCGCTGGCGTCATCAGCGAGCGTGAGCGTTTAACGGAATCGCTTGAAGCGCTCGATTTTGAAGTGCTGCCGTCCAAGGCCAACTTCGTGCTGGCTCGCCACAAGACGAAGTCCGGCGAATCTCTGGCGCAGGATCTGAGAGAGCAGGGCATCATCGTTCGTCACTTCAACAAGCCGCGGATTGAGCAATTCCTCCGGATTACCATTGGTACTCCGGAGCAGAATGATGCTCTGATCAAAGGCCTTAAGTCGCTGTAAACTGGAAAGATCGGAGAAGGTAGGTGGGGAGGACGTTCCGGGAATGTCGGAGGCCATGGATGGCCGGAGTCAAGCGCACATGGATGTGCTCGTAGCGGTTCCCGGAACGTCCTCCCTGCCTGCCGACCACTCACAAGCCAGAAATTGCACTTGGAGAGTTTCATGGCCAGTCGCAATGCTATCGTTCAAAAAATCGCCGAATGGCTCCAGCCAGAGAACTTTCAGGACTATTGTCCGAACGGTCTGCAGGTTGAAGGTAAGGAAGAAGTTCTCACCCTAGTTACCGGCGTTACCGCTTCGCAAGCGCTGATTGATGCAGCTATCGAAGCAGATGCCGACATGATCCTGGTGCACCACGGCTATTTCTGGAAAGGGGAAGACCAGCGCATTCGCGGCATGAAGCGCGAGCGGCTGAAAACCTTGCTTCAAAAGGACATCAATCTGGCTGCGTATCACCTGCCCCTGGATGATCACCCCGAGTATGGCAACAATCGGCAGCTAGCGAATGTTCTGGGTATCGAGAATCCCAAGCCGCTCGGTGGTTTGGTATGGGAAGGTGAGCTTTCCGAGCCTATGACGCCGGAGCAGTTTGGTCGCCATATTGCTGAGCACCTTCACCGGGAGCCGCTTCTGGTTGGAGAAGGCAAGCCCCAAATCAGCCGGGTAGGTTGGTGTACTGGCGCTGCACAGGGTTTTATTGGCACCGCACTGGATGCCGGTCTGGATGCTTTTGTCAGTGGGGAAATTTCAGAGCCGACAACTCACACGGCGCGTGAATGTGGCATTTACTATTATGCTGCGGGCCATCACGCTACGGAGCGATATGGCGTGCGGGCGTTGGGCGAGGCGCTGGCAAAGGAATTCGGGCTGACGCATCGATTTATCGACTGCGACAACCCGGTGTAATCGCTCAGGCCTTCTCTTTCTTGGGGAGGCCGAAACCTTCTGCCAGCGTTCCCGAAGCATCAGGGTCGGTCTTGGGGGCATAGTCCCGCGGCGGCTCGACGCCGTCGTCGCTGACTTCTTCCAATCGCTTCCGCGAGGTTTCCTGCGCCAGCTCCTCCATCCACTCTTCATCGTTGCACAGCCGGTTGGCTCCGCGCGCCATGTGTTGGTTCACGTCGCGATAGGCGTCGTTAAATCGGCGCAAAAGGTGGGAGGACTCCATGAAGTGCTCATTCACCTGAGCCTGATAGCGCGTATATTCGCTTCTCAGCTCTTCAATTTGTTGTTCTGCCCGACGCTGTCGCAGCGTGGTTCCCTGCCCGGAGCGGCCAACAACTACCCCGATGACGATGCCAACAATCAATGCGGCAATCGCTGCCAGAATCAGGTTTGTCATATGCTGTGTCGTCCTTTTACCTGGAAATTAGCCTCGCACGATAGTCGAGTATAACGCTCGACGCGTGCTCAGCCCATGATTCTATCCTGCGCCAATCGTCGTATTGCTATGCAAGCGTCCAACGTGGCGAATAATGACGAAATGCGCGACAATACGCCGCCCCAAATTTCACGACAGATCTCCGGGAACAGCTTAATGACAGACTCCAAGTCCTCCGATACCAGTGTGAACTTGACCCCTTGGGAACGTTACCAGAAGGATCTCGAACGCGCGGATTTTCAGAAGGACGCTGCTCAGGAAGATGCTGTCAGCCGTCTGCAGTCACTGTACGACAAACTGGTCGATGCGGAAAGTGATCGCAATAAGGCGATGACCAAGCTGCGCCGAAAACTGAAGAAGGGCAAGGAAGATCCGGTTACCGGGCTGTATTTCTGGGGCGGCGTTGGTCGCGGTAAGACTTACCTGATGGATACCTTCTACGAATCCCTGCCTTTTGATCGCAAGATGCGGGTTCATTTTCACCGTTTCATGCAGCGGGTTCATACCGAGCTGAAGTCTCTCAAGGGCGAGAAAAACCCACTGGAGTTGGTGTCCAAGAAGTTCGCTGACGAAGCCCGTGTGATCTGTTTTGACGAGTTTTTTGTTTCCGACATTGGTGACGCCATGATCCTCGCCACCCTGATGGACGGTCTGTTTAGCCGTGGCGTGACTCTGGTGTGCACCTCCAACATTGTTCCGGATGGACTGTATAAGGACGGCCTGCAGCGGGCGCGTTTCCTGCCTGCGATCGCCCTGGTGAAAAAGCATACTCAGGTTGTGAATGTTGATGGTGGTATCGATTACCGCCTCAGGACTCTGGAACAGGCGGAGCTGTTTCATTCTCCGCTGGATGCCGACGCCGATGTCAGCCTGCGGGCGAGTTTCGATGCCCTGGCGGTGGAGGCCGGCAAGCACAGCAAGACCATGGAGATAAATGGTCGGAAGATTCCGGCCCAGGCTCATGCTGATGACGTGGTCTGGTTTGATTTCGTGGATGTGTGTGACGGCCCCCGTAGCCAGAACGACTACATAGAGTTGGCTCGGCAGTTTCACGCGATCATTATCAGTAATGTCCCTGTGCTGGGGCGCGAGAATGATGACCAGGCCCGTCGGTTCATCAACATGGTGGACGAGTTTTACGATCGTAATGTGAAGGTGATCATGTCCGCCGCGGCTCCTATAACCGAGCTTTATTCAGGTGGCCGGCTCAGTTTCGAGTTTGAAAGAACCGAATCACGACTGCTGGAAATGCAGTCCCATGAGTATCTGGAAGCACCGCACAAGCCGTAAATAATCCCATAAGAATTCAGTAGAACTGAATCAGAACGATAGGCAGAGCGAGAGCTTGGCCATCAATAACACAGAGAGATCGATCTATGAGCAACGATAACGTAGTAATTGTCAGTGGGGTTCGTACCCCAATGGGTGGTTTTCAGGGCAGCCTGTCGGCTGTTAGCGCGCCTGACCTTGGCGCTCTCACCATTGCCGAGGCGGTAAAACGCGCTGGTTTGCAGCCGGCTGATGTCCAGGAAGTGATCATGGGCAATGTGCTGCCCGCCGGACTTAAGCAAGGTCCGGCTCGCCAGGCCATGCGCAAGGCTGGTCTGCCAGACAACACCGGTGCCACCACCATCAACAAGCTTTGCGGTTCCGGTATGAAAGCGGCGATGTTTGCCCATGACCTGATCAAGGCGGGTAGCAACGACATCATGGTCGCCGGTGGCATGGAAAGCATGTCCAACGCGCCCTACATTCTGCCCACCGCGCGGAAAGGCTATCGCATGGGACCTGGCGACACAGCGCAGGATCACATGTTCCTCGACGGCCTGGAAGATGCGGAAACGGGTCGCCTGATGGGGGCTTTCGCCCAGGAAATGGCAGACAAGAAGGGATACACCCGTGAGGAGATGGATGACTATGCCATCAACTCGCTCAGGCGAGCCCAGCGTGCGATCACCGAAGGGCTGTTAAAGGGTGAAATCGTTCCCGTGACGGTCAAATCCCGTAAGGGCGACACCGTTGTTGAAGACGATGAGCAGCCGTTCAACGCCAACATCGAAAAGATCCCAAGCCTGCGTCCGGCGTTCAGCAAAGACGGTACCGTGACTGCTGCGAACGCATCGTCTATCTCCGACGGCGCTTCGGCCCTGGTGCTGATGCGGGAATCAGAAGCGGAAAAGCGTGGCTTGAAGCCGCTGGCAAGAATTGTGGGTCACAGCACCCAGTCTCAGCATCCTGCAGAATTCACCTGTGCACCGGTTGGTGCCATCGAGACTCTGCTCGGTAAAACTGGCTGGAGTAAAGAAGAGGTCGACCTGTTTGAAATCAACGAGGCCTTTGCCATGGTGGCCATGATGCCTATCCGCGAGCTGGGGCTCGATCCGGAAAAGGTGAATGTTCATGGTGGTGCCTGTGCCCAGGGGCACCCGGTTGGCTCTACGGGCTCCCGTCTGCTCGTTACCCTGATGTACGCGCTGCAGCGTTATGGCAAGAAGAAGGGCATTGCGGCTCTTTGCATCGGCGGTGGTGAGGCCACGGCCATGGCTATTGAATTGCTGTAAGCTCCTGCAAAAGGGCCCAGGGATGGGCCCGAATCTCCCTCCTGTTCGCCCAAGAAAACCCCGTCAAACCAAAGTGGTTGCATCCAGATTTGTTGTCTATAGTGAAGCGGTGCGAGTAAACCCGCTGGTAAATGGGGTATGAAGGCAAAATCATACTTTTGACTGATCAAAGCGCTCGACAGCGTTAGCTATAGTGCCAACATCACGAGCACTGTGCATGAAGCCTCCTATACATCGTGAATACCAATAATCAGAGCAGCGACTCAGAACAACAATGGAGTAGCCTTCCAATGACAAGAAAAACACAACAATGGCAGCGTTGGACAAAATTGCCGCTAGCCGTAGCAGTTGCGGCCGGCGTGTCCGGTCAAGCCGCAGCCTATTCATTCTATATGGGGGATGTCGAAGCCCAGATTAACACCACGCTTTCCGCGGGTGTCGGTTGGCGGTTGGCCGACCAGGACAAGCGTCTGATCGCGCCTGGTAACCTGGGTCCCGAGTATGCGCCAGGTCAACCTTTGGCCAATACAGGCTCGTCATCAAACAACTTTGATGACGGCAACCTGAATTTCGAGAAAGGCGACACTTACTCCAAGGTTGTTAAGGGTAACAGTGAGCTGTTCCTGAACTACGACGTCGACAGCGATACGCTGACTCGCGTCGGTGCCCTGGTTCGTGGTCGCTACTACTATGACTTTGAGCTCAAAGACGAACAGCGTGCGGTTGACCCGGTTGGTCAGCGTCGTGAGCTGAACGATAAAGCCAAGGATAACGCCTCCGGCGGAGAGCTCCTGGATGCCTACGTGTTCTCTGATTGGTACTTCGGCAATACGCCGGTAAGTCTGCGTTATGGTCGTCAGGTTCTGAGCTGGGGTGAAAGCACCTTTATTCAGGGCGGTATCAACGTCATCAACCCTGTTGACGTGCCCGCGTTCCGTGCGCCGGGCGCCGAATTGAAAGACGCTCTGCTGCCGGTGGAAATGTTCTACGCCTCCGCCGGTGTGACCGAAAATATCACCTTGGAGACATTCGTCCAGGCGGATTGGGAGCCGGTCAAGCCAGACGATTGCGGTACCTTCTTCTCGACAAACGATTTTGCCGCCGATGGCTGTGGCCCCGTACTACTGGCGGGTCAGTTGTCCGATTCGCAGGCATTGGCTCAAGGCCTGGTTGCTCCGCGACTCGGTGATGAAGAAGCCGATTCCAAGGATCAGTTTGGTGTTGCCATGCGCTGGTACGTTCCAGCACTGAACGATTCAGAGCTTGGCTTCTACTACATCAAGTACAACAGTCGTCTGCCGTACGTTAGTGGTCAGGTTAATGACCCAGACAATGGTGTTAGCTTCCCGTCATACTTCATCGAGTATCCCGAGAATATTGATCTGTACGGCATCAGCATCAACACCACGACGCCTGGCGGTTGGTCGTTGGGCGCGGAATATAGCTTCCGTCCGAACATGCCCATCCAGTGGAGCGCGTTTGAGCTGATCTACGGCGGTCTCCAGCTGGAGAATCCGGAAACCGGCGGCAACGCCAGTCTGCTGCAGGATGCTCGGGAAGCTGAGAATGGCGGAGCTAGCCTGAGTGGTCAGAAGGTGGACGGTTACGATCGGTTCAAGGTCTCCCAGGCCCAGTTTACCCTGATCAAGTTCTTCGATCAGGTCATGGGCGCCAGCCGCTTGTCCCTGATCACCGAATTCGGTGCTACCTATATCCACGATCTGCCTGACAACGACGAAGGTCGTTTCGGACGCTCCGGTAACTTCGGTATTGGTACTTTGCCGGGTGGTGCCTGTGACGGTTCTGGTTCAACCGGTGCAGCACTCAACATCAACGCCAATTACTGCACCAATGACGGCTTTACCACCGACTTCTCCTGGGGTTACCGTGCACGCTTCGTTTGGGATTACCCGAACGTGTTCGCAGGCATAAACTTGCGTCCTCAGCTGGCGTGGTCGCATGATGTTGAGGGTTATAGCCCGCAACCAGGCGGTGCGTTCAGCGAAGGCAGTAAAGCGGTAGGTCTCTCACTTGAGGCTGTCTACCAGAACAAGATTACCGGTAATATCGGTTACACCAACTTCTTTGACGGCAAGCCGTACAACGAACTGACTGACCGTGATTTCGCAACAGTGAGTGTTTCCTACTCATTCTGATACCGGCAAGAATTCGGTTAACGAGGTACTTTAAATGAAACTGAACAAGAAACTACTGGCCACGGGTGTATTGGCTGCAAGTGTGTTTGCGGGTCAAGCCTATGGTGCGGTTTCTGCCGAAGAGGCGGCTAAGCTGGGCAATTCTCTGACGCCGATTGGCGCAGAGAAAGCAGGCAACGGCGGCGACATCCCTGCTTGGGATGGTGGGCTGAGCACGCCGCCGGCAGGTTACAAAGGTGATGGTCGCTACGTTGACCCGTTCGAGGGCGAAGAGCCGAAGTTTGTCATTGATCAGAGCAACGTAGACCAGTACGCAGACAACCTGTCGACTGGCCAGATCGCCATGATCAAGCGCTATGACGATTACTTCATGCCGGTCTATGAGACGCATCGCACGGCGACATACCCGAAAGAGGTTAACGACCAGACCACGGCGAATGCCACCAAGGTTGAGCTGATCAAGAATGGTAACGGTCTCGGTAATTACACCGAAGCCACTCCGTTCCCGATTCCTCAGAACGGTCTAGAAGCCATTTGGAACCACATTACCCGTTACCGGGGTGGCTCCGTTGCACGTAACGTTGGACAGGTGACGCCGACGGAAGGTGGCGCCTACTCAGTGGTCAAGTTCCAGGATGAGTTCACTTGGCGTACCGCGCTTGAAGACTTTGAGCCGGGCGAAGATCCCAACGTTCTGTTCTACTTCAAGCAGGCGATTACAGGACCAGCTCGTTTGGCCGGTAACGTACTTCTAGTGCACGAGACCATCGACCAGGTAGCTGAGCCGCGTCGTGCTTGGGTATACAACGCCGGTCAGCGTCGAGTTCGTCGCGCACCTCAGGTGGCCTATGACGGACCGGGTACAGCGGCTGACGGCATGCGTACCTCTGACAACTTCGACATGTACAACGGTGCACCGGATCGATACAACTGGGAGCTGGTTGGCAAGAAGGAGATGTACATTCCCTACAACTCCTACAAGCTGGTCGATCCGAGCCTTAAGTATGACGAGATCATCAAGGCTGGTCATATTAACCAGGACCTGACCCGTTACGAGTTGCACCGTGTCTGGCATGTGCGCGCTACACTGAAGGATGGTGAGCGTCACATCTACGCACAGCGTGATTTCTTTATTGACGAAGACTCCTGGCAGGCTTCTGTGATCGATCACTACGATGGCCGTGGCGAGCTTTGGCGCGTCGCTGAAGCACATGCCATGCAGTTCTACGATCAGGACGTGCCCTGGTACGCCATCGAGGTTCTGTATGACCTGCTGTCGGGTCGCTACCTGGCGCTGGGCCTGACCAACGAGGAAGAAGATCCTTACGAGTTTGGTGCTGATCGCCAGTCTCGGGACTACACGCCGGCGGCACTTCGCCGGGCGGGTACTCGATAAGTGTCAGATAAGAAGTGAAAAAAAACGGCGGGCCTCAGGTCCGCCGTTTTTGTTTGTGGCAACGCTTGTGCGACCATGCGAGTGTTCCGCCAAAGAAAGAGCCACCTCGGAAAACCCTTTCACGTCAAAATTTTGCAGCCCGCCCCTGAATTGGTTTAACCTCCTATCATACTAAAGGCGTACCCGGAGTCGGTCGCCATTGGAAGTTCAGTGCAGAGATCCATTTTCCGGTCAAAAATTGCCATGCATTTTGGCCGGTTTTGCAGCGGGGCAGTGCGTGAAACCATTCAATGATGGCTGTGCAGCCAACGACGAATTTCAGTCAGCTAACAGTAATCTTCAGCGGGGTGAGCTCGTTCGGGATCTGCTGAGGCAAAGGCTTCAGATCCCGCTGTTGCCGGTCGATACACTGGCGCGGCCGGCCCTGGATCAACTGATTGCCGAAGCGCTTATTCCTCGGGGGGTGCTGTTTGTTGAGGCGCCCTGCGGCTACGGTAAATCTCATGCCGTGACGGCGGGCCTACATGCTGCCGATGTTCATCCAGACAGGTTTCGCTGGGTAGCGCTGAGTGAGCAGGATAATTCGCCTTCCCGATTTCTGACGCTTATTGCCATTGCACTCGACTTGCCGGAGGCCTCCGAGAGTAGCCTGCAGGGTGGGGCAACGTTTTCAGATGCGCTGGCGATGATGCTGGTCACGCTGGACCGGGAGCTAGAGTCGCCTTCACGGACACTCATTCTCGACAATGTTCAAAACCTTGGTAACCCCGCCGTTGTTGCGTTGCTGCAACAGCTGATGTCCGATCTTCCGGCGTGCCTGTCGATGGTGCTGCTTTCACGGCGCGCGTTGCCATTTGAGACCCACGGTCTTGAGCTTGAAAGCCGCTTCAGCCGGCTGTCCAGTGAGACCCTGGAATTTAGTCGGTCCGAAACTTTCGAGTTCTACGGCCAGTTGCTGGAATCAAACCAGCTCACCAGTGTGGCCATCGACAATCTGTATGACATGACCGAAGGCTGGCCGACGCCCCTTGCCCTGTACCGGCGCGAGCTGATCCGCCACAGTGAGCTCAAGCCAGTGCAGGAAACCAATAGCGTAGAGTGTTTTCTGAAAGAGTCGGTTCTGGGCAACCTCACCTCTGCTCAACGACGTTCTGTTCGTGTCATGGCAGAACTTGAGCTGTGTTCTGATGAGTTCTTCCTTGCATTGGCTCCGGTGATGCCCGAAATAGGTTTTGTGCCCTCCCAGGCAATGGAGCATGGTTTACCGTTAAAGGCCATGCCCGGTCGAGGACGCTGGTACAGGATGAATCCTTTGCTGCAGGAATGGCTGAAAGCGCCTGTTATGGCTGGGCACGTAGACCGGATGAGTTATGCCTGCCATTGGTTCGAAGAGCGGGAACAGTTTCCTGAAGCTTTGAAATACGCTTTGCTGGCTGGCGACTCGGATGCGGTGGTGGCGATCGCTTCAGAGGGTTCAGAGGCTTTGCTGCTGGGGCAGGACACTGCCTCCCTGTTGCGGTTACGAAAGAGCCTGCCGAATCAGCTTCTGGAGCGCAGTGCCCGGCTCAGAATTGTTTACGGATGGGTTCATGCCATAGGCGGACAGTTTCGTCAGGCCAGATCCCTGATCGATGGGCTCGAAGCGTCCGATGCTAAGGAGCATGCAGCACGCATCTGCGCGTTGAGAGCCTTTATCCTCCGGGGAGAAGGCAAGGTAGTGCCGGCATTGGAAATGGCTGATCAGGCCCTGAGTGCAGGTGATTTGTCCACTCAGGGACAGCTGGTTACCCAGATGGTGAGATCAAGCGCATTGTGTGCATGTGGCCGCTTCACGGAGGCGAGGGATGCCAATCGCGCCGCAGCAAGGCTTGCTCGGGAAGCGGGCGATGCAGGCTCGGAGGCACTGGCGGTATACGCCCATGCCAGAATTGAGCTCGGTAAGGGGTCGTTAAAGCATGCGGAGCAGCTACTGCGTACCGGGCTGGATACCGCGATGCATGAACTGGCACGGCCGGCCAAGATCGGTGAAACCCGTCTGCAGCTGAATCTGGTGCTGGTGTTGTGGCATCAGGGCCGAGACACAGAGGCTGACCGTCTTCTGGTCACCTGTGGTCGTCATGCCGAGCGTACTCGCGACCTTGGGTTGCTGTTGGCAATGTCTGTTCGCGTTCTGATGTGTCGAGCGGCAGGCCGGCTGGATGATGCGTTCGTCTGGATTGGCCGTGCCGAACGCACCATGCACGCCTGGCAGGTGGATGAAACCCTGTTCGTTCCTGTGCTGGAAGCACTCAAGGCCAGCTGCTGGTTGGCCCAGAACCAGGTGGATAGTGCCGCTCAGGCGGTTGCCAAGCTGGAGCCTTATCGTCTGGCGGGCTGTGTGCCGGAGCTTTTCCCGATGATGCCAGGGTTGTTGGACTGCATGGACGTCCGGGTGGCTCTGGCGCGCGGCGACAGTGTACGTGCACGCGAAACCCTGACGGGCATTCGGGAGCGTTATGAGGCGGTGATTCCGTGGGGGGTAGAGCTGCACATTCGTTTGCTGGAGGCAGTGCTCGTGCAGGAAGAGAAGGGGCTGAGTGCAGCGCAAAAGATCCTGGCTTCGGTGGTCGCCGAAGCATCGCGGGAGCATTTCATCAGTCCGTTTGCGGAGCTTCAGAATGAACTTCGGGATCTGATGACGAAAGGGTTCGCCCAGATCGCGAATGGACCGTTCAAGGATTCCTTGGGGCGCTTGTACCGCATTCAGCCTGAAACTGAGTCAGCTGAGGCACTGGCGGAGCCGATCAGTGATCGGGAGCAAGGTGTCCTGGAGTTGATTGCGAAAGGGCTGTCGAACCAGGAAATTGCTGACAAACTTCATATCTCATTGCACACGGTCAAAACCCACGCGCGCCGAATTAACGCCAAGCTGGCAGTGAGGTCGCGTACTCAGGCTATTGTCCGTGCACGGGAATTGGGGCTGCTTTAACTCTGCCTAGCCGGCTTTCAAGGCTTCGATACGGGCATCTTTGTCGGCCCAGAGTTCACTGATCCATTGCTGAAAATCTTTGCGCATTTCGCGGTCGTTCTCGTAATCCATGCCCAAAAAACGAGGCGGAATTTCCCGTGTGCGAACATCGATAACGATGCGACGGATGCGTCCGCATAGATAATCCCAGAAGCCTGCTTTGCCATCCGGATAGACGATGGTGACGTCCAGCATGGTGTGAATGATCTCGCCCATCGCCTGCAGGACGAACGCGGTACCCCCTGCACGTGGTTTCAGAAGATGCTTGTACGGTGAGTTCTGGTGCTGGTGTTTTTCCGGGGTGAAGCGCGTCCCCTCCATGAAATTGAATACTGTTACCGGCGTGTAGCGGAACTTTTCACAGGCGGCCTGCGTTGCTGCAACGTCCTTGCCTTTAAGTTCCGGCCGCTGGGCAATTTGCTCTTTGGTATGGCGATGCATGAACGGAAAATCCAGCGCCCACCAGGCAATCCCCAAAAACGGCACCCAGATCAGCTCCTTTTTTAGAAAAAACTTCAATAACGGGATACGACTGTTCAATACGTACTGAATGGCGGGTATGTCCGCCCAGCTTTGATGGTTGCAGGTGACAAAATACCAGTGTTCAGAGCTTAGCTTTTCCACTCCCCGCACATCCCACTCAACCTGATGCAGCGTGTCCATCAGCAGATTGTTAAATCCGATCCAGATCCTGGCAATTCGGTTGAGCACAACCGTACAGGCTTTTCTTACTGGTACGACGGGTAAAACCAGCTTGCCTATAGCAAACAGCAATAGAACTGGAAAGAGCACCAGGGTATTGCACAGGATGAGTAGCGCCGCCAGGGTTCCTTTCAGCGGCGCGGGCAAAAAGTGAAGCATTAGAGGCCGTCTCTGCTGTCAGATTTGTCAGTCGTGGGCTCAGCCGTCACTCGGCTCCGTGGCAGCGGCTTGCTGGTTGGGCAGGAGCGCAGTTTCCGGGGTCGACGTTGCCAGCTTCTGTAACCGGTCCGGGGTTACGTTGCGGACCACGCCCCTAAAGTCGTCATCATAGTAGGACAGGTTGTTGTACTGGATCATCGCCCGGATTTCTTCAACGTAGTCCTGGCCACGTTCGGAATATCCGAGTAACCCTCCAGCCAGTTCAGGCCCGGAAAGGGGATCGTTGCCTCGACGATCCTGAAGCCGAATATCCCGGAGCTCCTGATACGTCGGGTGCCGGTTCAGGTTCTGGATGTACGCCCGTACCGACCGGAACGGCGAAGAAAACTTGGCAACCTCATGGTTGGCGCCTTCCACCCGACTCTTGGGGACCAGGCCACAACCTTTTGAAAAGCACCATTGGCCAAACAGGTTGTAGCCCTTGGTGGCAAAGCGGGACGTGCCCCAGGCAGACTCATTGGCAGCCTGGGCCAGAATCAGGGATGGTGGAATTACGTCCAGACGTTTACGCAGTAGCGCAAACTGTTCCTTGCTGCCTGGCTTGGCGTCGATTCGTAGCCGATCTGCGTGACTATTCAGCCACTGCAGTTCATCTTGAGACAATTCGGATTTCTGGGCCAGGCTCTGCAGGTAATCGCGTTCAATTAGAATCCGGGAATTAGCAAGAACAATGCGCGGATACAAAAACGAGAAAAAGGCGGCTTTTTTCTCGGTTGTGTCGTTGTAGCTGGTGAAGTCGGGCAGGCCCTGATGCGCCCACTTTGGTAGTGCGGGCAAGGATGACAGCGGGAGTTCCGAGCCTGAACGCCCGTCGTCCATTGTGGAAGGTGGCACATAGAAACCACCGCCCACGGCGAATGCAATTAGTGGAAGGATGAGCAAAAGACTACGTTTGGCGGCAGACATAAAACCTCTCGTCACGAACGATATGCCAACGATTATAACAGGTTATACGCTGCCGTCTGCCAATCGGGTCAGTGCCTGCCAGGTCAGGGCTTTTCAGCTTACGAGGGCTCTGGAATTCGGGTTGCCAGCACTAGACCTATCTGTTCTTCACCCGCCTGGGTAGCCCTGAGGCGCAGGTAGAACTGAGTCTGGTCGTCGGTGAAGAAACCGTCCAGGTTGAGATTGGCGTTGGTGAACAGGACTTGACCATCATTCAGGTCGGAGTAGGTCAGGGCAATGTCTGCGGACTCCTGGAGCTCAGGCGCAGAGACCGTTTCACCGCTCACCGAGTGCGAAACCTTTAAAGTGCGAGGTGTCAGAGTAGCTGTGCTTCCTGATGTGATGGTGAGGATTGAGTTCTCAAAGTGGGCCAGGGTGTTACTGCCGCTCCCCAACCCAAGGCGAACACCTTGCAGTCTGAAACGGCCGCTGGCCGGTGCGGGCGAATCGGTTTCGGCGGCTGCGATGAGCAGGCCGTCTCCTCCGGGGCTTCCGTTCAGGTTGAATGCCAGCATGTCACCCTCAGGATTGCTGGCGCCGACACCGATATCCGGCTGCTCAAAAGATCCCGAGGCATCGTCTACGTCCAGATTCAGGCGGCCAATGTTTTTGTCACCGTCACTGAGCCGGGAGGTGCGCGAACTCAGCGTCCAAGGCGTGAGCAGAGTATCAACGCTTGAGGACACGGTCCCGCTGGAGCCTCTTTGGATCTGTAGGATAGTTTGGTTTTGGGTGATGGTTGCGGTAGCCCGGCCATCTTCTGCTGCGCCGTCCACTGCAATGTTCCAGGTACCCAGGCCGGATTCAAAGGCAACTGGCACAGTGCCCTCGCCGAATTGCAGTGCAAGGTACACGACATTGAGTTCCCTGCCATTGAGCGTGTCCAGTTCGAAGTCTGGCTCCCGCAACAGATCAATCTCCAGTACCGACAGGTAATGATCTTCAACAGTTTCTTTGCGTTTTAGTTCGTCTCCCGCTTCTTCGAGTTCGATGGCTTTACCGGCGCTGAAGTAGCCGCTGATAATCCGGTCCGGGCCGACGGTCTCGGACACCGGGGTAGACGTGTAGGCGTCAAGGTAATAGGGGTTGCGGGTCCAGCCGATTGTTTTCGACGTGCCTCGCCCGGTGATGCTCTGGTAAAGCGCTCGACCTGCCAACAGCCGGGAATCGTCCAGTAGCGTGGCGGCACCGGGGGATGAAGCGTGGGTGTTGAGTGACCATTGATCTGAGCCGCGCAGAAAGAAGTTGTTGCCAACCTGATGAATAAGCGCTTCACGCTCGTAGGGGATGTCGCTGGCGAGCGATGTCACCTTTATGTTGAAGGCATCGAAACTGGTCAGCGTTAGTGCCGGATAGACGTACCCGACGCCGTTGATGTCGTCCAACCGTTCTTCTTTGGCAAGGCGAACACCCCATTGCCCTGAGTTCGTCAGTGAGCTTTCGAGGGACGTCTGGCCCAACTCAACGCCAAAAAACACGGCATTGTAATCCGCCGAGCTGGCGCTGATCTTGCCCGAGGAAGTTTCATCAAGCAGGGCATAGTCGGCCATGGCCGCGACGTAGTTGGAAAAATCACCACGATCAGAGAGTGTCGTAAGAGCAAGTTCCAGGTCTGCGTCGGATGAGATGTCGATTTCGAAATCGTGCACCTGGTCAGCAAGGGTCGACCACACGTATTTATTCAGGCAAAGCTGACCGCCGGCGTCTGCTACACAGTCCAGAATGCCCTGTAGCTGGCTTTCGCTGTACTCGGCGAGGGTGTTGCGAACCAGGTATTCGGAAAAAGGGTTGATCTTCACGTCGCGGTCAGCGTCGGCGGCCAACGCCCGCATCACAGTGTTGTTGTAACTGGCCTCAATGATGACATCGGGACCGAGGTGCTGCCCTCCGTCAAAGCCAATAACGGTAAAGCCATTGTCATCGGTGCGCATGGATACCGGAACTGCCCCCAGGTTCTGGAGGGACGTGTTGGTGGTGTACACCTGCACCCGATCAGGCTGAACAATTCTTAAATTGCGCCGGGTGAGTTCGGCGTCCGGCGCCACGCCACCGGGGACTTCCATGGTAATCCGGACTTCATTGGCGGCCAGGCCATTGCTGTTGCTGGAATCGCCAGTGCTGGCGGAACTGAAATCGTTGACAGGATTTTGTCCGCCGGCAAAATCATTGGGGTTGCCCCTTACATCTCGGATGGCATCGTCGCCACCGCCGCAGCCAATAAGAGCCGTAAATGCTGCGTAAAAAGCGAGCCTCGATTTCAGTCGCATACCTGACGATCCCCACCGAAAATTCAGGCGTTCAGTCTATCAGCGGGGGAGCCGGCAAAGCGTGAGGGATGGCACGAAAAAGGCGCCCAAGTAGGCGCCTTTTCTATTTCCGTGACCCTGGTGCTGGGTCAGATCCGAACATCAGAAGAAGATCTTCATGCCTGCCATAACGCCTTCATCGAGATTGACGTCGCCACGGTAGGGGCGGTCAAGATCGGTGTTCAGGTAGCGATAACCGGCAAAAACCTCGGCGTTGCGAATCACTCGATAGCTGCCTCGCAGTTCAAGGCTGGTCAGGTCATCGGAATCACCAAAGGCCAGGATGCTCGGCGCGTAGTGCAGACCGCCAGTGAAGGACAGGCCTGGCACCTTGGGGATGTTCAGGGTTGCAAAGCCACCCAGTGCAACGGCGCCGCCGTCCAGCTCATCGGCATCCCAGCCGAAGGCACGCATGCCAATGCCGGCGGTAGTGGGCAGGTTGCCAATGGCGGTCCGGCCTTGGGCATGAAAATCCAGGTTCAGGATGTCCAAGCCACCTTCACGGTAGGTGTAGCCTGTTCCCAGTTGCAGTTCGTCGTTGCTGCCCAGGAAGTTCACCTGGCCTTTTACTGAGTCGTTAGTGAGACTCAGGTCGACATCGCCGGCAAACGCCGGAGCTGCAGCGAGAGACAGAACCATCAGGGAAATACGGGACGCTTTCATGCATGCACCTTTCGTAAGTGATTAAAAAAGTTGGGGTATGGTAACGGGCCGACCTTGGGCACTCAACTTAAAAGGTGGTAAGCCACGTTTAATCTGGTGCTAGATCGACTATTCAGTGACGGGTTTCTTCGCCGCCCTGGTCGAGATCGTCCGGCGAGACGTTCTCGGCGGGAACCCGGTATTCTTCATTGGCCCAGGCGCCGAGGTCGATGAGCTTGCAGCGCTCGGAGCAGAACGGGCGGAACGGGTTGGATTCGGTCCATTCCACGGTTTTTTTGCAGGTGGGGCATTCAACGTTCATGGTTGCCTTTGACGCTCGTATAACTGTATCTGTTGCCCGCAATCTGCTCAGGAGACTGCGGACGCCTTACAGTATTGTTCCAGTACTGCCCTCAACATTTCAATATTGACAGGCTTGGCTACGAACGAATCCATGCCGGCGCGTCGGCATTTTTCCTCGTCTTCTTCCATGGCACTGGCTGTGAGTGCCACCACAGGGGTGCGATCACGCTGATTGGTGGCCTCCCATTGTCGCAGCCGCCGTGTGGCTTCAAACCCGTCCACCCGGGGCATCAAACAATCCATGAATACCAGATCAAATGGATTGATCTGCCAGAGGCTGGCGGCTGCTTCGCCATCGTTGGCCGTCATCACATCACAGCCCAGTTTTTCCAGCAGCCTGCGGGTGAGTGTGCGGTTGACAGGGTTGTCTTCAACCAGCAGCACTTTCATGCGTCCACAGGGCAGTTCCCGACGGCAAGAGGAATCGCTGACGGCCTGCAGCGAGAACCGGGTCAGGAATCGCCGTTCCTTTTTCGCCGCGTCTGCGAAGAGCTGATTCAGGATAGGCATCAGGCAGGACTCGCGCAGCGACTTGCTCAGGAACGCATCGGCGCCGGCTTGGCGGAAGTGCTCAGCATCGCCGCGCTGGGGGTTAGACGACAGCATCAGCAGGCGCATGTCGGCCCACAACGGGTTGCCGCGAATCTGCCGGCACAGGAGGTCGCTGTCCATGTCTGGAACAAAGCCGTCCAGAACAATGGCGTCGAATGGCTGCTGGCTATCAAATGCCTGGCGAAGGGACGTCAATGCCTCGCCGGCAGATTTAACAGCCTCAATGTGAACGTCATGCCGGGAGAGCATTTCCAGGGTAATCTTGCGGGAAAGCTCGTAAGAGTCCACCACCAGAATACGGCGGTTTTTAACCATCCGGTCATCTGGCCTTACCCGGGTTGAGCTTTCCGGTGCGACCGGTAGTTTGAGCTCGATCCAGAAGGTGGAGCCTTCGCCAGGACGACTCTCCAGATCCAGTGAACCCTCCATCAGGTTGACCAGCTGTCGGCAAATGGTCAGGCCAAGGCCGGCACCGGGCAGCTGGCGCTGGAAGCGTTGTTCAAGCTGAACGTAGGGTTCACACACCAGGGGAATATCTTCCGGGTTGATACCAACACCGGTGTCTTCCACCGCCAGGCGAAGCCTGAGCTCTCCGTCGCGTCGGCCCAGAACCTCGATACTGATCAAAACGTGCCCAGAATCGGTGAACTTGATGGCGTTGGAGGTCAGGTTGAGAAGGATTTGGCGAACCCGAACCGGGTCACCCTTCAGAACCCAGGGCAGGTTTTCATCAATGCGCAGCTCAAGAGCGAGGCCTTTTTCTCGCGCCCTGGGCCCAAGCATGTGCACCAGATCGTTCAGGGTCTCCCGTAGATCAAAGGGAATATCATCCAGTACCAGTTTGCCCGCTTCCATTGCTGAAATATCAAGCAGATCATTGATAATTGCCGACAGACCTTCGGATGCGTTTAGCAGGGTGGCAACGTATTCGCTCTGCTCCTGGTCCAGGGGGGTGTCGGTGAGCAGGTTGGCGTAGCCGAGTACTGATTGCAGGGGAATGCGGAGTTCGTGGCTGACGTTGGCGAGAAACTGGTTCTTGGCGTGATTGGCCCTTACCGCTTGATCCCGTTCGCCCTGGGATTGAATCGTAGTCTGGCGCAGGGACTGGGTGTCTTCGAGGATCTGGAGTCGCATCTTGTTCAGCGCCTGCTCCAGTTCGGTCAGCTCATCCGGCGTTTTGGGTGGAGAGCGTTTGAGCTTTAGCGGATCAACCAGAGCATCGAGATTGAGTCTGGCGGCGTAGTCGGCCATGGCCTCAAGGTGCCGCGAAAGCGTCAGGCGAACAATGATCAGCAAGCCAAAGGTGCCCAGCATTACCACAATTGATTGAAACAGCAGGTTCAGCAACGCCCGATCCCTGAGGTCGTCGTAGATGCGCTCCACTGAGGAAGTGAGGGTGAGCTTGCCAACATCTTCGGGACTGCGAAAAGTGGACCGGTCGAAAATCAGAGGGAAGGTTTGTGAGATTACCCGGCCTTCGGGAAAGGTGCCGGTGGTGAACTCGTCACCGGTCGAGGTACTTACCCGTGCGTGTTGGATAGCATTGACGGCTTTCATGTCATCGAGGCTGTTGGCAACCTCGCTGTAATTCATCAACCAGATGTTGTTGCTCATACTGCCGGACACCAATTCGGCAGCACGGGCCTGGGTGTTTTGCAGGTCTTCTTTCCGGCGTTCAAATTCGCCGATCATCTGGATGCCGGTCGCAACCAGCGAAAACACCAGGCTGAACAGCAACACATACGCAAGCAGACGGGCCGCGAGCGGCCGGATTCCCAAGCGTTTTAAAAACCGGTTTGAAGGCAATGCACGAGTTCCCTGTGTCGACTACTAACTCACCTGCCGGAGTTTAACAGACAGTTAGGACTTCGACACGTTCCTGTGAATCAAGGTTCACGAAGCGGAAGCGAACGTTCAAATCGTAAAGGTGCGCCCCGTAAATTCGCTCTTCCTCCCGACCCCGGCGGAATGAGGGCCGTGGGTCGTAACTGACCACATCTTTGATCAGGTTTCGCAGATCAGGGTATTCCTCTGGCGGGAGGGTCTGGAGCTGCTGTTCGGCTTCTGGCAGAAAAGAGACTGACAGCTGCTCGGTGGGCGGGCTGTCGGCCCATCCCAGAGAAGCTTCGGGCACCGCGTCGGCAAATGGCAGGTAGGGCTTGATGTCGAGAATAGGGGTGCCGTCGATCAGGTCGTGATCGCTGATGTTCAGGATCAGTCGGCCGTCTTTGCGACTGATTCCCCGGTTCCTGACGACAGACAGGCCCAGACTGTTGGGCCGAAATGGCGACCGGCTGGCAAAGACCCCTATCTTCCGGTTACCGCCAAGACGAGGAGGCCGGACCACCGGGCGCCACTCGGCACGAACCGCTTCGTGGAACTGAAAGGTGAGCCAGAGATGGGTAGCCGATTCCAACCCCCGGAACGCATCCTCACGATCGTAAGGTGGTTCGATGACAAGTTCCGCGTGGGCGTAGCGGGTCAGTCCCGGTTGCCGGGGCACGCCGAATTTGTCGCGAAAACACGACCGGGTAAGAGCGATTGGCGAAAGTGTCAGGGCGTCCAGCGCCGGACGGGAGGGGTGTCTTGGCATCGTTAATCCAGGTAAGGGCGTTCAAGGCTGCCGGAAAAATACAATTCTATCCTGAAAAGCACCGACGCCCGATCCTTGAAACTCTCTTCCCGCGGAAATTCCAGGGCAGGTATTACTTCCGCGTAAACCCAGTCGCTGTGCAGGCGGTACCGCCAGGTCAAGTCCGCAAAGGCTGTGGTAGGGCGCCAGGAGGGCTGGCTTTCCCCCAGAACCCCCAGTCGGGGCGTCAGGGTTGAGCGGTTGTTCAGCCGCTTATCGACACTGAAGATCTGGGCCGCCACGAACTTCCGATCCCTGTGCACCCACTCCAGTTCTGAAGAAGACTGAAAATACCAGCCATTACCGACCGAGCGGCCAAAGCCAAGCCAGGTGCGTTCGCCCCAGCCATCACTGTGGTAGTAATAGAAACGTTGCTGGACATTCATCAGCCAGTTATCGTCCAGCCGCCATTTCTTCTGGGCCGTGGCACGCCAGAATGCATCGGGCGGAAATCTCAGGCGCGCACCCACGTCATTGGATAAGTTGATGGCATCGCCGATCTGGGTCAGATAACGCAGGGCACCGGTGGTGTCGGTGTCGGTACGATCGGTTTCTGTTAATTGACGGTCTCGCTGCCGCTCTTCCAGCGGGATCAACTCTTCGCTCTCACTCTCAATGACCAGGCGAAGTTTGCGACGGGTAGTGGGAACATCGAGACGGAATCGGGCCTCCGGCTCGAATTGAAACGGATCGCCGTACTCTGATTCGGTAGCAAATCCAACGCGAAGGTAACTGGCGTTGTTGGGAAGGTCGTGCTGACTGCCTGACAGCGTGCGATCTGCCCATTGACCGAGCCTTTGAATCTTGGGGTTTTGAGTTCGCCCCTGCAGCAATACCCAGTTGCTGAATTCGAACCAGTAGGAATCCCTGGGCTCGTCCCAGTACTCCTCGGGCGAGAAAGTATAGAAGGACTCAGGCAAGGAATCGGGCGACAGTACACCGGGCACCGGGCGCTCCTGAATCTGGAATACAGGTTCAGCTGCCTGAGCGGGTGCATGGGACAAGAAAAAGCATGCGGCAGTGATGCCGGTCAGCAGGGAACGAGAGTAGCGGTCAGGCAAAGTCCACCAACATCTTTTTATGCAATTCATGAACCTGACGCTCCACGTCAACGTGTGGACGGTTGTTATCAATTATAGCGTCGGCCTTCGCACGCCGCTGATCCCTGGGCATCTGCGCAGCAACAATTCGGTTAACTTGATCGTGAGAGTTGGCATCCCGCGCCACGGTACGCTCGATCTGAACCTCAACTGGGACATCCACCACCAGGGCGTAATCCACAAGTTGGTGTTGGTCGGTTTCGAACAACAGGGGAGTGACCAGAAGCACGTACGGCAGTGAGTAATGTTCCGGCTTCAGCTGGCGGATCAGCTCTTCCCGGATGACTGGGTGCAGCAGCGCTTCCAGCCACTCGCGCTCCTCCGGTGTTTCAAACACAATGGTCCGAAGCTTTGCGCGGTCAAGGGCACCGGCGGCATCCAGGATGTCTGCACCAAAATGTTCGGCAATAGCTTTGAGTGCAGGTGTGCCCGGCTCAACCACTTCGCGGGCAACATCGTCCGCGTCGACCCAGTGGACGCCAAGATCCCCGAACATGCGGACAACAGTCGATTTGCCGGAGCCGATTCCGCCGGTAAGGCCTACGATCGCCATCAGTTACACACCCAGAAAGCCAAACCAGAAACGCTGGATCTCGGTTCCAAACCAGAGGCACAGTAGGCCCGCAGCCGCCAGGTAGGGCCCGAAAGGAATTGGTACCTCGCGGCCATGCTTCTTGAAAATCATCAGGCTGATGCCCACCACCGCACCAACCACGGAAGACAGCAGGATTACCGCCGGCAGCAGCTGCCAGCCCAGCCACGCGCCTAGTGCGGCCAGTAGTTTGAAGTCACCATGCCCCATGCCTTCCTTGCCAGTGACCAGTTTGAACAGCCAGTACACTGACCACAGGGACAGGTAGCCCCAGACTGCGCCCCAGAAAGCGCTGGTGAAGTCGGTCAGCACGCCAAAGTAATTCAGGACCAGGCCGAGCCAGAGCAGGGGCAAGGTAATGCTGTCCGGTAACAGTTGGGTGTCGAAATCGATCACCGTCAAAGCTACCAGAGACCATACTAGCAACAACGACCAAAGCGTGGCCTCGGTGGGGCCAAGCAGTGCAATGGTCACAATGGAGAGCAGGGCGGTGATTGCTTCGATGATCGGGTAGCGGGGTGAAATACCCGTCTTGCAGGAGGCGCACTTGCCGCCAAGTACCAGGTAACTGACCACCGGAATGTTTTCCCAGGCTCGAATAGTGTGGCCACAGGAAGGGCAGGTCGATGCCGGTTTGGACAGGGTGATCTGCTCTTCCGGCTTTCTCTGGTTTTCAGGCAGTTCCAGGAATTCCTCGCATTGGCAGCGCCAGTCCTGATGCATCATCTTGGGCAGGCGCAGGATGACTACGTTGAGAAAGCTGCCGATGCAGAGGGATAGCAGGGTGACGGACAGGAACAAAAGCCAGGGCGTCGCCAGAAGTGTGTCTAGTGTGAGCATTGGGCGTCCATTAAAACGAGAAAGGCCGGGTTACGGTGAGTAGCCCGGCCATGGTAGCTAGGGGTGATTAACCGACGACCTGGCCCATCTGGAAGATGGGGAGGTACATGGCGATGATGAGGCCGCCAACGAGAACACCCAGAACCGACATGATCATGGGTTCCATGAGAGCAGTCAGGTTATCGACCATGTCATCAACAACGGCCTCGTAGTGCTCAGCAACCTTCTGAAGCATCTCATCCAGATTACCGGATTCTTCACCAATGGCCGTGAGCTGCACCGCCATAACCGGAAAGATATCCTGCTGGCGCATGGAAGCCTGGAGCTGTGTACCGCTGGAGACATCGTTTTTTATTCGCATGATGGCGTCCCGGTACACGGCGTTACCTGTCGCTCCAGCAACGGAATCAAGCGCGTCGACGAGAGGAACGCCGGCTGCGAAGGTTGTCGACAGTACACGGCCGAACTTGGCAACGGCAGACTTATCAAGAATTTCACCGACAACCGGCAATTTTAAAACGTACTTGTCGATAAAGTCAGAGAACTTCTGGGACCTGCGTACGGCTTCCTTAAATAAGAAAATGGTGCCGACAATCCCGAGTAACACGACAAACCACCAGGTTTGCATCCATTCCGATAATCGGACGACAAACTGAGTAAAGACCGGAAGCTCGGCACCAAAGCCCTTGAACAGGCTTTCAAATTGAGGGACTACCTTCACGAGAAGAATCGCGGTCACAATGATGGCTACAACAACGACCGCAATAGGATAGGTCATTGCCTTTTTAACTTTCTTCTTCAGCAGTTCAGTCTTTTCAAGGTAGGTGGCGATCCGGTCCAGCATCTGTTCCAGTGCACCGGCTTTTTCGCCGGAATCAACCAGGTTGCAGTAAAGATCATCAAAATGTTTTGGGTGCTTGCTAAGCGCACCGGCGAAACTGGTTCCTGATGAGATGTCATTGCGAATGCTCATCACCAGTTCTTGCAAGCCCTTGTTTTCAAGACCGTCGGCAACGATGTCAAAGCTCTGCACCAGCGGCACGCCCGCTTTCATCATGGTCGCGAGCTGTCGGGTCAGCATCGCAATGTCGAAAGGCGATATTTTTTTGCTGCCACCACCAAACAGTGGCTTGGGCTTCTTTTTGACCTTGTCTGGAATGATGCCCTGTTTGCGAAGCTGGGCCTTTACCAAGGCCAGGTTCGAACCGGTCAGCTCTCCCTTGGACTTGTTGCCTTTGCGGTCCTTGCCTTCCCAAACGTACGATTCCAGCTTTTGCGCTTTCTCTGCCATGCTTAATCCTTCGTGACCCGGTTGGCTTCTTCGAGGCTCGTGACACCCTCAATCACTTTCAAAAGTGCCGACTGACGCAAGTTTCTGAAGCCTTCGGCCTGAGCCTGCTGTGCGATTTTAATGGAGCTGGCCTCTTCCATAATCATGTTCGCCAGCTCGTCGGTGATCTTGACCACTTCGTAGATACCGACGCGGCCTTTGTATCCACCATTGCATTTATCACAGCCTTTTGGACGGTACAACGTGAAGCCTGTATCAATTTGTTCTTGTGTGAACCCTTCCTTCAAAAGCAAGTCGTTGGGAACGTCTGCCGCCTGCTTGCAGCTACAAAGGCGCCGGCCAAGGCGCTGGGCAATGATCAGGCTCACTGACGTCGCAATATTGAATGACGGTACACCCATGTTCATCATTCGTGTCAGTGTTTCGGCGGCACTGTTGGTGTGAAGGGTTGAGAGAACTAAGTGGCCGGTTTGGGCGGCCTTGATCGCAATGTTCGCGGTTTCGAGGTCTCGAATCTCACCAACCATGATGACATCGGGGTCTTGGCGCAGAAATGCTCGCAGGGCTTCGGCAAAACCAAGCCCGACACGCGTATTCACGTTAACCTGGTTAATACCTTCAAGGTTTATTTCCGCAGGGTCTTCAGCGGTAGAAATGTTCCGCTCATGGGTATTTAGGATGTTAAGGCCTGTATAGAGAGAGACGGTCTTGCCCGAACCGGTCGGGCCGGTCACGAGAATCATGCCCTGTGGTTGCTCAAGGGCAGTCATGTACATCTCTTTCTGGTCTTCTTCGTAACCGAGAACATCAATGCCGAGTTTTGCCTGGCTAGGATCAAGAATCCGCAGAACGATCTTCTCGCCCCAAAGGGTCGGCAGTGTGTTTACCCGGAAATCGATGGCTTTGGTCTTGGACAGCTTCATTTTAATTCGGCCGTCCTGGGGCACCCGGCGCTCCGAAATGTCCAGCTGTGCCATGATTTTCACGCGCGCCGAAATCTTGGGGGCCAGTTTGATGGACGGCCGGGATACTTCCTTAAGGATACCGTCAGTGCGATAACGTACCCGGTAGGTTTTCTCGTAAGGCTCAAAGTGAACATCGGAGGCGCCGCCACGAATGGCGTCAAGCAGCATCTTGTTTACATATTTAACGATGGGGGCGTCATCGACCTCAGTTGCAGAGACTGCGCCATCGTCTTCCTGTTCGCCTCCCTCAGTCTCGACGCCTTCCAGATCGGCATCGTCGAGATCGCCCATTGTGGTGTCTTGAGACTCAAGGTACTTGTCGATAGCCGCACGAAGTTTGGCGTCGTCAACCAGGACCGCATCTGTACTCAGGCCGGTATTAAACTTTATTTCGTCAAGGGCCTGAATATTAGTGGGATCAGAGACGGCAATAAACAGACGATTGCCCCTCTTATATAGGGGAAGAGCGTTGTGCTTCCGGATCAGTTTCTCGTCGACAGCCTTCTCGGGCATCATTTCTGGCAAAAAGGAGCTCAGGTCCAAAACCGAAACGCCAAACTCCATCGCCGCAGAAAACGCCAATCCGCTGCTGTTCGCAAGGTTGTTTTGCACCAGATAGGTGATCAACGGAATGCGATTCTGGGAGGCCTGAAGAAACGCGTCTTTTGCGGTCGCTTCATCCAGCAGTCCGTCGTCCACGAAACGTCTTGCCAGACCGGTGAGCGTTACATTGCTGTTGTTAGTAGCCATAAATAGAGTAAGAAGTGCTGCCTAAGTTATTGAAACCGATGTTTCGTCTGTTGAACTGAGTTTAGATGGCTACCAGTATTTTGGGAAGGCATTCGCGGCATTCATCTCTTCAATGTGGCAATATCCGGTGCCACTTGAGGTCGGAGAGATGGTCTGAGTGACGTTTAGCGTCACCTAGTGACGTGTTCAGGCGATCATTAAAGGCGTTAAAAAGTGCAATTCACATGAGGTTTAATAGTAGGTGTTTGAATTTAATGGGTTTAAAAGAGGGCTCTTTAAGTTGGCACGCTGGGTGCTTTCGCTTAAGCAGGCTCACCAAGCCGGCCATGGGGCAGGGCTCCATCGGTCCCGGGCCGTCAAGAGTTGATAACCGACAAACACAGAGGTCGACCATGAAAAATATGAACATCAACCACGCCCAGAAGGGTTTTACACTGATCGAATTGATGATCGTTGTTGCGATCATCGGTATCCTGGCGGCAGTAGCTATTCCGCAATATCAAGATTACACCGCTCGCGCCCAGATATCTCGGGTAGTTGGTGAAGTAAACGCACTCAAATCCAGCGCTGAAAGCCTCTTCAATAGCGGAGCCGAAGTTGTTGCGACTGCAGATAACCTGGCTGCAGACCCTCGCCAAATCAACATCGGTTGGACCGGTTCTAATCTTGTCGATGACGCTTATGGCGATGCTGCGGGTCTTCAAGTGACTAATGGCGAATTGCCAACTATGACTTGGTCTGTGCGGATGGGTGAAGACGCGTCCGGCTCGGTCCGGGGTGTAATCATTACTATCTCTCGCAGCCTTGCTGGCGCTTATACATGCGCAATGACAGGTGGAACAGCTGCTCAAGGTTGGAAGGATTCGTACGCACCGGCCAGCTGTGAGCATAGCTAAGAAAGCGTAGCGCTTCAGACCGTCAGAAGGTCGAGCGCTAATGAAATTCGAAAGCCCTGCCGATAGGCGGGGCTTTTGTTGTTAGTCGTGGTGTTGATTGTAGGGCTTACATGTGGCGCGGAAAGGGTATGGCGATTCTCTAGTTTCTCTGAAATTTTGCCGGTCCAACTCTCTTTACACGGGATTTCTCTTAGCCGTTTTTATCTCGGTTATTTTCGTTTCGCTGTTTTCGGATTTCCTGCCGGTTTGGATTGGCAGCTTCGCGGGCCAGCGCTTTTTTCAGATATTTCTTCTTGTTTTTGTAGTGTTTTTCGTCCTTATAGTTCCTTCCAGTGATGCCCGCGCTAATCTGTGGGTCGACAACTGGCCTGCGTTTTTGGTTTCTATCGCGTTTCTCATTTTTGCTGCACCGCTCACTGTAAGTGATTACCGCTGGGTTGAAGCGGGGCTGTTTGCATTTTTCTTTCTGGCGTTTTCAGTTTTGGGGTGGGGCATTCGCGCACGATGCTGTACTGAAAAAGTCGCTAGCACATTGGTCAGTGTTGTTGTGGTTGGTTGCTTTTTCTATGCGGCCATGAGCCTCACAGCGTATTCGTTCGCGATCGCCGATGACTTCTCTAAGCTCATTGATATCATTCCTTGGGGCTTCGTAAACATGCGGTACTGGAGCCATCTGGCTACCTGGTTCCTGCCGTTGTTTCCACTGGCGCTATTATGTGGGCGGCTCAGGAATAGCGGGCTTTGGAGGGTCGGGGTCTTTTTCACGGCGGGGATCTGGTGGTGGGTAGCGTTACTCACTATGTCGCGAGGGTCAGTGATCAGCCTGGGGCTTGCTGCGTTGATCGTGCTGACGATTTTCGGTCGGGCAGTATTACCGTGGTTGGCGGTTTCGATAAAGTTCCTTTTGTTGGGTGTCTTCCTATGGTGCTTGCTTTCCTGGGCAATACCGGAGCTGGTTTTTGGCGAAACGGTGATCCGTTCACTGCATGCTGGGGCCTCCGGGCGGTTCCCACTTTGGTGGGAGGCGTGGCAAATGAGTCTGCGAAATTTCCCATTAGGTATGGGTGTTCAATCATGGCTTACTCACCCTACAATTACGCCGGAATACTCGTCTGTGCAGAACTTCGGGCACCCACACAATATGTATTTGATGTGGGCGGCCGAGTATGGCTGGGCCCTGATGGCGTTTGTGGCGATTCTTCTAGGAGTAACCTTCAAAAGGCTTCTTTCGTTGCGTGGGCCGATTGTTTCTGGGGCGCGGGAGCATGCTTCCGTGATAGTCGCTTTTTCTGCATCCTGCATAGCGGGACTTGCTCACTCCGGAGTTTCTGCGGTCTTTATGGTTCCCGCCTCAATGTCAGCTGCCTTGGTGGTGCTGGCAGTCTTTTGGGCTTTGACTTTGCAGCCTAATGAGGGCGCCTCCGCTTCGAAAGGTTGGAGTGAAGCTAAATCAGGTCGAGCCGGTTCAAAACCGATGCTTGCGTGTGCCGTGCTGATTCTGGGCGTTGTCTGGGGCCAAGAGGTATGGCGTTACCATGGAGCAATGGAAGCGGACCTGGGCATCTATGCCGAAAGCCCCAGTGCTCCCTTTTTACCGCGCTTCTGGCTACATGGGTACTTTCCCCGCCCTGACAGTCAATGATGTTGGTCTGAACATTGCAAATGGTAGGTATGTGTTTTTTGTTGGAATGAAACTCATGCTTGGAAAAAACAGCGGTTTTACCCTTATTGAAGTCATGATCGTTGTTGTGATCGTCGGCATCATAGCTTCCATTGCCATACCAACGTACCAAGGCTATGTAATGCAATCCCAGATAAATCGGGCACTTGGGGAGCTGTCGGCCTATAGGTCGGCGGTGGAGGAGCGCTTGGTCCAGAATGGAGGCCTCGTTAATTCCGACATTGGCTATTCCCCCTCCCGCCTAACCACAGGTGCCGCTGCAACTGATATTGCAGTGTTCAATCCTGACGGTTCTGGTCACCTTCAGGTGACCATGGGGGGCAATGCTCACGGCGACCTCAGCGGGGTTGTATTGAGGTTTGAGCGGACAGTATCAGGTAACTGGAGTTGTGTTGTCGACACGAGCGGGGCAGCAAACTGGACGGACAGGTACAGTCCGGCAGGTTGCGCGGTCATTTAAATGTCCTTCTCTGAAAACATCTCCGGTACTTCAGTGTCCCAGCCAAACTTGTCACGAATCCGCTTGCGCATCACGTCACTTGCAACTACTTCCCCGTGAGTGACATACACTTTCCTAGGTCTGAGTGCGCCTTGCTCCAGCCAAGAAAGTATTTCGTCGAAATCGCCGTGCGCTGAGAGCGCATCCAAATTTTGGATGTCTGCTTTTACTGGCCAGTACTCACCGTGGATCTTTATTGAATCTGCCCCGTTGACCAGTGCATCTCCTCGAGTTCCGGGCGCCTGAAAACCCGCAAACACGACACTGTTCCGCTCATTTGGCACAAGTGTTTTCAAATGATGAAGCACCCGTCCACCACTCGCCATGCCACTAGCTGAAATAATCACGCAAGGGTAGTGGGTGGAATCCAGCTTTATAGATTCCTCCACCGTGCGGACAAATTTGGTATTGCTGTCGATAATCTCGCAGCGTGCTGGATCTAGCTTGTGCTCTTTGTGATGTTTACAGAAAATCTCGGTGGCTCGAATCGCCATCGGGCTATTTAAAAAGACCGGTAGCTCGGGAATGCGGCCCTCACCCATGATCTTGTGAATGACATAGAGCAGCATTTGGGCGCGGCCAACAGCAAAGGCAGGGATTAGTACGATTCCGCCGCGGCCGGCGGTGCGTTTGATAATGTTCGTCAGTTCTGTTTCGGGATCTGTTTCGGCATGCTTGCGGTCGCCGTAGGTTGATTCGCAGATTAGTACGTCTGCCTTCTGAATAGGTTCCGGCGGGCGCATGATGATGTCGTTCTGTCGTCCGACATCGCCGCTGAATACGACTGTCCTGTCAGTTTTCTTGTGATGAACATGCACGCAGGAAGATCCGAGGATGTGTCCGGCTGGGGTGAAAGTCACCTCCATACCTTTCACCGGTTCGAAGGCTTCGTGGTAATGAAGCGATTCAAAGTGCTTGAGTGCTTCCCGGGCATCTTTTTCCGTAAACAGAGGTTCAGGTTTTTCGTGTTTCGAGAACTTCTTCCTGAAGGCGTACTTGGCGTCTTCTTCCTGAAGAAATCCGGCATCGGGTAGCAGGACTTTGCACAGGTCATGGGTCGCCCTGGTGCAGTATATCTTACCTTTAAAGCCTTTCTTGACTAGCGCTGGCAGGTAGCCGCTGTGGTCGATATGAGCGTGGGTTAGAACGACCGCGTTTATGATTGAGGGATCTACAGGGAATTCGGCCCAGTTTCGACGGCGGAGTGTTTTCACCCCCTGATACATGCCGCAGTCTACGAGCAGTCGATGCTTGTCGGCCGAAAGCAAATACCTTGAGCCGGTAACTGTACCTGTAGCACCAAGAAATTGAAGTTTCATGCGGACACCTTTCTGACTATTTGCCGTGAGATGTTATTATCGTCCGGTTATGTGCCAGAAGTTTTGATCTGAAGCAGGAAGCGTGGTCTATGGAATACAGCTCTGTTCTCCGGGATGTCATCAAAGTTGCAGATAAGGCGAGCAAGCGCGTCCTCCATATCTACCAGTCCGACTTCAAGGTTGGCTACAAAGACGACAGCTCACCTATAACTGCAGCGGATCTGGCGAGCCATGAGGAGATCGAGAAAGGCCTGCGAACTATCAGTCATGACATCCCCATTTTGTCAGAAGAAGGTCGGTCGATTGACTGGCGTTACCGCAAACATTGGCGCCGTTTCTGGTTGATCGATCCGATTGATGGCACCAAGGATTTCACCCAGCGTACCGGTGAGTTCACGGTCAATATCGCTCTCATAGAAGATGGAGAGCCCGTTATGGGTGTAGTGACTGCGCCGGCGACGATGGAAGCCTATTGGGGACTTAAAGGTCAGGGCGCTCATAAGCGTGACCGGAGTGGAGCGGTCCACCGCATCAGTGTTTCTGAACCGAAGGCCGTTAAAAGGGTGGTTGCCAGCAAGAACCACCTGAATGAAGAAACAAGAGCTTACATAGCTGCGTTAGGCGACCATGAATTGGTTCAGGCCGGTAGCTCCCTGAAACTTTGCCGTATAGCTGAAGGTCGGGCGGATATATATCCTCGCCTCGGGCCAACCTGTGAGTGGGATACGGCTGCGGCTCATGCAGTGCTTGTTGCAGCTGGGGGCAGAGTTGAGAGACTCGATGGTGAGCCACTCCTCTACGGGAAGGAGGACGTGCTCAACCCTCACTTTATCGCTTTGGGTCGACGTTAAACATGGGGTGGTATGCAGTGCAGTACAAGCCGGCGCAGGGTGATCGCGCTCTGGCTCATCTGAAGAACCAGGAGATTCCCTGCTTCTACCCAAAGGTGCCGGTAGAAAAGATAAAGGGTGGTAAAAGAACACAAAAGCTGGAACCGCTGTTTCCCGGATATCTCTTTGTGAACCTTGAGCAAACAGACTCTGCGTGGTCCAAATTGCGCTCAACCCGTGGCGTTCTGAGAGTGGTTGGTTTTGCGCACAAGCCTGCAAAAATCTCTGATGAAGTGATTCAGCACATCAGGGACAGCTTGGATAAGGTGGCTGCACAGGGGGGGATCCAGTCAGGGAGTCAAGTGCAGTTGATGGAGGGCCCGTTTGAGGGCCTCAACGCAATTTTTCAGGCCTACGACGGAGAGGAGCGTGCCATAGTGTTTATCAACTTTATGCAGAAGCCGCAGCGCATAAGTGTTCCGGTAGCAGCGATAAAGCGATAAAGCGATAAACGCGAGCCCTCTGTAGCGGGAAATTCGTGCCCCTCAGATCAAAAGAACGATCTTTACTTAAACGCAACATGGTGGATTTGGAATGACGCAAAGTGAAAACACTAGCCGAGCCCGTTACGACGACGAGATTAGCCTGGTCGAACTCGCGTCTACATTTTTGCGGCGTCGGCGGGTTTTTTATGTTGTTTTCGTGGTAACGATGCTGGCTGGTCTCGTCTATGCCATTTTGGCACCCGCGAAATACGAATATGTCAGTCTGGTGAAAGTCGCTGAAAAGGGTTCCGGTGAGTATTTAGACGAACCCTCAAGTGTTATGGCGCAGCTTGAAAATCATTGGGTGCCTGAGCTCGAAGCGGCCTACCGCGCGGAACATGAGAAAAAGCTTCAGTTTGGAGTGGCTTTTGCAAATCCTAAGGATACAGGGTTGATTCGATTGGTGACGGAGGCAACGGCAGCTCAAGCGGAAACAGTTGATAGAATCCATGGCGAGTTAATGGGGCGGTTAGAGAAAACGCAAATCGTCGGAGTATCTAACCTTCGGGCAAAGCTCAACAAGCGAATCGAGTCATTGGATGCCACGGTAGAGATGCTTCAGGGGGCTGAAGATACAGGAGCTTCGATGGCTTTGGCGATTGAGCAGCTAGCTTCACTCGAAAATGAACTGGCATCGATTGAGTCTGTTGAGCTGTTAGTTGTTAGTCGGCAAAGTGCTGATCCAATAGGGCCGGCGAAAGTTCTGATCGTTACCCTGGCTGGTGTGCTGGGGTTGCTGGCAGGGATCTTTCTAGCGTTTTTTGCCGAATTTGCTGCTCTCGTGAGGGATCAAATGACTGATGCCTGATTCACTGGCAACGCTATCCGAGCTTTAACAAGATTTCACGCGTATAGGCCCGCCTGTAGTGTTTTTACGCCCGCTGTAACTTGTTCTGCGAACTGAATGCCGTAGAATCGGCGCCGCTCAACACAGCTCAGAAGGCTAACCCGTCGGAGGGGTTAGCCTTCTTTATCCGTCTATTGCAAAATTTCTGTCCGTTCGGAACTACATAATATTTATGGCCATAAAGCACTGGACGCTGGTCGGTGGGGCGGTAGCGTGCCTGGTATCTCTTTCAATTTCAGCCGCCCCATGGCTTGCGCCCGGTGATGCCAGGGCGCGATTTTCTGCTCAAAAATTATCTGATCGAGGGCACCTCAATCGCACGGTGACCACCTGGCCTCTGATGTGGAGCACCGTCCATAATGGCCTTGAGGTCAGCGTAGGATTCGACCAGTCCTCGGTGGGCTCAGCTGCAGCTTATCTCCGATTCGAGCAGGAACAGCAGGCAGAGAAAAGTTTCCGGGGCGAGTACAGTCTTTTCGGCAGTACCGAAATCTCGGCAACTCGCGGGTTTGATCAGAATTCCCTTGCAAAAGCTGGGACATCAGTTGATCTGCAATGGCAATATTTCACTCCAGAGTCGAGATAGAATTCTAATCAAATCCATACCGAATTTTGCCACAACCAGCACTATCGAGTTGAAGGGTGAAGTGCGGTACCCGGGCGAATACACTTTTCGAGATGGTGAGACTCTCAGGCAAGTGATTGAGAGGGGAGGCGGCTTGACTGAGAACGCGTTCCCGACGGGCGCTATCTTTACACGGGCCAAGCTGCGCCAACTGGAGGCGCAGCGTTTGCGGGAAGCGAAAGAACGTCTACAAGGCGATCTCCTTGGCGTGCAGCTTGAGGGGGATGGGTTCGGTGGTCAAAGCGGAGACCGGGTTCAACAAGTAGAGAGTCTTTTGGAAGAGGTTCAAGGTAGCCGTCCAGTTGGCCGAATGGTTGTCGACTTACCCGCCGTGTTAAACGACGAAGATTACCAATCGATTCGCCTTCAAGATGGCGACACCCTAACTGTTCCGGCAATTCCGCAGGCTGTTACCGTATTCGGCGAGGTTCAGTTCCCGACAAGTCATCTGCATCAGGCTGGTTTAACTTTAGATGATTATCTGGAGCGCTCCGGCGGACCCACTCGCCAAGCAGATGAAAGCAGGGTGTATGTTGTAAAAGCAGACGGCTCAGTAATGCTGCCAGAAAAAAGTCGTTGGTTTGGCGGCAGAAGCCAGCAGTTGGATCCGGGTGACACCATTATAATGCCCATCAATGTTGACCGGCTTAACCAACTTGAGTTGTGGACGAACGTAAGTCAGATCGTTTACCAGATGGCGCTTGGTGCAGCGGCAGTGGGGAATCTGTAGTGACCCAATATGAAAAATTACCAGATATTCTCGGAATATCTTGAAGATGATGAAATAGATCTACGCCAGTTGTTCGGCATCCTATGGTCTGGCAAATGGGTGATTGTTGTCGTCACCCTCTTGTTTGCTGTTGGCGGAGTGGCATACGCTTTTTCTCAACCGAATATCTATCAATCCACAGTTCTTTTGGCTCCCGCCAATGAAGATAGTGGTGTGGGAGGTATTTCTGGTCAGCTTGGTGGTTTGGCCAGTCTCGCAGGTGTCAGTCTTGGTAGTGGCCGCTCAAATCAAACAGTTATCGCCAAGGAAGTGCTTCGCTCCCGTGCATTCCTGGCAGATTTCATTAATCGCCACGATCTGGCGGTTCCTCTAGTGGCGGTGGAGGGCTGGAGCCACAATACAGGCAAGTGGCAATTCAACCGAAATATCTATAATCACGAAAGCGGGCAATGGTTGCGGAATAAAGAAGGAAAAAGTCTGCAACCTACAGATTGGGATCTGGTGAAGGTCTTCAAAAGCAAACACATTCGTATTAGCGAAAACCAGCACAGTGGCCTCTTTACGCTGAACGTTAAAAGCCTTTCTCCGGAGGCTGCCAGACAATGGGCCGACTGATTGGTGAACGACATTAACGATCACATGCGCAGAGAGGATGTGGCAAGTGCCGAGGCCCGGATTGCCTATCTGGAAAAAAAGCTGAACGACACCAACATTGCAGGTATGCAACAGGTGTTTTTTGAGCTTATCGAAAGTGAAACCCGTACCGTAATGCTTGCAAATGCCCAGCGAGAATATGTGTTTAGATCGATCGATCCGGCAGTTGTTCCGCAGGAGCCAAGTGAACCTAAGCGAGTTTTAATCGCCATGATTGCCACTTTGCTTGGCGGTATGCTCGGTGTTTTCATTGTGTTCATCCGGGCCGCTTCGAAAGATAGCCCCATATTAGTAACAGAGACTAATCCAGAGGCTTTAGCCTCATAGCTTCAACCCTATTCCCCTCAAATCCTTTGGTGAAAAAGTCAGCAACAACTATGCAAACAGATAATCTAAACCTTGCGGTAATAGGTCTAGGCTATGTTGGCCTGCCGTTGGCCGTTGAATTTGGAAAAAAACGCCCTGTTATCGGTTTTGATATTAACCAGAAGCGGGTCACCGAACTCCAGAATGGCCAAGACCACACCCTGGAAGTAAGCAGCAAGGAACTGGAACAGGCGGCCCAGCTTAGCTATACCTCGAGCGTTGAAGATCTCAAATCCGCCAACGTCTACATCGTAACGGTGCCGACTCCGATCGACGAACACAAACGCCCGGACCTGACCCCGTTGATCAAGGCCAGTGAAACCATCGGTAAAACTCTCAAACAGGGCGATATCGTAATATATGAGTCCACAGTTTACCCAGGGGCGACCGAGGAAGACTGTGTCCCGGTACTGGAGCGGGTATCCGGTCTAGTGTTCAACCGGGATTTCTATGCTGGCTACAGTCCGGAGCGGATTAACCCCGGTGACAAGGAGCACCGGGTCACCAACATCAAAAAGGTCACTGCGGGCTCCACTCCTGAAATCGCCGACTTGGTGGATGCGCTGTACAACGAAATTATTACAGTAGGCACCCACAAGGCGAGTAGTATCAAAGTCGCGGAAGCTGCCAAGGTCATCGAAAACACTCAGCGAGACCTGAATATTGCCCTGATCAACGAACTGGCGATGATCTTCAATAAGATGGGCATAGATACCGAGGCTGTCCTGCAAGCTGCAGGTTCCAAATGGAACTTCCTTCCTTTCCGTCCAGGCCTGGTGGGTGGCCACTGTATTGGCGTGGACCCGTACTATCTGACTCATAAAGCGCAGACCATTGGCTACCATCCCGAAATCATCCTCGCCGGCCGTCGACTTAACGATGGCATGGGTGCCTACGTGGTCTCGCAGCTCGTAAAGGCCATGCTCAAAAAGCGTATCCATGTTGAAGGAGCCCGGGTTCTCGTGATGGGGCTCACTTTCAAGGAGAACTGCCCGGATCTGCGTAATACCCGGGTGATCGATATCGTAAAAGAGCTGGGCGAATACAATATTGAAGTGGATGTATACGATCCTTGGGTAAGCAATGCCGAGGCTAAGAATGAATACGACATTGATCCCATTCCAGAGCCCAAGGACGGGCAGTACGACGGCGTGATCCTTGCTGTGGGGCATGATCAATTCAAGGCCCTTGGGGCAACTGGTATTAGGTCGCTGGTAAAGTCAGGCGGAGTGGTTTACGACCTGAAGTACATTCTTTCCGCACACGAATCCGACATCAGGCTGTAAACCATGACCCAATACGAAGAGTTGCAGAACACGCTAAACACCGTCCCGAAAACATGGCTGGTAACTGGCGTAGCCGGTTTTATCGGTTCGAATCTGCTGGAACACTTGCTCAAGCTAAACCAAACCGTAGTTGGACTGGATAACTTCGCGACGGGCCACCAGCATAACCTGGAAGAGGTAAAAGCCCAGGTCAGCCCTGGGCAATGGCAGCGTTTCTCATTTGTCGAAGGTGACATCCGCTCACTGGAGGATTGCCACCAAGCGTGCAGAGGTGTGGACTACGTACTGCACCAGGCCGCCCTGGGATCTGTTCCACGAAGCATTAACGACCCGATAACGACCGATGGCACCAATATTGGTGGCTTCCTGAATATGCTTGTGGCCGCCCGTGATGCTGGAGTCGCTAGTTTCACCTACGCTGCCAGCAGCTCCACATACGGTGACCATGCTGCGCTACCGAAAGTGGAAGAGAATATCGGTAAGCCGCTATCCCCCTACGCTGTTACCAAATACGTCAATGAACTGTATGCCGACGTCTTTGCCAAAACCTATGGTTTCAATACCATTGGCCTGCGCTACTTCAATGTGTTCGGCAAGCGACAAGATCCGAACGGGGCCTACGCTGCTGTTATTCCGAAATGGGCCGCAGGGATGATTCAAGGCGAGGATATCTTTATCAACGGTGATGGCGAAACCAGTCGGGATTTCTGCTTTATCGAGAATGCCGTACAGGCCAACCTGCTTGCCGCAACCGCAGAGCAAAGCGCCAAAAATGAAGTCTACAATGTTGCCGTGGGCGATCGGACCACGCTGAACGACCTGTTTAACGCGCTACAATCGGCGTTAGCAGAAAACGGAAATCCCTACGCTAAGCCACCGGTTTACCGGGAATTTCGGGCCGGCGACGTTCGCCACTCTCAGGCTGGTATCAGCAAGGCGGAGAGCCAGCTCGGTTACGAGCCGGAATACAGAATTAACGCAGGTATCGTCAAAGCTATGCCCTGGTATATTGAGAACGTAGGTTAAGCACCCATGAAATTACTGGTCACCGGCGGCGCCGGCTTCATTGGCTCCGCCGTTATCCGCCACATTATCTGGAACACTCGGGATGAAGTGGTTAATCTTGATAAGCTCACTTACGCTGGTAATCTCGAAAGCCTAGCAGCGGTGAGCGACAGCAGCCGCTACGCTTTTGAACAGGTTGATATCTGCAACCGCACCGAGGTCGACCGGGTGCTGAAAGACCATCAGCCGGACGCCATCATGCACCTGGCTGCCGAAAGCCACGTAGACCGCTCCATTGATGGCCCCGCCGAATTCATAGAAACCAACATCGTCGGCACCTACACCCTGCTGGAAGCGGTCCGCCAATATTGGCAAACACTCGAGTCCGAGCGCCGCGAGAACTTTCGCTTCCACCACATCAGCACAGACGAAGTCTACGGCGACCTGGATGGCCCGGAAAACTTGTTCACTGAACAAACACCGTATGCCCCGAGCAGCCCCTACAGCGCCAGCAAGGCTAGCTCAGACCATCTTGTTCGAGCTTGGTGCAGGACATATGGCCTGCCGGTATTGGTCACCAACTGCTCCAACAATTACGGTCCCTTCCATTTTCCGGAAAAACTCATACCGCTAGTTATCCTCAACGCTTTGGAAGGAAAGCCGCTGCCTGTTTACGGTAAAGGCGAGCAAATCCGCGACTGGCTGTATGTAGAGGATCATGCCCAAGCATTGTATGAAGTGGTGGCTGAAGGCAAAGTGGGCGAAACCTACAACATCGGTGGCCACAATGAGAAACGCAATATCGACGTGGTTCAGGCCATTTGCGGCCTATTGGAAGAGTTGGCCCCTGAAAAACCCTCTGGTCTGGTAAACTACCGTGATCTGATCACCTTCGTAACCGACCGCCCCGGCCACGACCTGCGCTACGCCATAGACGCCAGCAAAATTCAGAAAGAATTGGGTTGGGTGCCAAAAGAAAGCTTCGAGACCGGCCTCCGCAAAACCGTACTGTGGTACCTCAACAATCTGGAATGGTGCCATCGGGTACAAGACGGCAGCTATCAACGGGAACGCATTGGAGTTGGCGCATGAAAGGCATTATTCTCGCCGGCGGCTCGGGTACGCGGCTTTACCCAATTACCCTTGGAACTTCTAAACAGCTTTTGCCGGTTTACGACAAACCGATGATCTATTATCCGCTTTCCGTCCTTATGCTGGCCGGTATAAGGGATATTCTGATCATCACCACCCCGGAAGACGAGCCGAGTTTCAAGCGGAGCCTGGGCAGCGGTGAGCAGTTTGGCATCAAGCTTAGTTATGCGACGCAACCTAGCCCCGATGGCCTAGCCCAAGCGTTTATGATCGGCGAGGATTTTATAGGCAAAAGCAGCGTATGCTTGGTACTGGGCGACAACATTTTTTACGGCCAAGGCTTTACCCCAAAGCTGCGTGAAGCTGTAAAACGCACCGAGCAAGGGCAGGGTGCTACTGTCTTCGGCTACCAGGTAAAAGACCCGGAACGTTTTGGTGTAGTAGCGTTTGACGAAAACCACAAAGCGCTTTCTATTGAAGAAAAACCCGCCAAACCTCAATCCCACTATGCGGTGACTGGCCTGTATTTCTACGACAATCGCGTAATTGATATCGCCAAGTCCGTTGCACCCTCGCACCGTGGCGAACTAGAAATTACGGACGTAAACAAAGTCTACCTAGAGGCGGGTGAACTGAACGTCGAGCGATTAGGGCGCGGTTTCGCCTGGCTGGATACCGGTACCCACGAAAGCCTGCTGGAGGCGGCGCAGTTTGTGGAAACCATAGAGAAACGCCAAGGTTACAAGATCGCGTGTTTGGAGGAGATTGCTTTCAATAATGGCTGGTTGAGCAAGGCCCAGCTGCTTGCCCAGGCAAACGAGCTTAAGAAAAACAGCTACGGAACTTACCTGCAGGAGTTGGTTGATGAGCGATAAGGATACCAGCTTAGTCCAAGTGGTCGAATTCCCCTCACTCGGTGACGACCGTGGCTCGTTGGTCGCGCTGGAAGGCAAACAATCGATACCCTTCGACATAAAGCGTGTCTACTACATTTTTGGGACCCAGCCTGGTGTGGCGCGTGGTTTTCATGCTCATAAGGCTCTGAAGCAAATTGCGGTATGCGTCGTAGGCAAGTGCAGAATAATGCTGGATAACGGTGAGGAAAAAGAGGAAGTCTGGTTGGATTCTCCGACCAAAGGTCTGTTAATAGAAGATATGGTCTGGCGGGAAATGCACGACTTTAGCGACGATTGTGTCTTGATGGTGTTGGCCAGTGAGCATTATGACGAAAGTGATTATATCCGGGATTACGACGATTTTATCCGTCAGGTGAAATCATGAGTTTCATTCACCCGACGGCTGACGTCGCAAGCTCACAGATCGGAGAGGGGACCCGAATTTGGCAATTTGTTGTAATTCTTGAAGGCGCTTGTATAGGTAAGGATTGCAATATCTGCGCACAGACTCTGATCGAGGGTGATGTGGTTGTAGGGGACAACGTAACCGTCAAATCTGGGGTGCAGCTATGGGATGGAACCCTTATCGAAAACGATGTGTTTGTTGGGCCCAATGCAACGTTCACAAATGATTCGTACCCCCGTTCCAAAGTCTATCCAGATGCGTTTTCAGGTATAACGGTAAAAAGAGGGGCTAGTATTGGAGCGAATGCAACCTTGCTGCCCGGGATCTGTATCGGTGAGGAGGCAATGGTTGGTGCGGGTGCGGTGGTAACTAAAGATGTCCCCCCTCGTGCTCTGGTTGTTGGTAATCCCGCCCGAATTGTCAGGTATATTGAAACATGATTCCTTTTCTAGATCTGAAATCTATAAACAGCCAATATCGTGAAGAATTGGTGGAGGCTGCTACGAGAGTGATCGATTCAGGGTGGTATATACAAGGTACCGAACTTGGCGCTTTCGAAAAAGAATTTGCTGAATACTGTGGCACGGAATACTGTGTGGGCGTTGCCAACGGCCTTGATGCGCTTACCCTCACTCTCCGAGCCTGGAAAGAGATGGGCAAGATCAAAGAGGGCGATGAAGTTATTGTGCCAGCAAATACCTACGTTGCCAGCATCTTAGCGATTACTGAAAATGGCCTTACGCCCGTGTTGGTCGAGCCGGACGAGCTCACACTTAACCTCTTTGCTGACGGTATTGAGGCGGCTTTAAGTCCTAGGACAAGAGTTGTTCTTGTTGTGCACCTTTATGGCCGTCTAGCTCCCATGTCAGACATCATGGCGCTAGCTAAAGCCCATGATTTACTAGTGCTGGAAGACTCAGCTCAGGCACACGGGGCTGGCATCAACGGGAAAAAGGCAGGTAATTGGGGCAACGCCTCAGGTTTTAGCTTCTACCCTGGTAAAAACCTCGGCGCACTGGGTGATGCGGGCGCGGTTACCACTAATGATGGCGATCTGGCACATGCCGTCCGCGCACTTGGTAACTACGGTAGCCATAAAAAATACGAAAACGTCTACCAAGGTGTAAACAGCCGTCTGGATGAAATGCAGGCGGCTCTGCTGCGGATAAAGCTTCGCTATCTTGACGTCGAAACCCTGCGTCGTCGGCAAATTGCCTTGGCCTATGCTCAAGGAATTGGCAACCGCGCTGTCCAGCAGCCAATTAGCGCAGACGAAACCATGGAGCGCCTAAAATGCCATGCGTTTCATCTCTATGTAGTACGCTCGGAGCAGCGAAACGCACTTCAACAGCACCTACAAAATGCTGGAGTGCAGACGATGATTCACTACCCGATACCACCGCACCAGCAGAAAGCTTATGCCAACTGGAACCAGCACCGTTTTCCGCTTACCGAAGCGGTTCACGGAAAAGTGCTGAGTCTTCCGATTAGTCCGGTGATGACGGATGCGGAGGTCAATGTGGTGATCGAAGCTGTCAACTCATTTGTTAATTCAAACTGTACTATTTGATGTGGTCAATATGAAGCTACTCGATTGCACGCTCCGTGATGGCGGATATTACAACGCGTGGGACTTCTCCACGGATTTGATCCACCAGTACCTCGATGCCATGCAGGCCTCCGGCGTAGACGTTGTGGAATTGGGCTTCCGTACCCTGAGGAACGATGGATTTCAAGGACCTTGCGCCTTCACTACGGATGACTTTATCCGTAGCCTCGCGATCCCTTCTGGTTTAGCCATTGGAGTGATGGTAAACGGCAGTGAGCTAGTGGGAGAGCTTTCACCGAGAGATGCATTGGAACGTCTCTTTCCCAAGCCGGCAGCTGAGTCGCGGGTCGATCTGGTTCGCATTGCCTGTCATGCTCATGAGTTCGAAAAGGCCTTGTCAGCTGTTAGCTGGTTGAAGGAGCGAGGCTATAAAGTCGGGTTTAATCTGATGCAGGTGGCGGATCGCACCGAAGAAGAAGTGAAAGCACTCGCCTGCCAAGCCAAGACCTACTCGATTGATGTGCTCTATTTCGCAGATAGCATGGGCAGCATGAACCCTGAGAAAGTTGGGCAAATCATTAAGTGGTTTCGTAGCGAGTGGAACGGCGCCATGGGGATCCATACGCATGACAACCTTGGGCTGGCGCTTTCCAATACACTGCGCGGTATAGATGAGGGAGTAATGTGGGTCGATTCCACTGTTACCGGGATGGGGCGTGGACCAGGCAATGCCCGAACAGAGGAATTGGCCGTAGAGATTGCAGAGCGTCGTGGCAAACAAGTCAACCTAGTGCCATTAATGACGTTGCTGCGCGAACATTTTAAACCGATGCAGGCAAACTACGGTTGGGGCACCAACCCATACTACTACCTCGCCGGTAAGTACGGCATTCATCCCACCTATATCCAAGAAATGCTCAGTGACTCGCGCTACAGCGAGGAAGATTTGCTAGCGGTAATTGAGCATCTCCGCTTAGGAGGAGGAAAGAGATTTAATCTCAACGCTCTGGACACCGCTCGGCATTTTTACCGTGGGGAGCCCAAAGGGCACTGGTCTCCGAAGGCACAGTTTGAAGGACGTGAGGTGTTGTTGCTAGGCACCGGCCCTGGCGTTGCCCGCCATCGTGAGGCGCTGGAGCGCTATATCCGGGCCTATGAGCCTTTAGTCCTGGCGCTCAATACACAAACATCGATTGATGCTCAGCTGATCGATGTTCGGGTGGCTTGCCACCCAGTTCGTTTGCTCGCTGATTGTGAAAGTCATGTCAGATTACCGCAGCCGCTGATCACGCCTTATTCCATGTTGCCTGATGATGTGAAAGTTGCACTGGCAGATAAGGAAGTACTGGACTTCGGTCTAGAGGTGAAGGAAGAAACGTTTGCGTTTTCGGAGACTTATTGCACCGCGCCAACCTCTCTAGTGATGGCTTATGCGTTTGCCATTGCAGCGAGTGGAAAGTGTCGCTGCCTTTTTTTGGCTGGTTTTGATGGCTATCCTGCAGAAGATCCGCGTAATACCGAAATGAACCGTGTCGTTAAGCAATTTCAAGTTTCTAGCGCCAATTTGCCGCTGATTGCGGTAACACCGTCGCGTTATGATGTCGATAAAGCAAGCGTTTACGGAATGATCAAATGACAGAAAAAGTGACCTGTTTTTTGCCTTGTCGGGCAGGAAGTCAACGTGTTGCGCGCAAAAATATCAAGCCTTTTGCAGGTTTTAATTTTGGTTTGATTCAAGTGAAGCTGCGCCAACTTTTGTCAGCTGAGTTAATTGATGAAGTAGTGCTGAGCACCAACGACGCAGACATTTTGGCTTTTGCGGAATCGCTAAATGAACCCCGACTACGTTTGCACAAACGAGTTGAGACCTTGGCAACGAGCGAAACGAGTACCGACGAACTCGTGGCACATGCACTTTCGCTGATAGACAGCGGACATATTCTTTGGACCCACGTGACATCGCCCTTTATTACCGAAAAGCACTATGACCTAGCGGTTCGAACCTATTTCGATAAGCTCAAGAAAGGATATGACTCTTTAATGACCACCACCAAGATTCATGCTTTTCTTTGGCAAGATGAAGAGCCTATCAATTATGACCGAAACTCCGAAAAATGGCCGCGTACTCAAACCTTGAAGGCGGTACATGAGGTTAATAGTGGTGCTTTTATTGCACCCAGCTCAACATACCGTGAACTAGAGGACCGGATAGGCCATCGCCCTTATCTCTATGAGCTGGACAAGCTTACCGGCTACGATATTGATTGGCCCGAAGATTTTATGATTGCGGAGTGCATGGTGGAGAAGGGGCTGGCCGGGGTATGAGTCTCCCCATCGCTATTAGTAATTATCTAACGCTAGTCTTCGACTGCGACGGTGTAGTCCTTGACTCCAACAAGGTCAAGACCAACGCTTTCTACCGGGCTACTTTGCCCTATGGCGAGGCCGCCGCACAAGCCATGGTGGAATACCACGTAGCCAACGGCGGCGTCTCGCGTTATAAGAAGTTTGCGTACTTTTTGGAGCAGATCGTTCCGGGTCAAGCTGACTCCGATCTCGCTGCATTATTGGAGGCGTATTCTGTAAACGTCCGTGAAGGCCTCCTAAGCTGCACCATTACTCCTGGCCTTGAAGCGTTGCGCCAATGCACGCCCAACGCCCGCTGGCTGATGGCTTCTGGAGGAGATCAGGCCGAGCTGCGGGATGTGCTTTCCAAACGCGGCTTAGCCGACCTATTCGACGGTGGAATATTCGGCAGCCCCGATGAAAAATACGAAATTATAAAACGTGAAATTTCTGCTGAGAATATACTGAAGCCCGCTTTGTTTATTGGCGATAGCAAGTACGATTATGAGGTTTCTGTATCTGCAGCTATAGATTTTGTTTTTCTTTCCGATTGGACAGAAGTTGAACAATGGAGTCGTTGGGCTCAGCAGAATAAAATAGTGTGTAAGCAAAGGGTAAGGGACCTATTAGATGTTTAGGCAGGCATTGAGAAGGATATATAAAGCGTTCCCTTTTATATTAAGGTTTTTGGGCAGGGATCTATATTTATATTTAAAGGCTCGGATAAAAGGTGCAGTCCCAGTCTCAGAATTAAAGATAGAAAAAAATTTCAATGACGTAGCCGTAGTAGGAAATGGTCCAAGCTTAAGATTGGATAAAAATAATTTCAGTATTTTAAAGGATAGCCACGATTTTATATGCGTAAATAATTTTTGTGACGATAGACTATATACTGTCATTAAGCCCAAGGTATATGTTTTCTTGGATGCATATTTTTTTTCAGAAAATGCGCATTCAGATTGGATTGAAAGGCGTGAAAAAACTTTTTCCATAATCAATGAAAAAACTGAGTGGCCTATGAAAATAATAGTGCCTCATTACGCGGATGAAAAAATACTGACAAAATCGATTCAAAATGAAAATGTGAAGATAATTAAGATTGCTACGCAGGGGCTTCCTTGTAAAGAATATAATGACTTGCTCGGCAAGGTATTTGATATGGGGATATATGGTCCACCCCAAATAAATGTTTTAATATATGGGATATACATCGGTATTATTTTGGGCTATGAAAAGGTTAATGTCTATGGCGCTGATCTTAGCTTCCACAAGGATATAAGTGTCGACCAAAATACCAATGACTTATATATAACATTTAAGCATTTTAATGAAAAAGACAATATTGAGGTGTTGAGAAAAAATCCAGATAAGGTTATGAAATGGAGGATGGCAGAATTGCTTCAACTTAGCGCTGACACATTTTCTGCGCATGAGTTGATGTCTGATTATGCAAAGTACAAGGGCGTTTCTATATTAAATAAGTCTAGCCAATCGTTGATTGATGCATACCCAAGAAATGAATAATTTTTCCGAAATAGTCCTATTTGAATCTGGGAAGAATTTGTGTCGTTAAAAAATAAGGCAATTCGTGGAGTTGCGTGGAGTGTTTTAGATAAGCTGATTAACCAGCTTGGTTTTATTTGTGTCACGTTGTATTTGGCTAAAGTAATTGGGCCTGAAGCGTTCGGCTTAGTAGGTATGCTGACAATTTTTATGTTATTGGCTGAGAGTGTAGTCAATAATGGGTTTTCTCAGGCCTTGGTTCAGCGTAGCCACTCTTTAACGGAAGCTGACTCTTCTACTATTTTCTATGTGAGCCTGCTATGGAGCGTCGCAATCTATGCTGTATTGTATACAGCTGCGCCTTTGATAGCTAATTTTTATCAAGAACCTGAATTGGTTCAGATTTCTCGACTTCTGTTCGTTATTATTATTATTAACTCACTTACAGTTGTAGCCCGCGCGAAGCTCATAATCAGGGTAGATTTCAAAAGCCAAGGAATAGCTACCTTCGTCGCGACATTGATAAGCTCGGCAGTAGCAATATATTTAGCATCGAAAAGTTATGGTTATTGGGCGTTTGTATGGTTGCTGTTGATAAAGGCCCTATTACAAAATATCGGGTTCTGGTTTTTTTGCCGGTGGCTCCCCAAGCTTAGGTTTAGCCGCGATTCTTTTAAGAGTTTATTCAAATTCGGTTCTAATTTAATGTTGGCAGGGTTTATCTCGACCTTGGTAAACAATCTCTATGTAGCTATGATCGGTAGATACTTCAATGCGACCAGTGTTGGATATTTTACCCAAGCGACTAATTTGACGAATCTTCTAGTCCAGCTAATTTCCTCGACCTTGCAAGGTGTGACCTATCCGCTTCTGACCTCTATCAAAGAACAGCAGGATAGGCTCGTAAGCCTTTACAGACAGCTGATAGCAGTCACCATGCTAGTTTCTCTGCCCGCTCTCGTAGGTTTTTCGGCCGTAGCAGATTCCTTTGTTTTGTTTTTTATGGGCGAAGAGTGGGGCCCTGCAATACCGATAATTCAGGTGCTTTGTTTTGCGCGCGCGATTACTCCTATCAGTTCAATCAACATGAATATTCTGAATGCAGTAGGCCGATCAGATCTTTTTCTTAAGGTTGATCTAAGTAAGCTGCCAATGACGGTTTTTGCGCTTTTCATATCAATTCCTTACGGTATTCAAGCCGTAGCCTGGGCTATGCTGACAACTAGCTGCATCGCTTATTTTATAAATTCATATTACCCGGGAAAACTATACGGTTTTGGTGCCTGGAGTCAGCTTAAGGTTGCGAAGAACTACATTTTTTCTGCGACTATAATGTTTTTGGTGGTGCATCATGTTGACTTCGATAAAGTTTTGGTAGATTTAATTTTAAGCACGCTTTTAGGTATGGTGATTTATTTTGGTCTCTTGGCGATTCTAAAAGATGCTATGTTTCGAAAAATTTTTTTGGAAATCAAGGGTGAGCTAAAAGTTAGATGTTAAAACCTTCTATAAATTAGGGAGTAGGCGAAGTTTTTCGTTGACAAATAGTAATCGGTGCGATTTTAACCCTTCTTTTAGCAATTAATATTTTTGGTTGTTTTTTAAAATGGTTAATTTTAAATGGGGTGGGTAAGATGCTATCAGAGAATCTTTGTGTAGCTTTTCTAATATAACGTTCATTGTGTTTGTAAAATTGGAGGCCTTGATGAAAGTGACTAAACGTATGGTTGATTGCCTAAGAATTTGTTCCATGTTAAAAAGCGTTATGGAAAAATAATCCCTTGTTTGTGCGGGTTTTTTTAATTGAGGTGGTGATGAATTCTACCCTGGGGTTATATAGTGACTGATAAGAAGCTGCCTTTGGTGAGCGTTGCTGTGATTACATACAACCAAAAAATATTATTACAAGAGTGCATTGAATCTATTCTTTCACAGGATTATCCCAGCATCGAGATTGTTGTCGCGGATGATGGCTCAACTGATGGGACTCATGAGCTCTTAAAAAAATACTCTGATGAGAATCCTGGCAAGTTCAGACTGAGGCTTTCGCACGATAATCAGGGTATCACAGCAAATTCCAATGCCGCGCATTTTGCTTGTAGTGGCAAATACATCGCTTGGATGGGCGGCGACGATGTAATGTTGCCCGGGAAGCTCAGCAAGCAAGTTGATTATATGGAAAGACACCCTGATTGCACTATTTGTTATCATGATTTGGACGTATTTGAAAGTTCGACCAATGAATCTCTTTATCTTTTCTCAAGAAAGAGCAAGCCAAGAGAAGGGGATATAAGAGCTTCAATAAAATATGGTTGTTTTAATGGCGCTTGCGCGACAATGATTCGATCGCAAGATGCGCCAAAGTCTGGCTTCAACCTGATGATTCCAGTTGCATCAGACTGGTGTTATTGGGTGGACGCACTGGCTAGTGGTGGAACAATTAGATACATTCCAGAGGTTCTCGGGCGTTATCGTCGCCATGGAAATAATGTTACCAATAAGGTTTTGGGTATCGGTCAAAATGCGATGGATCATCTAAATACATGTAATTATTTTTTTTCGAAGTATCCCGAGCATTTCGATGAAATTATGTATTGCTATGCAGTGAACGTTCGATCTCTTCGTCATAGTTTGCCATATTTTAAGGCACTTCTTTTCTCTGTGAAAGTTTCATTCGATGTTAAGTCGATTTCTGCGTTGATAGTATTTTTGGCATCTTTCGGTAAAATTAAAATTTAATCCTCGTATTTCTTGTATGATTCAATAAATGCCCTGATTTCAAAATAAAAGTTTTAATTTTCAAAGTAATTTTTTAAATATTGCCGGTGACTTTTTGTGAAATTAATTTTTAAATTTATAATATGAAAAATAAATCATTCCGGGTAAGAAAGCTCACACTAAGCTCTTTGCTTCTTCTTTTCATCCTTAATCCTTATACCATTTATGGTCCACTCGGGTTGGCTGTGCTGCCTGTTATATTTGTTTGCTTTTTTTCTAAATATAGCCGACCAAGCGTGGATTTAGTTTTAATTTGTTTTGCGCTGATCCTTATTAGCATGATAGGGGTTTTTTCTTCGTATATTCACGGTATTGGTCAGTTTTTGCACTTCAAGGTTGCTGCATCTTTGGCGATGTATGTTTTAATTTCTCATGCTTTGTTTTTTTTGTTTTTAAAGGATGGTTTTCGTTTCAATGATTTTTTACATTGCGCGCTATTGATTTCCGTTTTAAATAGTTTGGTGGTGATACTTGAAGTTTTCTTTCCTGTTTTTCGTCAGGCCGTAGAGACTTTTTTGTTACCTAGCGGAAACGTAGACTGGACTGAGGGGTTTCGATACCGTGGAATTGCATCGGGAGGAGGTGCTTCGCTTTCACTTCTGATCCCGGTCTCAATTGTTCTTTGTCTTCACCTCTACTCTGAAAAATATCTTGGTGTATTTAGTCTGATTGCGTATGTTTTTATTCTTATTTTTTCTGTTTTTTTTATTGGAAGAACTGGTCTGATCTTGTTGCCTCTGGTAATAATTTTCTACGTTTCTTTCAATCTCAAACGGTACCTTTTTAAGACTGCTTTTTCTTTTTTTGTTATTTCTCTATTTTTGTTCTTTTATTTTGATGAGCTTAAGCAAGTTCTGATAAATCAGTATGGCGCTAGTTTTTATCATTATTCATTGGGTTTTCTTTTGTCCGGTACCGATGGGATTGAGGGCGAGGGAACTGTGGGAATTGTTATTGAGTTTCTTTCGATTATGCCCAAAACCTTCCCAGAAGTACTAATTGGGTATGGTTTTTACGGAGGTAGTGAGTTCGAACCCTGGACTGACTCTGGTTACAGTCGTATGTTTTTATCAGTCGGTTATCTATTTGGCGCTATGTTTTATTTTCTATTTTTCCTAATGTTCAGAGGGGTGTTTTTTTATAAACCGTTTCTTTTCACAACTATTGGCGCACTATTATTGATCGCGGAAGCAAAAGAACCGTTGCTCTTTACTGGTTATTCTGCGCGATTATATGTTTTAGTTTTAGTTTTAGGGTTATTGGATAAAAAACGGATGAAGCAGGATAACATAAGAACGAGAAGGTCCGCGGTAGAAGTGCCATCAGCCAAGGTGGCTTCATAAATGTGTGGTTTTGGAGGTTTTTGGGCCGTTTCCGAGTTACATCATGATTTCGATCGAGTGCTAGGCAAGATGGCGAACACTATCACCCATCGTGGCCCAGACGCTGCAGGCACCTGGCATGACGCGCCAGCTGGAATCGGACTAGCACATACCCGACTATCGATCGTTGATTTATCTCCTGCAGGCCACCAGCCGATGCACTCTGCCTGTGACAGGTATGTGACTGCCTTTAACGGTGAGATATACAATCATATGGCGTTGCGCCGTCAGTTGGAAGTTGGGGGAGTGGCCCCTGAATGGCGAGGCCATTCCGATACCGAAACCCTGCTTGCATGTTTTTCGGCATGGGGGCTAGAGAAAACGCTTCAAGCGACGGTGGGAATGTTTTCACTTGCTCTGTGGGATGAGCAGGAGCAGCTGCTGACCCTCGCGCGAGATCGTTTGGGCGAGAAGCCGCTGTATTGGGGTTGGTGCAATCAAACCCTGTTGTTCGGTTCGGAAGTTAAGGCTTTGAAAGCCCATCCAGCGTTTAATGCGGAGGTTAACAGGGATTCTCTAGCATTGCTTTTGAGATATAACTCGATTCCGGCGCCCTACAGTATTTATCAGGGCATCCATAAACTGCCTCCAGGTCATATGGTTCAGATACGTCAGGGAGATGATGCTGGCGAAGCTATCCCAAAGGCGTACTGGGCTCTGAATGATGTTATTGAATCCGGTTTGGCGAACCCGTTCGTGGGGTCGGATGGTGAAGCGGTGTCTGCGCTGGAGCAACGTATCACTCAGAGTGTAAAGGGGCAGATGCTGGCGGATGTTCCTCTGGGAGCGTTTTTAAGCGGCGGTGTCGATAGCAGCACTGTCGTTGCGCTGATGCAGCAACAAAGCAGTCAGCCGGTACGTACCTTCGCCATAGGGTTTAACGAGCCAGGTTACAATGAGGCGCAATACGCAAAAGAAGTAGCTGAGCATCTTGGTACCAACCATACAGAACTCTACGTTGGCACCCAAGACGCGCTTTCGGTGATCCCTGATTTGCCGGGTATATATTGTGAACCCTTCGCAGACAGTTCCCAGATTCCGACCTTTTTGGTCAGTAAAATGGCCAAGCAGCAGGTGACAGTGGCGTTGAGCGGTGATGGCGGTGATGAGTTGTTTGGAGGTTACAACCCTTACCAGTTCGCACCGAAAGTTTGGCGATTGGTACGGCGTCTGCCCCTGAAGCTACGCAAATTGGCTGTTGCCGTGCTGGAGGATGCGCCCGTACCGGATAAGCTATACAAGCTACTTCGGGTACTGCCAAGCGCGGATCGGGAGGCCTTTTACGAAGCGCTAATGAGTCATTGGCAAGAGCCGGAGCATGCAGTAATCGGGGCGGGGGTTGTTCCGACGGCGATGAATAGCCCCTCTCTTTGGCCGAAAACTGATTGCTTCGAACACTGGATGATGGCTATAGACTCCAAACAGTACATGAGCGATGACATTCTCACAAAAGTTGACCGTGCTGCGATGGCGAGCAGCCTTGAATCCCGTGTTCCTCTGCTCGATCACCGGGTAGTTGAGTTTGCCTGGCAGTTACCTATCCATCAGAAAATACGTAATGGAACTGGAAAGTGGGCGTTACGAGAGGTGCTATACCGCCACGTGCCACGTGAGATGATTGAGCGTCCGAAGAAGGGCTTCTCCATCCCGTTGGCGGAATGGTTACGGGGCCCACTAAGTGATTGGGCTGAGGCACTTCTGGATGAAGTTCGACTAAAAAGAGAGGGCTATTTCCGTGCCGCTCCTATCCGCAAGCTATGGAACGAACATCGGAATGGTCGTCGCGATAACGCATTAAAACTTTGGAGTGTTTTGATGTTTCAGGCATGGCTGGAGCATCAGCATGACTAAGAAAGTTGTACATATCATCACCGGCCTGAGCGATGGAGGTGCAGAGGGTGTACTGACGCGATTGTGCCTGCATAGCAAAAAAGCGAGGCATGTTGTTATTTCGTTGATGGACGAGGGCAAGTATGGACCTTTGCTGGAACGCTCTGGTGTGGCGGTGCACTGTCTCTCAATGAATCCCGGGATGCCCAGCATTGCCCGGCTGTTTCGGTTAGTCAGGTTGATTCGTGCGGAGCAGCCTGATGCTGTACAGACCTGGATGTACCATGCCGATTTATTTGGCGGAATTGCGGCAAGACTGGCTGGTGTGCGGCGTGTGTTTTGGGGGGTTCGTATGTCAAGCCTCGAGCAAGGAAAGTCTTCGCGCTTAACGCGCTGGATCGCCCATTTGTCTGCTTTGCTTTCCAGATGGGTACCAGAAAAAATCATTTGTTGTGCCAATAAAGCAGTGTCTGTTCATTCAGAGCTTGGTTACCAAAGTAACAAGCTCATTATGATTCCGAATGGCTACGATTTGTCGCGTTTCAAGGCTGATCCTTCAATGGGTAGTAAGGTCAGGAAAGAGTTGGGGTTAGGTTCTGGAGTTTTTGTAATGGGCATGGTCGGGCGGTTCGATCCGCTCAAAGATCATTTTAATTTGTTGGATGCTCTAGTTAAGGTGGCCGAAAGAGAGATTGACTTTCAATGCCTTTTAGTTGGTAGAGGGTTGGGTGCGGAAAACCCCACCCTCAAAGAGCGGATTGATGATTTAGGCTTGCAGGATAGAGTGCAGCTGTTGGGCCAGCGCACTGACATTCCGGCAGTTATGAACGCATTGGATCTGCATGTACTTTCAAGCTGCTCGGAGGGCTTCCCGAATGTCATTGCCGAGGCCATGGCCTGCGGGGTGCCCTGTGTTTCTACCAATGTAGGCGATGCACTCGAAATCTTAGGGGACGAACGCGCGATCTGCCCAGCCGAAGACTCGACCGCGCTAGCCGAACTGATCATAACTACGGCGCACGAGTGGCAACGAAATCCAGCAATTTGGCAAGTCCGAAAGAGCACAAGCTCCCAACGAATAGAGGAACGTTACTCGATTGATAACATGGTTTCAGCTTATGAGGCCTGTTGGTTTGGTACTGGCGATAGAGGAAGTCGATTATGTGCGGGCTGATAGGATTCACGCGTCAGAGCGCAGGTGGCGTTCCAGATGCGGCTGTCATAGCAAACTCCATGACTAGCTTAATCACCCATCGAGGCCCGGACAGCGAAGGCATTTGGTTGGAGCAGGATCAGCCATTGGTGCTTGGTCATCGTCGCCTTGCTATCCTCGATTTGTCTCCTGCAGGCGATCAGCCTATGCACTCTAATTGCGGACGCTACGTAATCGCGTTTAACGGAGAGATATACAATCATTTAGAGCTCCGATCGCAGGTAGAAGAGGAACATTCAGGCACTCCCTGGCGTGGCCACTCCGATACAGAAACTCTACTGGCTTGTTTCGCGGCCTGGGGTATAGAGCGAACGTTACAAGCCACCGCCGGAATGTTTGCTATCGCCTTGTGGGATAAGAAGGAGCAGGTACTGACGCTGGCTCGCGATCGGATGGGCGAGAAGCCCTTGTATTGGGGTTGGTGTGACGATGTATTGCTATTCGGCTCTGAGCTTAAAGCGCTGAAGGCTCACCCAGCATTTAGTTCAGAGATTGACCGCAATGCCCTGGCGTTGCTGTTGCGACATTGTTATATCCCGGCGCCGTACAGCATATATAAGGGCATCGAAAAGCTGATGCCGGGGTATTTCGTGAGGGTTCCGCTTCGGGGGGATCTGATGCGCTCGAAAAATGCACAGCCTGAAGCGTATTGGCAGCTGAATCACGCTGTGGAAAAGGGGCTGGCGAATCCTTTTACCGGTAGCCCAGAGGCGGCTGTGGACCTCGTAGAATCTCGGCTTTCGGACAGTATCGGTGAGCAGATGCTGTCTGATGTGCCGCTTGGGGCATTTTTAAGTGGCGGCGTGGACAGCAGTACCACCGTTGCGTTGATGCAGGCACAGAGCAAGCAACCGGTTCGTACCTTTACCATAGGTTTCGATCAGGGTGGGTATAATGAAGCGGCCCACGCAGAGGCCGTGGCCAAACACTTGGGAACGCATCACACTGAGCTGTATGTTCGTCCGGAAGATGCCCAGGCTGTCATCCCGAAACTTCCAAGTATGTATTGTGAACCATTCAGTGACAGCTCGCAGATACCGACGTTCCTTGTTAGCCAAATGGCCAAACAGCACGTTACGGTTGCCTTGAGCGGTGATGGGGGCGATGAATTATTCGGCGGCTATAATCGTTATTTGGCCGCGAAAAAGGTGTGGGGGCCCGTGCAACGATTGCCGCTATTCGCCCGTCAGGCCACTGCAGGGCTGTTGCGCGGCGTGTCGCCCGCCACATGGGACAAACTGTTTGACTGGGCAAGGCCGGTGTTGCCCAGGGGTATGCAACTTTCAATTCCTGGCGAAAAAGCCCGCAAATTGGCCGATGTGCTGGCGCTCTCCGATGGGCATGCTTTTTATCGACAGCTTACCAGCCACTGGACAGATCCGGCCAAAGTGGTTATTGGTGCATCGGAGCCCAAAACGCAGCTAACCACTTCCTCTGCCTGGCCTGAAACCGACTGCCTAGAACATGCGATGATGGCGATGGACGCCAAAACGTATATGGCGGATGACATCCTCACCAAGGTGGACCGTGCGGCCATGGCAACTAGTCTGGAAACGCGTGTCCCTATGCTGGATCATCGTGTGGTTGAACTCGCGTGGCGCATGCCGCTTGACCTGAAAATCCGAGATGGGCAAGGCAAGTGGCTTTTGCGTCAGGTGCTATATAAACATGTGCCTAAGGAGCTAATTGAGCGACCTAAAATGGGCTTTGGGATTCCGCTGGACAGCTGGTTGCGTGGGCCGTTACGGGAGTGGGCAGAAGCTTTGCTGGATGCAAGCCGCCTCCGATCGGAAGGCTTCTTTCACCCCGAGGCAATCCGGACTATGTGGTTAGAGCACCTTAGTGGCAAGCAGAACTGGCAGTACCATCTATGGAGTGTCTTGATGTTTCAGGCATGGCTAGAAGTAAATTGAAAGCTAAGAAAGTTCTCTTTGTTGTTAATGCGCCCGAATTCTTTTTGTCACACCGGTTGCCGATCGCCCTTGCCGCCTGTGATGCAGGATATGAAGTGCATGTTGCAACGGCCGAAGGAGTAGCCGCTCGCGAAATCCGAAGCTTGGGTCTGGAGCACCACACCGTTGCCATTGCCAGAAGTGGCCAAAATCCGCTTGCGGAGTTTGGCTCCATTCTTAGTTTGTATCGGCTATTACGAGGGTTAAAGCCGGATCTGGTGCATTTGATTACCATAAAGCCGGTGCTTTATGGCGGCTTAGCTGCGCGGCTCGCGGGAGGTTCAGGTGTAGTCGCTGCAGTTTCTGGCTTGGGGACCGTTTTTGTGGCGCAATCGCTGGCCGCAAGAATTCGAAGGGTTCTAGTGTCTTGGCTTTACCGGTTGGCGTTTAGCCAAAAGCGTCTTGCTGTTATTTTCCAGAACCCGGATGACCGCGATGGGTTGTTGGCGATTGGCGCGCTAAAAAAAGAACAGGTGCGAATGATTCGTGGTTCGGGTGTGAATCTCGCCAATTATTCGTTTGTGCCGGAGCCGAAAGGTATACCGGTTGTTGTAATGGCCGCCCGATTGTTACGGGATAAGGGCGTCTATGAGTTTGTTGAAGCCGCCCAGCTATTGAAGGCGCGTGGTGTTGAGGTGGTGATGCGCCTCATTGGAGCACCGGATCCAGGCAACCCTACCAGCGTCGCGCAGGTGGAGCTGGATAGGTGGGCTGCCGAAGGTGTTGTTGAGTTGCCCGGCTATCGCTCTGACATAGCAAGGCAGTATGCTGCAGCCAGTGTTGTGTGCTTACCGTCCTATCGGGAAGGGTTGCCAAAAGGCTTGGTTGAGGCGGCAGCCTGCGGGCGGCCGGTAGTAACAACGGATGTGCCCGGTTGCCGAGATGCGATAGAGCCGGGTGTGACTGGCGTTCTGGTGCCGGTGAGAAATGCGGTGGCATTGGCCGATCGCGTACAAGCTCTTATTGAGGCGCCGGAAGAGCGGATGCTCATGGGCAAGGCAGGCCGAGAATTGGCTGAGCGCGCCTTTTCTATAGATCGAATCGTGAATCAGCACTTGGCGATATATAAGGAGTTATTGGAGGATGCCTGAGAGAGTTCTGGTCACGGGCGCATCCGGTTTTGTCGGCGGCCACCTGATGACGAGGTTGGCTGCTGAGCCGTCCGTAGCTGTTCGAGGTGCCGTGCGGAAAAAGTTGCAGGGTGATGACTCCCGGCGTATCGCTGTGGGTGAGATAAATGGCGATACGGATTGGTCCGAAGCATTGAAGGGGCAGCATGCCATTGTTCACACCGCCGCCCGCGCCCACATTATGGATGACGAGGCCGCTGATCCGCTTACCGAGTTTCGAAGCGTGAACGTGGCGGGAACCCTCAATCTCGCCCGCCAAGCCGCTGCGGCTGGTGTCGAGCGATTTGTCTTTATCAGCTCAATAAAAGTGAATGGTGAGCATACGACGTCAGGCCAGTGTTTCACGGCTGATGATGTTCCTGCCCCTGAAGACCCTTATGGAATCTCGAAAAGAGAAGCAGAGGAGGGGTTACAGCATATTGCAGAAGAAACAGGTCTAGAAGTGGTGATCATTCGCCCGCCGTTGGTCTACGGCCAGGGTGTGAAAGGAAACTTCGCCAACATGACCAAGCTTATTGTTAAAGGCATTCCGCTACCCTTGGGCGCTATCCACAACAATCGCTCTCTGGTCGCCTTGGATAATTTGATGGATCTTATTATCAACTGCATTGATAATCCTGCCGCCGCAAATCAGGTGTTCCTGGTCAGTGATGGGGAGGACCTTTCCACGTCGGAGCTATTGCGTTGCGTGGGCAAAGCCATGGGCCAACCAGCTAGGCTGTTGCCGGTACCTGCCGAACTGTTGCAGTTCGGTGCTATGGTTTTGGGTAAGAAAGCCATGGCGCAAAGGTTACTGGGGTCTTTGCAGGTGGATATATCCAAAACCCGTGAGTTGCTGGGGTGGGAACCGCCAGTATCGGTGGATGAGGGGCTGAGACGCTGTTTCAAGATTAATCAGGATGGGTAATGTGATTCGTTTTCTAGATGTTGTTTTTTCATTGATTGGTCTGATCTTTGGTTTTCCCGTGTTGGTGATGCTTTATGTACTAGGTCTGTTTGATACCGGCGCCCCGATATTTCGCCAGGAGCGGGTAGGTCGGGGCAAACAGCCGTTCACATTGGTGAAGTTTCGTACCATGAAAGTGGATACCGCCTCCGTCGCAAGCCATTTGGCGCCTACGGCATCCATTACCCGCTTTGGTCGCTTCCTGCGGCGTACCAAGCTAGACGAGTTACCCCAGTTGTGGAACGTGCTGAAAGGGGAGATGAGCTTGGTGGGCCCAAGGCCGTGCTTGTTTAATCAGGAAGAACTGATATCTGAGCGGGAAAGCAGGGGAGTGTTAAAGGCACGGCCGGGAATAACCGGGCTGGCGCAGGTAAATGAGATTGACATGTCGACACCACGATTGCTCGCCGAAACCGACGCCAAAATGCTGGCGGAGCTCAACGCTATCGCTTATTTTCGCTATATTTTGTTGACTGTTAGGGGCAAGGGAGCCGGGGACAGGGTGAAGGACGCACAATGATCAACACCTTTCTGAATTTACCCAGGGTGCAAAAACGGTTGATCTCCGTGGCATCTGATTCGGTTGTTCTGTTTTTTGCGATATGGGCCGCGTTCGCGCTTCGACTAGAGCAACAGTTGTGGGTACCGGACCGAGGCCATGTCATCGTAGCTGCCATTACTGTGGTATTTACGATTAGCGTGTTCATTCGGTTAGGGCTTTACCGTGCGGTTATTCGGTTTCTAGGCGATAAGGCATTTCTCACTATCATTTACGGGGTGTTTGCTTCGGCCTTAGCTTTAATTATCTCCGGTTATTTGCTCCAGGTGCCTATCCCTCGCTCTGTGCCGATCATATACGGATCCTTGGCATTTGTGTTCGTCAGTGGCACTCGCCTCGGTGTGCGCATGCTGGTAAATCACCCTCATCAGCGTAACAAAGAGGCGGTAGCGATTATTGGCGCTGGCGAAACAGGTATGGCTCTTGCGTCTGCCTTGCGCCAGGGTCCCGAATACAAACCTGTTGTATTCGTTACCTTCGATCGTGCAAATCATAAATCGATGATTGACGGCTTACCGGTGGTCAGAATTGATCTGATCGCCAAAAACATGGCGAAGTACCGTGTTCAGCGCATCCTTCTAGCCTTGGATCCTGATTCTAAAGTAGATCGAAAAAAGCTTCTTAAACAACTAGAACCGCTTTCAATTCCCGTACAAACAGTGCCATCGGTATCAGAGTTGGTCGCAGGTCAGGCCCGAATCAACGATATCCGTGATCTCGAAATTGAAGATCTGCTAGGCAGAGATCCGGTTCGTCCGGATACCGCAATCGTTGCAAAAAGCCTGTTTGAGAAATCTGTGATGGTGACTGGGGCAGGGGGCTCTATTGGCTCCGAACTGTGTCGTCAAATCATCCGGCACAAACCGAAAACCCTGGTGCTTTTTGAACAATCCGAATTTTCACTTTATGCCATTGAACGTGAATTGCAGGCTATAAATCGGGTTGAAGGTTTAGGTGTGGAGTTGCATCCGTTGCTAGGTAGCGTTGTGCACCGGCGCCGCTGTGAAGTAATTATGCGGACCTTTGGTGTTCAAACGGTCTATCACGCAGCGGCCTATAAGCATGTTCCGTTAGTAGAGCACAATGTGATTGAAGGGGTTCAGAACAATGTCTTCGGCACTGCTCATGCTGCGGAAGCGGCGATTGCGGCCGGTGTTGAGCGCTTTGTTCTGATTTCTACTGACAAGGCGGTGCGGCCAACCAATGTAATGGGGGCCAGCAAGCGAATGGCAGAGCTGGTGCTTCAGGGCCTTGCGGATCGGCAGGACAAAACTGTGTTCTCGATGGTTCGATTTGGCAACGTGCTTGGCTCCTCTGGTTCAGTTGTGCCGTTGTTTCGAGACCAGATTCGTGATGGTGGACCGGTTACGGTTACCCATCCGGATATCATCCGATATTTCATGACGATCCCGGAGGCGAGTCAGCTGGTTTTGCAGGCGGGCAGCATGGGTGTTGGTGGAGAGGTCTTCGTATTGGATATGGGGGAGCCGGTCAAAATTGCTGACCTGGCCCGCAAGATGATTCACCTGATGGGCTTGGCTGAAAAGACCAAAGATGAGCCTAGTGGGGACATTGAAGTCGTTTTCAGTGGCCTGCGGCCAGGTGAAAAACTCTATGAAGAGCTGTTGATTGGCGACAATCCCCAAGGTACCTCGCACCCGAGGATTATGATGGCTCGGGAGGTCTCGATGTCACCTGAGGATCTGGATGTCGCGCTTCAAGAGTTGCTTAACGCTAGTCAGGAGTTCAATTGCAGTAGAGTCGTTGAAATCCTCACCGATGCTCCTACTGGATTCACACCTAGCGAGAAGGTTGCGGATCTGGTTTGGCAGAATCATGCGCAGAGGCCAAATGGCGCTATTTCAGAATCGGATAAAATTCGCCGTTTTCCTGTTTGAATAGCAAGATTCGCAATTACGGTTAGAATGAGAGCTAAGGATAGCTCCTCTAGAAACGAAAGGAATTCGAATGAAAAGGATTGCGGTGATTGGGCTTGGCTATGTCGGCTTGCCATTGGCAGCGGCTTTTGGCGAGCGACGAGACGTCAAGGGTTTTGATATAGATGTTGAGCGCATTGCTCAGCTAAAAGATGGCATAGATTTTACGCGAGAAGTATCACAGGAGGAGCTGCTAGCGTCGCCGGGACTCTCTTTTACCAGCTCGCTGGAAGAAATCGAAGATTGTCAGATTTACATCGTCACTGTGCCCACGCCCATAAACGACTCGAAAGCTCCTGATCTAACTCCTCTGCTATCAGCCAGCGAAACGGTTGGCCGTGTATTGAGGCAGGGCGACATCGTTATCTACGAATCTACCGTGTTTCCTGGCGCTACTGAAGAAGTTTGCGTCCCGGTCTTGGAGCGAGTTTCGGGGCTTATTTTTAACAAAGATTTTTTTGCGGGTTATAGTCCAGAGCGTATAAATCCCGGCGATAAAGAGCATCGAGTCAAAACAATAAAAAAGGTAACCTCAGGGTCTACTCCCGAAATTGCTGAAGAGATTGATCAGTTGTACTCCGAAATTATTGTAGCGGGTACTCACAAGGCCAGCTCTATAAAGGTTGCTGAAGCAGCGAAGGTCATCGAAAACACCCAGCGCGATTTAAATATTGCGTTGATTAATGAGCTATCAATGATTTTTGCGCGATTGAAAATTGATACTCATGAAGTTTTGGCCGCAGCTGGAACGAAATGGAACTTTTTGCCTTTTAAGCCCGGCTTGGTGGGCGGTCATTGTATTGGTGTAGATCCGTATTACCTCACCTACAAAGCTCAGTCCATTGGCTATCACCCGGAGATCATCCTTGCGGGCCGTCGAGTTAACGACAATATGGGCCCCTATGTCGCGGCTGAGTTGGTGAAGGCTATGATTAAGACCAATCACACGGTGGCTACTTCACGTGTATTGATAATGGGCTTTGCATTTAAGGAAAACTGTCCAGATCTTCGCAATACTCATGTTATTGATGTCGTGAGAGAGCTACAGGAGTTCGGTTGTTCAGTAGACATCACAGATTGCTGGGCTGATTCGGAAGAGGCTGAGCATGAGTATGCTGTATCACTTATTGAATCACCTAAGCAGGGTGGTTATGACGCTCTGTTATTGGCGGTTCCACATCGCGAATACGCTCTGAAGCCCTCAGATGAGCTGCGTTCTTATTTGAAGGAAGATGGAGTGTTGTTTGATTTGAAGGGTGTATTACCACTCGGCGAAGCTGATTTGCGATTGTAGATTTAGCTCGTTGATTCGAATATTCGATAAAAAGCCGATCAATAAGGTCGGCTTTTTAATTAAGATACGACAATAAACTTTGCCAAATTCTTTTAAATTACTTATTATCTTTTACGACTTACAGTCAACTCCGAAGTATTTTAAAACCATTTTTTGATTAAGGTTTTATTTCCATGGCAAAGATCAACGACTACTACCAGAAAAAGCAGCTTATGGAAAAGCTTGCCGCAGAGCTGGAAAAGCTTGAAGAAGATCAGGCTCTGAAAGGTGAACTGGAGTTCGAAAACAAGGTTCGCGACTTGATGAAGGAATATGACAAGTCACCGAAAGATGTCCTGCAGATCTTGTCTGCCATTGATCCGTCTGTTGGCGGTGCAAAGGGTGAGGCGGCTGCCGGTGGTCGTGCCAAGCGCCCCATGAAGACTTATAAGAACCCGCATACTGGTGAAGTGGTTAAGACCCGTGGTGGTAACCACAAGACGCTTAATGAGTGGCGTAAAAAGTACGGTAAAGAAGCGGTTCAGGGCTGGCAGGAAAACTAAGTTTAGTTTGTCAGATTGATAAAAAAGCCCGGTCATTGCCGGGCTTTTTTATGTCTCTTCGCTTTCAATGTCCCTTCACTTACCGGATAGCATCACTCGATTTCTCCCGCCTTCCTTCGCTGCATAGAGCGCTTCATCGGCTAATTGCATCCATTGCATATAATTCTCAGGCGCTTCGGTTAATTGAGCAATGCCCATGCTGATGGTGTATTGAATCGGCGCTACGCTGGTTTCAACCACACTCTGAGCGATACTTTCCCGAATCCTCTCACAAATAATGCGTGCACCTTCGGCGTCGGTCTCTGGCAGGATTATGCCGAATTCTTCGCCGCCGTAGCGGCCCGAGGTGTCCGATTGCCGTAAGTTGCCTTTGGTGACCGCTGCTGTGTGTTTGATGACCTCATCGCCCGCCAGGTGGCCATAGCTGTCGTTCACCTTTTTGAAGTGATCAATGTCGAACATCACCAGGGAGGTAGCCTGTCCATAGCGGCGAAAGCGTTCGTACTCTGCATCTACCAGGTTTTCCCAGGTACCGCGGTTAAGCAGGCCGGTGAGGCGGTCGGTCATGCTGAGTTTAGCCAGCTGTTCGTTGGCTCGCTCTAAGGCCCGCTTGCTACTGGCGATGTCGGTGACGTCGTACACCATCAGGCAGACCTTCTCGACCTGTCCGGTCGTGCCGGAGAGGGGGCTGATGGTGAGGTTCTGGAACATGAACTCTTCGGTGCCGGTAATTGGGCGGGTATTGCGGAACTTGAACAGGTAGGGGCGCTGTTCCCAGGAGGTAAATGCCCGGGTGTTCAGTAGCGCAACGGCATCCACTTTCCGCGCCAGCCAGGCCTTCGGGATGTCCGGGAAGGCATCGAAGATGACCTTGTCGCGAATTTTGCTGGCGGTGATGCCGCTGTGATTCTCCATGAACCCGTTCCAGGCCTGCACCCGGAAATCGAGGTCCAGAACCACAAGCCCGACTTCAACGGACTCGAGCATATCCACCAGCCAGTGAAACGAGTTGGCTTCTACTTCATTAAAGGCCATTGATCAGTCCACCAGGTATTCAAGGCGTTGTTCGAGGAAGGGTATGGAATCCTCGGTAAGCAGTACCAGCACATCGCACTGTATCTCGCGATTCTCCAGGGCATAGCTGATTTCAATGCACAGTAGGCGTTCGTCACGAGCGCTGTGATGTTCGAGGAGTTCAGTGATTTGCCGGTGTTGGCCCAGAACCGTTGGGTGCCCCAGCCCGAGTTTCAGGTCTAGTTGATCACCAATGCCCTTAAGGAAGGCACCAAACAGGATACTGGACATGTCCATCAATACTTCGACATTCACCGCTTCGCCGTCGAGCTCTTCGTAATGAAGCATCTCGGCCATTTCCTTGAAGCTGGCATCGGCAAACAGCAGCAGTGCTTCGCCAGCAATGCCGGCACCGGTGAAGCCTTGGCAGACGGCGGAATAGGTATCGCTGTGTTGGGCCGCCGATATCGCCATGTGCAGCTCAGAATTGGCGATAAAGGCCACTTTGGGGATAGGTTGCTTGACGAAGACTTTGAGCAGGCGAGCCAGCAGATCCGAGGAGCGGCCCATCGCGACGTTGGCAATTTCTTGCAGGTAATCGTTGAGCGACACCGAAATGTCGCCGCCGGTGGCACTGGATGAGTCCGATTTCAGAGCGCTGTCGTTGAGGGCGGTGTCTTCGAGTTCACTGGGGCTGTAAAAGCCGTAGTCTTTGAGCAAGCTCAGAATCAGGGCGGATTCCGTCGGCTTCTTGATGAAATCGATGGCACCCAACTTGCGCACCCGTTCCCGGGCTTCCGGCTGGATGTCGCCGGAAACCACGATAGTCAGTACCGGGAGGTCTTCTTTGAGAACGTGTTCCAGAACCTCATACCCGTCCATTTCAGGCATGTTGAGGTCGAGAAACATCAGCTCAGCCTGATGGCCGCGCAAAAGCTCCAGAGCTTCTTTCCCGTTGCTGGCGAATACGATGTCGGCACCGAGGCCTTCAGGGAGCGCGCGGGCCATCTGTTTTCTGGCGAGCGCGGAATCGTCGCAGACGAGGATGCGGGTGGTCATGGATGTTGTCATAGCGCCAGTGAAAATTTGATCGAGTATATCAGGCCGTTACGTTGTGTACACATTTGCTACAGCCGCGTAATGTTTTGTGAAGCCGGTCATACTTGATGCTTACCAGGCCGGTCGGTCACCAGCGATTGTGATGAAGCTCACTCAATTGGCGAACTTGCCTCAGCTATAGTGCATTTGCGGCCTACAAGAAAGCAAACCGCGAAATTAGCCGCCTGTTGGGCCTCATCGCTAGCGAATTACGGCGCAACAGCTGAGTCGGGTGTCGAAGCTGACTCTTGAATACTAATCAGAGGCACACGTTATGAAGCATCATGCCTATCGATGCGCTGCTTTGGCCATAGTTTGTCTGGGTGTTGTGCCGGTTACCCAGGCTGAGCTGAAACCTATTTCTGACCAAACCATGGGCGAGGTTACCGGGCAGGCATTTATGCAGGTCGAGAATCTTGCCGATGGCATTCATGACTTCACACGTATGACGCTAGGCGTAGACGTGGAAACCCGGGTAAACATCGACGATGTCAAAGTGGGGGAGATAGATGGCGGTTCCGACTTTGCCGCCACCCATCTGGCGCTGGGCCATATTGCTCGTCAGGACGGTGTGCAGTACAACGGTCAGAGCTACACCCAAGGCGAGACCGTGCCATTTGAAGCCTCAAAGCCGTTCATTGAGCTGGCAGAAGACGCCAGCGGCTTGGCAGGCTTCCGAATGGGTTTCGGTCAGGCTCGAGGGTCTGTGTCCTCATTGACTACCAGTCTGAGCGGGAATATCGGCCTTAAATTGCGAGACTCGGCGGGTGTTGTTCACGACGCGGCTCTGTTCGACGCCAGTAATCAGGCAACCAACTATCGTGCGACGCAGATTGGCATTGCCGATAGCGCAAACCCGGCTACCTGCAGTGAGTGTGCATCGCTGAGCAAAGTGCAGTCCCTGTTCGTGGGCACGGCGCAAGATGACGGGGCTGATGGCACAGTCACGGGCTTTACCGAAGACTTCTTTATCGGTTTTCAGCGGGACGACGCGGGCGTTAAATGGCAGAGCCCGGACGGCGCCAACGTCATTAATGCCGGAAAAGGCGTCTTCATTAATCTCCCCACCAGTATGACAGTCGACATGAGCCAACTGACCGGCCCTTCAGGCTTGTCCAGACTGCAGACTCACCAGACCGATATGGGGACTCAGCTGTTTTAAATGCTAAACTCCTGCCCAATTGACCCATCACCGGCAGGAGTTTTCCCTTGATTCGCTCGTTCTACTGGCACGACTACGAAACCTTTGGCGTAGACCCGGTCCATGACCGCCCCTCGCAGTTTGCCGGCGTCAGAACGGATGAAAATCTCAACATCATTGAGGACCCGTTGGTCATTTACTGCAAGCCAGCGGACGACTACCTGCCTTCCCCGGAAGCCTGCCTGATTACCGGAATCACGCCACAAAAAGCCCTGCAGGATGGTTACCCCGAGGCCGAATTCATCGCTCAGATCAATGAAGCTTTCAGTCAGCCCGGCACCTGCGTGGTGGGGTACAACAGCCTGCGCTTTGATGATGAAGTCACCCGCCATACCCTGTACCGGAACCTCCGGGACCCTTACGCCCGCGAATGGCAGAACGGCAATTCCCGGTGGGACATCATCGACATGGTTCGGCTGACCTACGCCCTGCGCCCCGAGGGCATCAACTGGCCGAAAAAGGAAGATGGCAGCCCCAGCTTCCGGCTGGAAGAGCTGACCGTGGCCAACGGCATTGCCCATGAAAGCGCGCACGACGCCATGTCGGATGTTGAGGCAACCATCGCCGTCGCCAAGCTGATTAAAGAGAAACAGCCCAAACTGTTCGATTTTGTTCTGAAGAACAAGGACAAGCATTCTGCGCGGGCGATGCTGGATACCGGCACCATGAAACCGGTGTTTCACATCTCCGCCAAGTACCCGGCCTCTCGAGGTTGTTGCGCAATGGTGGCGCCGGTGGCAGAGCACCCGACCAACAAAAACCTGGTTATTGTGTATGACCTCCGTGAGGATCCCTCGGAGCTGATCAACGCCACGCCTGAGCAGATTCGTGAGCGGGTATTTACTTCCCAGGCGGAACTGGGCGAGGGCGTTAGCCGGTTCCCGCTCAAGGGTGTGCAGCTGAACAAGTGCCCGGTACTGGCGCCCGGCACCATGCTCAAGAGCCTGACCAAGGAACGCTTGGGCGAGCTAGAACTCGACGGTGATACGCTGCGGGCCAACCTTGCATTGCTGAAGCAGGCATCCGATTTGCCGGCGCGAATTGCGCAGGCGTTCGACCAGGCCCACGAAAGCGATCTGACCGACCCGGATGAACAACTCTACGCCGGTGGCTTTATCGGCAAGGCCGATCGGGAGAAGTTGAACTGGGTGCTGGAGCAACCGGTGGAAACTCTGGGCGAGCAGGACGTGCAGTTTGCTGATGAGCGGCTGACGGAATTGCTGTTTCGCTATCGGGCCCGGAATTACCCGGGTTCCTTGCTGGGGGAAGAAATGGAGCGTTGGGAAGAGTTCCGTTCCCAGCGACTGATGCATCCGAAGAAGGGCTGGCGGTCGCTTGAAGCCTTTGCTCATGAGCTTCAACGGCTGGCCGCCGATCCGGATCTTACCCCGGAGCGACGGCACGTGCTTGAGGACCTGCATTTATACGGCGAATCGTTGATGCCGTACGTGTGAGCGACTGGTTGAGGCGGCCTTAGCGGCGCTTGCTGAAGTAAACGCTCAGCCCCTGGCCGACCAGGCTCTGGACTTCGCTACCCAGAGCCTCGGCCTGAATCTGCCGCTGCACCGGTTGGGTTGCCAGGCTGTGACCATCGGCATCCCGCGCTTTTACCAGTTTCCAGTCCACTTCATTGCTGACCATGGCCATCAGCTGCTTCAGCTGAGTGCCATCCTGGGGCCGGAACCAGCGATCGCGACAACCGCCCAGGCTGAAGAAATCATCTTCCTGAGTCAGTTCCTTCCAGTTTGCATCCAGAGGGTTGGCGAGCACCATGCGACGCAACTGACGCAGCACCGTGCGGGTAGCCGGCAGCTTGTGCTCGGCAATCAGGTTGCGGATGTGCCGGTCGCCGGAAGTCTGCTCGCCAATGGCAGTGTGCATATGCACTACCGCACCGGCCGAGCTGGCGTCGTTCACCAGTGATGCCAGAGATACATCAGTCATCGCGGGTGAGGGCAGGCGCCCAACCTCGATCCAATGTACCTGATGACCATCGGCAATGAAGCGCTGGGCAATGGACCAGGGCCAAAACACAATATTCTCAATGCCCATGTCACTGGCCATGCGAGTGCCCTTGGTGACATTGGCCAGGGACTCGTCGACCGCAATCACCTCGACATCACTGAGGTAGCGTGCCAGTTCCATGGCGCGCTGGCCGGACTGGGCGCCACACACCAGGATGCGAAGCATATCCGGCAGGTTGTCAGTAGCAATGCCCAGCTCCGATGCCATGACATTCTTCAGGCTGCTCTCGGCACGGAAGGCAAGTTGAGACCAGGCCGGCCAGGCTTGAGGAACGTCCACCTTCTCCATGCAGAGTTCGGCGGACTTTTCATCAAAGTTTTGTTTGATCGCTTCTTCATTGGCACGATCGTAATAGCTGGCGGCCATGACCGGCTGCAGCGCCAGTGGCCAATCGGTCAGGCTCCACTGCCCGAGCTGAACAGCAAAACGCTGGTGAAACAGGGCACCGTACATAGCGCTGATGATCAGGGAGCCGATCATTCCGTCTTGCGGCTCGCCCATCGTAAGCTGGGCCTGAATGCTCTCGTTGATGGTGGCAATCAGGCGTTCTTCGTCATCGTCGGCGGCCAGGGCGTAACCGGTGCGGTCGGCATACTGGCCAACGGCCAAGGCCAGCTGCTGCAATTCATCACGCAGCTCCACGGTTTGTGCCACTTCCGCGATGATGGCGCGGCGCAGCATGACCACCAGATTCTCAACAGCCGGGTTCGGCATCAGTGTCTTCTGCAGGCCAAGAATCAACAGTTCATCTTCGCTGGCGGCATCGAGGAAGATTTCGGCATTGGGGTTATCCAGATCGTACTGCTGGTGCACGATGGCAGCCACAAAGCGACCCAGTTCCTGATGGGGAAGTCCATCGCGGCTTAGCAAGGCAATGGCGTCCCGCGCCAGCTCGCCGTCGGCTCGGTCCACCTGAAGATGCTGGGCACAGCTCAACATACCGCTGTAGACAGAATCCCAGTCCTTGCCCGTTTCCAATAGCTTGCGATAGTGCAGGTAAGCCACATCAAACTGGCCCTGCAAGCGCTTGGCATGCGCCACCCCGCAGAAAGCGGCGGCGGATTGCCGGTCGCAGTCCAGGGCTTCCAGGAAATGCTGCTCGGCCAAAGCCGGGCGTTCGGATTTCAGAGCCCAGTAACCCAGGTTGGCGTGCTGCTGGGCTTGCCCGGGCTGAGCCTGCAAGCTGGCGCTGAACAGTTGATGAGCTTCGGCGAGGCGCCCCTCATCAAACTCAATGCGTCCCAGAAGGCCAAGAGCACCGGCGTTTTCGGGTTCCAGCTGGAAGGCATCTGCCAGGCAATCACGGCATTCCTGTCTGGCCCGCAGGCGTTGAATATGGCTCAGCCCGTTGCTGTTGGATTCTCCGTAAGCCAGGTTGGCTTGCAGTAGGAGGCGGGCCGCCTGCGCCTGATTGGAGCCAGAATTCTGAACGTGATGCTGTGATTGCATGGGACACCTCAACCTATTAATTGAACACCATTAACCCTGAAGTAGCTGAAGCACCTGCTGCGGACGAGCGTTGGCCTGAGCCAGAACCGATAGGCCGGCCTGCTGCAGTACCTGAGTACGAGCCAGCTCTGCGGATTCGGCGGCGAAGTCGGCGTCTCGAATGCGAGACCGGGCAGCAGTCAGGTTCTCAGAGGTGGTGCTCAGGTTGGCGATGGTGGATTCCAGACGGTTTTGGGCGGCACCGAGATCCGCGCGGATACCGCTGATGGTCTCAAGGGCTGCATCGACAATCGCCAGTGCGTCAGTGGCGCCATCCACTGTGCTGATGTCGATACCGGCGACGTCCTCAGGCGATGAACCTGCTGAAGTATTAGCAGCGACGCTTAGGACGCTTCCTCCAGCTGCGGCTGGGGCCGCGTCAGACTCAACAGCAAAACTAACGGATGAGTCGAACGTCAGCTCGCCGGCAACCCTGACACTATCGAGAGCGGCGGTTGGGCCGCTTTGAAGTTCCTCAGGTGCCGGGTCGGCGCTGCCCTGGACGTCAAGCTGTTGCCCGTCAACAGCGGTAAAGTCCTCAATAACAACGTCCTTGCCTGTGGGATGGACCAGCTTAATGCTGCCGTCGTTATTCACTTCGGCGGAGATGCCGGTGCGGCCAGAGGCAGAATTGATTTCTCTGGCGAGCGGAGACAAATCGGATGCGTCGGTAATTTGCGCCGAAATGGTCGCTGAGCTGCTTCCGTTACCCACCGCCATGCTTATCGTCTGCGGCACGGTAAGGGCCGTTGTTGCTGTGTTGCTCAGGGTGACTTCGGTTCGAGCCGTTGCCGAGACACCTGTGGTTTCTGCGGATTTATTGACGTTGGCGGCAATTTCTTCGGCAGTGTCGCCGGCGCCGATACTTACCGTCTGACTATCTAGCGAACTGGAGACGGTTAATGTTTGGGCGCCAATCGTGTTCGCGGCTGCAACTGTATCCGCAGGGTCAGTGGTGGAACCGGTTCCCGAATTCTGGGTGGCGTTAGCCGCGGTGAAAGTATTGTTTGCCAGATCCTGGGTGCGCGCACCTTCGATCGATACGGCAATGGTCTGGTTCTCATTGGCGCCGGCCTGGAACTGTTGAGCTTGGAAGGTGCCATCAAGAAGTTTCAGCCCGTTGAACTCAGTGGTGGTGGCAATTCTCTCCAGCTCTTCCTTTAACTGATTCACTTCAGATTGCAGGGCCTTTCGGTCGCCAGCGGAGTTGGTGGCGTTGGCAGACTGAACGGCTAGTTCCCGGATGCGCTGCAGGATGTTGCCGGATTCGCCCAGTGCGCCTTCAGCAACCTGCGATAAAGAAATCCCATCGTTGGCATTCCGAATCGCCTGGTTTAGACCTCTAATCTGTGATGTGAAGCGCTCAGAAATCGCGAGGCCAGCTGCGTCATCCTTGGCGGAGTTGATGCGAAGGCCAGAGGACAGGCGTTGTAGCGTCGTATCGGCATCGCGTTGGGATGCGTTCAAGTTACGCTGTGCATTGAGCGAAGCGGTGTTGGTGTTGATGATCTGGGGCATATCTATTCTCCCTGCTCACAGATGCCGGTACCTTAGCGCTCGAACAATCCTGAGCCTCGCGCCGGCGAACTATTCATTAAATTGCCGTTTCCATACGGTAATGCGAAGGGTATGCCATCTTTTTGAAAGCGTTCTTACGTGTTTGAAAAATATCTATTTAATTGGATTGTGGCATCCTCGGCGGGTGTGGTTTTGCCGGTATTCCGGCGCTGGAGACAGGAAGGGAATTGCCGCTAATTACATTCTTTTACAAAAACAGGGGATTTTTTTCTAAAGGGTTTGCAAGGGGCGCCGTTAAGGAAAGCAACAGGGAGGCGCTTTAAAACAAACTGGGCGCCAAACCTTTTCCACAAGATGACTAAATAGGTCGAAGGAGAAGCATCATGGCTCTCGGTATTAACACTAACGTCGCGTCACTGTCTGCTCAGAACCAGCTCAACAAGTCTCAGGAGCTGTCCAACCAAGCGCTGGAGCGTCTGTCTTCAGGTCTGCGTATCAACTCCGCCAAGGATGATGCTGCTGGCCTGTCAATTTCTACTCGTTTCGAAGCGCAGATTCGCGGTTTGAATCAGGCTCAGCGTAACGCCAACGACGGTATCTCTCTGGCTCAGACAGCCGAAGGTGCTCTTGGCGAGGTTACGTCTTCGCTTCAACGAATCCGTGAACTGGCTATTCAGTCTGCGAATGACACTAACTCCGTAAGCGATCGTGTTTCCCTCCAGGAAGAAGTGGATCAGCTGGTTAGCGAAATTAACCGTATTTCCTCAACCACCCAGTTCAACGGCAGTAACATCCTTGATGGCTCTTTCAGCTCCGGAAAGTTTCAGGTGGGAGCAAACGCGAACCAAACTATCGATGTTTCCATCGGTAGCGCTGCCGCTAGCTCCATTGGTAGCCAGACTCAAGATTCACAAGGTACGGTCGGTGGAGCGCTAACTGCCGCGACCGATGCCACGGGAGGCAACAATGTTGTTGCGCAGAATCTGACCATTTCTGGCGATCTTGGTGCTGCATCAGTCTCTGTCGGTGCGGATGCTTCTGCATCTGAAATCGCTGCACTGGTAAATGCGCAAACGAAAAATACTGGTGTTACCGCTGCGGCGAGCACAGAGGCTACTCTGGCGGGTTTGACAGAGACCGGACAAGTAAGCTTCGATCTAACTGGTTCAGGAACGGCTTCAATCACAGCCAACGTTGCTGACACCGGTAACCTGTCTACTATCGCCGACGCAGTTAATGCCCAGACTGCAACAACCGGCATCACAGCAGAGCTGTCGGCTGATAAAGCGTCAGTAAAGTTTTTGAATTCTGCTGGTGATGACATTGCACTTGAAAACCTCTCCATTGGAGCGGCGAACACAAGCGCTAACGTTGCAACGTTTGAAGGGGTAAATATCAGTGAGGGTGATAACGGCGGTGCTGGAGTTGGCACTGACAGTCTGGTCGTAGGTGGTAAGGTCTCATTTTCCTCCGATAAGGCTTTCACGACCTCTAGCGACGATGGCACTGATACCGTTCTTACCGGTGCCAGTGTGCCTAGTAGTCTTTCTTCGGTCGCCTCAATCAACATTGGTGATCAAGACGGTTCAAACAGCGCGATTAGTGTGGTTGATGGAGCACTGCAATCGATTAACAGTCTGAGAGCGGAGCTTGGTGCTGTTCAGTCACGCTTCGAGTCCACGATCTCGAACCTGTCCACCACTGCCGAAAACCTATCCGCTGCCAACAGCCGGATCCTGGACGCTGACTTCGCTTCTGAAACTGCCAAGCTGTCCAAGGCCCAGGTACTGCAGCAGGCTGGCATCTCTGTTTTGGCACAGGCTAACGCCCGTCCGCAGCAGGTTCTGTCCCTCCTCCAGTAATCGGGACATAGCGGTACAAGCCGGATCCTTTGGGGTCCGGCTTAAGTCCGTCCAAGGATAGCGAGGTGAGCTATGAATGGCGTTAACCTGAACAGCCCGGAACTGAAGTTGGTTCGTACCAGTGAACAAGCTCCGGCTCGGGCAATTTCGTCATCTCAGGCCGAAGGCAGGAATGCCTCCGACTCAGTGGTTACATCAGCAGGGCGTGTTGCACCGAATAAGTCAGTTTCTCAGGCTCAGGAAGTTTCCAAGGCAGAGCAGCTGGAGAAGCGGAATGAGGCCCAGAGAGAGAATCTTGATGATGCGGTTTCACAGCTGAACGACTACGTTCAGAATGTTCAGCGGGATCTGCAGTTTGAGGTGAATAATGACCTTGGGCAAACGGTGGTCCGCGTTGTTGACCAGCAGACCCAGGAAGTCATTCGCCAGATCCCGGATGACGTTGCATTGAGGTTGGCAGAAAAATTGCAGCAAGAAGAACCGCTGACATTGTTCAATATCGAAGTCTAGGTTTTTCAGCCTTAACTTTCGGCATTGTCGATGGTATTTCAGCACCGCCGCGCCTCTGAGGGTCCGGCGGTGTTTTGCGTTTTACCGGGCACACTTTGTTACAAAAAATTGGCCGGTCTAAGGCAAAGTTTTGCCGCCTTCGGCCGTTAAGAGAGTAATTGAACAGATGGCCTTCTTGAGGAGGCAGTTTTATGGCAGGTATATCATCGCTGGGTATTGGTTCCGGGGTTCTTAATTCTGACCTCGTTGATCAGTTGGTGTCGGCGGAGCGGACGCCCACCGAATCTCGATTGGATTTTAACACCCAACGTACCGAGGCTCTGTTGTCGGCATACGGGACGTTGCGCAGTGCCGTCACGGAACTGCGTCTCCCAATGAGGCAACTCAGCGCAGCCGATAACCTGACGGCGTTTTCTGCTTCCTCGTCTAATGATGATGTGGCCGTTACGGTGGATGACGCCAAGGCAAGCCGCGGTACCTACACTGTCCAGGTAGATAGCCTTGCTCAGTCCCAGTCACTTGCCTCGGGGGTATTCTCGGACAAGGACAGCACGGCCATCGGTACCGGTGTGCTGACATTGCGAGCCGGAGCAGAGACCAAGTCTTTAACCATTGATGGTTCGAACAATACGCTTCAGGGGCTGGCTAATGAGATTAACGACGCTGGGCTAGGGGTGACAGCGGGTGTGATCGATACCGGCTCCGGCTTTAGGCTGGTTATGTCTGCAGAGGAGACAGGGACGGCTAACGCGATTAGCGTGACCGTGTCTGATGACGACGGCAACAGTTCCGATAGCGCCGGCTTGTCGCAATTCGCGTTCGACACCGGTACTCAGAATCTGACTGAAACCATTGCTGCCAAGGATGCGGTTGTCCAGATTAATGGCATCCAGATCACTCGATCGACGAACAGTATAGAAAATGTCATTGACGGCCTCAGTTTCGACATCGCTGCCGAAGGTGTTACCTCCACAATAAAGGTGGAGCAGGATTTTGGCGCTGTCGCAGACCGGGTTCAGGGCTTCGTGGACAAATTCAATAATCTTCAGTCCACCATCTCTGGTCTTGCGGGCTTTAATGCCGAAACCGGGCAGGGCGGTTTGCTTTCTGGCGACAGCACGGTGCGTGGCATTCAGAACCAGATGCGGAGCTTGTTGACGGGGGTTGTTCCAGGACTCGAAAACGCATCGGTCCGCAGTCTCGCTGATGTGGGGATTACCACCAATTTTGAAACGGGCGGGCTTGAGTTTGATCGTGCCAAGCTTGAAGAGCAGCTAAAAAACAACCCAGACGATGTGACTGCTTTGTTTGCTGAGCAGGGGCGGGCTACCGATTCTCAGGTTGAATTTGTTCGAAGCGGACTGAACACTAAGCCTGGCACGTACGCCATTGATGTAACCCAGGCGGCTACCCGTGGTGCGGTTGCTGGATCTGCGCCTCTTGGTAATAACGTCACCATCGACGGTTCGAATGACCAGCTTACGCTTCAGGTGGATGGCGAAACGTCGGTAAGTCTGACTCTGACAGCAGGAACCTATGCGACCGCCCAAGATTTGGCGGATGAGATTCAAGCACAAATCAGTGCCAACACCGGCCTCAGTGCTGCGGGGCGCTCGGTGCAGGTTTCGCTGGATGGGAGTGGTGCGCTTAATTTCACGTCCAGTAAGTATGGCAGCGAATCCAACGTGGCCATTACGTCGGTCGAGGATGGGGCAGCTCTTGGTCTTTCCGTCTCCAGTGGCGTGGCCGGGCTGGATGTGGCTGGTTCCATTGGAGGGCAGGCAGCCAAGGGTGATGGTCAGGTATTGTTTCTCGACAGTGGTGCAGGCGGAGCCGATGGTCTCCAGGTAAAGGTTTCCGGAGATCAGACTGGCAGCCGCGGAAATATCACCTTTATTGAAGGCGTCGCGGAAAAAGCTGTGAATCTGGTCACCAGTGTTGTTGGCGCTGACGGCTCGATTAGTGCTCGCACCGAGGGGCTCAATAATGAACTGGCCCGAATTGAGGAAGATCGTGCTCGGTTGGACGAGCGGATTGCGGCCTATCGTGAACGCCTCGTAAAGCAGTTTACCGCGGCAGATTCATTGATTTCTCAGCTTAACAGCACTCAGGATTTTGTCAGCCAACAGCTAGCGGCTTTGGCTCCCCAGAATAATCGGGATAACTGATCGGCTGAATCCGGTCGGAAACTAAGAGGTTAATTATGAACGGTTTGCAGGCGTACCAGCGCGTAAATACCCAGACCAGCATCACTGATGCCGATCCACACAAGCTGATACAGCTTTTGTACAATGGTGCTATCGAGCGCATCAATATGGCCAAGGCCCGGATGCAGGCGAAGGACTTTGAAGGAAAAGGTAAGCTGATTACCAAGGCCATCGAAATCATTGGCGGCCTGCGTAGTTTCCTAGACTTTGAGAAGGGTGGCGATCTCGCTGAGCGCCTTGAGGGGCTGTATGACTACATGGAACGGGTTCTGTTCGAAGCGAATGCCAAGAATGATGTGGCTAAGCTCGACGAGGTTGCGGATTTACTCCGCTCTATCAAAGAAGGCTGGGACGGCATCCGCGAAGAGGCGATTTCCCAGCAAAGGGTAGGCTGATTAACCGGATCGATTACCGTTCGTAGCCTTTCTCTCCACCGTGGTTCAACGCCAGCGCGGTGGGGAGGGCCTCCTGCTGTACCTCTCCCTAATACCCCAGCCCAATAGCCATTCCCCCCGCTCTCCCGTACAATATGCGCCTTATTTTCGATACATCCATACTGTTCAGTCTGGAGCAAGGGCATGTCTGATATTAAGAAGGTGGTGCTGGCCTATTCTGGTGGCCTGGATACCTCCGTCATCGTTCGGTGGTTGCAGGATACCTATAACTGTGAGGTGGTGACCTTCACCGCCGACATCGGCCAAGGTGAGGAAGTGGAGCCAGCGCGGGCGAAAGCTGAAGCGCTGGGAGTGAAGGAAATCTACATCGAGGACCTGCGCGAAGAGTTTGTGCGCGATTACGTGTTCCCGATGTTCCGCGCGAACACCATCTACGAAGGGGAGTACCTGCTGGGTACCTCCATCGCCCGTCCATTGATCTCTCGCCGTTTGATTGAAATCGCCAACGAGACCGGTGCGGATGCTATCTCCCACGGTGCGACCGGCAAGGGTAACGATCAGGTTCGCTTCGAGCTGGGTGCCTACGCACTGAAGCCTGGCGTAAAGGTGATTGCACCCTGGCGTGAGTGGGATCTGAACTCCCGCGAGAAGCTGCTGGCCTACTGCGATGAGCGCAACATTCCGGTGGAGAAGAAGAAGGGCAAATCCCCTTACTCCATGGATGCCAACCTGCTGCACATCTCCTACGAAGGCATGAACCTGGAAGATCCCTGGGCTGAGGCCGAGGAAGACATGTGGCGCTGGAGCGTGTCTCCGGAAGCCGCTCCGGACAAGCCGACTTACGTTGAGCTGACGTACAGCAAGGGCGACATCGTGGCCATCGACGGTCAGGACATGAAGCCCCACGTGGTGCTGGAAACCCTGAACAAGATGGCGGGTGACAACGGCATTGGTCGCTTGGACATCGTTGAGAACCGTTACGTGGGCATGAAGTCCCGTGGCTGTTACGAAACACCCGGCGGTACCATCATGCTGCGCGCCCACCGCGCCATTGAGTCGATCACGCTGGACCGCGAAGTGGCCCACCTGAAAGACAGCATCATGCCGCGCTACGCCGAGGTGATTTACAACGGTTACTGGTGGTCTCCTGAGCGTGAAGCGCTGCAGGCGCTGATTGATCAGACTCAAACCTACGTGAACGGCACCGTTCGCCTCAAGCTCTACAAGGGCAATGTTGAGGTTGTTGGCCGGAAGTCGGATGACTCGCTGTTCGACGAGAAGATTGCCACCTTCGAGGAAGATCAGGGTGCGTACGATCAAAAAGATGCGGAAGGCTTTATCAAGCTGAACGCGCTGCGTCTGCGCATTGCGGCAGGCAAAGGCCGCAAGCTCTGACTTTCGCCTTCAGTTAGCTTTTGGACGCCCGGAACTCTCCGGGCGTCTTTCCTTTGATTGCCTTGAATTTCCGGTGAAACGAAGTGGTTTCACTAAATCCCAGCCGTAACGCAATATCCGGAATCGCCAACTCGCTGTTGAGCAGATAGTCCTCGGCCATGATCTGGCGAACCTCATCCAGTAATTTCTGATACGACACGCCTTCCTGGCTCAGCCTGCGTTGCAGGGTCCGGCTGTTCATGCCGAGCTCGTCCGCTACCACATCCTGCCTTGTGACTCCTTGCATCAGCTGCTGCTGAATACTGTGCTTTACCTGTGCGGCCAGATTGCTGTTGGTGTCGGTGTTGGTTTCGAGCGATGCCAGCTGGGTGAGAGCGTGCGCCTCCAGGGTTTTACGCAGCATGGGATCGGGCTGGCGCAGCCGAGTGCTCAGCAGTACCTTGCGGAAAGTCAGGCTGTCCTCATCGGCAGAGAAGTGCACGGGACAGTTCCAGCGTGACTGGTACGCCTGCTCCAGCTCCTTGCCCGGCGATGGCCGTTTCAGTTTTACCAGGGTGGGCGCGGCGGCCTCGTCATCGGCCAGCCAGCGGGCGTAATTGACCCAGGATGAGAATACGTTATCCACCAGGTGTGGTCGTACTGAGGGATTGTCGTAGTTGCAGTGCCACAGCAGCTTGATGTTGTTGCCAGCCATGGCAAGGCGGGTAGTCCCCATATCGCCCACCAGCTTTTCGTAAGGCGCAATGCGGGCCACGGCTTCGCCCAGGGTGGCGCAGCTCATGGTGATGTAACCCAGCACGCTGTAGGAGCCGGGTTGCACGAACTCGCCCGTTTCCAACCCGAGAATCGGATTGCCCGTTTGATTCACCAATTGCTCGATGAATACCTGGAATTGCTCGCCGTCGATGCGGCCGTCGTCGCTGTCCAGGATGGCGGGATCCAGTTCGGCCTTGCTGAACAGTGGTGCGGTATCAACGCCGGCAGATTCGGCGGCGCGAACATACTGGCGAAGTGCGGCAACGGAGGTGGTTCCGAGGGATTTCATGGTAACGACACAGCTTCTTGGAGTAATTGTTGCCGAGAGTATAACGGATCTGTGCCGTTAGAACTTCGGCGGTTCGAAGTGTTCGCGGTAACAACTTGATGCAGCAGCAGTGAGAGCAGGGCGGTGGGGCCAAAAAACAAAAAGGCCAGCTAAAATGCTGGCCCAAAGATAAGGAAAGAACGAAAGTGCCTGAAAAATTCGTTAATCCGGTGGACCTCTCTCAGTAACCTGGCCCATATGGCGGCGGAGGTACTACACGGCTCCTCCGCCATGGGGGATACTGCTTAAATCCACAATCTCAGAATAGGGCTTTCGCTTCTTAGTGTCTGTGGGTTATGTGTGTCGCACTGTTACGGAGTGTTCGAAAACTGATCAGCTGAGTATCACGCCTCAGTTTCCAGCCCCGGTGCCGTTTCCGTGAATCGTCGGGTTTCGTAGGCGTCCACCAGGCCTTGAACGGCGGTGCGCTCCACGTCCTGCACCGAGGGCGTGCCGTGCTCGGCGTCCGCCTTGCACAGCACCATGCCCGCTTCCACAGAGATATAACCGGCGGTGGTTTTCAGGGCCTTGTGGTTGATGCCATCAAACACCCGCCGAAATGCCGTGGTGGTGCAGTGATCGCTGTTCGGGAAATGGGCAATCAGGGCATACTGGTTATCGCCAACCCGGCATAGGGAGTCGATAGGACGCACCAGGGTGGTCAGACGTCGGCTGATACCCACTGCCAGTTCGCTCATCACCGCGGGGGAATGTTTGCGCTTTAGATCCTGCCAGTTGCGAATGCCGCACAGTACATAGGCGCAGGCACCACCACGGGATTCGGCATAGCGCAGCACTTTCCCCAGGCGATCCCGACTGTACAGGCTGTTGCCGAGGCCGGTTTCCAGATCAATGATGTGGGTGGCTTCCAGCTCGCGATTGTTCTCCACCAGCAGGGCATTGGCCCTGAGCAGCGTATTCTGCCGATCTGCCATGCGATCCGCCGCGAAGATCCGCGGGATCAGTTGCTTGGTCATGTCGGATTTGTAGATGAAGTCGTCCACGCCCCGGTCGAAGGCTTCTGCCAGTGCATCGATGCTTTCCCGGGCGGTCAGCAGAATCACATAGGTGTAGTGATTGTTCTGCTCGTCCTGCTGTCGGACCTGATCCGTGAGCTGTAAGCCGTCCATCTCGGGCATCAGCCAGTCGGCAATCAGGACGCTGACGGGCCGCTGCTCCATCAGTTCCAGCGCGGTGGAGGCATTGTTGACCACGCGTACGTCGCGATATCCGGCCTTTCGCAGCGTTCGGCCAACCACCATGCTGCTGAATTTGGCGTCGTCGACGACGAGGATCGGGAGGTCCAGGTTTGGCATTGGTATCGACTTCTCATCAGTCCATTGTCAGGTGCTGCAACCTTTGCCGGGTGCGGTCCGGCGTGGGTCTTGGTATGCTTTGGCACCTTGAACATTCGGGAATAAATTTAGGCCACAGTATACCCTCAGTGGCCGCTGGAGAATAACGACCATGCCTTCTTTTGACATAGTTTCTGAGATTGATCTGCACGAAGTGACGAACGCGGTGGACCAGGCCAAGCGTGAGCTGGGTAATCGCTGGGACTTCAAGAACGTTGAAGCCGACATCGAACAGGACGACAAGGGCCTGACCATCAGTGCCGAGCAGGAATTCCAGCTGGAACAACTGATGGACATGCTGCGGATGGCCTTTGCCAAGCGCAACATTGATGGCCGCGCCATCAGCGAAGACGGCGAAAGCAAAGCCGGCAAGCTGGTGAAGCAGCATCTGTTGCTGAAGCAGGGCATCGAGACCGACATGGCGAAAAAGATCGTGAAGATGATCAAAGACGCCAAGCTAAAAGTGCAGGCCAGCATCCAGGGCGACAAAGTCCGTGTAACCGGCAAGAAGCGGGACGACCTGCAGGCCGCAATGGCGATGCTGCGCGAGGCCGAGCTCGATATTCCTCTGCAGTTCAACAATTTCCGCGACTGAGTCGGAGGTTTTACCATCTTCTCCAGCGACCGCCGCGCCCTAATCCGGGAAGCGATTTACACCTACACGCGATGGCAGGTTGTTGCCCTGCTGTTTCTCGGGTTCTCGGCGGGGCTGCCGTTCCTGCTGGTGTTTTCCACCCTGAATGCCCGGTTGGCGGATGTGGGCGTGGAAACGGCCACCATCGGCTTTTTCAGCTGGCTGGGGATTACCTATTCTATCAAGGTGTTCTGGGCACCGGTGGTCGACCGGCTGAAACTGCCGCTGCTCGATCGCCTGCTGGGTAAGCGGCGCAGCTGGATCATCCTGGCCCAGGCGGGCATCGCCACCGGGCTGTATCTGATGGCCCAGGTGGACGCCACTACGGCGCCGGAAATGATGGCCCTATGTGGGCTGCTGGTGGCCTTTTCCTCTGCGACCCAGGACGTGGCCATCGATGCCTACCGCATAGAAATCGCCGAAGAGCGGCTGCAGGCCGCGTTGGCGGCCACCTACATCTTCGGCTATCGCCTGGCGTTACTGGTGGCTGGTGCGGGTGCGCTTTACCTGGCCGAGTTCTGGTCCTGGCAGGTTTCCTATGAAGTGATGGCCGCACTGGTGGGTGTGGGTATGCTCACGGTGCTGATCGTGCGCGAACCCACCGTCAATCATTTCGCCGCGGCTCAGGATATCGCCCACAAAATCGAACAGGAAGCCGCCAAACGCGCTCATCTCAATCCCCGTGTGGCACGAGCCGTTGGCTGGTTCTACGCCGCGGTCGCCGGCCCCTTCGTGGATTTCTTCCGGCGCTACCGGGAGCTGGCCGTTCTAATTCTGGTGATGGTGGCGGTCTATCGCATCTCCGACATCGCCATGGGCGTGATGGCCAACCCGTTCTATCTGGATTTCATGGGCTTCAGCAAAACCCAGGTGGCAGACGTCACCAAGATCTTTGGCTTCTTCATGACCATCGCCGGCTCCCTGGCCGGTGGTGTGATGGTGGTCCGTTACGGCGTGCGAAAAATCCTGTTGCTGGGCGCCATCATGACAGCGGCAACAAACTTGCTGTTCGTGCTGCTGGCCCAGTATCCGCCCGACATCTTCACTCTGGCGGTGGTGGTCAGTGCCGATAACCTCAGCGGAGGCATCGCCAACGTCGCCCTCATTGCCTGGCTCAGCAGCATGACCAGCGCTTCATTTACCGCTACCCAGTACGCCTTATTCAGCTCATTGATGACTTTGCCGGGCAAATTTCTCGGCGGCTTCTCCGGCATCGTTGTGGCCGATTTCGGTTACGCCCAGTTCTTCCTGGTTGCCGGAGTCATGGGCGTACCCGCCATCCTGCTGGCCATCTTCATGATGCGCCAAGGCGAAAGACTGGACGCGCTGGCGCCAAGAAAGAAGGAAGAAATAGAGCCCGGGTCAGAACCCGCACTCAGGGAGTCCTGAGCTATGGAAGCTACAAAAGATCAGAAAATCTGGCAGGTTGTACTCGCAATTCCCGAGGGGAAAGTCGCCAGCTACGGCCAAGTAGCCAGCATGGCCGGATTAGGCCGACAAGCCCGCTACATCGGCCGAGCCCTGGGCAAACTCCCGGCCGGCCACACCGTACCCTGGTACCGAGTAATCCGCAGCAACGGCCAAATAGCCTTCCCAGAAGGCACCGAAACGTTCGCCAGGCAAAAAAAGCTGCTAGAGCAGGAGGGAGTAGAAGTAAAAAACGGCAAAATTCCCATGCGCATTTACCAATGGCAGCCCTGACCAGCCCCCAAAACCAACAGGCTAGGAACTCACAAGAGAAGGCTAAAGCCGAAGCGCCCCATCCACCTCAATCATCCGCCCCGACATATAATCGTTCTCAAAAATAAACGCCGCCGCCGAAGCAATCTCCTCCGGCTTGCCCATCCGCTTCAACGGAATCCCAGCCGCCATCTTCTCCAAAGCCTCCGGCTTCATCGACGCCGTCATCTCCGTCTCAATAAAGCCCGGCGCAATCCCCATGCAGCGAATGCCGTAACGAGCCAGCTCCTTCGCCCACACCGGCACTAACGCCGACACGCCCGCTTTCGCCGCCGAGTAGTTGCTTTGGCCCATGTTGCCGGCCCGGGAGATCGAAGCAATATTAATGATCACACCCTGATCGCCATTCTTGATCATCTGGGTAGACGCTTCCCGGCCGCACAGGAAAACCCCGGTCAGATTCACATCAATCACCGCCTGCCACTGGGCAAGCTCCATGCGCCTCTCCACCTGACCGTCCTTGCCTTTCACCATCAGACCGTCACGGAGAATGCCGGCGTTATTGATCAGGCCATTCAACTGGCCGAAGTCGCCCACGATACCTTCGAAGGTGTGAACAACGTCCTCTTCCTTCGCCACATTGCAGACGTAGGTTTTGGCATCGCCGCCGGCCTGCTTGCAGGCCTCGGCCGCTTCGGCCAGTTTCTCCGGCATCAAATCAATCAGCGCCAGTCGCGCACCCTTGGCCGCCAGATACTCGGCCATGGCACGGCCAAGGCCCTGGCCGCCGCCGGTAATTGCAATCACAGAATCTTGAAGTTTCATGTTTCGCCCTAATCAACAAATCAGATGGTGTTGCGTGTACTGAGTGCGCGGAGTATACCAGACCTTCTCAAACCCACTTCAGACCCTGAGGTTCTGATGTCCGTGTTCCTTTTTCTTTTTATCGTTATGCCAGTGGCCGAAATGGCGGTGCTCATCAAGGTGGGCGGCATCATCGGCGTGCTGAATACTATCGGGCTGGTGTTGTTGACCGCAGTCATTGGTGCCTGGTTATTGCGGCAGCAGGGCATGGCCACGTTGCTGAAGGCCAATCAGCGCCTGAACAGCGGCGAGCTGCCCGCGAAAGAAGTCGCCGAAGGGTTGATCCTGGCGGTCGGCGGTGCACTGCTGCTTACCCCCGGTTTTATCACCGACACCATCGGTTTTTTGTGCCTGCTGCCAGGCTCTCGTCACTGGCTGGCGTCGCAAGCCCTGAAGCGCATGGTGGTTTCCGGCCAGAGCCGCGGCTTCCATTTCCGCGCCGGTGGGGGCACCGGTCCGTTTGGTCAGGATCCCTTCGGTGGAGCCGGTGAAAACCCGTTCGGCCGGCAGCGTCCGTTTGACCGTGACAGCGAGGGCAACATCATCGAAGGCGAGTATCAGGATCAGACCGAAAGCGACCATGATCGCATCGAAAAAAAGTGAAAAATTTTGAGTCAGGGGTGTTGAAAACCCCTACGCGAACCCCACATAAGTTGCACAAGTTCGCTGCAGGCTGATAACGGCTGGAAAACAGCAAGTTAGGCAGCCGGGCAATTTGGCCGGATGACGCTTTGCAAGTCCGACCTTTTTAACAGCAAATGTCATTGCCACATTAATCTGACTATTGGAGAAGCCGAGCAATGAAAATTCGTCCGCTACACGATCGTGTTGTCGTGCGCCGTAAGGAAGAAGAAGAGAAAACTGCAGGTGGCATCGTGCTGCCGGGTAACGCCAAAGAGAAGCCGTCCCAGGGCGAAGTCGTTGCCGTAGGCAACGGTCGCATCCTGGACAACGGTGAAACGCGCGCCTTGTCAGTAAAGGTAGGTGATACCGTGGTTTTCGAGCAGTTTGGCAGGACTTCTACCGTAGAGATTGATGGTGAGGAGTTGCTCATCATGAGCGAGGAAAACATTCAAGGCGTGCTTGAGTGATCGCTTAGGCGACTCGCACGAACCCTCATTAATCCGATTTATTCAGTAACTTCGGTTTAACGAACAGGAATAGAAGACATGGCAGCAAAAGACGTTAAATTCGGTGATAGCGCTCGCAAGCGCATGGTCGCAGGCGTCAACGTACTGGCAGACGCAGTAAAAGTGACCCTCGGCCCGAAAGGCCGCAACGTGGTTCTGGAAAAATCTTTCGGTGCGCCGACCATCACTAAAGACGGTGTGTCTGTAGCGAAAGAAATCGAGCTGCACGACAAGTTCGAGAACATGGGCGCCCAGATGGTCAAGGAAGTCGCTTCCCAGGCCAACGACACCGCCGGTGACGGTACCACCACCGCAACCGTTCTGGCCCAGGCCATTGTCAACGAGGGCGTGAAGGCAGTGACTGCCGGCATGAACCCGATGGACCTGAAGCGCGGTATCGACAAAGCCACTACCGAAGCGGTCAAGGCAATCCGTGACATGGCCAAGCCGTGCGACGACAGCCGCAACATCGCCCAGGTAGGCACCATCTCTGCCAACGGCGACGAGACCATCGGTAAGCTGATTGCCGACGCCATGGAGCGCGTAGGTAAAGAAGGCGTCATTACCGTTGAAGAAGGCCGCGGCCTGGAAGACGAGCTCGACGTAGTCGAAGGTATGCAGTTCGATCGCGGCTTCCTGTCTCCGTACTTCATCAACAACCAGGACAACATGTCTGCCGAGCTGGATGACCCGTACATCCTGCTGGTCGACAAGAAGATCTCCAACATCCGCGAACTGCTGCCGGTGCTGGAATCTGTCGCCAAGGCTGGCAAGCCGCTGATGATCATCGCCGAAGATATCGAAGGCGAAGCGCTGGCTACCCTGGTAGTGAACAACATGCGTGGCATCGTTAAAGTCGCTGCCGTTAAGGCGCCTGGCTTTGGTGATCGTCGTAAAGAGATGCTGCAGGACATCGCCATTCTGACCGGCGGTACTGTGATCTCTGAAGAAGTGGGTCTGAGCCTGGAAAACACCACCCTGGATGATCTGGGCACCGCTAAGCGTGTCAACATTACCAAGGAAAACACCACCATCATCGGCGGTGTGGGTGCGCAGGCGGATATCGAAGCTCGCGTTGAGCAGATCCGCAAGCAGATTGAAGACAGCTCCTCTGATTACGACAAAGAGAAGCTGCAAGAGCGTGTTGCCAAGCTGGCTGGCGGTGTTGCCGTCATCAAGGTAGGCGCAGGCTCTGAAGTAGAAATGAAAGAGAAGAAGGCCCGCGTTGAAGACGCGCTGCACTCCACCCGCGCTGCGGTTGAAGAGGGCATTGTTCCCGGCGGTGGCGTTACCCTGATCCGTGCTATCGCAGCACTGGATGCCGTGGATGCGATCAACGAAGAGCAGAAAGCTGGCGTGAACATCCTGCGTCGCGCTATGGAAGCTCCGCTGCGTCAGATCGTATACAACGCCGGTGGCGAGTCCTCCGTAGTTGTTGCCAAGGTTCGTGAAGGCGAAGGCTCATTCGGCTACAACGCCTCTACCGAGCAATATGGCGACATGCTGGAAATGGGTATCCTGGATCCCGCCAAGGTAACCCGTTCGGCACTGCAGGCAGCCGCTTCTGTTGCGTCTCTGATCATCACCACTGAGGCGATGGTTGCAGACGAGCCGCAGGACGAAGGCGCCGGCGGTGGTATGCCGGACATGGGTGGAATGGGCGGAATGGGAGGCATGGGCGGCATGATGTAATGCCGGCCTGATCCCAGTCACGTTCGGAGCGATCCGGGCGTGGCCCGATCGACCCAAAAAACCCCGCGTCAGTTCGCACTGGCGCGGGGTTTTTGTTTTTTCTCATGAACTTGCCTCAGGCCTTTGCTAGACTCGGCTACCGGTCAATTGTCTGTGTGTAACCGAATGAGCAACGCTGAATCCAAATCCTTTCTCCGCCCTGGCAGGCTGGTTCTGTTGGGCTTGCTGGCGCTGGTAGTAGTCAAGTCAGCGTTGCGCCCATACTTAACTAGAAGAGCTTAAATGCGAAGAAGTAACTACCTACCCCATGTTGATGGTCTCAGGGCACTTGCAGTTCTAGTCGTTATTTTTTTTCACCTTGATATCCCCTCTTTTCAAGGAGGCTATGTCGGGGTAGATGTGTTCTTTGTCATCAGTGGTTTTTTGATTACGGGAATTTTAAGGGAAGAGCTGGAGAAAAGCGGCAGACTAGACCTCAGGAAATTCTACTTTCGGAGAATGAGAAGGCTGATTCCAGCTCTGTTAGTGACCTTATCAGTGACGTTCTTATTTTCAGCGCTGATTTTCTCTCCGGTCCATTTTCAGAGAATAGGTGGCGCGTTATCGGCCTCCCTATTGAGTGTTTCTAATTTTTACTTTTGGCTTGAGGCTGACTATTTTGACGTCGGGGCGAACTTAAAGCCCTTTTTGCATACATGGAGCCTAAGTGTTGAAGAACAGTTTTATTTGTTCTGGCCGTTAATGTTAGTGGTATGTCATAAGTACGGCGGTAAAATGTTAACTCTAATATTTTTGGTGTTAATGTTTTTTGTGAGTATTGCTTTAAACCTAATTTTTTATGATGGACAGAGTCAGTTCGTCAGCGATAATATTCCTGCTCTAGCCGATTTAATCGCCGATGGTAAAAGCACGCTTTTCTTTATGCTTCCGTTTCGCCTCTTCGAATTTTCAGTGGGTGCCTTACTTGTTTGGGTCGTTTCTCATAGTTTTAACTATAGAATTATAAATGAAACATTTTTTCTGGTTGGCCTAGGGTTAATCTTATATTCAGTATTCTATTTTGATGAATCACTTATTTTTCCGTATTGGAATGCTCTGATCCCTTGTGTAGGGGCGGCGCTTGTAATTCTTTCGGGACCAAGTACTGTCTCGGGCGCTGTCTTGCGTACCTCTGGAGTAGTGGGTATTGGTTTGATAAGTTATTCTTTATATCTTGTGCACTGGCCAATCATAGTGTTTTTGCATTATTTAAATGGTGAGCTTGTTTGGCTTTCTAAATTATTGATCTTGGTTTTAACTTTTATTCTCGCGTTCTTGCTCTATCGATTTGTTGAGAAGCCATTTAGAGCTGCCGCTGCCCCCCCAAAGCAGTCAGTTATTTCAGCTGGGGTTGCATTGGTTTCAGTTATTCTTTTTTTGTCAGGTTTGCACTCCTATCATACGAGCGGGTGGAAATGGAGAATTGACGATTCAGTCGTAAATTTAGACCACGTCGAGAATTCCTCAGCATTTCATCGACAATATTATGGTGGAAGTGGGTACCCCTACTATGGGCCTGTTGCGACAGACTCCCCTGCGGACATTGTTGTGGTAGGGGATAGCCATGGCCGTCACTATGCCGAGGGGGTCAGCAAGGTTCTTTCGGAGCCAAATGATTATGGTTTATTTATTGCTGCGGGAACCTCGTGCTTTCATTTACCCAATTTTACAAGAACAACCGACGGGCAAAATTGGGATCAAATTTGTCCTGCTAGTCTCGATAAGGCTCTAGAGTACATTGAAAATTCGAATCAGGCGCCGTTGGTCATTCTTTCTCATAACTGGAATTTTCAGATGTCGGTGGCGGGGCGCCTAAAAAATGGTAGCCTTAATGACGCTACGGTAGAGCCGGATCAGGTGGTTTCCGGGGTAATTGAACTGGCAAAATTAATTGGCGACGCGAAGTTAGTTGTCATTGGAAATGTTCCAGGTTCTGGGCATAATTTGTACGATGTTTTTACTCGGCCCCGTCCGCTGATTTTTTCCGATTTTGATCCAGACGGTTTCCTATTTCATAGCCGCAATGCTGAGCTTGAAAGGACTAATTTAAAACTGAAAGAAGCGGCCTTGAAAACGGGTGAATTCTCGTTCATTGATCCTTTCAATTACCTGTGTATTGAAAATCACTGTCGGAATGTGGACGGGCAACGACGGCTTCTCTATTCGGATACAAGTCACTTATCCAAATACGGTTCAATCTATTTGATCGAGGCAATTAAAAGTGAACTGTTACAGCTGCTGGACCGCCCTTGATGTCTTATGGAGAGTGATAGCATGGTAAATTTCTTCCTTGCGACGGAAGACCGAGGCATGCGGGTTTGCTCCCCTGAGGCTTCTTGTCATATGCCTAGTCGCTCTGAGTCAAATTGGTTGTGTGGTACCCCATGAGCGATGCTGCCCCTAATCCCTTCTTAAGCCTCGGCAAACTGGTTTTATTGACGCTATTGACGTTGGCGATATACGCGGTGGCCTTAATAGTCTGGGTGCCGGCAGGATGGGTGTGGCAGCAGGTCTCCGGCCAGGTTTCCATGCCCCAGCAGGTGGAGGTCCGCCAGGTATCCGGGCGCGTTTGGGACGGCGCCGCCGGGTTGATGGTGGCGGGTTACCCAGTTCGCGTGGACTGGCAGCTCGACTGGCCCTCACTGACTGAACTGTCACTTCCGGTCGACCTCTCTATTGCCTCATCCCAATCTGAAATTGAGGGCGACATCACCGTCGCCTGGCCCCAGCGGGCCGAAATCAATGCCAATGGCCAGGTGGTGGTCAGCGAGTTTAAAGACCTCATTCGTCGCGCAGGCGGTGCAATGATCGAGGGCAATGTTTCCATCGATCGCCTGAATGTGGTGTGGGAAGATAACCGCGTTACCCTGGCTGAAGGCCTTGGCCGTTGGGCTGGTGGCCAGGTTTCCTGGCCAATGGGTAATCGGACCGGGCAGGCCCGGTTCCCGCCCATGCAGGCCGAGCTTGATACCACCCAGGGCGGCGTTGCCTTGTCGGTAGCGGAGCAGGGCGGTGATGGCCCGGCGGCGGATGCGCAACTCCTGTGGAACGGCATGATGGAACTTCGGGTCTATAAACGCATGGTGGACCTGGCCGGTCAGCCCTGGTCGGATTCGGCAAGTCCCGGCGATGTGGTGTTCCGGGTCCGACAGCCACTGCTGCCAGGAGCACGCTGATATGCCCGCTCTGAGTGTACAGACTCAATCACGATTGTCCCGAGCACTGGCTAACCTCTTGCTGGTGGGGCTCGTCATCTATCTCGGCGTAGCGCTGGCCAAAGTGACCTGGCTGGCGGCCTGGGACGACAGGCCGGTTCCGGTCGCGCCGCTGGCCGGCAGTGGTCAAGGCGTGGACGGCTCGGGGTTGTCGTTCCCGATGGCCAGCTTCGAATTTTTCGGTCGGCCGCCAAAGCAGGCGGGAGTGGCCGAGGTGGTCAAGCGATCAGCGCCTGAAACAGGCCTGCGGCTGCGCCTTGAGGGGGTGCTTGTAGGACAGCGCCCGGAAGACTCCGGTGCTATAGTTGCAGGAAGCAACGGAGAAACGTCGTACTTCCGGGTCGGCGACATGCTGCCGGGCAATGCTGAGCTGGCCGAGGTGGAGCCGAGCCGCATCCTGATTCGCCGCGGCGGTCGCTACGAGTCACTGACCTTTGAGGAATTCGAATCGGGCGGGCTGGTTGCAGAGGCCGCGGAGCAGCCGGCAGAATCGTCACCGGATGCCTTTCTGGAGAGTGCCCGATCACAGTTGGATAGCCAGGGCGTGGCAGCACTTAATGCCTATGGCCTGAGCCCGGTGGATGACAGTGGAGCGTCCGGATATGTTTACAACGGTTCCAATGCCATGCTCAATGCCGTTAACCTTCAGGCCGGTGATGTGATCACCGCCATCAATGGCCAGCGTCTGGGCGACATAGAACAGGACAAATCCCTGCTTGAGAGCTGGCGTGGCCAGGCTCAGGTGGATATAGAAATCGAGCGTGACGGGTCCATCCTCACCATCAGTTATGCCATACCCGAGCAGTGGCGCTGACCGGGTTCATTGATACAGGACGAAATCGCCACATGTATAACCACAAGACCAATATTCTGCGGGCGTTTGCCCTGCTTATTCTTCTCCCTCTCATGTCTGTGGCCCACGGGCAGGAAGAAACCTGGCGACTAAACCTGAAGGATGCTGATATCCGGGCCTTCGTCACCCAGGTGGCGGACATCACCGGATACAGTTTTGTGGTGGACCCCCGGGTCAAAGGCAAGGTAACGGTGCTGTCCAGCGCCCCGATGAACAAAGATGAAATCTACGATCTGTTCCTGGCGGTGTTGAATGTCCACGGCTTTACCGCCATTCCCGGTGAAGAAGTGATCAAAGTGGTGCAGCAGGTGGACGCCAAGCAGTCGGCTGAATCCATGTCCCGGTTTGAAGAGATTCCTTCCGAACAGCTTATTACCCGAGTGATCCAGATCGACAATGCCAACGCCCTCGAGCTGGTGCCGATCCTGCGTCCGCTGGTGGCCAAGTATGGGCACCTTGCCGGTGTCGCTGCGGCCAATGCCCTGATCGTCAGTGACCATTCCTCCAACATCCAGCGCATCGAACAGATCGTTCGTGAACTCGACAGCCCGTCCAAGTATGAGGTGGAGGTGATCCAGCTGGATGAAGCCTGGGTTGGCGATATGGTGACCCTGCTGCAGGAACTGGCGCCTGATGAATTGGGTCGTGCCGGCGGTGAGAATGCGGCACGCAAGTACAGTGTAACCGCCGATGAGCGCAGCAACCGCCTGATCCTGCGCGGCGACCAGAATTTCCGTGACAAGATGCGCGGACTGATCCGTCAGCTCGACCAGCCTTCCGCCACCGGCGGTACCACCAAGGTGCTGCGCCTGAAACACGCAGATGCCAAGAAGCTGGCAGAGATCCTGAAAGGCGTCATGGGTGAACTGGCCAAAGAGGGTTCCGGGGGCGCCAGCAGCGGATCTGGCGGCACCAAGCCGAGCAGCAATTTCGCGGTGTTTGCTGATGAGGGGCTGAACGCTCTGGTAGTTCGGGGTGAGCCTTCACTGATGCAGGAAGCCGAGCAGATCGTTGCGCATCTGGACGTGCGCCGGGCCCAGGTATTGATTGAAGCAGCCATCGTGGAGATCAGTGACGACCTTGGCCAGGATCTCGGTGTCCAGTTTGCCGTGGGCGACGAGTCTGGTGAGTCGACGCCGGTCCTTGGAACCAATTTCAGCAACGTTGGCCGCAGCCTCAGCGAAGTAATCGGTGCATTGGCCTCCGATTCGATTATTGGTCCGGCTGCGGGTGGTATTACTGTTGGCGCGGGTGAGCGCAATGAGGACGGTATTACCTGGGGTATTCTGCTTCAGGCTCTTTCTACCTCAGCGGCCGCCAACCTGCTGTCCACGCCGAGCATCATTACCCTGGATAACCAGGAATCAGAAATTATCGTGGGTCAGAACGTGCCGTTCCGGACCGGTGAGTCGACAGTGACCGGCGACGGCACTACCAATCCGTTCACCACCATCGAGCGTCGTGATATTGGTCTGACGCTGAAGGTAACCCCCACCATCAGTGCCGATGGGCTGGTGCGGCTGGTGGTTGAGCAAACCACGGAAAACGTTGCTGACAGCATTGAGAACGCCTCTGACATCGTTACCAACAAGCGGGAGATCAAGACCACCGTGCTGGCGGACGACGGCGAGACCATCGTTCTGGGCGGTCTGATTCGTGATGACTACCAGATCAACAAGAGCAAGGTGCCCCTCCTGGGTGACATTCCGTTCATTGGCCGCCTCTTCTCGTCTGAGTCCGAGCGTCGGGTCAAGCGCAACCTGCTGGTGTTCCTGCGCCCGACCATCATGCTGGGCAAGACTGAAGCGGTCGCTGTCACCGACGACAAGTTCCAGGAACTGTGGGAAGTAAATCTCGATATCCGCAAGAAGCTGGATCTGCCGCCGGTAGACGCCAGCCCGGATATCGAAGTGCTGTTCGATGGCCGCAAGCGCCAGGAGATGGGTGAAACAATAAACCCTTAAGCTGTGAGTGGTGGCATCGGGCAGTCGATCTGGTCGGCCACCAGTCTCATCAGTTCGTATTCACGGACGTCGACATGACCATCGTGGGTGATGCAGTGCCCACAGGCATCAATAATAGCGGGCTTGAGCAATGGCGAGAGCCCGTTCAGTGCGGTCAACGCCTCCCGTAACTGGCGCATGGTTACTTTCTCAAGAACCGCTTGATCCTCCCCCTTTGTATTCTGCCTCTTGGTATTAGCAAAGCCTGCCATCGCTTCCCGGTATAACGACTCGGCATCCGAGGCGCTCTTGGTGCCGGCGCGCGCAAACAGGCTCAGCAGCTTCTGGATTGCCGGCATTACCGGCCGGTATTTCCGGTACCGAACCGGCATTACCTGACCGGCGGTGGCGCCCAGGTGGCGCGACAGGAAACTGGTCAGGGCCAGTTCGAACAGCGACATCCGGTTGTCCGCCGCGACCAGCTTCTGGACGTTGGTGATCAAACCTTCCCGTTCCTCCGGGTCCAGTTTCCGCAATGCCGGCATGGCCAGTTCAAGGGCGGGGAATCGCACTTCCTCGCCGATGGATTTCAGGGCGGGAGTCAGCTTGTTCAGCAGTTCCTGTTGGCCGCCCAGCACCGGGTGCTCGGGGATCATTGCCAGCATTCGATGTTGTTCCTCCCGGGATACGTCAGCGATCACCATTGCATAGCAGAGCTGGATAGCGCCGGCGCGGGTATACAGCAGGCTGCGAAACGTAGCGGGTAGCCTTGCTAACAGGCGAGTGGCGAAGGCCTCGCCCTGGGGAGAAACGGTGCCAACCCGTTCCGACAGCTTGCCAGTTGCCGAAGAAGCGGTAGCCTCATCGCTTGAGGCCAGAGGTGACGTACTGGTGCGTCGGAGCGGTGCCACCACCTCTGCCCCAAGATCGGCAAAACCTGTGGCCTGGGCCGGGCCCTGAGAGCTGGTAGCGGCGCGCAGATCAGCTCCGGGTTGGGTATCCCGGAGCCGGCTTCGCAGGCGGGCTAGCATGCCGGGCTGAATCTGGTTGATGCGCTCCTCGATGGGCGGGTGTGAGGCCAGTAGTGAGGCGAACTTCATCCGCGCACTTTCCCCGAAGCACATGTGGTTCATGTCGCTGGCGTGGCTGGTGGTGTCCAGGTAGCCGCCTCTTAGGCCGATCTTGAACAGGGCTCCGGCTATGCCTTCCGGGTTACGAGTAAATTGCACCGAAGAGGCATCGGCCAGCAATTCCCGTTGTCTGGACACTGCCGCCTGAATCAGTCGGCCAAAGAACACGCCCACGTAGCCAATGATCAGCAGCGCGATGCCAATCACGCCAATGGCGGCCTGGCCGCGATTATCGCCCGATGAGCGCACAGACCGATGGCGGCTGTAGAACGACATCCGCATCAGGAAACCGCCGATCTGGCCAATCATCAGAATGCCGGACAGCAGGGCGATCAGGCGAACGTTCAGGCGCATATCACCGTTAAAAATATGGCTGAATTCATGACCGACCACGCCCTGGAGTTCATCACGGTTAAGTTGAGTCAGGGTGCCATGGGTTACCACCATGACGGCTTCCCCCGGCGTGTAGCCGGCAACAAAGGCATTGATGCCGGTTTCCTGATCCATCACGTACAGCTCGGGTACGGGCACGCCACTGGCGATGGCCATTTCCTCGACCACATTCCGGAGCTGGCGCTCGTCCTGGTCCCGGGTGTCAGGATCAATGGGACGGGCACCAACCATCTTGGCAACCCGCTCACCGCCCCCGGCCAGATCAACCCAGCGAATCAGGGACGTGACGCCGATCAGGGTGACTACTGTCGCAGCAGTGAGTAAGCCATGGCGGGACAGCAGCCAATCGAGGAAGGCCAGGCCGGAGGACTCACTGCGAGTGACAAAGTAACCGACCAGGGAAACGGCAAGCGTGATCAGTACCACCGCCGTCAGGAACAGCACGACCAGCACGCTGGTATTGCGCCGGGCACTGGCCTGGCGCTGGAAAAAACCGGAATGAGCCATGGGTCAGGGCGTCAGAAAGCGACTTTTGGCGCCTGGCGGGCCTCGGGTGTTTCAAGCTCCAGTTGGGCGGTCTCTTTGAACGCACACATGCCGGCGAGAATGTTATTGGGGAACTGCTCGCGGAAAATGTTGTAGCTCATAACGCCATCGTTGTAGGCCTGGCGCGCGAAGGCGACGCGATTTTCAGTACTGGAGAGCTCTTCCATCAATTGCTGGATGGTTTCGTTGGCCTTCAGCTCCGGGTAATCCTCGGCCACCGCATAGAAGTTGGCCAGGGCCTTGTTCAGCAGATTCTCTGCACTGCCAAGACGTTGTATCTTGGTACCGTCCCCGGGATCGCGGGCCGCGTCTTTCTGGGCGCTGACAGCATTGTTACGGGCTTCCATGACCTGGGTAAGGGTGGTCTGCTCATGGCTCAGGTAGGCCTTGGCGGCCTCAACCAGATTAGGGATCAGGTCGTGTCGACGTTGAAGCTGCACGTCGATCTGGGCGAAACCGTTTTTGAACTGGTTTCTCAGGGATACCAGTCGGTTGTAGATGAACACCAGGTAGATGACTACGACGGCGATAACAATCAGGCCAATAACAGTTGTTCCCATGTTAACTCCTTGGGGGGTTCAAATGGTTAAATGTTGTTCTCGACCAGCTGCTCATGAAAGCCTTCCACGAACCGTTCGAAGTCATTGGGTAGCAGTGGCTTACTGAAGAAATAACCCTGTGCGAGCTTACAACCGCGCTGAGTCAGATAATATTCCTGCTCGGCAGTTTCCACGCCCTCGGCCACCACCGAGAGATTCAGACTCTTGCCCAGATCAATGATGGTATTGGCAATTCGGGTGTCATCTTCGTTTACCAAAAGGTCGCGAATGAACTGTTTGTCGATTTTCAGGTGCTGGACCGGCATCTGCTTCAGGTAAGTCAGCGATGAATAGCCGGTACCAAAATCGTCAACGGCAATGCTGATACCGGCCTTGTTCAGGCGGTGTAGTTTCGCGACCGCATCCGACAGGTTGGTCATGAAGCTGGTTTCGGTGACTTCCAGCTCAAGTCGGCCAGCGGGGATGTCGTGCCGGTGCAGGGTGTCCAGAATATCGGCGACAATGCTGGCCTGGCGCAGCTGGACGGCAGACAGGTTGACGGCAATGCGCAGGGGTGTGCCTTGGTCGGCCCAGCGTGCGGCCTGGGCGCAGGCCTGGTCCAGAACCCATTGGCCAATTTCAACAATGATGCCGTTGGCTTCGGAAATAGGAATGAAGTCGTCTGGCGGCACCAGACCTCGTACCGGGTGTTCCCAACGGATCAGCGCTTCAGCGCCGATAACACGGCGGGTCTCAAGGCTGATCTGGGGCTGATAGACCAGGTGGAATTCTTTGTTGGCCAGGGCCTGGGACAGATCCTTTTCCATCTGCCGGCGATCACGAATTTCCTGATCAATGCTGGCAACGTAGAACTGGAAGTGATCATTGCCGCTCTGCTTGGCCAGGGTCATGGTTTGCTCGGCGCTCTGCAGCAAGCGGTCGGCCTTATCGGCGTCTGAGGGGAACAGGGCCACACCCACGGTGGCCGTCATCGCCACATGCTGGTTTTCAACCATCATCGGGCGGCCGATGCAGGCAAGAATCCGTTCGGCAGTGTCAGCCGCCTGAAAACCATCTCGCAGGTTTTTTTCGACGATCACGAACTGGTCACTTCCCAGGCGGGCAATGGTGAAGCGGGAGCTGCCGAGCTGGCCTGTGAGGCGGTCAGCGACGGTTTGCAGAATCAGGTCGCCACTGCGGAAACCACACTGCTCGTTCACGGATTTGAAGTCATCAATACCGCACACCATCAACGATAACAGCCCTTTGCGGGTTTCCGCTTCCTGAATATCCCGGGCGAGCAGCTCCATGAAAGTGTCGCGGCTTGGCAGTCCGGTCAGTTGGTCGTACCGGGAAAGTCGACTGACCCGATCTTCGGCCTCGCGATGGCGTTTCTGGGTGTCTGCGATGGCCACCAGCAGGTTGTTGGTGGCATTCACCCACAGCCCCAATTCATCCCGATCGTGGCCGGCCGGGATAGTCACCAGGCGGTCGTCCGGGTGTTCCGGATCTACCGCTTTCACGGAGTGCACGATGCGTAGCAGAGGCCGGGTCAGGAGCAGGTGGAAAACAAGATAAAGCACCACGCCGAGTATGAGTGCGGTCGCGACCCCGGAGGCAAAGGTGACGGTCGCCCGATTAAGCCAGGTTCTGGCAGTGGGGACGGTGTCGTAATGAACTTCGAGATAGCCATAGACCGTATCCGGTGCTTCATCGCGAACCAGGGGTACCCGGTAGCTTCGGTCGGCATCAAAGATTGGATCGGTCATCGGTCGGAACGAAATTTGGTGCAAGGGGCGGTTGCGGGCGCCAAGAGCCTCGCCATCAGGATGGACAATGGCGGCCAGGTGAACGGCATCCATGGCGAAGAGCCCATCCACCACTTGCTGGGCCAGCTCTGAATCAATGCTGAAAACTGCCTGGGTAGCTGCGTCCCTGACCATGGAGATGGTCTGTGCAGCCTGGCTATCAAGGTCCTTGGAAACACGCCCGGCGTCCAGGATCACCTGCACGGTGCTGATAATGACACCACTGATAAGGGCTATGGCGAGAATGCGCCCGAAGATGCGGTAGCCCAGGCGATGCTCAACCTTGAAGGAGTTTTTCATTCAGGTCTGTCTGTAATCGTGTTTATCAAAGATTCATGGTCGCACATGAATCGCTGTCTTCGCGACGACTGGTCCACGTTTCGCCGAGGAGGCTGTCACGGTCGCTTAACCTGACTGAGTATCGGCGATTTTTTCAGATAATGCAGGACGAGGGTGTATCAATTTGTAAGGCTTTTGTTCAGCCGGATACACAAACGCCCGCACAAGGCGGGCGTTTGAGCTTGTACAGCCTATGGCTGCGGCCTTTTGGCCAATCTGGCTAGGTAATCAGGCCAGGTTTTCGTTCACGAAATCCCAGTTTACCAGGTTCCAGAACGCTTCCAGGTAGTTCGGGCGGGAGTTGCGGTAATCGATGTAGTACGCGTGCTCCCAAACGTCTACGGTCAGTACCGGCTTGTCGGCACCGGTCAGCGGAGTTTCGGCGTTACTGGTGTTGGCGATGGCAACGCTGCCGTCGGCCTTCTTCACCAGCCAGGTCCAGCCAGAACCGAAGTTATTGGCGGCCTTGTCGTTGAACTCTTTCTTGAAGGCATCGAAGGAACCGAAGGCTTTCTCGATCGCGTCCTTGGCTGCACCTGTGGGCTCACCACCGCCGTTCGGGCTCAGGCAGTTCCAGTAGAAAGTGTGGTTCCAGACCTGCGCGGCGTTGTTGAACAACGGACCGCTGGCGCTCTTGATGATGTCCTCAAGCGACTTGTTGGCGTTGTCCGTACCTTCGACCAGGCCGTTCAGCTTGGTAACGTAGGTGTTGTGGTGCTTGCCGTAATGGTACTCAAGGGTTTCCTGAGAGATGTGCGGTTCCAGAGCGTTCTTTTCGTAAGGTAGTGCGGGAAGTTCAAATGCCATGAGGTCGTTCTCCCTGTCTCTCTGTTATGTGAGTGTACAACTCGTCAATATAGGGGCGATCTAATGTATATCAACCCCTTGGTGTTAAAGAGCTTTTAAACTCCGGGCTTCCGGGCAGGAACTGGGCGCAGTTGCGCACGCGCCAAACCAGCTCTTCGTAACTGTCTGCCAGAACGTTCACGTGGCCCAGCTTACGCCCCGGACGTTCGCCTTTGTTGTACAGGTGCAGGTGGGCATAGGGCAGTTCTAGAATGCGTTCCGTCTCGCCATGTTCGCCGATGATGTTGATCATGCAGCTCAGGCCTCGTGCTTCAACGCTGCCCAGATGATGACCACTCACCGCTCGGATATGGTTTTCAAACTGGCTGGTCATGGCGCCTTCGATCGTCCAGTGTCCGGAGTTGTGCACCCGGGGTGCCATCTCGTTGGCGACCAGGCCATCTTCAGTTTCGAACAGCTCCAAGGTCAATACGCCGACATAGTTCAATTCGTTCAGTAGGGCCCGGATATACCGCTCGGCATCCTCCTGAATGGAGACTTGAAGGTCCGGCGCTGGTGCAATGGAGTAGCGCAGAATGCCTTCGTAATGGCTGTTTTCAGCCATTGGGTAGAAGGCCAGGTCGCCGTCTTCTGCCCGTACCGCGATGATCGACACTTCGCGCTTGAAGTCGACAAATTTCTCCACGATCAGACGCGGGTGCCCAATGTCCGCCCAGGCTTGTTCGGCGTCGTCGGGGCTGCGCAGTACCGCCTGACCTTTGCCGTCATAACCTTCGGTATTGGACTTGGCCACAACCGGACAGCCCAACTCTTCGGCAGCCGCTTTCAGTGACTCGGCGCTGTCCGCAATTTTCCATTCCGGGGTTGGTATGCCCAATTGGCCAAACAGGGTCTTTTCAAGCTCGCGGTTCTGGCAAACCTGCAGAGCTCTCGGGCAGGGGTGGACCGGCTTTTCTTTCGCCAGTTTTTCCGCGACGTGGACCGGCAGGTGCTCGAACTCATAAGTCACGCGATCAACCCGGGACAGGAAATCGTCCTGGTATTCGCCTTCCCGGTCGATAATTACTTCGCCGAGTCCGGCGCTGGGGCTGCCAGACATGTCGTAGAAAACAAAGGTCTTGGCCAGCGGATAGCCGGCCAAGGCTAGCATACGTCCCAGTTGGCCTGCGCCTAAAACACCAATTCTCATCTGTAGTCTCCTGCCGGTTTCTGGCTGCTGAATCGTCGGCGTGTGCGGGTTGAAATGCACGTGTTGCAACCCGCTCAGCAGGGCTTAGCGTGGAAGTTACTGCTCTCGCGGGTCCGGATTGTCCAGAATGGTCTGGGTCTGGGTGCTTCTGAACTCATCCACGGCCTGGCGAACATCGGCGTCGCTGGTGCCGACAATCTGAGCCGCCAACAGGCCGGCATTAGTGGCACCCGCATTGCCGATTGCCAGTGTGCCCACGGCGATACCACCAGGCATCTGAACAATGGATAGCAGTGAATCGAGACCGTTCAGGGCCTTGGATTGCACCGGAACACCCAATACTGGCAGTGACGTCTGCGAGGCAACCATGCCGGGCAGGTGAGCGGCACCGCCGGCGCCGGCGATGATCACTTTCAGGCCGCGCTCGGCTGCGGTTTTTGCGTAATCAAACAGCAGATCGGGGGTACGATGCGCTGACACCACTTTGGTTTCGTAATCGACGCCCAGCTTTTCAAGCATCTTGGCGGCGTGTTCCATGGTGGGCCAGTCGGATTTGGAACCCATTATGAGTCCAACAAGCGGCTGCATAAGCAACTGTCCTGTGATAATTGGAAAGCCGGCCATTGTATGTTTTGGCTACGGGCCATGCAACAAAGCCCCGTCAGCGTTTCGGCTGCGACAGCGATGCCATTTCACCCCCTTTATAACTGCATGTATTATCCGCTGTTAAGATTCAGTCCGTCCATAGCCAGGAGAAGTAATGGAACCCATCTGTCCAGACGACGATGAACTACGAGCCGAGGCACCGTTCGGTGGTGCTGACAGCCGTGAACCCCAAGCCAGCAAAGCGAAGAGCGACAGCGGCAAAGCGCGAAAGGTGCCTGGTGGGGGAGGCGGAAATGGCAGTGGCCGCGGCAATGTGTCCTTGCTCTGGCTTCTGATCATTGGCCTTGCTGGTCTGGCCGCTGCCGGCTGGTATTCCCAGAATCAAAGGATTGTGGTCCTGGAAAGCCAAGTGGAGGAGGCCGACTACTGGGCCCGGCAAAGCAAGTTGGCGCTGGCCCGGTTCGAAGGTGAACTGACGGAAACCGGGGAAAATCTGCAGGAGCGTGGGGCCTCCTTGGCCGAGCAGATTGCTGCCAATGACAAGGCCGTGAAAACGGCCAACAGTGAGATTCGTAAGCTCTGGGTAGTGGCCAATGAGCGCAATAAAGAGCGTTTGAACAAGCACCAATCCCGATTAGAGGATCTGGAAAGCACTCAAGCTGAGAGTGTCGAGTCTCTGGCGGCGGTAAAAGTTTCGGTCGATAAGGTCCGGTCCTCGCTGGCGGCAGACATCGCTGCTATGGAAGAGCAGATGAAAACCTCCATTGTGGCCTTGCAAGATGCCAATCGTCAGGCAACGGAACAGCTCACTTCTTTAAGTCAGCAGATGGCGGACGTGGATCAAGTGGTCGAAAATCGTATCCGCCGGTTCGAGCAGGAGCAGAAACTGGGTATACGGGGTATGGAGGGCCGGATTTCGGCGCTTGAAAAAGAGTCTGGCCGACTCGCCGGTGCCGGCAGTGTCCAGTCCCTCAAGAACGAGGTAACCAGTCTGAAGCGCACCATCGATGCGGTGGATGCGTCCCGATCCCAGCTCACGTCACGCCTGGTTCGGCTTTCAGAAGAGGTTAACGAACTCCGGTCCCGGATGTCCGCGCAGTAACCGGTTTTTTTGGCGGTGGGGTGGCGCGAGCTCGTGAAGGCCGGTTTGTAACGGTTTGTAGTCATCCCTTTGCGGTAGCTCTCATTTCTGTCGGCGAGCAGTTGTTATCATCAGGCAACTCGCGGACAAGTGAAGAGTGAACAACCATGAAAAGCCCTACGCCCCCCGCTGTCCGGCTGCCTGTCCTGGCGAGCCGGGTCATGCTGATGGCCGCATTGCTGCTCAGCTCCGGCTGCACCATCTACCAGTCCATTGGCAAGAGTGTGGGAGGTTTCCTGCATCCCGTGTCCGGTCCCGATTTTGTCCATATCCCCAATGACCAGTGGGACCGAAAGAATGCTCTGGTGTACTTCTATCGAACCCATTCCCAATGGGCCGCCGAAGAGATCGAATCGCCCAGCGTCTACATCGACGACAAGCACTACTTCAATATCCGAAATGACAGCTACACCTGGTTGGAGGTGAGCCCGGGTGAGCGCCACATTGCCATGCGGCGACCGCTGCTGGGGCTGGAGGGGATGAACTCCTTCAGTTTGAGTCTGATCGCCGATGCCACGCTGACCACCGAGCCGGGGCGCATCTATTACCTGCGGTATAACGAGCTGACCGAGCCCGAGCAACCTCATCCGGATCTTGATCCGGAGCACCCGCTGGCTCAGGGTGATCTTCAGCTGGTCACTCGCTCCTACGCCATGCAGGCGGATCAGATAGTCAGTACACGCTTCCTCAACAGCGATCTTCTCGCGCCCAATCATGCCGCCACCTCCATCGTCGAGATCAACGAAGATATGGACTACGAGCGCCGCATGGTGCTGCTTGAGGAGGAGCGCGAACTGGAAATCGAGCGACTGAAAGAGGAGGGGCAATATCAATCCACGTCCTGGTTCTGGCCATTCGGTGGCGGCCCTACCGTGCCGCTTGAGGCCGACCGCAAAATCAAGAAGCTTGAAGAGGACTACGCGCAGCTGGAGCTGGAGCGTGAACGTAAAGCCGAGGCGGAGTCTGGCGGTGGCTGGTGGATCTTTTAGTTGATTGGTAAATAGCCGATTGCGCAATTGTCGGATTGGCATCCCGTTACTACACTGAGGGCGGTTGTAACCACTGTCACGTCAGAACCGGAACGTCATCGCCATGTCATTCAAGGATTCGTTAAAGGGTAGATTCGATAAGCTGACCGAAGACATAGTGCCGCCGTTGGTCAGCAGCTGGAAAGAGGTTCAGCGGCGTCTGGATGAGCTTAACTGCTCGCTGGCGAATCGCTCGGTACCGGAGGGTCGGCGCTCCAGGGTCAGTGAACTGGCGTTGGAGGAGAAAGCTCAGCAGGCAGGGCAGGGGCGTGCGCCAGCCAGGAAGCGACGGACCAAGGCAGGCAAGTCCTAGAAATTGATCGAAAAATGTCCGGTTTTGAATGGCTTGGAAGTTTTTATCAGTTTTTTGGGCAAAACGTTTGACACCGCCAGCGAAATGCTTAAAATGCGCGTCTCACTTGGTTGAGACAGAAACTCTGAATCAACAAACAGCGCTCAGCGTTGCAAGTGAATGCCCCTTAGCGGGTATGGTAGTGAGTCGAAAGTTGGGTGGTTAGCTCAGCTGGGAGAGCATCGCCCTTACAAGGCGAGGGTCACTGGTTCGATCCCAGTACCACCCACCATTTTTCGACGCGCAGCACCGGATCACCCCATCCGGTAGCAGATTCAGGGCTCAAGTCCGAATCGATGCGGAGCGGTAGTTCAGTTGGTTAGAATACCGGCCTGTCACGCCGGGGGTCGCGGGTTCGAGTCCCGTCCGCTCCGCCATTTTTTCTTTTCCCGGGTGGTTAGCTCAGCTGGGAGAGCATCGCCCTTACAAGGCGAGGGTCACTGGTTCGATCCCAGTACCACCCACCAGATTTCGAAAAAGGCAGGCCTCAGGGCCTGCCTTTTTTATTGCCTATTTGCCAATCAGCGATTGGCCACATACCCGCACTACATTGCCATTCACCCCGTTAGACGCAGGACTGCAATACCACGCGATGGCCTCGGCCACATCAATGGGCAAGCCACCTTGAGACAGGCTGTTCATTCGGCGCCCGGCTTCGCGAATCGTTATCGGCATGGCTGCCGTCATCTGGGTTTCGATGAAGCCCGGCGCGATGGCGTTAATGGTTACACCATTTTTCAGTTGCTTTGCCATGGCCTCGACATAGCCGATAACGCCACTCTTGGCAGTGGAGTAATTGGTCTGGCCAAAGTTGCCGGCAATGCCGCTGATGGATGAAATGCAGACGATTCGGCCGTTCTCCCGCATCAGTTCGCGGTGCATCAATTCCTCATCAATCAGTTCTTCGGCGCTCAGGTTTACTGCAATGGTCATGTCCCAGAAATGCTCGGGCATGTTGCCGAGGGTCTTGTCCCGGGTAATGCCGGCGTTATGGATAACCAGGTCGATGCCGCCGAAGTGTTCCTGCACAAAGTCGGCGATCAGCTTGGGGGCTGCCTTGTCGGTAATGTCGCACGCCAGCGCCTTGCCGTTAATAGCGTCGGTCACTTTCTCCAGCTCGGCCATGGCCGGTGGGATGTCCAGGCCGATCACCGTGGCGCCGTCCCGGGCCAGGGTTTCAGCGATGGCCGCGCCAATGCCGCGGGATGCACCGGTAACCAGGGCCACCTTGCCGGTGAGGGGAGCGACCGGGCTGGTGGTCGGTGCTGAGGCGCTCTTGCCAATACGCACAACCTGGCCGGATACATAGGCGGAACGGGGCGACAGGAAAAAGCGCAGGGTGGAATCCAGCTGTTTCTCGGCGCCCGGCGCCATCCACACCAGATTGGCGGTGGCGCCTTTCTTGCCGATTTCCTTGCCAACACTGCGAACAAATCCCTCCAGCGCCTGTTGTGCTGCTGCCTGCGGTGCTTTGCGGCAGGTCGAGGGATTCTGACCAACCACCACTACCCGGGCATTACGGCCGAGCTTTTTGATGGTCGGATGGAAAAAGTCGTAAAGTGCCCTGAGGTCATCCGGATTCTTCAGGCCGGTGGCATCAAAGACCAAGCCGGAAAAAGTCGGCTTGTTGTCCGCGCCAAGCTCCAGAGCCTTGGCTTTGTTGCCCGCCTTGGCGGAGTCTACGAGGGAATCGATGCCGCTGGCATGGTGCACGGTAGCGGCACTTGCGTTCAGAATGCCGGCCAGGGTGGCAATGGCTTTGGCGCCCTTGCCTGCACCCACCAGGACGTCACCCTCGATAAAGGGCTGGTCCGGACGTCTCAAGCGGTTCAGGGGGATGGGCGCGGGCAAACCCAGCGACTGCGCCGCGGTTTTGCCAACCGGGGTGTTCACAAATTTCAGGTACAGGTCAGGCATAGAATCTTCCTTGTGGTTGCTATAGTGCATCTCGAATGCATAAAGACTGCGGGTCGACCTACAGGGTAAAGAATCGGTCAGTTTTTGTATTGACTCAATGCCGCTGGCTTATTGTCAGGCATGCCAATGAGCGGCTAGCCTGTCAGGTTAGACTGCTTGCCAGTTAACCATTTTCTGAAAGGACATCATCATGGCACAGGCATCGAAAACCACCCAGTCAAAGGCGCCGGCGCGCTCCGAAACGCCAGCGGCACAGCCCAGTGGTGTGCGCCGTGTGGCGGTCCTCGGTGGCAACCGGATTCCGTTCGCCAAGTCGAACACGGCGTACAGCAAGATCGGTAACCAGGAGTTGCTGACGTCCGCGCTGCGCGGGCTTGTGGATCGTTATGGTCTTCAAGGTCAGCGTTTGGGTGAAGTTGTCGCCGGGGCGGTGATCAAACACTCCCGGGATTTTAACCTGACCCGGGAAGCCGCACTAAGCTCGGGGCTGGCCGCGGAAACGCCGGCGTACGATATTCAACAGGCCTGTGGCACCGGGCTTGAAGCGGCCATCCTGGTGGCCAACAAGATTGCCCTGGGCCAGATCGAGTGCGGCATTGCTGGCGGTACTGATACCACCTCGGACGCACCCATTGGCGTCAGTGAGGGCCTGCGGGAAATCCTGTTGGATCTGAACCGTGCCAAGACTCTGGGGCAGCGCCTCAAGATTATCAGTCGTTTCCGGCCTGGACATCTGGCACCGCAGGTACCTGAGAATGGCGAGCCGCGCACGGGTATGTCCATGGGCGATCATGCTCAGGTCACTGCCCATGAGTGGAGCATTGCCCGGGAAGACCAGGATCAGTTGGCGCTGGAGAGCCACCAGAAACTGGGGAAAGCCTACGAGGACGGATTCTTTAGCGACCTGATAACGCCGTTAGCGGGACTGGAGCGTGACAACATCCTGCGCGCCGATACTTCACTGGACAAACTGGCGTCGCTCAAGCCCTGCTTTGATCGCGAGAACGGCACCATGACCGCGGCCAACAGTACCGCGCTGACCGACGGTGCCTCCTGCGTGCTACTGGCGAGTGAGGAGTGGGCAAAAGCCAACAATCTTGAGGTGAAGGCGTGGCTGACGTTCTCGGAAGTGGCAGCGGTGGACTTTGTCGACAAAAAAGAAGGCCTGCTGATGGCGCCGGCTTATGCTGTGCCGCGCATGCTTGAGAAGGCGGGTCTGAGTCTGCAGGACTTCGACTATTACGAGATTCACGAAGCCTTTGCCTCGCAAGTGCTGTCGACGCTCAAGGCCTGGGAAGATCCGGAATTCTGCAAGACCCGTCTCGGGCTGGACCAGCCACTGGGCAGCATCGATCGCAGCAAGCTGAACGTGAAAGGCAGCAGTCTGGCAGCCGGGCATCCGTTTGCCGCCACTGGCGGTCGCATTGTAGCGACCCTGGCAAAACTGCTGGAGCAGAAGGGCAGTGGCCGTGGCCTGATCTCGATCTGTGCCGCCGGTGGCCAGGGCGTTACCGCAATTCTGGAGCGCTAAATTTCGAGAAAAGCGAAATTGGCTTTGACAGACACTGCTTCACCCCTTAATATGCGCGCCACGTTGATCGGGGATGACCCGAAAGACAGGTAGTATTGATGCGGGGTGGAGCAGTCTGGTAGCTCGTCGGGCTCATAACCCGAAGGTCGTAGGTTCGAATCCTGCCCCCGCTACCATTTCCAAAAGTTTGGGTGAAGGCTTACCGATATAGTAGCCTTGAGCATATTCAACGCCCAGTTCCTCTAGTTTCTTCAGCGTTATCTCATCTTCTACAAACTCTGCAATCGTTCGCATGCCGAAGGCATTGACCATCTTGTTCAGGCTTTCCACGAACACTTGATTGTCCGGGTTATTCTCCAGATCCAGAATGTATGAGCCGTCCAGCTTTACGTAGCTCAATGGCAGCTTTTTCAGATAGCTGAACGATGAGAAACCTACCCCGAAGTCGTCCAGGGCAACCAGTACGCCCGATTCGCTGATGCGCTCAAGGTTGGTCAGCACCATCTGGAAGTTCTCGATGTAAGCGGTTTCTGTCAGCTCAATGATGATGTGGCTGGGATCCACCCGATACTTACGAATCAGGTTGTTCAGAATTTCCGGGAAGGTGTTCGACTGCAGGGTGGGCGCCGAGATGTTAATCGACAGGCTGAAAGTGTGCCCTGCCTGCCAGGTGGTGGCGAGCTTGCTGATGGAGTGATCCAGTACCCACTCATCCACCAGCCCGATTAAGCCCATGCGTTCTGCGGCTGGAATGAACTCATTGGGGAAGACCGGGTTGCCGTTCAGGTCTTTCAGCCTTAGCAACACCTCGTAATGGCTGACCGTTTCGCTCTTGATGGAGTAGATCGGCTGATAGTTCAGTTCAAACAGGTCCGTGCGCTTCAGTGCCTGTTTCAGCAGTGATATCAGATCGTGGTCCCGGCGGATATCGGCAAGGTCATTCGTGGCCGGATCGAAAATCTGCCACTGCTCGCCGCCTTTCTTTTTCGCCTGATACATGGCCATGTCCGCATGGACAATAAGCTCCTGCTCGACAGTGCCATGTTGGGGAATCAGGGCCGCGCCCACGCTGACACTGTATTCTACCCAGCGCCCATCATTATTCAGGAAAAGCTGTCCGTTAAGCTTTGACGAAAGTTTGTGCAGCAGCTTCTCAAGTTGTTCTGCAGTGATGTTAGGCAGCACCACGGTAAATTCATCGCCCGCCAGGCGACTGATGGAGTCGGTGGAGCGGACGCTGGCGCGCAGAGACTCGGCAATCTGGATCAGGACGTTGTCGCCGACGGTGTGACCGTAAAGGTCATTGATCTGTTTGAATCGATTGACGTCGATGAAGACCACTGCACCGTTGCGCTGTGTATCCAGGACCTTCTGCAGGTCATGCTGGAATCCGCGACGATTGCCGATGCCGGTCAGTGGATCATTATTGGCGAGCCATTCGAGGGCTTCTTCATCGCGCTTGCGCTGGGTAAGGTCGATGCCGATGGCCAGAATTATGTTACGGCCCTTCTCGTCGTCGACAATGGAGCAGGTCCAGTCCAGATAAATTGGCAGTCCCTGGTCGTTGGCAAATTCCGCATCCAGCTGGATGACCTCGCAGTGACCGCCTTTCAGTAGATCAACTCGATCCTGGAACAGCTTTCGGCTTTCGTCAGACATGAACAGGTCGGTGAAATTCGCCGTCGGCCGTTTGAACTCATTTTCGAAGCGGGTGTTGCAGGTAAGGATCGTGCCATCAAAATTCTGGGTAACGATGAACAGGTGCGAGCTGTCGATGAGTCGTTCCAGGAAGGCCCGTGATCGGGTGATCACCGCAATCTGCTCCTGCAAGGAGTGGTTCTTGTCCTCAACTTCAATGTGCAGGGCTTCGAGTTCCTGGGTTACAAACCGAGTGCTTTTCTCCAGCAACGAGAGTTCGTCCTGCAATACTCCTGGCTGTCTGTTGAGCTTTTGCTTGGCTTCCTTATATTCGTGCCTGGGTAGCAGGTTCAGAGCCTCGACCACAGAAAACAGCCGGCGAAGTGGGTTGAGCATGATCGTGATCAGAACCAGTTCCGACACCACCAGTGCCAGGGCACCAATCAGAATGCTGATTTTGACTGAGTTGACAAGGTTGTGGTGTTGCTGAGTCTCATCGCTGATGGCAATCAATTCCGGTGTTTCGCCGTAGGTCTCGTAGCCAAATAGCTTGAGTGGGTTTAACAGAAGACGCTGACCCTTGAACTCGGATGGGTCGGTGTTGCCCAGACTGTCATAGCTGGTGGATTGCTGGATGTGCCGAAGCTGGCCGAGGGTTTCCTGAAAACGGCTGGCAGCCCACAGCCTTCGGTCCCATTCAGTCAGTGATCGCTCGGTTTTCAGGGCGAACTCAACGTCGGGCAGGGCCGGCAACAGAATCGCCAGATCGTTGTTAGAGACTTGTTGGTAGCGTTGAATAATGTCGGAGATGTTCTGGCCGGTGACCACCAGGGCCTCAGAGCCATCCTCCAGCACGAAGGGTTCGATGACAAACTGTGAGCAACCAAAATCACAGAACAGGAATGAGCGAGGAATCTGGGCGCCATCGACGTGCATGGCGTTAGCGATGGCGTCACCTAATGCTTGTTTATTCTGGAACAGCAGTGGGCTGAAGGCAGAACCTTTCTCAGTGCCGTTAATGGCATAAAGGCCGATATAGTCGATGCCGGTGTTGATGTTGAGCTTTATCCACTCTTTCTGGAGATAGCCCTGCAGTGTCTCGTCGGCGCCGGGTTTATTGGCGCTCTGGATTTTCGGCATTTCAGCAATCAACTGCGACAGTTGTGACAGCCGCAGGAAGTTGTCGTCCAGTAATTGATCGAGCACGGATTGCTGGCGGAGCTGAAGGTCAGCGATGCGGTTATCGTAAGTATTGATTGCCTTGTAGATATGCTGACTGACCCAGACTCCGGTCAGGGTGATAAGCACGAGGCTAAGGAAGGCAACCGCTTTCCATTTCAGGCTCAGGTACATAGTTCAGTAACCGACGGATCAGAATTGGTAGTTCAGCGACAGGACATAGTAGTTCCAGTACTTGTCGAGATCCTCGTCCTCCCTGCCGTCGTAGTTAGGCAGCCAGGCTGTCCCTTCATTGAAGCTGGCCTGGCCCATCACGGACCAGTCTTTTGCAAACCGCCATTGGCCGCCCACTGTCCAGCCCTTGCCGAATCCGCGATAGCGGTTGTTGGGTCTGGCTGTAATCTTGCCCGAGCGATCATCCTTATCCAGGTAGAGCTCTTCGTAGCGAGTGAACCAGGAGGTTTGAGCGGTTGCCAGCCATTCGAGCTGAAGGTAATAGCCCTCGGTGGTGGTGCTGCCGGTAGTTCGGCGACCAACGATATCAGCGCGAAAATCGCTACCCAGATTCAGGTACTCGGCGGTCAGGATCCAGTTCTCAAGGCTGTATTGAGCCGAAAAGATCGCGAGCAGGCCTTCGAATTTCGCATCCGTCACATAGTTCAATGAGTTGGCAATGATATCGCCCGGTGGGGCGCTTACCAGCGCTGCCTGTGCCTCAGCCATCGATTGGGTCTCATCGAGGTCAATGGTCAGGTCGACCAGGCTTAAGCCGAGGCGTAAATCCCTGTCGAAGGCGGGCACCA